>JABGOU010000013.1 GCA_018645325.1 Desulfobacula sp.
TATGCCTTAAAAAACCCAATCATGGGAGCAAAGCGACCACTTCTTTGCACAAAATAAATTGGAAATTTTTAATCAGTTCAAAATAATCAGAAAATTTAAGCCCATATAAAGAGACGATCAACACTCGGTATTTCGGTTTTTATGATGGGGATTGGTTATCTGGGTGCCACACAATATATTCCAATAAGTCTGGCTGTTCTTATCTTTTATACCTGCCCGTTTTTTGTTGCAATTATATCCAGATTTACAGAAAATGAACCCATTACACCAAGGCGCCTGACGGCAATTATTATAGCCTTTATAGGCCTTTCACTTGCTTTGAAAGTTCAAACAACAGGAGGTCTGCAACTCCTTGGAATTATGTACGCTGTTATAGCAGCCATAGGTTTTGCAAGTTTTGTTACAGTGAGCAGTCTTATGCTCAAAACGGCTGATCCCCAGGCAGTGCTCCTCCACAGCATGGCAGGGGGCACCCTGTTATTTGTGCTGTTCTTTGTATTAACCAATGGTGTAGAAATTATTGGAACCCGGACGGGCTGGTTAAAAGTGAGTGGATCAGGCATCGCAATTGCTTTCGCTTATATAACATTTTTTGCAGGTATGAAAATCATAGGGCCTGTAAAAGCAACAATGATATTGAATATTGAGCCCGTCTTAACCATATGTTTAGCAGCAATACTGTTTGGGGAGCACCTTGCAAATATTCAGGTTTTCGGCGCTGTACTGGTGATTGGTGGAATAGTTTTGATTACCCGCACGCCGAAAACTTAAACTTTCTGTATTTGAAAATAATCATTAAAAATAATAATTTTATTGTAAATTCTTACATAATGTGGGTAAAAAATGATCCGAGAATAAAAAATCTGGGACAACAGCCTTCAAAAAGATAAACATCCGGGATTTAATTAAACCATGGATAAAGAAAAGTATATTAGCAATATTAAGTCATCTGTTCAAAAAGGATCTCACCCCGGGCCTCCAGAGGATGATTTATTTCAACCCACAAGCGTTATAGCACTGCTTGTTTTTAATCAGGAGGTTGTTGAGCTGGTATTTATCCAGAAAGCAGATGTGGAGGGATACCCATGGGCCAACCAGATGGCGTTTCCAGGCGGTCATAAAGACAGGAAGGATCGCTCAACAAAGGATACTGCCTTAAGGGAACTTGACGAAGAAATGGGGATAAATCGAAAAAACGTTGAGGTTATAGGTTCTCTTGGGCACTTTCAAACTATTAACAACAAAGACATTGAAGCCTGGCTCGGTATCTGGAATCAAAAAGAAACTATTCATTATGACAAGACTGAAATAGCAAGAGTATTCCAGATTCCGCTAAAGTATTTGCTTGATCTGCACAAAAAAAAAGCATTTCATGGACCAACACCAAATGTCATGCTCCTGACATACCCTTTTGAAGATGTTTTAATCTGGGGGGTAACTGCAAAAATTTTATACCATCTTATAGAGGTGTTGTTAAAAAACGATTAGTTAGTGCCTGATCGGGAACTAGTTGTTTTTTGACCGCCGTTTAACTCTTAAAAATGTTTTAATCACCAGAATTAAGCTTAAAAATGCCAGAAAAATGGGGAACCAGACATGTTCATGGAAGCTTGAATTCCCCGACCCCACTATAATACCTGCAATTGCAAAGATAAATATAAAGACCATAATCACAATAAGGGTCCAGCATGCAGAATTTGAATCATACCAGGATGTTATGGTTTTTCTAAAGAATGGATTTTGGTCTAATTGCATTTATACTTCCATTAAATAATGATTAAACCACAACATATAGATTTTTTTCTTGACAAACACCAATATGTTGATTAAGTCTATGGTTCAGTGTGCCTGGTAACTTTATTTTATCATCATTCTGTCGCTGACAAAAGATATGTTAATTTCAATCAGATTTCAAGAGGTGGATACATGTTTGAGCAAATTAAAAAACGGGATGGTAGAATATCGGAATTTGATTCCTCTAAAATCACTCATGCCATTAAAAAAGCAGGCGAGGCAACGGGTGAATTCAATGAAAGAGAAGCCAGGAAAATGACTATGAAAGTTGTCACACTGGCAAGAGACATGCGTCTTGGGATAATTCCTGAAGTAGAGGAAATCCAGGACATTGTGGAAAGAGTCCTTTTGGATTCCCCGTTTTATAAAACAGCCAAAGCCTATATTATTTATCGGGAGCAGCACAACCAGATCAGAAAAATTGCAATTAATGAAAATGTAGGGCTCATGGAATCCTATATCAGGAGAATGGACTGGAAAGTAAAAGAAAACAGCAATATGAGTTATTCTCTCCAGGGATTGAACAACTACATATCTTCAGATATTACAGCAGAATACTGGCTCAACAAAATTTATCCACCACATATCAGAGATGCGCACTACAAAGGAGATCTTCATATTCATGATTTAAGCCTTTTGTCAGTATATTGCGTGGGTTGGGATTTACAGGACCTGCTGGCCGAAGGTTTTAAAGGAGTGGCCGGAAAAGTGGAGTCTTCTCCCCCTAAACATTTCAGAAGTGCACTGGGGCAGATTGTCAACTTTTTCTATACATTGCAGGGCGAGGCTGCAGGGGCCCAGGCCATGTCCAACTTTGACACGCTTTTAGCACCGTTTATAAGAGAAGACAAATTAACTTACAAAAATGTTAAGCAAGCCCTTCAGGAGTTTATATTTAATATCAATATTCCTACAAGGGTCGGATTCCAGACACCGTTTACCAATATCACCATGGATCTGAATGTTCCATCCACTTTAAAGGATTCTCCAATCATGATAGGTGGAAAATATAAACAAAAAACCTATTCAGAATATCAAAAAGAAATGGATACTCTGAATGCAGCCTTTGCAGAAGTCATGATGGAAGGGGATGCAAAAGGCCGGGTGTTTACCTTCCCGATCCCTACATATAATATTACCGAAGATTTTGACTGGACCAACCCCAATCTTGAGAATATATGGAAAATGACGGGGAAATACGGTATTCCATATTTTTCAAATTTCGTTAATTCAGATATGGATCCTGAGGATGCCCGTTCCATGTGCTGCAGGTTGAGACTGGACAACAGGGAACTGAGAAAAAGAGGCGGCGGTCTTTTCGGTGCCAACCCCCTGACCGGTTCCATTGGTGTTGTAACTCTGAACCTGCCGAGAATCAGTTATCTGGCAAAGAATGAGGCTGATTTTCTTGAACGCCTGGATACTCTGATACAAATTGCAGCAGACTCATTGAGTATTAAACGAAAAATTCTTGAAAAATTTACCCTGGGTGATCTTTATCCCTATTCAAAATTCTATTTAAGAAAAATCAAAGAGAGCACAGGCGTTTACTGGCGCAACCATTTTTCCACCATTGGCATCCTGGGAATGAATGAGGCCTGTATCAACTTTATGGGTGAAAACATTGCTTCACAAAATGGTCAGGATTTCAGCGTAAAAATAATGGATCACATCAGAACCAGGATTGAAAAATTACAGGAAGAAACCGATGAAATCTTCAATCTTGAAGCAACTCCGGCCGAAGGAACCACATACAGGTTTGCCAGTATGGACAAGGCCAAATTTGAAAATATCATCTGTGCCAATGAAGAAGAATATAAACAGGGGAAAAACCCTTTTTATACCAATTCCACCCATCTGCCGGTAAACCATACTGATGGCATCTTTGAAGCCCTTGAACTTCAGGACAGACTGCAGGTCAAATATACGGGCGGAACTGTTCAGCACCTTTTCTTAGGTGAAGAAGTTACAGACACAGCCGTGGTGAAAAATGTAGTGAAAAAAGTGGCCAATGCATTTAAACTCCCCTATTTTACATTGACCCCAACTTTCAGTGTATGTCCTTCCCATGGATATATTTCAGGTGAACATGAAAGATGTGAAACCTGTAATGCGGAAACGGAAGTGTACTCAAGAGTCGTGGGGTACTTAAGACCTGTTGGACAATGGAATAATGGAAAACAGACGGAATTTTGCATGCGTAAAACATTTAACGTCTCTAAAGTGGCCTGATAAAGGAAAAAAAAGTGGATATAGGTGGATTTCAAAAAACCTCCTTAATTGACTTTCCTGAAACCATAGCATGCATCATTTTTACACAGGGGTGTAATTTCATATGCCCATATTGCCATAATCCCGATCTTGTTGCCGACCCTCAAAAAAGGGTCGGCAATTTTTATGATGAAACTGAAATTTTCAGATTCTTAAAAAAAAGACAAGGATTTATAGAAGGGGTTGTTATAACAGGCGGAGAGCCAACATTGCAAACTGATCTTTTCTTTTTTTGCCAAAAAATAAAAGACATGGGGTATAAATTAAAACTGGACAGTAATGGGGCCAGGCCCCGGGTACTGGAAAACCTTATTAAAAATAAACTTGTTGATTTTATCTCAATGGATATAAAAACCAACCTTGAAAACTATCACCTTGTGATTCCTGAAAAATTTGATACTGCAAATATTGTCGAAAGCACCCGTATTTTAATGGACAAAGCCCCTGCATACGAGTTCAGAACTACCTGCACAAGACCATTTGTCAGCAAAAAAATTATGGATGATATTGGAAAAATGATTTCTGGTGCCCCAAAATATATTCTTCAGAAGTGTTCAAGGAAAGTAAGCGTTCTTGATCCTGATTTTTTATCAACAGATAAAAATTTTTTTTCTGATAAAGAAATGATTGAACTTCAAAATACAATTAATAAATATGTTACGGCATCAATTATTCGTTAAAGACAAGCAATTTAGTTCAAGTTATAAAATTTGGAGTCCTAAAGCCGCTGAAAAGGAATCATCCATGGAATATCCCCTTGTAAAGGCCTGTATTGATCTTGATGCCATCCAAAAGAATATTCAAAATCTAAAACAAATCACAAATAAAAAATCTAAATTCATGGCTGTGATTAAAGCTGATGCCTATGGACATGGGGCAGTTCAGATTGCCAAAGCAGCAGTAAAACAAGGTGTTGAATGGCTGGGAGTTGCAAGGTTCAATGAAGCTGAGCAAATCCGGAAAGAGACCATCAAAATACCTATACTGGTCCTGGGATATACCCACCCTTCCCAGGCAGCAATGATAAACGATCTTGATCTTGTGACGACTGTGTATGACCTTAAGATGGCAAAGGCCTTGTCCAACAAAGCAAAATCCTTAAACAGACCTGTTAAAGTGCATCTAAAGATTGATACGGGAATGGGCAGGGTGGGAATGATTATCAGGAACAATAAGGCTGAGAAAACAGTAAACCAAAAAGTAGTAAAAGAAATTGAGAAGATTCTAAAATTACCGGGTATTGAGATTAATGGTATATATACCCATTTTGCTGCTGCCGATCACGAGGATAAGGCCTATACAAACTCACAGATAGAGTTGTTTACATCTTTGCTGGATGATTTAAAGAAAAAAGGCATTGAATTTAAAATCTGCCATGCTGCAAACAGTGCCGGCATAATCGAATTTCCTGGTTCTCATTTTGATATGGTTAGAGCTGGTATTTCCATTTATGGACTTTATCCTTCATGTGAAGTGGATAGATCAAAAGTAAAACTTGTGCCGGCCATGAAGCTTGTATCAGTTGTTACGAGTGTCAGAAAGGTTTCCAAAGGATTTAACGTCAGCTATGGAATGACCCATACAACAAGGAATGTGACAAAGCTTGCCTCTGTGCCTGTCGGATATGGAGATGGGTTTTCAAGGCAATTTTCATCCAATTGCTTTATGCTGGTAAAAGGGTGCAGAGTGCCTGTGGTAGGGAGGGTCTGCATGGATCAAACCATGATTGATGTGGGAGACATCTCAAATATAAACATTGGCGACGAAGTTGTGTTGATAGGCTCCCAGGGGAATGAGACCATTGGAGCAGATGAACTGGGAGCCAGGATTAATACTATAAATTATGAAATTGTATCCGGCTTAACATCCAGGGTAGAAAGGATTTATTCAGATTATATTTAATTCTTGTACTCTATGGTTCTTTTTAATTTTTACCAACCTTGTAATTGTTCAGCCCGTTTAAAAAAGGTATCTTCAAAGCCCTGTCTGATGGATATTTGTAGGAGGTTAAGCGTTTAGCATCGAACCGAAATATCCATCAGACAGGGCGGTTTCAAGCGTAAGAGCTGAATAATTACAAAATCTTGTTTGAATTTTCAAATTTGCTTTTAAGATTCACTTTGCAATAAAGATTTATCTATTATAGGATGATTTTTATTAAAATTAATAGAAATATTAAGCCCTTCCGGCAATCTTATGGTTTGGGAATGGATCAGATAAAATTTATAACAGGTTGTGATGGAAAAAAAATATTCATATTTCGAAAAAATTAAATGCTTACCATCTGTCCTGTTTGAAAAAATGCTTCATATGGGCAAAGAAGAGATTGAAAGCCTTTCTTATTGGCGCGCACGAATCCTGTTTTCAATTCTTTTTCCAGGTGTATTGATCGGCCTCTTTATTTTTATCTTAGCCATTCCAATGCTGATTAAAAACAACCTCATGAATTTGCTGATTTTTTATGCAATCGCCTTGATAATGAGTGTTTTTCTTTTGATTTCTGCCCATATTAGCTTTGCTGTTCGCGCAGCAATCACTCTCATAATTGTATATGGTGTTGGTTTGACAATTATTATTTTTACAGGTCCTTTAAGCGGTGGACCAGCATGGCTGTTTTGTTTTTCAATTTTTACAGGAATTTTATTGGGCTCACGAGCTGCTCTTACTGCTGTTTTAATAAATGCAATAACCTTATCAATTATCAGCTATTTCATGATTAACAAAAATTGGGGCCAGTCCTTTCCTTTTTTTGTCTCTCCACAACGAATGTATTTAGCAGGGATTAGTTTTCTGTTTTTAAACGCTCTTTTGGCTATTTGTGTATCTGTTGTTGTTAAAGGCGTGACACGATTCCATGAAAAAGAAAAAAACCTGGCAAGATCATTAAAAAAAGAACAAGCACGATTAATAGCAGCTAAAAATAAACTGGAAAAAGAATTTCAGGACCGCATACACAAAGAAAATGAATTGTTTGATAGTGAAAAAAGATTCCGCATGCTCTTTGAAGAGGCGCCGGATACAATCTTTATTATAGCTATGGATGATCGGATAATTGACGCCAATAAAACTGCGACAAAGATGCTCGGCTATGTGCGGGAGGAATTCCAGACAATGACCATAGCTGATATTCAAGCCCCGGAAGTGCGTGGCAAACCAGGAAGCATCATTCAAAACAGGCTGACCCAGGGGTCCTTTTTTGAGGCTTTGGATATACACAAGAACGGTACTATTGTGCCAGTTGAGGTCCACCATCACAGAATGCGTATTGAAGAGGAGGACATCGTTCTATCTGTGGTACGGGATATCACGGAGCGCAAACAGGCAGAAAAGGAAAAAAGAGAATCTCAAAAAATCATAGGCGAACATAAAAAACTTGCTTTTGTCGGGCAGATAGCCGGGAAAATAGCCCATGATTTCAATAATATCCTGGGCGTTATCATGGGAAATACAGAGCTTGCACTTATGGATTGCAAGGAGACTGAAACAAGAAAAACACTTGAATTGATTTTTAAACAGACCCTTAGGGGCAAAAACTTAACAAGAAATCTTGTTGCCTTTGCAAAAGATCAGGAACCAAAACAGGAGTTTTTCAGAATAAGTGACAAAATTGACCTGGTTATAAATCTTTTAAAAAAGGATCTGGACGGCATAGAGGTTATCAAGGAAAACAAACCCGGCGTACCGGAAATGCTTGCTGATCCGGGAATGATTGAACACGCCATTGTCAATCTAATCCAAAATTCAATCCATGCCACAAGCATTAAAAATAATCCCTGCATTATTCTTAGGACATATAATTCAGATGAAAACATATGTTTTGAAATCCAGGATAATGGATGTGGAATTCCCAGAAAACATCTGGCAAGAATTTATGAGCCATCTTTCACCCTAAAGGGAACCCGGGATGTGACAGGCTCATATAAGCCCGGTATCAAGGGAACGGGCTATGGCATGGCAAATGTAAACAAATATATTGAACAGCATAAGGGTCTTCTCCAGGTTGAGTCTGAAATTGACAAAGGTACAAAATTCACCATCTCCATGCCCATCATCAAAAAAGAATTAACAATTAAGGAAAAAAAAGAAATTCAGAACAGCACCACAGCTTTTGAAAAGTATATCCTTCTTACGGAGGATGAAAAGGCAATATCAGATGTGCAATACGGGATATTAACCCAAGAGCCCTGTAATCACAGGGTTGATAAGGCTTTTAATGGGCAGGCTGCATTGGATTTGTTTAAAAAAAATAATTATGACCTGGTAAGCCTTGACTATATTCTTCCTGGAAAAATAAATGGGATGGATGTATATAATCATATAAGAGAAAATAACAAAACCATTCCCATCCTGTTTATTTCCGGCAATATTGAATTTTTAGAGTCCATAAAAGAGTTAAAACAAAAAGATGCTCATATGGATCACCTGTCAAAACCCTGCCGGAATAAGGATTATCTTAACCGGATAAACCAATTGCTATAAAAAAAATCCTGCTTTTATACCCAGGCATTCCCTATAAAATTTTTAACCTGATTCCGGGAAAATCCTTTGAAACAATACCAGTGGTAGAGCTGGTAAAAGTATTGAAACAAATTTAAAACGGCCAGAAGCTGTTGTCATTCCATATGTTTTCAATCAATGATGCTTCAAGGGCCATAAGTTTTTTTAAATGGGTTTTTTCCCAAACAGAAAGCCAGTGGTACATTTTTTTTTCTTCGGGATCAATGGCTTCTTTCTCCCTTTCACTATACATTTTAATAGCTTTTTGTTCAAAACTTATGGCTGCGGTAATTGCAGTGGCTTCAAAGCTGGCTGCATTGATTTTGTCTTTTAAACTTTCATCAAGAATATCCGGAGCTGTTATGGCTCCTCCATCATTTTCAAAACCGCCTGCCATGAATTTGCCATCTTTCATCAAGGCTTTAAACTGTTTTTCCAGAATATTCATGTGTTCTAGTTCATCATTGGCAAGATCTTTAAAAAAGTCTTTGACAGCTTCATCTTTTGCATGATCCATTGCCTTTTCATAAAGGCTTTTGCCTTTTCTTTCTATGAGGAATGCATTTTTTAAAATGGTTAAAGTGTTTGATTTGTCCATATTTATTCTCCTGTTTCAGGTTGAAGGATAAAGGCAGTAAAAATAAGATACCATGATGTTATAGGAAATATCAAGACGACATAAGATTTGAATTGCTGTATAATCGGTAAAATTGTTGAATTGGCCGGCTTAAAGAAAAGCGGCAAAGAATTTATTCAGATTCAGATTCCGGATAAACCATTTTACCGGTATAGGACAAATCATAACCACCGAATTCTTTTGCAGTGGCTTGAATCACCTTTCCTTTTAACAAAGATAGAAAAAGCTGAATTCCCTTATCAAAAAATCTATCTTTATGAATTAAAAAATCAAAGCGTTCCCAGCAAATTGGAATAAAATCAAGTCCTAAAATAGTTGCAACCGGTCTGATACCTGGACCGGCATCGACTCGTTCAGCCAAAATCTGTAATCCAACATCCATGTGTTTAGGCAAATTATTCTCATATCCATCTATGGCTTCGCCTCGTACTCCTGATGCTTTCAATTCTTTATCAAAAAGCTGCCGGGTACCTGTACCCAACTGCCGGTTTATGATTCTGATACCCTGTTTGCCAAGATCTTTTACAGACCGGATGTTTTTGGGGTTCTTTTTTTGGATCATGATGCCCTGTTCCCGCAAACAAAAATTCACCACTGCCGGCATCTGGTTCATCTCGTCTTTTAAAAAAGGAAAATTATACTCTTCGTTGTCTGAGATAAGGTGACTTGCGGCAATGTGGCAGAGATCCTGCTTTAAGGCTTTCAATCCTCCCATGGAGCCGGCAATACCGAACATGGCCATGTGCTTTTCATGCTTGAGATTAAAGGTTGAAATAATCCTGTCCAATAATAAATCATTACTACCGGCAATGAGAACAAGTCCATGATAAGGAGGAAGTTTAGCAAGTTGAGGATAATTTTGTGTGCCGACTTCTATCCACCGGCGAACCAGATCTATGGGAAAAAGCCATTTCCCCGTTACTTTTGAGGCGGGAAGACCTTTGTCAGCAATAAGTGAATATATCATTTTTTCATTTACATTTAAAAACTTTGCAGCTTCTTTTGTTGAAAGCATTTCACTCATTTCAAGGCCTCCCTTTATTTCAATATAAAGATGTCACTGCTTGTTCAACGACTTGTTCTGCCGTCATTGAGCGGCAATCGATTTTTATGTCACAATATTTATCATATAAGGGTGTTCTTTCTTTGTAAAGGTCCACTATCTTCTGGCCGGGCCTGACTGCAACTCCCCGGGATTTAATATCAGAAAGTCTTGTTAAAAGCATATCCAATTGAATGGAAAGATAAATAATTCTACTGATTTCACCAAGATGTCCCATGGCCTTTTGGCTGTAGACAACGCTGCCGCCCGTTGCAATCACATGATTTTGGCACCTGATACCGGCAACATGTCTTTCTTCAATCTGTAAAAACCGATCAAGGCCTTTTTCAAAAATAATCTGGGAAAGTGTTTTTTGTTCTTTTGATTGAATTAAATCATCTGAATCAAGAAACTCAAATCCAATGTTTTGAGCTAATAAATTTCCGACTGTACTCTTGCCAACCGCAGGCATTCCAATTAATACGATATTTTTTTTAGTTTTCATCAATTTTTTTTTAATATTTTGCAACAACTCCATTTATAAGACAACAAAATTTAAAAAAAACAAATACTATCCTTTTTTTATTAATGCAAGAAAAAGCATACCCTAAATTTGCTTGAAATGGTATATATCGATTTTTTTAGAAGCATTCAAGATGACAATGATTATTAACGATATTTTGGAATCTGACCTTGCGCCTGTTTCATTTTGGTATAAAACAATTATTCAAGATTGATAAGGAATGTATGGATTCGCAAGCAAAATCATCAGGATTTGATCTAAAACCATTGGTTATCGCTTCCATCTGTGTTCTGATTTCGGGTATAGCCTATGGGTTTGGTATGAATTTATTCCCCATGATGATTCCTGAAATGGCCAAAGACCTATATTTAGACTATACACAGATCGGTACTATTACAGGTCTTGGTAAGGTCTCTGTTTTTTTATCCATTCCTTTGGCCGGATTTTTAACCAGCCGGATGGGGGGATTGAGACTGATTGTCGGCATGCAATTCATCGGAGCTATGCTTTTGGCAGGACTTTATGTGGTCAAGGGATTTAAAAGCCTGTTCATATTAAACTTTTTCATCCAGGCATGGCCCATGATGACATGGGTTCCTCTGATTTCCGTGGCCGTGGACTATATCCCGGTCAGATGGCGGGCTGCTATGCTTACATTAGCATCAAGCTCCGGGTGTTTTTTGATTTTATTTGACGGCCTGATTTCATCCTTTTTCATTGAGCACTTGCATTGGAGGTATCTTTGGTTAACCGTTTCACTGATTTGCCTTTTCTCCAGTCTTGTTTCATTGATGGGACTAAAATATGTTGATGCCTGGCATAGAACAGGTCCCTTACAAATCAGGAAAAAAAAATCATCTCTTAAGGAAGTTTTGGGATGGCTGAAGAGCAGTAACGGTATCATCCTGAATCTGATTTTTCTGATCACCGGCTTATCTTTTGTGACTTTCCAGGTCTATCTGGCCCCATACTTAAGAGATGAACTGCATGTCGGCCTGGATATCACTGCCTTGATGTGGTCGACCATGGGAATAAGTGGTGCTCTGGGCGGAGTATTGTTCGGTTTGATCACGGATCGCATTGGCGTTCGGATATCACAATCCTTGATTTTTTTATCCGGTCTGGGTGCAACGGCTTTTCTATTTCTTTCTACATCTTTCTTTTCCATCTTTTCAATGGCACTGCTTTTCGGCATCTCCCAGGCGACCATTTATGCAATGGGCCCGGCCTATATTTCAAAAATGCTGTCTGCCAGGCCTGCTGCCAAAGTATTTACTATCGGAACCATGACCATGACATCCGGGGCTTTGTTAGGCAATTTTTTAGGAGGATGGAGCAAGGGTATTACTGATACTTTTAACTGGCTTTATATAGCAGCGGGTACTCTTTTTGCATGTGGTGCCCTTCTCTCCCTCTTATTGACACCCGAAGACCAATACCATTGAAATGACACAAAATTGATTTTAAAAAACCTGTTCGAGCTTTTCCCTTGTTTCCTTTAATTTTTTGTAATTATTCAGCCCGGTAAAAAAAATTATCCCCAAAACCCTGTCTGATGGATATTTGCAGGAGGTTAAGGGTTCACTCAAAAATATCCATCAGACAGGGCGGGTTCAAGCGCAATAGCTGAATAATTACAATTTTTTTAGAATTTTATGCGTTCCTATATGTCCCTGACAAGCCCCCTGGCTCCATCTATTTTCTTGTCATTATCTAATAGCTGAGAAAAAGATATCTCAACATTCTTTCGTTCCCCGTGTTTGAGTTTAAATTTACATTTTAATTTACCGGAGCGTTCCTCATTATGTTTAATTTTATTAAATAAAGCTTTAAAGTTGGGAATGTATTTTTCTTCAATATGGGATATAATATTAGTGCCGATGATTTCGCTTTCCTTGCATGCAAGAAGGGTGCACATGGAATTATTAATAAGTTTGAACTGCCCGTTAATATTGATTTCATAGTACCCTTCTTCAATATTTTCTAAAATAATACGGTATTTTTCTTCGGTTTTTATAAAATTTTCTTCTGCCTGTCTCCGTTTTTTTATATTTGAAGAAACATGGGAACCAAAAACAATCAACAATGTACTTCCAAACAATTGTTCATAAAATTGAAGATCGGTTCCCAGCACAAGCAATCTTAAGCTCAAATCCGGGGAGTCCAAAAAACGGATCAACACACTAAAAAACCAGAAAAAAATGGCTGCACCAATAGCAAAAGCAATTGTCGAATCTCCTATTCTTTCATCAATAGTCTTTTTTTTATTCCAAAACCTTTCATCATAAATGATGGCCATGCTTTCTCCTAATTTTTTAACTTTTCAATTAAAATAGTATGATTTAAGAGCCTATAATTCTAATAATTTCATTAATATTAAAGCTGATCCCTATTTTGTTTTGACAAGAGCAAAAGTGAGGCAATCATTGATAGCATAATAGATATAAACATAACTTTAATTGTTCAGCCCGTTAAAAAAAATTATCCCCAAAGCCCTGCCTGATGGATGTTTGCAGGAGGTTAAGCGAATAGCCTCTAAACAAATATCCATCAGGCAGGACGGGTTCAAGCGCAATAGCTGAATAATTACAACTTAATTTTAATTGTTCTTTGGTTATTGCCAATAGCCCAAATTTCAAATATGCGTTCAGCCAGACGGTTTTTCAGCTCACAGGTTTATTAAAATTCAATAGTAAAATAAACGTAATCTGTCAATAGGGGGAAACTACAATTTATTTTAACAAAACCCGCTCAGATCTGAACCTGGATAAAATCGTATATTTCAGTGCCGCAACTTTTCTTTGGGACCAGCACAAGCTCTTCCTCAGGCTTGACTTTCTCAGCCTTGAACACTATTTTTAGGCAAAATTTAATATGAGGCTGGAGAAACCATACACATGAAGACAAAAATAATTACCATTGTTGGAAAATCCAACTCTGGGAAAACCACCCTTCTAGAGAAACTGATTGCCCTTTTGGCACACAAAGGATACAAAATAGGATCTGTAAAGCATGCCCATGACGGATTTGAAATGGACAAAGAAGGAAAAGACAGCTGGCGCCACAGGAAAGCCGGTGCCGAGTCCACCCTTGTTATAACGGAAAACAAAATTGCCATGATTAAAGATGACAAGACAAGCTATATTGAAAAAATGCAATCTTATCTGTCTGACATGGATATTATTTTAGCAGAAGGATTTAAAAAACAGGCCCTTCCTAAAATAGAGATTTTCAGGACAGGCAGCAGCCACAAAAAACCTTTGTGTATGACAGATAAAAATCTGATTGCCTTTGTTACAGATTCAGAGTACAAACCGGATGTGCCGATATTTGGTATAGAAGATATAAATCAGATAGCCGATTTCATTGAATTTAATCTTATAAAAAAATCAGCACGGTGAAAAACAAAATCAAACAAAACAAAAAATGGCTGATATTTAGCACGGTCATTGCCCTGTCCTTACTTTTCATGGACTGTCTTTGCATGGCAAATCAGGATCAAACAAGGGGGTATCATTCCATTACCCAATTTAAAAACGGGGCCATAAACTGGACTACGGGAAATATCTCGGCTGTTGGCAAAGCATCTCCCAAAGATAACAATGAAACTTCCCAAGGATCGGTTCCCGGACTGGCCAGGGCAGATGCAAATCGACAGATCATAAACATTTTAAAACAAATAAAAATCAATCCATCATTAAGCGTTGATGCCTATGCATCTAAAAATGATATCATTTTAGCGGGTATAGAAAAAACTGCAAGGGATGCAGTCATTGCAAAACAATATTACACATCTGCTCTTGCCGTGGAGATTATTATTGAAACTAGTATGTTTGGTGGCTTTTTACAATTGATATTGCCGGAAGAAATTCGACAGATACCTAAAATCAATCCGGAAATAAAAAAGAAAAAGGTTGAAATAATCGGGAAACCCGTCTACTCGGGTTTGATCGTGGATGCAACAGGGCTTGGAGTGGAACCCGTCCTTAATCCTGTTATTGTCAGTGAACAAGGTCATGATATATATTCTTCCGCTTTTATAAGCAGAGACTTTGCCGTTCAATACGGGGTAGCCAAATATCTTAGCAGTATGGATCAGGCATTAAAGGACAAAAGGATCGGAAACCATCCACTGATTTTCAAGGGGCTTCGCAAGGAAGGAAAACCCAATACGGCCATTGTTATCAGCATGTCAGATTACAGCCTGCTGGAAAAAACAACAGAACGCCACAGTTTTTTAAAGGAATGCCGGCTTATTATTGTCAGAGATTAACATGTGGGCCATCCTGACAGAGGCCGGATACATATTCCCTCTTTTTTTAAGCCTGTTTTGTTTGAGATCCGGCAGGTAAACTGGCCCGCTTATTTCTGGATCATTTTTCCCAATTCCGCAAGGGTTTCATCGGACATATTAAAAGAATGTTCCCAGGCAGGAAATGTTTTATTGGTAACTTCTTGTTTATACGCCTTCATAGCGTCTATAATTGTGGGCCTTATCTGTGTGTACTGTTTAACAAACTTTGGTACAAACTTATCAAATAGTCCGATCATATCATGGGTGACAAGCACCTGACCGTCTACATTAGGGCCTGCTCCTATTCCGATCACCGGAATATTGACCGCCTCAGCAATAACCTCTCCAAGGGGTGCGGGTACGGCTTCGATGATCATGGAAAAGGCACCGGCATCTTCCAGGGCTCTTGCATCATCCACAATACTCTTGGCCGCTTTTGCATCTTTGCCCTGCATTTTGAATCCGCCAAGGGCACTGGCGGTCTGGGGAGTCAGGCCAATATGTCCCTGGACAGGGATCCCTGCTTTTACAATGGCTTCAACGGTGGGTGCAAAGTCCACGCCGCCTTCAAGCTTGACAACATCGCAGCCTCCCTCTTTCATCAGCCGGCCCGCATTGATAATAGCTTCACGCACTGAGGTGTTGTAACTCATAAATGGCATATCCCCAACAACAAGGGGTGTTTTACATCCTCGAACCACTGCCTTGATATGGTGTATCATATGTTCCATGGTGACTCCAACAGTGCCTTCAAGCCCCATAACAACCATTCCCAGAGAATCCCCCACAAGGACGATATCCACACCTGCTTCATCTGCCATTAATCCAAAGGGATAGTCATAGGCTGTCACCATCACAAGTTTTCTGTGATCCTTTTTAGCCTGTTTGATGTCATGTATTGTTATTTTTTTCCCAGTCATTTTATTTTTCTCCATTTTTCCATTTCTTTTTTCGATACCTGAACCCGCGCTGTTAATATCAGGCTTGTAATATCAGGTTTGTAATATCAGATTGATGCGTGAATATTTTCAGTACTCTATACATTGTGTTTTTATATAGTTAATTAAAGGTTAAATCAAGTCACTGGTCAAACCCTGATCCACCATCAAGGTAACACCTGCTGCAATGTAATTATTCAGCTCTTACGCTTGAACCCGCCCTGCCTGATGGGGGCTTGTTGCTACAGGCTCTGTAGGGTGTAACGTTAAGTGGTGGGAATAGTTTGAGGGAACCTAAGTTATTCCGCCACAAGTGTAGCCCGACATAGAGCATGTCAATTATTCCCATCCACCGAAGGAAAGGTAAACTGACCTGAACGGGTATGGAATAATCATAAAAAAGTTAAATGCGATTGCCCTGGACGCTATTTTATTGACAAAAAGCAAGCTGGTATCCTAAAATAAAGAACAGATATTTAATACACTAAAAAAAGTAAAATATAATGATCCAGCTGAAAAAAGATGATAAAGGAAGATAATGACAGAGAGACATTTCAAATTAAAAATCGGAAAAGGAACAGCAGATTTTTCCATTCCAGAGGAGCAACTTCTCTACGAACTTGTAGGAGAAAACCTTGCACCGCCTGAGGATTTGGCTGCAGCCTATCTAAATGCTCTGGCCCACCCCATAGACAGCCCGCCTTTAAGTGAAATTGTTAATCCAGGCGAAACTGTGGCAATTGCAGTCAGTGACATCACCCGGGTCTGGCAGCATAATGAATTGACATTACCACTCCTGATTGACTATCTGAATCAAGCCGGTATTGCAGATAAGGACATAACTATCATCATAGCAGTTGGAGCACATCGTCAGAACACGGCCCAAGAATTGGAAGAATTATGCACAAAAGCCATCTGCAGGCGCGTCAAAGTAATCAACCACAACGCCTGGGACAAAGACAATATGGTTTATTACGGAAAGACAAGCCGGGGGACGGAGGCATCTTTTAATCGGGTAGTGGCAGAAGCGGACCGGGTTATTTTGACAGGAGGTGTTATTTACCATTATATGGTGGGCTATGGAGGGGGGCGCAAAAGTATTATGCCGGGTGTGTCTTCACTCAAAACCATCCAGCAAAGCCATATGTGGGCCATGGGAAAGCGTACAGGAGATGGATCAAATCCATTGGCCGCCAATATGAAAACCCTTGGAAATCCAGCCCACGAAGATATGATGGAAGTGGCGGCATTTGTCAAACCCGACTTCATTGTCAATGTTGTTCCCAACCTGGATGGTGATATTACGGGTATCTTTACAGGCAATTGGATCTCGGCATGGCAAAAAGCGACTCAAATGGTTGATGAGATATTCGGGGTAACAATTGACGAGCAGGCTGACATCGTCATCGCTTCAGCCGGCGGTTACCCTAAAGACATTAACCTCTACCAGTCCCAAAAGACCATCGATAATGCAGTCTATGCCATGAAACCCGGAGGTATAGCCATCATCCTGGCAGATTGCCCTGATATTAAAGAGCCTGGTGAATTCTTTGACTGGTTCAGCTATCCCAGTGCCTTTGATATGGAAAAGGCAGTCCGAGAAAATTTTCTCATCTCAGGATGGGTTGCGGTTCGACAATTAGAGTATGCCAACAGGGGGCATATTATCCTGGTTACTCAAGAAAAGAACATTAAATTAGCTGAAAATGCCGGTGTCCAGGGAGTAACTAGTATGGAAGAAGCCCTGGCCATTGCATATGAAAAGTGTGACCAGAATCGTCCTAAAATTACTATTATGCCCCAAGGCGCCAATACATTTCCAATCCTTGAGACCTGATTCGGACAAACCGCCCTGTCGGATGGATATTTTTTTTCGATGCTAAACGCTTAACCTCCTGCAAATATACATCAGACAGGGCTTTGAAATAATTTCTCTTAACGGGCTGAACAATTACTCTTTTTCTTTCTTTACCGCATTTAATAATAATGTTATTTATTCAACCTGAAAAGAGGTTTAAAAGCCCTGTTTACAGGCCCAATTGAGATCAAAGGACAAAAAGATGATTAAGACGGGAAAGCAGAACCTGATAACGGATGTTCCGGGGATACAAGTCGGAAACGCTCAAGATGAGTTGATCCGAACTGGAGTCACTGTTATTTTACCTGATGAACCAGCCGTGGCCTCGGCAGATATCCGGGGAGGGGGACCGGGAACCCGTGAGACAGAGGCCCTGAACTCGGATTGTTTAGTGGATGTTGTTCATGGGATTGTCTTAAGCGGGGGATCAGCTTACGGATTGGATGCAGCAGGCGGGGTAATGGCCAGTTTAAGAGAACAAAAAATTGGTTTTAATCTGGGGGATGCCATTATCCCTATTGTTCCATCTGCTATTTTGTTTGATCTGTTAAACGGTGGAGATAAAGATTGGGGTGTCAAACCTCCTTATTTTGATCTGGGTTTCAAGGCAGCCCAGGCCATCGGCAAAGGTTTTGACCTGGGAAATATCGGCGCGGGTTATGGTGCAATTGCAGGCGGATTAAAAGGGGGTCTGGGCAGTGCTTCTTTTGTTTTTTCCGAAGGAGAGTCTAAGATAAGTGTTGGGGCTATTGCTGCAGTGAACTCCATGGGATCTCTTACCATGCCCGGCAGTAAAACTATGTGGGCATTTCCCTATGAGCAGAATGATGAATTGGGAAAACAGCCCATGCCTGAAAAAAATACTAAGATAGACCTGGATTTTTCCTTTGAACTGCCCCTAGGTAAAAATACAACCCTGGTGACGGTGGCAACAGATGCCGTTCTAACCAAACCCCAGGCAAGGCGGGTTGCCATAATGGCCCAGGATGGCCTGGCAAGAGCAATCAGGCCGATTCATTCGCCATTTGACGGGGACTGTGTTTTTGTTTTATCAACAGGAAAATGTGAATTATCAGATCCTGTGGTTGGTGTATCCAAACTGGGTATGCTGGCAGCCGATTGTGTGGCACGGGCAATTTCCAGGGGGGTTTACCTGGCAGAAACTATGGGTGATTTAGAAAGCTACCGTGACCGTTACGGCAGTTAAAATATTAATAATTTAAGGAGACAACATGAGTAAAATTAAAACTTTTGTTACATTAATTGTTCTAACACTGGTAATGGCCATGAATGCGTCATCAGTCATGGCCGCGAAAAATAGTTTGAACCTGGGAATGGTATTGGAACCAACCCACCTTGATCCGACGGCAGGAGCTGCAGCTTCCATTGATGAAGTTGTTTATGCCAATATTTTTGAGGGTCTCACCCGCATTGATAAAAATGGGGCTGTAAAACCCGCTTTAGCCAAAAGCTGGACCGTGTCTGAAGATCAAAAAACCTATACCTTTAATTTACAAAAAGGCGTTTTATTCCACGACGGGGCGTCATTTGAGGCCGATGATGTAGTCTTTTCTTTAAACAGAGCCCGTGGCGAAAATAGTGTTAATGCTCAAAAGGTTTTGTTTAAACCCATCCAGTCCGTTGAAAGCAAAGATTCTCACACAGTTGTGGTGACATTGAATCAACCAACAGGTGGATTTTTATTCAACATGGGCTGGGGAGATGCCATAATCGTAGATGAAGCCAGTGCAGGAAAAAATAAAAGTCATCCCATTGGTACGGGTCCTTTTAAATTTTCAAAATGGGTAAAAGGCGATCGAGTTGTAATGGTCAGAAACGATGCCTATTGGGGAACACCTGCTAAATTGAAGATGGCCACAATCAAAATAATACCTGATCCGGCAGCGGCTGTTTCAGCAATGATGGCAGGTGATATTGATGGCTTTGCCAATTTCCCGGCTCCGGAAAGCCTCTCGCAGTTTAAAAGTGATCCCCGATTTAAAGTTGTAATAGGCAGTACAGAGGGAGAAACCATTCTTTCCACCAATAATCAGCGGGGACCATTCAAAAAATTAAAAGTAAGACAGGCAGTTGCACATGCCCTTGATCGAAAGGCCATTATTGACGGAGCAATGTTTGGTTATGGAACACCCATTGGAACACATTTTGCGCCCCATCACCCTGCCTACGTTGACTTGATCAGCACCCATCCCTATGATCTTGCAAAGGCAAAACAACTTCTAACTGAAGCAGGTTATCCAGACGGATTCAAAGGAGTTATCAAGCTGCCGCCTCCCTCTTATGCAAGACGCGGTGGTGAAATTGTTGCCTCCCAGCTGAGAAAAATCGGCATTGATTTAGAGATCATTCCCGTGGAATGGGCCCAATGGCTGGATCAGGTGTTTAAAAAACGAGATTATGATTTAACCATTGTTTCACACACAGAACCCATGGATATCGGTATTTATGCCAGAAATGATTATTACTTTGCCTATGACAGTCCAAAATTTCAGGCCTTGATGCAAAAACTGGCTGCAACTGTTGATACCGATGCCCGGTATGAAATCCTGGGAGACGCCCAGAGATTGATTTCAGCAGAATGTGTCAACGGATTCATGTTCCAGCTTGCCAAACATGGTGTGTGGAATAAAAATATCCGGGGATTATGGGAAAACAGTCCCGTTCAGGCAAATGATTTGACCGAAGTCTATTGGGTTGATTAAATCCTTCATTTAATATGCGATTATCGGTCAGCTGTCCACACTTAGTCCGTGGATAACTGACCGATAATATCTGGTACAAAGATACGCAAATGAGAATTTTTCTGGTAAAAAGAGTCTTTACTCTGATATTGACCCTGCTGGTGGCAACCCTGGTGGTGTTTGTCGTTCTTGAAATTCTGCCGGGTGATCCGGCAGCGGTTATGCTGGGGGTTAATGCGGAAGCTGAGACACTGAACGCACTCAGGGAAGAAATGGGTCTTAACCGACCGGTCTGGGTCCGCTATACCCATTGGGTAGCCAGTTTACTTACCGGAAATCTGGGAATATCTTATACCTACGATGTACCTGTATCAGAGCTGATTTTAAGTCGTATTACAGTAAGTTTCCCCCTGGCTATTTTGGCCATGACACTTTCAACACTCATTGCCATCCCTTTAGGTATTATTGCCGCTTCCAATCATAATAAACCAATGGATTTTCTGGTGATGAGTTTTTCCCAGATAGGAATTGCCATTCCCAATTTCTGGTTTGCCATGCTCTTGACAATTGTGTTTTCTGTTACCTTTCGGCTGTTGCCTGCCGGCGGGTTTGCCGGTTGGGATGCAGGAATAATACCCGTTCTAAAATCTTTTTTGTTACCCACAATAGCCTTAGCCCTGCCCCAGGCAGCCATCCTGTCCAGGGTCACACGATCGGCATTGCTTGAGGTTTTAAAAGAAGATTTTATCCGCACTGCCAGGGCCAAAGGGGTAACCAACCAGGGAACATTATGGAAGCATGCTTTGCGCAATGCCCTGATACCGGTTGTCACCATAATGGGGCTTCAATTTTCTTTTTTGCTGGCCGGAACCATTATAATTGAAAATGTGTTTTATCTGCCTGGAATCGGCCGGCTGATTTTTCAGGCTATCTCCCAAAGGGATTTGATTGTGGTAAAAAACCTGGTCATTTTATTGGCAGGGGCTGTAATCATGATCAATTTCGTTGTGGATCTTCTTTATGCTGTTATTGATCCCCGTTTGAGAGGGGGTAGCGATGCTTAGAACACTGGTTGAAATATTACGGCATGGATTAAAAAATAGAAGTTTTGTAATTGGCGGAACAATTTCACTGGCTTTTTTCCTTGTTGCTTTTCTCTCCTATTTCTGGACACCCTATCCAGTTGAAGATATTAATATTGCTGACAAATTGCTGAAACCATCCAGCCAGTATCTGCTGGGAACGGATCACTTTGGCCGGGACATTTTATCGATGCTAATCAAAGGGGCCAGAAATTCAGTTATTGTCGCTTTTGTTGCCATTGGTATCGGTATTGGATGCGGAGTTCCTTTGGGCTTGACTGCAGCAGCCAAAAAAGGGTGGATGGATGAGTTGATCATGCGGTTCAACGATTTTACCTTTGCTTTTCCCTCCCTTATTTCCGCTATTATGATCACAGCGATCCTGGGTCCTGGATCCGTGAACTCCATCATTGCCATTGGTATATTTAATATACCTGTTTTTGCCAGGGTAGCGCGTGGTGCTGCACTAAGCATCTGGAAACGTGAATTTATTCTGGCAGCCAGGAGTGCTGGAAAAGGCCAGTTTAGAATATCCGTGGAGCATATTTTACCTAATATCTCAAGTATGCTTATTGTCCAGGCCACTATTCAGTTTGCCCTGGGTATTCTGGCGGAGGCGAGCTTAAGCTATCTTGGCTTAGGAACTCAACCGCCCATGCCGAGCTGGGGGAAAATGCTAAATGAAGCCCAGACTTTTCTGCATTTTGCACCACAACTGGCTATTTATCCCGGAATCGCCATTGCACTAACCGTCATGGGGCTGAATCTATTTGGAGACGGCCTGCGGGATGTCCTTGATCCTAAATTAAGAAGAAGCAGGTAGCTTGATGACTTTGCTGAAAGTACAAGACCTTTGCGTATCCTTAAAAACTGCCTATGGCAGGCAAGACGTTATCAGCAATATCAATTTTTGCCTGAATGCTGGAGAAAAGCTTGGAATTGTGGGTGAATCCGGATGTGGTAAATCCATTACAGCCCTTGCATTGATGTCTCTTTTACCGCCGGATTCCAAAACCAGAGGTAGGATCATCCTGGAAGGCCGGGATATTTTAAATTTAAATTCAAAGGAGATCTGCAGCATCCGGGGAAATAGGATCGGAATGATATTTCAGGAACCCATGACAGCATTAAATCCCGTGAAACAGATTGGTGCTCAGATTTCTGAAAGCATTGATCTGCACCTGAAGCTTAATCGGAAACAGACCCTTGAGCGGGTAACAGAGCTCATGGATAAGGTCGGGCTTCCTGTTGACCGGTTTGGATTGAACCTTTATCCCCACCAGCTTTCCGGTGGACAGCGCCAGAGAGTGATGATTGCCATGGCAATTGCATGCAACCCTGACATTCTCATCGCTGACGAGCCGACAACGGCACTGGATGTAACTGTTCAAGAACAAATTCTGAATTTAATAAGGGATCTGGCTGATTCATCGGGCATGGCCTTGATAATGATCAGCCATGATTTAGGCGTTATCGCCCAGACAGCCCAGAATGTAATGGTCATGTATACAGGTAATATTGTGGAAATGGGAAGCACTGTGGATGTATATCAAAATATGCTGCATCCTTATACATTCGGCCTTTTCTCCGCCATTCCCCATGCAGGCTCTTCATCACACCTGGAAAGAAAAAGACTTACCAGTATTCCAGGACAGGTACCCCAGTTGCACCAAAGACCCATAGGATGTAATTTTGCCGATCGATGCATGCGCGCTTCCAAAATATGTAAAACAAAGGAACCCATGGCCACAAGGGTGTCAGATCATCACCAGGTTTGGTGTTATCACCCGCTAAAGGAAAAAATATAAACGATGAAACAGCCATTGGTTAAAATTGAGGGTGTGTATAAAGACTATCAACTTCCCAAAAAATACCTGTTTGAAAAAGCACCTGTTTTTCGTGCCCTGCATGGCATAAACCTGGAACTGCAAAAGGGAACCAGTTTTGGCATTGTGGGAGAATCCGGCTGCGGAAAATCAACTTTGGCCAGAATTGTCATGGCCCTGGATGAACCAACTTTCGGGAAGGTTTTCTTTGATGGCCAGGATTTATTCAACATGCCAAAAAAAGAGTTGAGACACTTGAGGAGAAATTTTCAAATGGTTTTCCAGGATCCTTATGGATCTTTGAATCCCAGGAAAAATATTCTGGGAATCGTTGCAGAACCGCTGGATACTTTAAAAGAAAAACTTTCATTTGCCCAAAAAAAAGAACGCGTGGCCAAGATACTGGTTGAGGTGGGTCTGAATGCCACGGATACTGATAAATTCCCCCATGAATTTTCCGGTGGTCAACGCCAGCGCATAGCCATTGCCAGAGCCTTGATTACACGCCCCTCACTGATTGTGGCAGATGAGTCCGTATCAGCTTTGGACGTATCTGTTCAAGCCCAGGTATTGAATTTAATGATGGATCTCCAGGAAAAATATAAGCTCACCTATATGTTTATCAGCCACGATTTAAGTGTGGTTGAATATGTTACAGACCAGGTTGCAGTTATATACATGGGACAAATTGTAGAGCAGGCAACGACCAGAGCATTGTTTCAAAAGCCACTTCATCCTTACACCCAAACCTTATTAATGGCTGTTCCCGATGTGAATCCTTTAAATAAAAAACAAAAAAATAAAAACAAGGTTCCTTTATTTGAAAAAATCCATGGGAGTTGTCCATTTATCGACAGATGTATTAAAGCCACAAAAACCTGCGTTCATAATGCACCGGAGCTGCTTGAGAACCATGGCCGGTTAGTGGCCTGTTTCAATACCGACTAGTTCTTAGTGCCTGTTCAGGAAGACAGATCTATTTGGGGATTTTGTTAATATTAACATTTCCCCCAAATGGTTACAAAATGCTGTGTCTGGCAATGATACAGAAAACTCTGGTCTTCTCAGTGTTCATGTTTAAATTTAGAATTTACCGGCAACATAAATAGAGACATAGTCAGCAGCGAGAAATCTTTAAAATATCGGAGCAAATCTAAACATTTTTTCTCTCATAATTTTATATAAAAGATCCTGCAAGTTATTTGCAATTTTTGGTTTGCTATAAAAATTGATAGATACGCCGTCAAGAAAATCTTCAATTAATATTAATGTAACCTTGATTCATTTGATTGTACCTTTTCCTATATAATGGAATTTCACTTCTGTAATACCATTTGTCATGTGCCACAATTTGTTGTATCGTCATTTTTATTGACCCGTTCCCCTTAAAATGAATTTTTCTCATTTATCTTTTTCTTATTGTGATGAAACCTTCTTGATTAAAGGTGATTTCATGTCCAAGAGTAAATATAAAAGAAAATTAACTGCTATCTTAAGTGCCGATGTCGTTGGCTACAGCCGGTTGATGGGAGACGATGAAGAATTTACTATTCAGACCTTAAACGCCTATCGTGATTTAATGACCAAACTGATAGAGGATTATAGCGGCAGTGTAGTGGATGCAGTGGGCGATAATCTTCTCGCAGAATTTACAAGTGTTGTTGATGCAGTTCAGTGTTCCGTTGCCATTCAGACCCAACTTAAAAAAGAAAATGAAAAACTTTCTGTATCTCGCCATATGCTTTTTAGAATTGGCATTAACGTTGGAGATATAATCCAGGAAAAAGGCAGAATTTACGGAGATGGTGTCAATATAGCTGCCCGAATAGAAAGCCTTACAGAGCCTGGTGGTGTATGTGTTTCAAGAGGTGCCTACGATCATATTAAAAAAAAACTGGGTTTTGGATATGAATACATCGGGGAACACGCAGTTAAAAATATTTCTGATCCTGTCAGGGTGTACAAGGTGCTCATGGACACGAAGGATGCTGGAAGAAGAATTAAAGAAGTATCAGTCCCTCCGGCAAAAAAGAGGCAGTTAAAAAAGTGGCTGTCCAGGGTTTCTGTTTTGATAATATTAATTTTGTCCACAATATTTGCAGGATTTTACTGGAAATATATATATCTGCCTGCACCTGCTGACATTGATCCTGATACTAAGATGGAATTCAATTTTCCAACGGGTCCTTCCATTGCTGTACTCCCTTTCGTCAATATGAGCAAAGACCCGGAACAGGAGTATCTTTGTGATGGAATCACAGAAAATATAATTGCAGCCCTTGCCCAGACAAAACAATTCATTGTGATCGCCCGCAATTCTACATTTGCCTATAAAAATAAATCCATAAATGTTCAGCAAATTGGTCAGGAACTGGGAGCCAGATATTTGATCGAAGGCAGTATTCAAAAATTAGATGATCGTTATCGATTTGTGGTCCAGCTTATAGATACTGAAACAGAGGCTCACATCTGGGCTGAGCGTTATGATCGGGAAGCTGAAGATATTTTTAATTTGCAGGATGAAATAACATTGGAAATCCTGAAAGCTGTCAGGATCAAGCTAACTGATTCATGGCTTGAAGGAATCACAAAAAAGGGAATTGGTGATATCAACAGCTTTATTAAATTTCAAAAGGTCAGTAGATATATTCTAAATCCAACAAAGGGGGGGTATGCTTCCGCATTAAAAAATACTGAAGAAATAATAACTGCCAATCCTGAATTTTCAAGCGGGTACGCCCAGTTATCATTTGTTTACATTAGTGCTATCTATTCGTTCCATTGTGAACCCGTTGAAGTTTGTATGCTTAAAGCCACAGAAGCAGTTAATAAAGCTTTATCCCTGGATGAGGACAACTGGTATGCACACCAGGCGTTAGGATGGATTTTTTTAATAAAAAAGGAACATGTTAATGCCATTGTATCATTCAAAAAGGTCATTGAGATTAACCCCAACTTCCCCGCTGCATATTGGGCCATTGGAAATGCATTCAACGATCTTGACCAACCGTTAAAAGGATTAGAAAACATTAAAATAGCCATTCGTCTCGATCCTGTTGCTCAGCAATTTTATTCAATTAGTTTAGGAATCTCATACATGAAGTTAAAGCAGTATGAAAATGCAATCAAAATTTTTAGCAGCATTCTGAAACGCCAGCCAGATAATTGGATGGCATCTTTATATCTGGCAATCACTTACGATTATTCTGGACAGCCCCAAAATGCAAAAACAACGATAAAAAACTTTCTTAATTTAAGGCCGAATTTTTCCATAAAAAATTATAAAGTGATGGCGCCGAAAAACCAAGACCAGTTTGAGAAAGCGGTCAAAGCCCTTAGAAAAGCAGGCTTGCCTGAATAGTAGGGGCAACCTTCTGAATTATAATTAAACTTGCCCTTATATTTTGTGGTTTCTGAGAACTATATTTTTTGACCAGATTTTAAACTATATTGGTCCAATAACTTTATCCTAAGCCATTCTTGTATATATACCCCAGCTAAAATTAAGATTAACTTATTGTGTCTCTTTCACTCTTTTGTGTAAATGCCGGATACGCCGACTTAATACCGAACAAATCTGAAGGGCAATCCTTGGATACGCCATGACGGTTTCTTTGAATTCTCGTTTATGAAGAATTAAAAATCTCGATTTCTTTGTGGTTCGTATGGTGGCAGAACGAAGTGAATTATCTATTAGAGCCATTTCTCCAAATGCTCCTCCTGGGTCAATTTTATCAATGATCACCTGTTTTTCATCGGGCAGTTCCATGATAACGTCTACCTCTCCATCAATAATTAAAAATACGGTTTCACCTATATCGTTCTGCTTTATGACAGTTTTTTCGGCGGGATAGTCAAATTCTTTTGTGACTGAAGCAATGGTTGCAAGCTCAATGACATTGAGTCCTGAAAATATTTCTATTTCTTTTAAAAGAAGCAGTTTGTCTGCAAAGAATAATTCAGTGCCATGTTTTATGGCATTTTTTGAGTCTTTGTTCTTTTTCCTAAGCGTCATTTTTACTTCTTCTATAATAATACGGTTATTTGATGCTTCCAGTTTCTCCAGCAGTTCATGACCTTCAAGAAGAGAGGGATGATCCTGGGCCAGGCTCAGTCCCATTAAAACATCCACCCAGTCTTCTGATGATATCAGGGTGATAAATACCTCTTTTCCATATCTGTCAAATCTTGGAATTTTTGTTACTTTTTTCCCTTCTGCCAATGCCACAGTCAGGTTGGGACTTTCAAGCAAAGGCAGCATGGTATTAAAAAGTTTCTTATCTAAAATATCGCTCAAAAGTTCAATAGCATTGGCTCTTTGACGGGTATCAGGTGAAAAGATCCCTCTCCAGGCGGTTCGCATACGTCCTGTCTGGTCATGAATTGCAAGAACTCTGATAATATTTTCAAGTTCTAATTCTTTTTTCTGAACCAAATGTTCCATGACCTGATTTCTGAATCTGCTTTCAGGCAGATTCTCAAGATGATGGCTCATGGCAATGTAATTATAACAAGTTTTCAAATGCTCTTTCACAAATATAAACACATCAAGGTCTTTAATATCAAGCATCTCCAGCAATTCAAACAATTCTTGACGAATATGGGTGGAAGGAAATGCCAACGATTGAATCAAAAGTTTATTATTTTCATAGATTGATTCCCGAATTTTCTTTTTTCCGAGTTCCCGTATGGTTTTAGAACGGTCTCCCAGCAAAAGTACTGCCTTTAATAATGTGGGTTCATCCTTAATTTCAAATGCATCCAGGGCAGTGAATCTTATTTCTTCTATCTCATTGGACAAAAATTGCATCACCATATGGTTTAAGTTATCTGCTTTAAGTCTGGATAATGCAATAATAGTGTCTGGAATTAAAGGTTCCAAACCATCCTGATACAAAATATTTTCTAAAACCGGAATATAGTCAATTTTCCCGGTTAGGCCTGCACTGATAATACCTGATTTGCGTAATTCCATATTTTTTGATAACACCATTTTATTAATAATTTTTTCATATTCAACAGAATTATTAAAATACATGCAGCCAATGGCAAATCCCCTGACAACCGGATTTTCATTATTTTCAAACAGCTTTAAATCTATTTTTTTGACATCTTCAAAGCGATGCAGAACTGCAAGCTTTAAAATGGCAATGGTCAGTTCAGTCTTTTTGGGGTCTAATAAATTTAAAATCTGATCCCTTGAAGTCCTGAAAAATTCTGGAGAAAGCATCTTTACCAACGCAATTTTTGTGAGATCATCTTGATTATTAATATTTGTGAGGATGATGGCATCAAAATCATCAATTGAGAAATTGTTTAAAAGTCTTGCATACCAGACAGCATCATCCCCTTTTGCAGATAAAAAAGATTTTTTGAGTTCATCTAATGCCGTTCCCTCTTTAAACACCTGAATCAGTTCTTCAGGATCAAGCCTCTTTAAATCCAACAGATTGTTAGCAACAAGGTCCTTTAAAATCTTGGCGTATTTATGCTTTAAGAGAACTGATGCTGCTATCCAGGTGATCAAAAAAGGTAATGCGACAAGGGTCAGGTATCTGGGATGTATATGGTTCTGAGAAAAAAGAATTAGCCCCGAGCTTAATAGAATTGCTGCTCTCACAACGGTTCCTTTTAAAAAAGGACGGATCATTCGTTTGTATGATAGAGGGAAAAGCCCTATCAAAATTTCTTTGGAGGGCAGCCAAATAGTGGTTTTGATAATGTTAGTTGATATCCTGGCATACATGGCTGAAAACATGCCAAAATTTAGCAGGAACCCAAAAAGGGCAATAATATAGTTAAAAGGATGAAACATCAAAGCGACAGGCAGTCCCCATCTTCCATAAATTCTACCAACAAATAAAAGAATTAAAAGGTTGATGATATTAAGCCATCCTCTGAAATAAGCAAAAAACCGAAGCATATCGGTTTCAGAAGCAAAATAATCATTAATGGCGTAGTAAAACTGGTAGTTCATGATGGTGAGAATCACATTGGGCATAAAGTTTAAAATCAGTACGATTTTTAAAAGTGTTGATTTTTTTAATAAAGGGAGGATGGTTTTGAACTCTTCGGCCATGGAAGCTTTTTTCTTTCCTGTCTCTTTTTTTTCTCCAGAAAATACAAGTGCGGAAAATTGTCGCCCCATCATTTCGACCAGAACAGCTCCCATAAAGGTAGTAGCCGTATAAAGATATAAAAGATTATCTAATGAAAAAGCACGGTCAAAGAATCGGGTGCCAAAGCTGCTTATAATCAATCCGAGCACACCGCCTGCCGATAAAAGGGTAAACAACCGTTTTGATTGCCGAGTGTTAAAAAAATCACTGGCAAGATTCCAGAACAGCAGAGCCTGCAGCAATTCAAATTGATTTTTAAGCATAAACAGTATCGGGTAAATAATTTCGAATCCAAGAGGAATCAGTATTCTTACAATAACCACACTGATACCGCTGAAAAGAAACAAGGAAGATAAGAGTCGGATGCCTGTCACTTTGCTCATAAATACTGTTAAAAAGCCGGTGACAACAAAAGTCAGTATGGAATTAATCATAGTGACAATGGGCAGAAATTCAACTCCGTATCGTTTTAGAAAAGCAGTTTCAGCAAAATTATTCAGTATCATGCCCGAGCTTCGGACAAGGAAAAGCAAGGCGGTTGTCCACAACAGCAGACTGACCTCGTCTTCATAAACTTTCAATAATGAAAGTACCTTTTGTCGCATTAAGTAGCCTCAGAGGCATTTAAACCTCTCACACTTGTTGTTGATGGTTTAAAAACTTAATTATTCAGAAAGTGGTTGATTTGGAAGAATAGGATTCGGGTGAAGGAAAATCTGATATCAAATCAGGATGAGCTGTTGTTCAGACAACACGAATATACAAATTGCTTCTTGTGAGGTCAAGGTCTTAGTACGGAAACAACTGATCTAAACTGACCACTTGAATTCACAGGACTCAGTCCTGACGAAATTTGGGAGCCACTACATCTGGTGTCTTATGTTTTTCCATAATGGAACTTTCCATTCCGATATATAAACCAGGACATTGACACGGGCAATTTTTCCATATTACACTTACTAATATATTTACATCATTCTGCCAGATTTCAGAAAATTATTTTCAGGGTTTGAATTGCTGGAAAGTATATCTCCAAGCATGTAGCGTCTTTTTTAATATTTTCCGGGGCAATATATAGGATGGACATATAAAGTGTGCTAATCTCCCCTGGAACAAGCAATCTGATAATTAGACACTTGACTTTATCCCATGGTGTAATTACAATACATACATAATAAATCAGCAATAGTGTGAGGGAAAAAATATGGAAAAACAAAACCGCACAAGAGACATTAAATTAGTCCCTATTGGAAATTCCAAAGGAGTTCGCATACCTAAATTGCTTCTTCAAAAATATGGTTTCAATCAATCCCTTTTACTTGAGGAAACAGAGAGGGGACTGCTGCTTCGAAAGAAAGATGACAACACACTTTCCTGGGAAGATACCTATAAGGCCATGGCTGATGAAAAAGAAAATTGGGATGATTTTGACACAACCCTTCTGGACGGATTGGATGATGAAGAATTTGAAATTTAAAAGATATGAAATATACTTTGCTGATCTCAATCCTTCAATGGGCAGTGAAATAAAAAAAATACGTCCCGTTGTCATCATTAGCCAGGATGAAATGAATAAATATTTAGAAACTGTTGTCATTTGCCCTTTAACCTCACAATTGCATTTGCAATGGAGAAGCCGTCTCCAAATCAGATGTGCTAATAAAAAGGCAGAAATAGCTGTTGATCAGATACGTACCATTAGTAAGCTGAGATTAAAAAAGAAGATTGATCGGTTATCGACTTTAGAAGCTGCTCAATTACGAAAACTGATAACTGATATGTATGGAGAATAATGAATTTCCTAAATCTTAGGTCCTGTTCAGGAAACGATAGGTTGTCAAAAGATAAATTTTGAGAGATTCAAACATTTCTTCGATCTGTACATATTCATCCGTCTGATGGGGTAAATGCCTTGGACCCGGGCCATTGACCAGGGATGGTATACCTTTTAAATCTCTTAAAAAAGTCCCGTCTGTGGCGCCTGGAACTCCATTATAAACAGGTTCCCTGCCCGTGATATCTGTGTACGCCTCTGCTGCAATCATGACAATGGGCTCATCTTTTTCCATACTCACGACAGGCTTATCAGCTATAAATTCTATTTGCGCATTCAAATCAGGATCATCTGCAGCAAGTTGGTTGAGGATCTCCTTCAACTGCATCTTGATTTGTTCATGAGCCTGACCCGGAATGGTTCTTATATCAACATATCCCACAGATTCCGATGGCATTACATTCAATTGTGTGGGCTCACCTGGCGGGGGTGACTGAACCACAGTAAACGTCACAGAGGGCCAACCCAAAAACTCGTCCTTGCCGCAACGATCCATTTCAGCTTTTTCAAAGGCTTCAAAAGCCAGAATGATCCTTGCCATTCGAACACTGGTATTAATCCCGGTCAATGGCATAGCCCCGTGGGCCATTTTACCTTTAACCTTGACTATGGCTCGCAAAGCTCCTTTCATACTCAGGCAGAGCTGATTTTCTTCCGGTTCCGACACAAGGCAGGCATCCACATCATCAGCATGCCCCTTTTTAATATAATCCTGAATTCCCAGCATCAGGTCTTCTTCATCGCATACTATACCAAGTCTCATCTTTCCCTTGAAATCAATTTTGGACTTCATCATGGCTTTGACCGTCAAAAGGTTAACGGCCAGACCCGCCTTCATATCACAGGATCCCCTGCCGTATATTTTACCTTCATGGATCTCTCCTCCAAAAGGATCATGCTGCCAGAGATCTTTATTGCCCTCGGAAACCACATCAGTATGACCTTCAAACATCAAACAGGGCCCGGGCTTACCCGAGTCAATGGTAACAATAATGTTCTCCCTTAAGGGAACCACCTCCTGGACAAGTGGTTTTACTCCAAGTTCTCTTTGTATCCAGTCAGCTATAAACCGGACGACCCCGGCTTCTGTATTTCCTGTCTCAGGACGAATCACTGAATCAATCCTAACCAAATCCTGGGTCAAACGAACCAGTTCATCCTTATTGATAAAGCCGAGAAGTCTTTTTTCTATTTCTTTGATCATACGGCTATTCCTTTATCATTTCATATATACGTTCAAAATCAATCTAAGCGGGGCAATAACCATTAATAGTTAACAACTATATAATTTACAACACAGTCAATGAAGATTGCAAGGATATAACGGCCACCAACAGGTCAATTGCAAAATCTTGTATAGGGTTTCGATTCAGAATTCCCAAGACTTTTAATAATAATAGTCAATACCCTAAAAACACCGACCAACCCAGCTGATCGATAGACATAATCTGCACCATAGCAGAATGGATATCCCCTTCCTTTTATCTCCAATTATGTTGCGACTTTTTTTTGTTGCGTGATTTTCTTCTAAAGATTTTTTAAAAGATGTAATTTGTTTGATTTTACTCGTTTCTAATGATACCTGAATACGCAGGAGGAAAACCTCTAAAATCATACAAAAATTTTGCAATCTTCAACTTTTTAATGTAACGTTCATTAAAATAACTTTTACGGATACAATTTGGATCATTGAATACTGGCGGAATTGTCAACAACGCAAGTTATATTTGAATTTTAATGTGGAAGAAAAGTTCAGGATATTCAAATAGATGATATTTTCAAGTATTATTGGATTGGTCAACAATGCTGCACTCTTGTTAGCACTTAGCCTTATTTATGAAATATTTCACAATATACCCCAAACTACAGAAAACGCTGTCCGGGAAATTCTTACAGGAATTGTCATAGGTGTAATCGGAATTGCTATTATGATGAATCCCTGGATGTTTATGCCAGGGGTTGTATTTGACACTCGCTCGGTGCTTCTAAGTATATCAGGGCTTTTTTTAGGAACAGTTCCCACGCTTTTAGCAATGTTCATGACTGGAGGCTTTCGTCTGTATCTAAGCGGGGCCGGGCAGTGGACAGGTGTTGCTGTTATTATAACATCCGGTGGAATCGGTTTGGTTTGGAGATATCTATGGCATAACAAAGAATTAGACATATCCACACGTGAATTGTATCTTTTCGGCATTGTTGTCCATATTGCCATGCTACTCTGGATGTTTTCACTGCCTTGGCCAGTTGCAAAGGGAGTTCTTTCTAAAATCAGTCTTCCCGTGTTATTGATTTTTCCTGTAACCACAGCACTTCTGGGTTGGTTGATGATAAATCGTGGATCGCGCAAACGCGCGGAGGAAGCTTTACGTCAGAGTGAGGCAGATTTAAAGGAATCTCAACGGACTGCTCATGTAGGCAGTTGGCGTTTGGACCTTGTGAGCAATCATGTCGTTTGGTCGGAAGAACTTTATAGAATGTATGGTTTTGATCCTACATCTCCTCCACCCCCTTATACCGAACATCAGAAACTGTTCACCCCTGAGAGTTGGAAGAAATTGTCTACGGCCCTGAATAACACTAAAGATACTGGAATCCCCTACGAGCTTGAGTTGGAAACACTGCGAGAAGATGGGAACCGGGGATGGATGTGGGTGCATGGAGAGGTCGTTCGTGATGCAAGAGGTGCAATTGTTGGATTAAGGGGAGCTGCTCAGGATATCACAGAGCGCAAACAAATGGAGGAACAACTTAGACAATCTCAAAAAATGGAATCCATCGGCATTCTGGCAGGCGGCATTGCCCATGATTTTAATAATATTATGGGTATTATTCTGGGGAACACAGAGCTGGCTTTAGAGGATGTTCCAGAATCGAACCCGACTCATACCAACTTAGAAGAGATCAGAAAGGCAAGCCTTCGGGCAGCAAGTATTGTAAAACAGCTTTTAAGCTTCACCCGCATAACGGACCAGAAACTGCAACCAATAGAAATTGCACCGGTTATTAAAGATGCGCTCAAGTTTTTGCGGTCAACCATTCCAGCTACCATAGATATTGAGCAGGATATTTGTGTCACAGATGAAACGATTCTTGCAGATCCAACCCAGATCAACTAGATCATGATGAACCTTTGTATCAACGCTTCCTATGCCATGGAACAAACCGGTGGAAAGCTTACCATCACTGTTGAAAATGTGCTTTTAGGCAATAGTTTAGCCAAAGACTATCCTGATTTAAAAAGCGGTAAGTATGTAAAGATAGCGGTAAGCGATACAGGCCCGGGAATAGATTCCAAAATTATAGACCGCATTTTTGAACCCTATTTCACAACCAAGGAGATTGGTAAAGGTTCTGGTATGGGGTTGGCCGTAGTACATGGCATTGTCAAGAGCCATAGCGGATCTATTAAAGTTGACAGCACCCTTGGTAAAGGCACTCAATTCAGCATACTTTTTCCGTTGGCACAGGGAAAAGCAGCCGTTGAAGCAGAAACAATTCAGGAAATTCCCAGGGGAAGTGAAACCATATTATTTGTGGATGATGAAATATCAATTGTAAATATGGTGCAAAGAATGTTCGAGCGTCTTGGATACAAAGTTCAAACCGCCACGACACCACAAGATGCTCTGGATCGGTTTGCCTTAAATCCCGATCATTTTGACCTGGTCATAACTGACATGACCATGCCCCAGATGACGGGTGTTAAGTTATCTGAAAAACTGATGGAAATTCGCCCTGATATTCCCATTATCGTCTGCACCGGTCACAGTGCCCTTGTTGATGAAGAAAAGGCTAAAGAATTGGGGTTGGCAGCCTATATCATGAAACCAATTAGTATACGGGAAACTGCCCAGACCATTCGAAAAGTGCTGGATAGAAAGTAAAATTTAATTCAAGGAAAATGGTTATAGTTTTTACTCTTGAAATTTTTCATAAATTGCATAATTGCTGGAGCATTCCTTTAACTTTTAATTAAAATCAGAATCTGTATCTTGTGCTTGGGAACAATTTTGGTCTGTTATTTGATATTAAATTATATGGACCAAGACCAGCAACATAAGCAGTTCTTCCAAATTCGACGTACCAATATATATATTCATTCAAATTAAAAAATTATACCCCAGACCTGAACAATAATGTTTTTGATCTCCAATTGTGCTTTAATGGACCTGTGTTCAATTTGATTTTTCTTATTTCCATATAATTTATTTTTTAATCTGGAGATGAAAAATTTGTCTACACCAGATGTGGTGGTCTATAATTGTTTTTAAAAGCGAGAACTGGAGAAAGAAGCGCTCGGTAAATTGTAGAATTTGACTCCTGACAGATAATACCGGTGCTCATAAGGAAACAGGATCAAATCATTTTTTTTGCAAGATCCAGCTTTTTGATGTAAGGTTTTTTAGAAATCCTTACACATACAATTTGATTTTATAGAATCCTTGTTGTAATGCTGATATAAGATCTTCTCTCTTTGGGTGAATATTAATTTAGAACATATCTGATCTAAACAATGGTGGAAAAATATTTATGAAACAAAAATTAACTTATGAAGAACAGGAAAGCAGGATCAAGGATCTTGAAAGAAATGAAGCTTACTATAAATTACTTGCTGATCATTCTGTTGATATGATCAGTAAACATGATCCTGAAGGCAATTATACCTACTCATCTCCTGCATGTTTTGATCTCATCGGTTATACCTCCAATGAGTTAATTGGTCGAAATGCATATGACCTTTTCCATCCAGACGACATTGAAGAAATTAAAAAAAGCCATGAGCAAGTTGTAAATAGTAGGGTTGTTTACACTGTTTCCTATCGAATCAGGCATAAACAAGGACACTATGTTTGGGTTGAAACAGTTAGTACGATAGTAACTGATCCAGATTCTGGCGAGATAAAAGAAATTATATGTACAACTCGAGATATTTCGAAACGCCGACAAATTGAAGAAAGTTTGCTACTAAAAGAAAAAATAATTTCATCCTCAGCGATTGCTATTACTATAGGAGATCTCGATGGTAATTTAATATATGGGAATCCCTATTTTATTGATAGATGGGGTTTTGAATCTCCTGAAGATTTTGTAGGCAAACCCTTTTGGAATTTTTGGATGGTGGAAGAAAAGCTTGAGCAGATTATGCATACCATCAAAAGCGGAAAGCCTTGGGAAGATGAAAATAAGGCCATCCGGAAGGACGGCAGCACTTTTTGTGTGCATGTTACTGCCGTTGCCGTATTTAATGATAAGGGCCAACCCATTGCATTGACTTCTACCTCAACAGATATAACTGATAGAAAAAAGACAGAAGAGAAATTAAATGAACAGACAAATACCCTGAATGATATCCTTGAATGTGCGGCTGATGGTATCTGTGTTTGCCATAATATAATTGAAGAGCCCTTTGTTAAATTCACTCATTGGAATCCGAAAATGAATCAAATCACGGGATATTCCATTGATGAAATTAATCGACTCGGCTGGTATCAAAGTATGTATTCTAATCCAGAGGTTCAGAAAAAGGCTATTGAAAGAATGGCCAGCATGCGATTAGGTGATGATATCATATCTGAAGAGTGGGTCATCACAACAAAAAATAAAACTCAGAAGGTCCTGTCCATATCAACTTCAGTTATAACAAAAGAAAATGATGAAATTCACGTTATGGCTGTAATGCAAGATATCAGCGAGAGGAGACACTACCAGGATCAACTTATTGCTTCGCAAAAAGAATGGGAAGATATCTTTCAGGCAATCGGTCAACCAACAATAATACTTGACCCGCAAAATGGCATTATAAAAGCCAACAAAGCCGCACTGAATATAACGGGGCTGTCTGAAAAGCAGTTAACAGGCAGAAAGTGTTTTGACATTTTTCATACAACGGTTAGGCCGCCTGAGTCGTGTCCAATGGAAGCGCTTCTGCATAAAGGCTCACTTGAAACTGTTGAGATGGTAATGGAGGCGCTCGGCGGCACTTTTTTGGTATCTTGTACACCCATTATCGATACAAACGGAAACATTGAAAAGATTATACACATTGCAACGGATATAACTGAGACAAAGAAGTTGGAATCGCACCTTCGTCAAGCCTTAAAAATGGAGTCCATCGGCACCCTGACAGGTGGCATTGCCCACGATTTTAATAATATTATGGGTATTATTATGGGAAATGCTGAACTGGCTTTAGCGGATGTCCCTGAATGGAACCCGGGTCATTCCAACCTTGAAGAGATCAAAAAAGCAAGTCTTCGGGCAGCAAATATTGTAAGACAGCTTTTAAGCTTCACCCGCATAACCGACCAGAAACTGCAATCCATGGAAATTGCATCGGTTATTAAAGATGCGCTCAAGTTTTTGAGATCAACGATTCCAACCACCATAGGTATTGAGCAGAATATTTCTGTCACAGATGAAACGATTCTTGCAGACCCAACCCAGATCAACCAGATCATGATGAACCTTTGTATCAACGCGTCCCATGCCATGGAACAAAGCGGCGGAAATATTACCATCATAGTTGAAAATGTGACTTTGGACGATAATTCAGCCAAAGACTATCCTGATTTAAAAAGTGGCAAGTACGTCAAGGTAGTGGTAAGCGATACAGGCCCGGGAATCGACCCCAAGATCATAGACCGAATTTTTGACCCCTATTTTACCACAAAAGGGGTGGGCAAAGGTTCTGGTATGGGGTTGGCCGTGGTGCATGGAATTGTAAAGAATCATAGCGGATATATTACAGTTGACAGCAGTTCTGGCAAAGGCACCACGTTCAGCATACTTTTTCCGTTGGCACAAGGAAAATCAGTAGTTGAAGAAGAAACGATTCAGGAAATTCCCAGGGGAAGTGAAAGCATATTATTTGTGGATGATGAAATATCCATTGTAAATATGGTGCAAAGAATGTTCGAGCGCCTGGGATACAAAGTTCAAACGGCCACGACACCGCAGGATGCGCTGGATCGATTTACCTTAAACCCCAGTTATTTTGATCTGGTTATAACGGACATGACCATGCCCCAGATGACGGGTGTTAAGTTGTCTGAAAAGTTAATGGATATCCGCCCTGATATTCCCATCATTATCTGTACAGGCCATAGTGCCCTTGTTGATGAAGAAAAGGCAAAAGAATTGGGGTTAGCAGCCTACTTAATGAAGCCAATCAACATGAAGGAAACAGCCCAGACCATTCGAAAAATACTGGATAAAAAGGAATATACCTTTTAAGGGTAATGGCTATATGGCTCGCTATTCCAGTCTTTTAAAATTACAGAATAGCAGAGATATTCTTCTAATTTTTTTATTAAAACATGGCCCCATGAATCTTCCAGTATAGTTGAATTTCTAACCAGAGTCTAAAAAATAGCCCATACCATATGTGGTAAGCTTACCTTTCCCCGAAATTCCGAACTGGTGAAAGAAGCGCTCGGTAATTTTTCGAATTTAACTCCTGACAGATAATACCCCATATATTCACTGTGAAATCTACTAAAATCACAATTAATTTTGCAATTTCTGGTTTTTTGATATACTATTTTTTCAAAATGTTACATTGATTCTCAAAGAATTTTCTATGGAGGGTAGACAAAATACGATTCTTTAGAATGCCATTTATCATTATTTTTATATTCATTTTTGCCTGCCCAATAAATGGATACTCAGAAAACGGGAATTCTCAGGAAGTTGTTGCTGCTGTTTTACGTGATTGGCAGCCACATTATCTGACCGACTCAAAAACCAGTAAACCTGCTGGATTTGCCATTGATATGATGAATAAGGTCGCTGAATTAAGTGGCTTTGAAATTCGATATGCCGTTTATAATGATTGGCCTGATGCTGTTGAAGCTGTACAAAAAGGCCAGGCAGTTTTGTTGCCAAATATGGGAATAACAGCAGAGCGGCAAAAATTATATGATTTCACTATGCCGTATGAAACATTTCGCATCAGTGCCTTTGTCCGACAAGCAACTTCCAATATAGATAAATTAAGTCAGTTGAATGAGAAAAAGGCAGGCGCTGTTGAGACTAACCAGGGGATGACTCTCCTTAAAAATCAAGGTGTGTCAAATATTCAAGCCTACAAATCGCCTGAAGAACTTTTTATGGCATTAGTTTCAGGTGGGATTGATGTGGCGGTTTATCCTGAACAGGTATTTCAAGGGCTTGCCATTCGCATGGGACTTGATAACAAGATTAAAATTATTGGACAACCGCTTCAAGAGATCAAACGGGGTATTGCAATCCGCAAAGGGGAGCCAAAATTATTTCAGAGATTAGAGACTGCTGTTCAGCAACTCATGAAATCGCCTGAATATAAGACCATTTATGAAAAATGGCATGGCAAACCAAAATCTTTCTGGAACGTTAAAAGGGTTATCCTTTTGATGGGTGCCCTTTTCGGCCTGATCACTGCTATCTTGCTGTTATGGAGATATGTTTCTATTATAAAACTGAATAAGGCTTTAGATAAAACAGTCACTAAACTTAAAGAGACCCAGGAATATTTAAACGAATCTATCTTACGTCAAAAAGAAGCTGTCAAGGCCTCGAATGTTGGTTTATGGGACTGGGACCTCATTACCAATAAAGTCATCTTTTCAATCGAATGGAAAAAGCAAATTGGGTACAAAGACCATGAAATTGACAATGACTTTAAGGAATGGGAAAATCGTGTGCACCCCGATGATCTGGTGCCGACACTCGAAAAGGTAAAATATAGCATCGCCAATGCCCAGCAGAATCATCAATCAGAATTCCGGTTTCTGCACAAGGACGGCTCCTATCGATGGATTCTGACTCAAGGGTCCGTCATTCAGGATACCTCTGGCCGCTCGATAAGAATGCTGGGCTCCCACATTGACATCACTGAGCGCAAACAAGATGAAAAACGACTCGATAATGCTATTAAATATATTCAAACGATATTAGACAACGCACCAGTAGGTATTGCCACTTTAAGGGCAGATGGTGAAATTGTAACAACAAACATTTCATTGGCAAAAATTATTGGAGGCCCCATAGAAGGAATTGTAGGCCGAAACATTCATGAAATTGAGTCATGGAGAACCTCGGGTATGTTGGCGGCTGCCGAAGATGTACTCAGCAGTGGCCTCGAAAAGAACCTCGACTTTCATTATATTTCCAGTTTCGACAAGGAATGCTGGGTGTCCAGCCTTTTTATCCCCTTTACACATGAGAATGAACAGCAATTGTTATTAATGATGACTGACATTTCTAAATCCAAGCGTGCCGAGGGAAAAAACAAGAAGTTACAGGAACAGTTGCAGCAAGCCCAGAAGATGGAATCAGTAGGTCGCCTGGCAGGCGGGGTGGCGCATGATTATAATAATGCCCTCACTTCGATCATGGGATTCACTGAACTTGCCATGATGGATGCAGATCCCAAAGGGCCATTGCATGCTGATCTTTCTCAGGTTCTCAAGTCTGCTAAACGCGCTAAGGATATTACCCGGCAACTTTTGGCCTTTGCCAGGAAACAGACAATTGCCCCGGTTGTTCTTGATCTGAACGAAACAGTGGAAAGTATGTTCAAAATGCTCCGTCGTCTCATTGGTGAGGACATTGACCTTGTGTGGATGCCAGGCAAGGTCCTGGGGAATGTCAAGATGGACCCCTCCCAGATCGACCAGATTCTGGCCAACCTGTGTGTCAATGCCAGAGATGCCATTGAAGGAGTTGGCAAGATCACCATTGAAACGGGCAAGATCACATTTGATGAGGCCTATTGTGCCGATCATACCGGTTTTATCCCAGGTGAATTTGTTTTATTAGCTGTAAGCGACAACGGTTGCGGTATGGACAAAGAAATACTGAACAATATTTTTGAACCGTTTTTCACCACAAAACCTGTAGATAAAGGAACAGGTCTGGGACTTTCCACAGTCTTTGGCATTGTCAAGCAGAACAACGGGTTTATAAATGTCTACAGCGAACCGGGCAAAGGAACAAGTGTAAAAATATACTTGCCTTTGTACGAGGACGAAGCGGTCGAGATCCAGAGGGGAAGCACGGGGAAAATACCCCAGGGTCAAGGTGAAACCATCCTGCTGGTTGAGGATGATCTTTCCATCCTGAAACTTGCTCAAAAAATCCTCGAAAGACTGAATTACACCGTTTTGATTGCTGGCACACCAAAAGAGGGCATAAAACTGGCACAAGACCATACAGGTGAAATTTACCTGCTTGTAACGGATGTGATTATGCCTGAAATGAATGGGCTTGAACTGTCAAAACAATTGAAACAATTTTATCCAGACCTGAAATGTATCTTCATGTCCGGGTACACTGCCAATGCCATAGCTCATCATGGCGTTCTGGATGAAGGGGTACACTTTGTTCAGAAACCGTTCGCCAAAAAAGACCTGGCATCAATAGTCAGAAAAGTGCTGGATCAATAGAAAAAGTTGCTTAAAACCTGGCTCTATGATTGTTTGTTCCAAAGATGAAGATCTTCTGGCAATATTCGTTAGGGATAATTAACCTTGATTTTAATGATGCTATAGATATTTGATCAATTATTATTTATGGTAGAATAAATAATAAAAGAAATCCATGGATGTCATCAAAAAAAAATGAAAAAAGAAATTAAAAATCCTTTTCCCGATGGCAATTGTTTCTTTTGTGGAATCAATAATAAATTTGGTTTGAAACTTAAGTTTTATTGGGATGGAGAAAATAAAGAAGCCTCTACTGAATATCTGCCTGCCAACCACTTTACCGGCCAGGGGAATATACTTCATGGAGCGATTCAAATGGGTCTTCTTGATGAAATCATGGGATGGACCAGCTATGCATTTACTGAAAAAATGGCTGTTACATCTGATATCAATGTCAAATTTTTAAAGCCAACATATATTAATGGAGAAAAAATAAGCATTACATGCCAGGTGATTTCAAAAGAAGGTCCGAAGATAAAAATGCATGCAAAGCTTTTCAATATTAAAGGTGCTGTCTGCACAACTGCGGAAGGAAGTTACCATCTTCTATCATCAGAAAAATATAGAGATAGTATTCAATGATAAAGATAGTACCTTTTGAAAACATACATGCCACAGCATTCAAACAATTGAATATAGAATGGCTTGAGGCTTACGAACTTTTTGAGCCTACTGATTTAAAATATCTTGACAATCCACAGTTGAATATCCTTGAACAAGGCGGCAGGATTTTAATGGCCATAACCGATAATGCTGTTATCGGCACTTGCGCAATTATAATAGAAACAAGTGATACTGCTGAACTTGCAAAACTGGCTGTTTCTCCCTATGCCCAGGGAAAAGGAGTTGGTCGTATGCTGGTCATGGAGTCCTTAAAAGAGGCCAGTAAAATGGGATTTAAAAAAATAATCCTTGTTTCAAATAAAAAATTGAATAGGGCTATCCAGTTGTATGAGTCCTTCGGGTTCAAACATATGCCAATCCCCCAAAATGCAATATACAAAACAGCTAATATTTATATGGAATTGCAAATCAATTAAAAATTTTTCAAGAAAACCGCCTCATTATTAATTATTTCCAAACCCATCCTTTCTTCGTCAAGTTTATTGACTCTTCTTTGAAATGATCACTTCACAACAATTTTTTTATAAATAAATGAGACCATATTGAAAAGCAATTAACAATTAATGAAATGATTGTCTATAATTGTTTAAAAGAGGTAATTATCTTAAATTATGGCTCAGTATCCACATTGGCCCTTCCATTCCTGCCTGTTTTAATAGCATTGTTAGTAATCAATGATACTTGCATGGGTTGGGTATCCAGGATACAAAAATTTTCCAAGTTACCTTGTTTTGTTCAAAGATTTTTTATTAAACTTAATTGAGCTGAACAAAATAAAGACAAGCTTGCGTTAAGGTCATAATCGTTGACTTATCTCCGGTTAAAAGATATTGAAAGTTTTATTATTTAAGTAAAAACGCCATATAATTAGAGGATTTGCCATGAATACTTATATTCCCTCAAGAGAAGATGCATACATATTATTAAAAAAATATAATAAAAAAGAAGGACTCATACGTCATGCCCTTTCAGTTGAATCAGTCATGGCCCATTTTGCACGACACTTTAATGAAGATGAGGAAAAATGGCGGGTCATAGGTCTGGTGCATGACCTTGATTATGAAATGTATCCTCAAGAACATTGCCATAAATGCATTGAATTGTTCAAAGAATACAATTGGCCTGAAGACTATATTCGTGCGGTCGTAAGCCATGGATGGGGAATTTGTACGGATGTAAAACCTGAAACCAATCTTGAGAAAACGCTTTATGCCATTGATGAACTAACCGGTCTTGTGGCAAGTTCAGCTCTTGTCAGACCCTCTAAAAGTATTCTTGATATCAAGGCAAAATCAGTAAAAAAGAAATTTAAGGACAAGCGGTTTGCCGCAGCCGTTGACCGGCAGGTAATCCTGAATGGTGCCAAATTCTTAGATATGGATCTTTCCGAACTCATCACTCAGGTCATATTGGGAATGAGACCTGTAGCAGAAAAAATAGGATTAAAAGGAAATTTATAATTCCCCCGCCATTGGGATATCCAAATGGCAGGGGAGACTTTTTTGCTATTTTGCCCGGTTTAGTCAAAAGAAGCTTCATCCATGGTCAAGGCGGCATCTGAAAGGGCCTGGACAGAAGCCATTCTTCCCATGGTTACTGGCAACACAGCCTCCATATAGAACCTTGCACAGGTCACAATCCCTTTATAAAAGGCCTGATTTTTTTGACCGGTATTTTTTTTAAGGGCATTTACAGCTGTAAGTGCCCGCCACAAATGCATCCATCCCATAACCACGTCCCCGGTTGCTTCCAGAAAAGGATGGGCATGGGCAAATGCTGAGGTATATTTTTCAGACATGGCAGCACCCCCTATACTCAGAGCGGTTATACCAAGGGCTTCAACCGCTTTGGCAAGGGAATCCGACATAAATTCCAATGATTCTATTTTTTTTGCATCTTTAATAGTCTTGCCCATTTCATTTAGAAGGCCTTTAAATACCAGACCCTTTTTCATGCCCAGCTTGCGTACCAGAAAATCCATGGCCTGGATACCATCCGTTCCCTCATAGATGGAGGCTATTTTCACATCCCTGACCAATTGCTCCACTGGAAATTCCTTTGTATATCCATATCCGCCAAACACCTGCACGGCCTGGACACAAACCTCAAACCCCCGCTCGGCACAACAGGACTTGATCACGGGGGTCAAAAGTTCGATCATATCTCCTGCCAGCTCCCTTTGGGTTTCATCAAAAGCATTTTCTTTCTTGTCAAAGCACAGAGACACATAATAAACAAGGCTTCTCATCCCGTCCACATGGGCCTTCATCCAGGTGAGCATCCTTCTTACATCCGGGTGGCGTATAATTGGGATGGATTCAGCCTCTGGATTCCTGCTTTCTGCCAGGTCTTTGCCCTGGACCCTGTGTCGAGCATAATCAAGAGCATATAGATAGGCAAGTGATGCTGTGGTGCTGCCCTGGAAACCAACGCTGAGCCTTGCCTCATTCATCATGTGGAACATGATTTCAAGGCCTTTGTTTTCTTCACCCAGAAGAAATCCCCGGCATTCTCCCTTTGAACCCAGAGCCATTGCGCAGGTGGCAGATCCATGGAATCCCATTTTTTCTTCAATTCCCACACACTGAATATCATTATGTTTTCCAAGGGTTTTGTCTTTATTGACCCAGATTTTCGGGACAATGAAAATAGAGATCCCCCGGCTGCCTTTGGGAGCGCCTTCAATTCGTGCCAGGACCGGGTGAATGATATTATCAGCCAGGTCATGTTCACCAGCAGTGATAAAAATTTTATTTCCAATAATGGAATACGTATTGTCATCATTTTTCCGGGCCGTTGTTGTGATGGCACCAACTTCCGTTCCTGCCTCAGACTCGGTCAGGAGCATGGTACCGGACCATCTGGATGTATACAGATTTTCAACGAACATTTTTTTTAACGTGTCCGTTCCAAAGAGTTCAATCATTTTCCCCGTGCCATGGCCCATATTGATATACCCGCTCAAGGAATAATTAGCGCCCACAATATAATCCAGGATGGCAATACTGATCAGAAAAGGTAAACCCTGGCCTCCCCACTCGGGATCTTCCATGGTAGATGTCAGGTCTGATTCCCGCAGCACCTTTCTGGCCCTGTGAAAGGAATCAGGCACCATTACTTTTCCATTTTCAAACCTCACCCCCTGTTTGTCTCCATCTCTCAGGGTGGGTAAAATTTCTTTGATCGCCACTTTCCGGGCTTCGGAAATAATCATGCCAAAAATTTTTTTTGAAAACCCTTTATATTTTTTATAGGTCAATAATTCTTCAGCATTGAATTGTTCATAAAGAATGAATTCTATTTCTTTTTGATCCGCAATAAGTTGAGCCATGTTCTTTCCTTTCTTAAGCTTAAAATATCCATTAAAAAAATCACAAATCAGATGATTCTATTAGCTTGAGAGCTGTTTTTTCAAGGTTTATAACCGCAAAAATCAACAGGGCAAACCGCTTGTTATTCGTTATCTTGTGAAAAAAGCGGTAATAAATCTGCTGGGCAATTACCGCCAGCCGGAACAGACCAAAACAATAATAAAAATCAAAATGCCTCGTACTCCTGCCAGTTTGTTTTTCATATTGATCCAGTATTTCCTGCCGTGTCAGAGCACCTTCCATATGGGTGGGCATGGTTCGCATCACCTGCATGTGTTCAGGATCATTTTTTTCCACCCAATAAGCAAGTGAGTTGCCCAGGTCCATCAAAGGATCACCACAAGTGGTCATTTCCCAGTCAAGGACACCAATAATTTTTCCAGGGTCGGCAGGGTCCAGAACCACATTATCAAACTTATAATCATTGTGTACAATGCAAGGGTGATCCGTATCCTTTGGCTTTTTGTCCCCAAGCCAGTCCATGATGGGTTCAAAATCCGGTGCATCATCTGTTTTTGCCCTGCGATACCGGGCTGCCCACCCTTCCACCTGTCGTTGAACATACCCTTCAGGTTTTCCAATAAAATCCAGACCTGCTTTTTTTATATCAATGGCATGGAGATCTGCCAGAAGATTTGTGAGCGCCCTGCAAAGGTTTTCTGCCTGGTCCCTTGAAAAACAAAGACCTTTGGGCATGTCTTTTCGAAGGATGATACCGGATAATTTTTCCATGACAAAAAAAGGGGCTCCGATAATTGATGTATCGTCAGTATATGCCAGGGGCTCCGGGCAGTAAGGAAATACGGGGTACAATGCTTTAAGCACACGGTATTCGCGTCCCATGTCGTGCCCTGCCTTTACCATGGCACCAATGGGGGGTCGTCTCAGCACCATCTTTTTACCCCCTATATCAATTAAATAGGTCAGGTTGGAAAATCCTCCTGGAAACTGGGTTATGACAATATTACCTTTAAGACCATTTATATTCTCATGCAAAAATGTTTTTACCCTGCCAGGGTCAATTTCCTCTCCAGGTCTGATAGTTCCTGCTTTGTCTGTTACCTGCATGACTTCTTCCTCTTATGTTGGCCTGCATGTGTTGATGGCATAATCATCCTTTGCTTCAGGCGCAGCCTTCCTGTCCCGGAGCCAGGCAGAAGGCTTCCACAAGCCCCATCAAATGACCGGCAAACTGATCTACTGATATGTTTAATTTTTTGTATTTCCACCGTTTTAAATACCATTCCTGCTGCATGGCCTTGATCATACTGGCTGTCAATTCATGGTTTCCGGGTTTGAAAACGCCTTGCTTTTCTCCCTCCACAAGAATATTTGTAAGGATTTTCTGGGTATGATCTTCCATGGATTTGACCGCCTTAATATTCCGGGCTTCCATAAAGGTAAAATAAAACCAGGGCCGGAATAATTCAGATAGAAAAACATGGGCTTTGATCACAGCCTTTAACCTTTCCCAGGGATTATTATGACTTTTTAAAACCTTTTCAAGATCTTTTTTTATAATAGACCATCCCTGGATCTGTATAATATCCTGAAGATCTTCTTTTCCTTTGAAATAGGCATACAAAGACCCCAGACTCATACCGGTTTTCTGGCTTAAAGCACGCATACTCATGGCTTGAAAGCCCTTTTTATAGGAAATATTGAAAACAGCATTAAAGATTTTTTCCAAATTGTTTACAGCGGTTTTTTCTTTTTTAATCAGAATTATTCCTTTATTGTTACGATACACCTCCCGTGAAATATCCCTGTTTGAAACTTCATATATTTTTTTAAACTCTTTGTAATCCATCTATATTTCCTCAAAAATCATTGTAATCATTTTACTTTCCCATATGTTTTTAAAATCCGTTTTGCCAGAGAAATTTTATGGACCTCGTCTGCACCATCATAAATCCGGGCTGCCCGTTCATGACGATAAAAATAGGCAAGGATGGTATCATCGGTCATTCCAAGGCCTCCATGGGCCTGAAGCGCCCGGTCCACAATTTTATTCATGGTGTTGGCAACCACAAACTTGATCATGGAAATGGAATCCCTGGCCCGGGAGGCACCCATGGTATCAATCTGCCAGGCAGAATTAAGGGTCAAAAGCCTTGCTGCCTGCATCTCGGCTGCAGATTCTGCAATCCAGTTTTGAATAGTCTGTGTATTACCAAGAGTTTTCCCTGAAGGAGAAATCACCCTTTCCCCGGCCCTTTTACAAAGAAGATCAAAGGCCCGCCTGCAGATGCCCAGCCATCGCATACAATGATGAATCCTCCCTGGTCCCAGCCGGTCCTGAGCAATAATAAAGCCCTGGCCTTCAGGTCCCAGCAGATTTTTTTGTGGCACCCGGCAGGACTCAAACAAGATTTCACCATGGCTTGAGTAATCACTGCCTGCATGGCCCATAACAGGAATATTCCTCACATGGTTAAACCCTTTTGCAGCTGTTGGGACGATAATCATGCTGGCCTTAAGATAATTGGATGCCTCAGGATTGGTGACGGCCATGACAATGGCAAAATCTGCCCCATCCGCTGCCGTGGTATACCATTTATGACCATTGATGACGTATTCGTCTCCATCCTTTACGGCAGTGGTTTCCAGCATGACTGGATTGGATCCCGGCATGTCCACCTCCGTCATGGCAAAACAGGACCGGATGTCTCCTTTTACCAAAGGATTAAGATAACGTTGTTTTTGTTCGCAAGTTCCATGGAGATGCAGGATTTCAACATTGCCAGCATCCGGGGCCTGGCACCAGAATACATAATGACCCAGGGGAGAACGTCCCAGAGCCTCGGATACAAGACCGTGCTCAAGAAGTGAAAGTCCCATTCCCCCGCACTCAACCGGAAAATTGGGGGCCCAGAGTTCCATTTTTTTTACCAGGTCCTGTTTTTTTTTGAGTACTGGCAAAAGGTCTTTAAAATCCTTTACCAGAAATTGGGGTTCAAGAGGTATGAGTTCTTTTTCCACAAATTCATTGATCATATCCACAATGATCTGAATCTTATCTGAAATCTTAAAATCCACTAGTATCTCCTTTATTCCTTTTTTGTATGCAGCTCTTCGTCTCTAATGACCCGGCTTTTTATTTTACCCATATTTGATACAGGATCAGACTCGAGTAATTTTGTGTCAACCAGATTTAAAAAAGCATGGATAAATTCAATTACATCCTCTGTAATGCACAGGTCTGAGTATCGGGATATGGGGGCTTTATAGTTTTTATTGATACTTATTACAAATTTGGCATCCTTTATACCGGCGATATGCTGGGATGAGCCTGAAATGCCACAGGCAATATAGACTTTAGGAGCAATAGTTGTACCTGTGATACCCACCTGGTGCTCATACCCGATCCATCCCATGTCAACCAGAGGCCGGGAAGCACCCACAGCTGATGAAAAAAAGCATTTCGCAAATCTGAACACTATATTCAGATTTTTTTCTTCTCCCAGGCCTCTGCCGGCGGCCACAACGACTTTTGCCACTTTCAGGGCCTGGTTTTCACAGGATCTTTTTAAAACCTGCTGATGTTGGATACGACTTTTATCGCCGGAGCCGCAATTAAAAAAAAATTTTCTAATATCCACCTGACCCGGTTTCCCGGATTTATGGATATAAGGCTTGAACACCCCGGGCATAAGGGTCAGCATAACAGGTCTTTTTGGGTCTGGTTGTACAAGCATATTTTTCTTATTGTTAAACACGGAACGCGAATAAATCAGCCCTTTTTCATCGGATCCAATGCCGTTGACTCCTGGTATGGACGCGGCTTCCAGCCCCAGGGCAAGGCCCGGGGCAAAATCGCGTCCCTGGGAAGTATGGGCTGCCAGTATATGTGAGGGATTCATTTTTCTGATCAGCTGCCCAAGGCAGGCAATATAAATTTCACTGGTATAGGTTTTAAGTTCGGGTATCTCAAGTCCTATGATGTTCAAGCTGGTTTGTTTTAAAAATTCTTTTACCAGGGGTTTTGGGTTGTCTGAAGGAATAATGATATAAACATCCGGGGTATTGATATCAGAAGATTCTTTTTTTTGAGAAAAATCAGCCTTGATTTGAAGGGCTGCAGCAGCAAGTTCCCAGGTCACCTTTCGTACCCTGTTTTCAAAAATCTCTGCAATTACCAGTATCTGCTTCATATCAGATCTTTTTTCCTTAAAAAAGAAAACAATTGCTCTGCTTTATCAGATAAAGATCCTTCCAATAAACGGCCGGACCTTGTTTTTTCAGGGTCTTGCATACCTGCAAAAGATTCTCTTGCACGGACAGGCGTGGGAAAAAGATCAGCTTGTGCAAAGGTTATGATCTGTTTTTGGTTTGCTGACAGCATATTGGACAGGCAGGGATACCTGGGATTATTGATACCGGCTTGAATGGTCAACACAGCAGGCAGCCGTATCGCAATGCAGTCCCGGAATCCGTTTTCCATCTCCCGTTCAACTTGCATTATATTGTCCGTGGTTGGCAGGGTGGTTTTTATCACACCAGTGGCACAGGGCATGCCCAAAATTTGGGCCAGCATGGGACCGGTCTGTCCTGCCATCATATCCTCTGACATAATCCCTGCCAGGATCAAGTCATATGGTATTTTTCCGGCCACTGCCGCCAGCATGGAAGCCGTCACAAAAGAAGAATCATATCCTGAATCTTCTTTAACAATATGATATCCCCTGTCAGCCCCCATACCAAAGGCTCGTCTGATTATTTTTTTGACCCCGGATGATCCGGCCGTTACTATGTCCACAGAAACCGGCTCCATCATTGCGGCACTAAATTGTTCTTTTAACAAAATGGCCTCTTCAAGGGCATGCGCATCAAAAAGATTCATCTCCCCTTCATCACCCACCTGTTTTATACAGACCAGAATTTTCATACCCCATAATATCCCTGGGATCTTATTATATCAATAAAAAAAAGAACGAACGTTCATATTTAAAAATCGAGACTGGTTCTCAAAAATAATTTATGCCAAGTTTCTTACTTCGTAATTGTTCAGCCCGCTAAAAAAAGTTATCCCCAAAGCCCTGTCTGATGGATATTTGCAGGAGGTTTAGCATCGAAACAAATATCCATCAGACAGGGCGAGCTGAATAATTACCTTACTTCTATCTTATTTTTGGCAAGATAATCTTTTACTCTTTGAATCGGAACCTCTTTTCTGTGAAATATACCGGCGGCCAGAGCTGCATCTGCATTTGTTTTTTCAAAAACTTCAACAAAATGATCTTCACATCCAGCACCGCTTGATGCAATTACAGGTATTAAAACAGCATTTTTGACTGCCAAAATTAATTCAAGGTCAAACCCTGAATTTGTTCCGTCTTTATCAATACAATTGAGAAGAATTTCCCCGGCGCCAAGATCCTGACAGGCTTTTGCAAGTGCAACCGCGTCAATATCTCTCGTGATTCTTCCCCCCTGAACCGTGCATTGATACCAGCAATAGGCTTCATTGTCCGGGCCTGGAAAATCAGTTTTAATTACATGGTGTTTTTTCGCATCACAAGGCGAGTGGACATAAACTCTTTTGGGATCAATGGAAATCACAACAGCCTGATTGCCGTAGATCCTGGAAATTTGTTCAATAGAACTTTTCCCGGATTTTTTCCCTGTTTTAATATATTCTTCAGCAATGTATACAGCATCGCTGCCAATGGATATTTTATCAGCACCAGATCTAAAATACCGGGCAGCAACTTCAAGTGCCGTATAAGATTTACCTTTATTGTCTGTATAATCCCTGATGCCTCCCCCAATGGTAAGCGGCACAAAAACGTTTCGACTGGTTTTTTCAAGGACATCTATCATTGGCATGTCTTTTAAAGGAAAGTCCCTGAATCCCGTGATATTTAAAAAAGTGATTTCATCGGCACCTTCTTTGTAGTATCGTCCGGCAAGTTCTACAGGTTTACCAAGGTTCCTGACATTACCTTTTTGCCTTACATCATACTGATCCCCTTTGGTCACTACAAGATCGCCATTATCATTGGCCCTGACATCCAGGCAGGCAATGATTCTTTTTGAAAATCCTGTTCCTTTGATATTGACTTTTTTTCGGGATTTCAGGTCCTTTTGATAAATAAAATTTTTCAGCAGTTTGATACCGCTGTTCCCGCTTTTTTCCGGATGGAACTGGGTACCTATAATATTGCCTTTCTGTACACTGCTCACAAATTCATAATCATAAGTTGTGGTGGTTAATACAACAGACTCATTTGCCGGCACTATATGATAGGAGTGGACAAAATAAAATTTTGTATCGTGTGCAACTCCTTTAAAAACAGGTGAATCCTTTCTCAGGTTCACCCCGTTCCATCCAATATGGGGAACGGCCAGCTTAGTTCTGAACTGCTTGACACTGCCCTTGAATATCCCCAGACTTTCATTCCCTGACAAATCTTCCTCACTGCCCTCAAAAAGGGCCTGCATGCCAAGGCAGATACCAAAAAAAGGTTTATCAGCCTTAAGATATTCCCTTAACGGATGTATATAATCTTTTTCATGGAGAATTTTGATCATGTTTTCGTAATTTCCCACACCGGGAAATAATAATTTTTGGGCATCAAGAATATCAGAAGGTCTTGTGACGAATTTTATTTTTCCGCCCAGCTTTTCAATGGCATTGGCAACACTTCTGACATTACCGGCACCGTAATCAAGTAAGGTAATCATATTATTTTTCTATCCTTAAAATATGGCATTATCTTATCAACAAGCTCGCATTTTCAATACAGACCATATCATTTTGAAATTTTTTAACCAGGTTTTGTATCCTGGTCTTTTTTATTTTTGTTACACCGATTTTATGGCAGATTTTATCATCCAGAGACGTTTTTAGAAAGATCTTTATCCGGCCTGTTTTTGCCATCATGGATAATGCAGTGCCCCCGTTGCCCTTATAATCTTTTTTTAGAATATCAAAAGCCATACTAAAATCATGATAATTAAAATACTCCATAAAGGCATCAGATCCAATGCCATCAATGCACTCTGCCAGAACGATCAGACTGCCTTTGTCCTTTACAAACATGGCTGCGTTATTGATTGCCTTATGGCCTTGTATAAAATTAATATCTTTGGGAAATCCTCCGCATGAGGCAATGACCAGTTCATATTGTTTATTTATATTTGCCTTATAAAAAGGATCAAGGCATTTGCATGCATTTAAAAAATCATTATATGTATTTCCCGCAATAAGCCTGGTAACCCGTCCTTTTGAATTAAGAATCCCGTGAATTGAAAGCCTCTGGTTTTTAATCACATCATCAATCTGCTTTAAATCCTCTGCCAATGGATTGTTTTCAAAATTTCCGGGCCAACATCCAGGGCTTAGTTTTTCTAAAGATTTATCAAGAAAAAGCCCATGGTTATGATAAATATCAGGCTTGTACCCAAGTCCTGGAAACAATAATTTTCTGCCACCCCCATATCCGGCAAAATAGTGATGGGACAAAGCCCCGAAAGTAATGATAAGATCACTTTCAAGAATATCTTTTCTAACATGAACCATTGTGCCGTGATCCGTTTTGCCAAGATATCTGAAAAGGGTTTTATCATTGCAGTCATGATGAATAAATCTGTATTCCTGATATATCCTTCCATAGGCTTTCAGGCACTCTTCATCGTCCTGTTTAGCATGTGTGCCGTAAGCGATAAAAATTTGAATCCAGCTTTTTTGGATTCCCTTTTGAAAGAGGATATCCAAAACCCATGGCAGATAGGTCTTATAATCGCAAAGCCTTGTTTTGTCTGCCACTACAATGGAAACAGCCCTGCAATCAGAAATATTTTCCGGCAGGTGCAAAGAAAATTTGTCTGCAAACTTTTCCCGGCTGATCTGAAAGTCAGGTTCCTTTATGCTTAAAGTATTAGTTTTATCGGGGACCTCAATGGCATAAGAACCTTTGCCATATCTGAATTCAATATTTTTAAGCATAAATCCTCTATGGATTGTGTAATAGGTGGGGTGCTAAAAATCAATACTTCCCGGAGTTCTGGGAAAGGGTATGACGTCCCTTATATTATTGATACCCGTAATCATCATTAAAAACCTTTCAAACCCCATGCCAAACCCTGAATGGGGTGCTGAACCAAATTTTCTGGAATCCAGGTACCACCAATAATCTTCCATTGGCATATTCATTTCTTCCATTCTTTTTTCCAGCACAAAAATCCGCTCTTCCCTCTGGCTTCCCCCGATGAGTTCTCCGATTCTGGGAACAAGAAGGTCCACTGCAGCAACTGTTTTTTCATCATCATTCATCCGCATGTAAAAGGGTTTGATTTCTTTTGGATAATCTGTGAGAAAAACCGGTTTCTTAAAATAAACTTCTGCCAGATACCTTTCATGTTCTGATTGCAGATCCGTTCCATATTCTACGGGAAATTCAAACTTGTGTCTGGATTTAACCAGGATTTCAATGGCCTGGGTATAGGTAATCCTGCCGAATTCAAGGTTTAAAATGGTATCAAAAAGTTTGGGTAATGATTTATCCACAAAACTTGTAAAAAGATTTATGTCCTCGCTGCATTCATTTATGGCATGTTGGGTGAGATATTTAACAAGTTCCTCACCATGATCCATGTTCTCTTTTAAGTCGCAAAATGCCATTTCCGGTTCCAGCATCCAGAATTCTGCCACATGACGGCTGGTATTAGAATTTTCCGCCCTGAATGTCGGACCGAAAGTATAGACATCCCCCAGGGCAAGGGCAAACATCTCTGCCGACAACTGGCCTGAAACAGTCAGGTTTGATTCCTGGCCAAAAAAATCTTCTTTAAAATCCATTCTGCCTAGTTTTTTAACCGCCCCAGGGTCAAGGTTTGTTACCCTGAACATTTCACCCGCACCTTCGGCATCCGATCCTGTAATCAAGGGAGCTGTCAGATACCTGAATCCTTTTTCCCGGTAGAATTTATGAATGGCAAATGCCATTTCCGACCTGATACGAAAAGTGGCACCATACTTATTTGTCCGTGGCCTTAAGTGGGCAATGGTTCTTAAAAATTCATCAGAATGTCTTTTTTTCTGAAGGGGATAGGATTCAGGGGCCAGATTGATAATCTCAACGGCTGATGCCTGGATTTCCCATTTCTGTCCCTTTCCCGGAGATTCAACAAGCTGTCCTCTAACCGATAGAGAGGTTCCCGTTGTAATAGTTTGTATATAAGAATAATTTGCCAGATCATTATTTGCAATGGCCTGGATATTTTTAAGGCATGACCCGTCATTTATCTCCATGAAACAAAATTCTTTTGAATCTCTTTTGGTCCTTACCCAACCTTTGATAAGGATTTCTCCAGGGGTTTTTTCAAGCTTTAACAGCAAATTGATTTTTGTTCTTTTCATTGCTTTATCCTGCAAAAAATAATATATTAAAAAATTTGATTATATCTAACTTATTAAAATTATATTTATTAGAATTTCACTATCATGCATAAGAAAAATTATCAAGATATCCTTGCACTGGTCCAGACTCCTACACGATATTTAGGCAATGAGATAAATGCTATTAAAAAAGATCTGGGAAAAGTGGATTTAACATTTGGACTGGTTTTCCCCGACCTGTATGAAATAGGAACTTCCCATTTTGGACTCCAGATTCTTTATTCCATTTTAAATGCCCAAAAAAACATTGCTGCAGAACGATTTTTCACACCAGCGCCGGACCTGGAAGCCTATCTTTTGGAAAAAAAAATTCCCTGTTTATCAATGGAATCCCAGAGGCAGCTAAAAGAATTTGATATCATAGGAGTAAGCCTTCTTTATGAGTTGAACTTTACCAATATTTTAACCATGTTCAGCTTGTCACAGATCCCATTTTATTCAAGGGAACGAGAAAGTGCTTTTCCCCTTATAATCGGGGGAGGCCCATGCTCTTTCAATCCTGAACCCCTGGCTGATTTTTTTGATGCTTTTGTTATTGGAGACGGTGAAGAAGTTGCCGTTCAGATTTCAAATAAGGTTATTGAATTCAAGCAGCAGGGAGATGGGCAAAAAAAGACTCTGCTCAAACTCTTGTCAAAAATAGATGGGGTCTATGTCCCTTCATTTTTTGAACCCCTTTATAACCAGAACGGCATTCAAACACTATCACCTTTATTTGACGATTATAAAACCGTTAAAAGAGCCTTTTTGCCGAGTCTTACAAAAGAAAATTTCCCTGACTCTCCCATTCTTCCCTTTGCCAAGCCCATCCATGACAGGATGCGGCTGGAGATCGCCCGGGGCTGTTCAAGAGGATGCCGCTTTTGCCAGGCCGGAATGATATACAGGCCGGTCAGGGAAAGATCATTGGAAGACCTGATAGAAATCGCACAGGCTTCTTTAAAAACAACGGGGCATTCCGATATCTCTCTTTTGTCCCTGAGCACGGGGGATTATTCAAATCTGCCACAATTAATGGAACGGCTGCTTGACCTTAGCCAGGGATATTGTAATGCCATATCGCTTCCTTCCATCAGGGCGGAAAAATTAACCCCGGAACTGATGAATATTATACAAAAGGTCAGAAAAACCGGATTTACCATTGCACCGGAAGCAGGAACTCAGCGTTTAAGAGATATCATCAATAAAAACCTGACTGAAGAAAGCATTACGGCAACGGTTGAAAATGCATTCAACCTTGGCTGGAAAAACATCAAACTCTATTTCATGATGGGGCTCCCCTTTGAAACACCAGCTGACATAGAGGCTATCTGCAGTCTTTCCAAAAAACTTGCCTCATCCTATGCCAAGGGCAAAAAAACCATTAACGTCAGTGCAAACTCTTTTATTCCCAAAGCCCATACCCCTTTTCAAAGATGCGCACAGATAAGCCTGGCTGAGACAAAGGAAAAACTGCAATACCTGAAAGACAATTTAAGGCACGGCAGGGTTAATCTCAAATGGCAGGACCCTGAGATGAGTATGGTTGAAGGTGTCTGGGCCAGGGGGGATAGAAAATTATCAAAACTTTTAGTGGCTGCCTTTGAAAAAGGATGCCGGATGGACGGCTGGAATGAAAAGTTTGATTTCTCGTTGTGGCAGGCAGCATTTGAAAAAACCGGAATTGACCCCTTGTTTTATACCACCCGTAAAAGGGATGATGATGAACCCCTTCCCTGGGATGTAATTGATTCAGGGGTATTGCCTGATTTTTTAAAAAAAGAATTTCAAAAGGCCAAAGAATCATCCCTTACACCAGACTGCAGGGAAAACGAGTGCTCAGGATGTGGTGTCTGTGATTTTAAAAAAATTAAACCCGTTCTGTATGAAATCCGGGAGACGGATGAAAAAAAAGACAGCATCCAGGACAAAGGTCTTAAAAAAATGCCGGATGATGCCTTTAAAAAATTTGAATTAACCTTTTCAAAACTTGGAAAGGCAAGATTTTTCGGACACCTTGAACTTGCCACCATTTTTCAAAGAGCAGTTAAAAGGGCTGGGTTGACGGCCAAGTATTCACAAGGATTTAACCCTTCCATGCGGCTTTCCTTTGAAAATGCCCTGCCCGTTGGAATGGAAAGTGAAGAAGAGATTCTCTATATCTACCTTGAAAAAGATATTTCACCTGATACAATTATTGACGTCTTTAACCAGACACTTCCTGAAGGCCTTTGTATCAAGGGATGCAAACCTTTTAACAGGCTTAAGAAAATAAACCATGATACCTCTTCATATATCATTCAATTTTTTGACCACGGTCTTGAAAAAGAACGAGTGGCTGCTTTTCTGGATTTACCCGAATTTATTGTTAATGACCTGAGCAAAAAAAAGAAAATAAGAAAAACTGATCTGCGCAAATCAGTGGAAAAAATATCTTTTATTGATTTACAAACTATTAAAATGGTTTTAAAAAAATATAATGAACGAAATGTAAGGCCCTTTGAAATTCTGACAAAATATTTTAATTTGGATGATGATGCAGTAAAAAAAGCAAGGATAAAAAAGATAACCTAGGTGTGACCTTCAGGTTAAAGGTCACACGTAACCTATTAGGTTACAAGTAAAACAAGGATAAACCCATGTTAAAAGAACTTGTTGTAAATTCCGCTCCCCATGAAACCCGTGTTGCACTTCTTGAAAACGGCACCATTGTTGAAGTTTTCATTGAAAGGGAAGATGAAACATCCATTGCCGGGAACATCTATAAAGGAAGGGTACAAAGGGTTCTTCCGGGAATGCAGGCGGCATTCGTGGATATCGGGTTTGACCAGGCAGCGTTTATTTATGTAGATGATGTCCTGGACACGGCCAGCTATACAATGTATCAGAAATTTGAGCAGGACAATGATGTGGAGGTGGATACTGAATCTGATGACCAGAATATTGAAACTCCTGATATGGTGCAAAATCATACCTCCTGGAAAGCCTCTTTAAACACGGGGTGCAGCATTGAAGATTTGCTGACGGAAGGCCAGGAAATCATGGTCCAGGTAGCAAAATCATCCATTGGTTCCAAAGGTCCCCGGGTCACAACTCACATCTCTCTGGCTGGCCGTTACATGGTATTGCTGCCCACTGTTGACCATATCGGAATTTCAAAAAAAATAGGGAACGAGACTGAAAGAACACGGTTAAAAGACCTTTTATTATCTATCAGGAAAAATAATTTCGGATATATATTCAGAACCCAGGCCCAGGGAATTGATGAGGAAACCATTAAAAAAGAATTAAATTTTTTAAATAAAACCTGGGAAGACATTCTGGCAAAAAACAAGAAAGCATCTGCTACATCCATTGTTTATAAAGAGCTTACAGTAACCTTCAGGGCCATCAGGGATCTTCTGGCTGATGAAGCTGATAAGCTGATTATTGATTCCAAAGAAGAATATACAAAGGTTCAAAATTTTTTAAAAAGACTGATGCCTGATGTGAATTTGTCAGTGGAGCTTTACCAGGGAAGAGAATCCATTTTTGATGCCTATAACATTGAAGGGGATGTAGCAAGGGCATTAAAGAAAAAAGTATGGCTCAAATCCGGTGGCTATCTTATCATCGAGCAGACAGAAGCACTTGCGGCCATAGATGTGAACACTGGCCGGTATGTGGGAAAGCACAATTTTGATGAAACCGTCCTTAAAACCAATCTTGAGGCTGTCAAAGAGATTGCCTACCAGATAAGACTTCGGAACATCGGCGGCATTATTATTATTGACTTTATCGACATGAAAAAAGAACAGCACAAGGAAAAAGTCATGGCCCATATGAACGATGCAATGAAAAAAGACAAAAGCCAGACCAATGTCCTGCCCCTGACAGAGCTTGGACTTATACAGATGACCCGCAAAAGAATCCGGCGAAACCTGACCAGAACCCTTTGCAAACCATGTTTCTATTGCAATGGAGACGGACATCTTATGTCAGGAAAATCCATCTGCCATAAAATTTACAGAGATCTTGTCAGCGAAGCCGGGGATATGATGGGTAATAGATTCACGGTAAAAGTTCACCCTGAGATCGCTCAATTGCTTCATGGTAGAGAAAAACATCTGATTTCATCCCTTGAAAAACAATTTTTAAAACCCATTGCAATTTATCCGGAGCCCCATTACCACATGGAAGAATACCATATCTTTGAATCCCTGATAAAATAATCAAAATTGAACCCCAGTTCATTCTTGACAATTTTTAAAAAATCAATTAATGTGATTTGTTTATTAAGGTTTGCAGGGTTAAGACATATAATAAGTAAATTTAAGTTAAGGATTGTGAATTTATGAAACGAACATTTCAGCCGAGTAACCGGAAAAGGACTAGAAAACATGGATTTCTTAAAAGAATGTCCACAACCGGCGGAAGGCGTGTAATTAATGCCAGAAGAGCAAAAGGAAGAAAAAAACTTACCGTTTAATTAAAGGAATTTATTGAGTAACTTTTGTTTTCCAAAAAAGGTAAGGCTCTTGAAAAGAGCTCAATTTTTAACTCTTTCAAAACAAGGGAAAAAAGTACATACAACAAGTTTTTTAGCAATTGTACTTAAAGGAACAGCTCAAAACAATCGAATTGGCATTACAGTATCAAAGAAAGTAGGAAATGCAGTAGAGCGTAACAGGATAAAAAGAATTATTAGAGAATATTTCAGACACAATAAAGAGAACATTTCAGAGCCCAATGATATAAATATCATTGCAAAGAAAGGTCTGACTACGCTATCCAACAGGAAGATTATAGAGAAGCTTGATAAACTTTTTACAAAAATAGCATTAATTAATATCAACAAATGAAAAAGCTATTATTCATATTTATTAAATTTTATCAATATTTTATATCACCTTTAACAGGACGAAATTGCCGTTATTACCCGACCTGTTCGGCATATGCCCTTGAGGCGGTTGAAAAATACGGCAGCTTTAAAGGTATAACTCTTGCCGTAAAAAGAGTTGCGCGTTGTCATCCATTCCATGCAGGAGGGTTTGATCCTGTTCCATAATTTATCCGGACGTAAGACTGTTTTCCTTTCTAATTAAAGTGAAGTGCCATCACAACTTTTAGGTTTAGGAGAGAGAATGGATGAACAAAAACGATTATTATTAGCTGTCGTGCTTTCAGTGGTAGTCCTTGTAGGATATCAGACATTTTTTGTAAAGCCGCCCGTGCCGAATAATCTTCCCCAGGAAGTTCAAAACCAGAATGCTGATCAGCAGCAGGTTCAGAAAAAAAGCCAGAATGTATCCGAGTATAAGGCTGAATCAAGCGTTTTACCTCAGAAAACAGAACTGCAGAATAAAAATTACCGGACTATATCCGTATCAACCCCTCTTTATGATATTGCCATTTCCGAATATGGTGCTGCAGTAAGAAGCTTTGAATTAAAAGATTTTAAGGCCACAAACAAAAAAGATTCTCCATTAAAACAATTGGTGCCGGAACAACTTGTTTCCGGAACTCTGTTTTTTGATCTTAAAGACAAGTCCATTCCAGGATTAAAAGATGCAATCTACAAAGCAAATATTGATACCAGTGAGACCTCTGTTGTTAAAGGTGAAAAAACCATTGAATTTATTTTAGGAACATCCAGAGGAATTGTGGTAAAAAAGATTTTTACTTTTAAGGCAGATTCATACATGATTGATTGTGATATCGTTTTTCAAAACGGATCCGACATGCCCTTAAAAGATTCTCTTGTGATTTCAACTCCTGGATTTTTTGATGAAGAAACCAAAAAAAGATCCAGATTTGCATTTGAAGGGCCAGTGGTTTTTATTAATGAAGAATATACGGCCATTGACCCTGATGACATAGAAGAAAAGAGCACCTATGACGGGGAAATAGGCTGGTCCGGATATTCGGAACGCTATTTTATGACAGCCGTCATGCCCGGAAAAAACAATGCCGGGGGTGAGATTGATGCAGCTATAAAGCTTTCCTTTAAAAATGATATCATCACCACAGATTATATCCAGAAAATGGATCGGCTGGATCCGGGTCAACAAGGAGGCTACTCCTTTATTTTCTATATGGGCCCGAAAAGCCTGAAGATTTTGGGAAGCTATGACAACAGCCTTAAAAATGCAATTAATTTAGGTTTTTTTAATGTAATTGCCAAGCCTCTTTTAATAACCATGAACATGATTTATAGCGTTATTCCAAACTATGGCGTGGCCATTATTCTTTTAACGATTCTCATTAAACTTATTTTCTGGCCCCTTGGAACAAAGAGCTATAAATCAATGAATGAAATGAAAAAAGTCCAGCCATTGATGATGGAGATTCGGGAAAAATATAAAAATGACAAACAGAAAATGAATCAGGAAATTATGGGGCTTTACAAAACCTATAAAGTCAACCCGGCAAGCGGTTGTCTTCCCTTACTGGTTCAAATGCCTATTTTCTTTGCGCTTTACAGGATGCTCTACCAGGCCATTGAGTTGAGACACGCACCATTTGTCGGATGGATAACGGACTTGTCCGCTCCGGACAGACTGTTTCATTTTAATTTTTCAATTCCAATGATGCAGGAGCCCTATGGTATTCCCATGCTGACTCTTTTAATGGGAGCCTCCTTTTTATTACAGCAGAAAATGACTCCAACAGCTGGAGATCCCATGCAGGCTAAAATGATGATGCTAATGCCGATATTTATGACCGTAATTTTTATCAATTTTCCGGCAGGACTGGTTCTGTATATGTTTGTTAACAATATCATATCCATGGGACAGCAGTATTATATTCAAAAGAAACTTTCGTAAGCAGGAGGAAATATGCCACAAACTCAGGACTTCAGCGGAAAAGATATTGATATCGCAATTAAAAATGCCTGTAAAAAATTAAAAATTTCTAAAAATGAATTAAAATATGATGTGATTTCAGAAGGAGCTTCTGGAATTTTTGGAATTGTCGGCAGAAAAGATGCCAAAATAAGAATTACTCTTCCGGATATTGACTTGGAGGCCCAAGAAGAGCTGGAAGGGATAAAATCCTTTGTGGATGAGGCTTTTGGAGAAGAAACAAGACTTGAAAAACCTCGAAAAAAAGTGTCTAAATCTTCTAAAGGACCTAAGTCTTCCGAAAAATCCAAACCTTCCAAAGAATCCAAACCTTCCAAAGAATCCAGGCCATTTAAAGAATCCAGGCCATTTGAAGAACCCGAACCAGTTGATGTCTCTAAAGAAGCTATTGAACTTGGCAGCGAAGCATTACAAAAAATGGCAGACCTGATCACTGATGATGCCAAGGTTAGTGCCGACACACAAGCTAACAGGCTTACTCTAAGCATTGAAGGCGGAAATTCCGGTATTCTGATCGGCAGAAAAGGCCAGACCCTCGATGCTATGCAGTTTTTAACTGATAAGATTATCAATCGGAAAAGTGAAGCCAGGGTAAGGGTCAAGGTGGATATCGAGGGATATATGGAAACCCGTAAATCCAATCTTAAACACCTGGCCTATAAAATGGCAGAAAAAGCAAAAAAATCAGGACGTCCTGCAACCATCAACCAGATGAGTGCCCAGGACAGGCGTATTGTACATCTGGCTTTAAAAGATGACAATCAGATAAGAACCCAGAGCATGGGTGACGGTTACTATAGAAGACTTGTGATTTTCCCTAAAAAGAAAAATTCATTTAGAGGGAAAAGACGGTTAAAAAAATAAAACACCATGAATGATACAATTGCCGCAATAGCAACTCCCTACGGAAGCGGCGGTATTGGTGTCATACGTATATCCGGCTCAAAGGCCTTTGATATCGCATCAAAGATTTTTTCAAAAACAAAAAATCAAATTTGCGGAATAAATAAATTAGACTCTCACAGAGTCTATCATGGATATATTTTCGATACTAAAAGCATGGAGATCCTGGACGAGGTTTTACTGATTCCCATGAAAGGGCCTTCCTCATACACAGCAGAGGATGTTGTGGAAATTCAGGCCCATTCCGGAACCATTGTTTTAAGAACCATTCTTAATGAAATCCTCTCACAGGGCGCAAGGCTTTCCGAACCAGGAGAATTTACAAAACGCGCCTTTTTAAACCAGAGAATTGACCTGACCCAGGCAGAAGCAGTGGCTGATATTATTAATGCAAAATCAGAAAAATCGCTGAAATTTGCCGCATCTCAAAATCTTGGGGTATTAAAAAGAGATATAAGGGAATTACGAGAAAATCTCATTGTTTTTTTGTCCCTGCTTGAGGCAAATATTGATTTTCCAGATGATGTAGTCCCATTTGAACCATCCCAAAAAGAAATTGGAATAATTGACAAGGTACTTGAAAAATGCCGGGGGTTTATCCAACAGCATGAAGATGCCTGTTTTTTAAAAGATGGTATACGCATTACCATCTGCGGGGCACCTAACGTTGGAAAATCAAGCCTTATGAACCGCCTCATTGAAAAGGACAGGTCCATTGTAACCACCTTTCCCGGAACAACAAGAGACCCCATTGAAGAGGGGTTGAATATCAGCGGTATACCCTTTGTGATTATAGATACTGCAGGAATCCACCAGACTGATGATCTTGTGGAAATTATCGGTATTGAAAAAGCCATGGACCACATTACAGCATCAGACATTGTGCTGTTCATGAAAGAGCCGGGAATAGTGTTTTCAGAAAAGGAACTGGAAAAACTAGTACCCCTGGAAAATCCATCGGACAAAAAAATTATTTTTGTGATTAATAAAATTGACATTAAAGATCTACCTCTGCCCAAACTGTCAAAAAAATACCGGCATCTCCCCATCATTAAGATATCCGCCCTTTTGAATCTTGGAATTAAGGAATTAAAACAAAAAATAGTGGAGATCACTATTGCAGGCCTTGACATGGAAAAATCTTCAGTTATTCCAAATTTAAGGCATAAAAAGGCCCTGGAACAAACAGTTGAAAGCCTTGCAGCAGTAAAAGAAGCGTTAACCCAACCCATGATGGAAGAGACCATGGCAATTGATATGAAAAACAGTATTGATTCTCTTGGAATAATTACAGGAGAAACTGCTTCTCTGGATATACTTGACAGTATTTTTAATAATTTTTGTATTGGCAAATAGAGGCAGGCCAAAATAAAGGATAAAACATATGAATTTAAAAGAACACTTTGTTAAATATGAAGCATTGGTCCAGATGGTGGATGCAGTATTTGACCGTGTAAAAAAAGAATTTCCCAAAGAAGTATTCTGCAGAGAAAAATGCAGTGACTGCTGCTATGCAATTTTTGATCTGACTCTCATAGAAGCCCTGTATCTAAAAGATAAATTCTTAAAAAACTTTACGGGTAAAGCAAAAAGCGATCTTATCGAAGTTGCCGATAAAACAGACCGGGTTCTTACAAAAATGAAACGTAATGCATACAAGGAAATCAAAAAAGGCTCGAATGAACTGGAAATTGTCGGTAAAATGTCCCAGGAAAGAGTCAGATGCCCTCTTCTGGGCGAGGATAACCTGTGTGTAATGTATGAGAACCGGCCGATTACCTGCAGAGTTTATGGGATTCCGACTTCAACAGCTGGTGTAAGCCATATCTGCGGTCGGACAAATTTCATACAGGGTCAGCCCTACCCCACATTGAATATGGATAAAATCTATACCCAGCTCCAGCTTTTTTCCGCCCAATTGGTTAAGGATATTAAATCCAGTAATATTAAAATGCATGAAATGTTGATTCCTGTTTCAATGGCGGTGGTCACAAAATTTGATGAAGATTACCTTGGAGTCCGGAAAAGTGAATAAATTTACCCCCGAAGAAATTGAAGAGAGAAAAAAAACCATTTTTGATGCCATGGGCAAACGAGGCCAAAAGCAGATTCTTAAAAAAGGCTATGAAGACTGGGATCCTTTTGCCGAACCCAAAGACCCCATTGATATCAGGAAAGACAAAACCAAACGAACCAGCCAGTCCCTTATCCGTGAATTTTTAAGCCATATCGATCATGATGAATACTCCAATACCTTTGCCCAGGGAGCTTTTGAAATGTGCCTTGGGATCATCAACAATGAAGAAAAAATAAAGGGGATGTTTGAATTTGCCCGCTGGTATGACGCTCTGTTAAAAAAAGAAGGTCATGGTTCTCTGTGAGTCAAACCCCGGGGATATAAAGCGCTATCAAACCCGGAACCGGCCCAGATATGAATAGGATAGATCACTTTTTAAAAAAGACTTTATTTTAAAATTTTCCCTTTTTTAAGCAGCTCTCCAAATTCTTCGGCAGGAAGAGGTTTACTATAATAATCCCCTTGCACAATATTGCATCCATGATCTCTTAAAAAAGAAACTTGATTTATATTTTCAACACCTTCAGCGACAATTTTTAAATCAAGGCTTTTAGCCATCCTTATAATTGAATGAGTTAATGCAGCAATGGAACCATCAGTTTCAACATTTTTAATAAAAGTTCGGTCAATCTTTAAAGTAGAAATCGGAAAATTGAGAAGATATTTCAGGTTGGAATATCCAGTTCCAAAATCGTCAATTGCCATGCTCAAACCAACACCTATAAGCTTTTTCAGTTTATTTACAGACTCCTCAACATCACTCATAAGCAAACTTTCTGTTATCTCAAGTTCAAGCAAACCAGGATTCAGGCCGGATTGTTCTATTGCATTTTTCACATCTTCATAAAATCCCGGGTATTGAAACTGTCTTGGAGACACATTGACAGCCACTGAAAGGGGTTTTAACTTTTGTTTCTGCCATTTGCTGTTCTGCCGGCATGCTTTATTAAGCACCCATCTGCCTATGTCTATTATCAAACCTGTTTCTTCAGCCACGGGAATAAACTTAAAAGGAAGAACCATTCCATGTTTTGGATGGTTCCATCTAATCAGTGCCTCTACCCCCCAGATCTTGTTGGTGATGATGTCAACCTTTGGTTGATAAAAAAGAGAAAACTCTTCTTTCTCAATTGCATTTCTAAGATCGTTTTCGATTTCAATACGCTTTCTAGCAGTTTTATTCAGGTCAATGGTAAAAAAATGATACATTTTTCCACCTTTTTCTTTAACATGGTGCATTGCGCTTTCTGCAAAACCCATAATATTGTCTGCCTTTTGTTCATTTTCATCGCTACATGTTGCAATACCAATACTTGCAGTCAAAACTATTTTCTGATTATCGATTGTGATCGGTTTGGACAGGATTTGCATTACCTTTTCAGCAACAATGGCAGAATGTGTTTCTTGTGTTACTTTGATTAACAGCCCGAAAGTATGCCCTGCAATTCTTGAAATAGTATCACTTTGACGAAAAGAATCCTTTAATCGGCTACTGATCTTTTTGAGAACCTTATCCCCATATCCACGTCCCAATCCATCCTTGATTAAAGCAAACCGGTCAAGATTAATAAGAAACATTGCTATATTGCTCTTATCCCTGCGATTGGCTATAATTGCCTGGTCAACTCGATCCAGAAAAATCTCAACCCGGGGCAGCCCTGTAAGATCATCAAAATTCTCTGATTCAACTTTATTTTGAAAGGGAAATAATACCAGATGCAGGGGTGGTTCTTCTTTTTCCAGCTCAAGATTGAGAATTATACTTGCATGTTTTTTTGTCTGGTTTACAGGAGTGGCAAATTCAATAGTACCCTGCCATAAATCCAACTTTTGTAAATCATCTGAAATTTTCATGAAAAATGACTTATCGCATTCATTGGAGCAGAAATCTTCAAGACTATTTCCAATTACCTGATTTTGGGTTAACCCTATCATTTTCAAAAAAGGGGGATTCACATATTGAACAACGCTTTGGTTATCAATAATAATCATGCTTTCACTTGTGTGATCCAATATCTTTTTTATGAATTGAAAATAATCCATTAGGGCACCTCATATGTTTCTAATATTTATACTACCTGTCAGGCTGTCTGTAAATAGGTATAAACCCCTATTTACAAGGACAATTATTTAGTGCCTTTGTGCTGGTTAAAAAAATATGGTAAACATTTTTTATGATGAAACTTTTCTTTCGCTTTTTCCTTGTCCTTTTTTTAAGTCTTTTTCTTTTTGGAAATATTTATTTCTGGATTGACGAAAACGGGACCAAACATTTTACAAATGTTTCTCCACCGCAAAATCAAAAAGTTGAAGAACAAAAAGAAAGCCGGACTATTTTTAAAAAGCTGTCATCCCCAAAAAACAAGAGTCGGTTATTCAAGGTGGTAAAAATTTTTGACGGGGATACTATAAAGGTTAAAGGATTTGACCTGACATTCAAAATAAGGCTTGTGGGAATTGATTGCCCTGAAATTGGATTTAACAACCGGAAAAACCAGCCCTTTAGTCTAAAAGCAAAACAATATCTGATCCATTTACTGGATAATAAAAAAATTGCTATTAAAACTTATGGAACAGACGCTTACAACAGGCAATTGGCAGAAGTTTTTGCCGACAATAAAAACATAAACCTTGAAATGATAAAAGCCGGACTGGCAGAAGTGTATAAGGGTAGGCGCCCCGCAAATCTTGACTCGCAAACCTATTTAAGAGAAGAGGCCTATGCCAGACAAACCGGCAAAGGGATGTGGAGACAGGGCAACTTTTATAAAAGCCCTAAACAATGGCGAAAAGAAAATCCAAGAGAATAATTTTTCACAAATTTTAAAGAGGTAATATTGGTCCTGTTGTTGCCCACTGCTTTAATAAAACCCTTCTGGCCCGGCATTGCACAATCTCCATAAAAACACACCCATATTCCTATACTTGATCGTTTAAGCAAAAAAGCCTTATATTAATTGGAATATCAATGTCAGCCTTTTTTATAATAGAAATATAATATCTTAGAATCATATAACATACTATATTTAAAAGAAAAATATATAATATATTTTTATACTTGACAAATGCATGAATATATTACTATGACTTAAACGATTAATCAAAATGAGTTGTCTATCAAAACTTATGCATATGAAAGGAGGTGTGCCCAAAGGACAAAAAGTCCTGTACAAAAATAGCCTGAAAAAGAGCATTATGGTTAATATTTAATTAAAGGGAATAAGGAGAATGAAAAATGGTTAAAGTAAAAAAAATCGTATTAACTACCTTGTTTGTTTCTGTATGTGTTGTCCTGTCACTGGGGACATCCTGGGCTGCCAGGAAAAACGTTATCATTGCTGAACAGAGCTGGACAGGATCTACGGTAATCTGTCAGGTGATGAAATATGTCCTTGAAAACAAATTAGATATCCCTGTTAAAATCACCCAGCTCAACGGTTCTGTAACCTGGGTGGGCATGGATAAAGGTGACGTGGATGTCTTTTCTGATATCTGGGAGACAGCTGAGATAGAAGGTATAAAAAAATACACCGAAGAGAAAAAGACCTGCGAAGTGGTATTAAGCTACGCCAATGCACCACAGGGCTGGTATATACCTAAATTTGCTGCTGAAGAACACGGAATTAAAACTATAGAGGATTTAAAAGGTAAAGAAAAACTCTTTGATATTGACGGCAATGGCAAAGGCGACCTCTGGGGCGGGCCTACCAGCTGGAAGGTAAATGAAATTACTTCCATAAAAATCAGAGATTACGGACTTGATTTTGAAAACCTGGGTGTTGAGCAGTGGGCCTGGCTTGCAACTTTGAAAGCAGCCATCCTTAAGAAAAAACCGGTAATTTTTTATTACTGGGAACCTGAGTGGCTTTTTTCCGAATATGACCTGGTCAAGATTCAGGAACCGGCCTATGATGATGCCAAATACAAATATGTTCAAAAGCATCCTGAGCAGAGCAAAATCACCTGTGAATTCCAACCGAGTGATGTATGGGTCGGCCTTAGCAAAAAAATGGAAAAACGCCTTCCCAAAGCCTATCAATTTTTCAAAAACTGGTCCATCCCCATTGAAGAGGTTAATCATCTTATCGCCATGGTTACGGAGCTTGATGGAAAACAAAAGTTGACCGGAGCAGATGCAGCCAAAAAATGGGTTGAAGACAATCCAGATATTGTGAATACCTGGCTTAAATAGAGTATTTAGGAAATTAAAATATGCCATGGTTTTATTGATACTGCCATGGCATATTATTCAAGCAGGATTCTCAATTCAAACAATATATTAATATGAAAGGGTCCCCATGGCTGAAAAAACGAGTTCAAAGATAAAAATTAAATGCAAAGACGTCTGGAAAGTATTCGGGCCTGAGCCTCAAGATATTATTAAAAACTGGGATCAGTACAATGCCATGAATAAGGTTGAGCGTCTAAAAAAGACTGGATGCGTGGTGGGAACCCAGCAAGCGTCATTCCAGGTCGCTGAAGGGGAAATTTTTTGTCTCATGGGTCTGTCCGGGAGTGGTAAATCAACCTTGCTGCGCTGCATCAACCGACTTCATGAACCCACAGCAGGCAAGGTATTTATTGACGACCAGGACATTACAGACATGTCAGGCCTGGAACTCAGGGAAATACGGAGACAAAAAACAGGGATGGTTTTCCAGCATTTTGCACTGCTGCCCCACAGGAGACTGGTAAAAAATGCAGCTTTTGGGTTGGAGGTACAGGGACTGGAGAAAAAAGAGCGGGAAAAAAAGGCCTATGAAGCCCTTGAGTTAGTGGGGCTAAAAGGTTGGGAAAATAGTTATCCCTATGAGTTGAGCGGCGGTATGCAGCAGCGGGTAGGACTTGCCAGAGCCCTAGCCACCAATCCGGAAATTCTGCTGATGGACGAAGCTTTCAGTGCACTGGATCCCCTGATTAAAAGGCAGATGCAGGATGAATTTGTGAAATTGATCAAAAAGGTTAAAAAAACCATCATTTTTGTCACCCATGACCTGCATGAGGCATTAAGAATTGCAAACCATATCGCCATTATGAAAGACGGAGCCATAGTTCAACAGGGCACGCCGGCAGAAATTGTCTTAAACCCTGCAAAAGGATATGTTGAAGAATTTGTAAAAGACCTTCCCAAAACAAAATTCATAACGGCACAGGATATCATGCAACCACTCGACAAGTGGGTAATGCCGGTTGCTTCTTCCACTAAGGAGTTGATCAACAAAATGACTAAAAATAATTTGCGATTTTCCTTTATAGTGGATGAAAATCAAAAGGTGGTGGACACGGTGGACTACTTCAATCTTACACTCCTCACCGGGCCTTCTCAATCCATTGAAGATGTTCCAAAAGAATATCGCCCGTCTCATTATCCAACCCTGAGCATTTCCGGTGATACATTTCTGGAATCATTATTGGACAAGGCGGCAGACACAAAGGTTCCCCTTGTAATCAATGATGATCAGGGTAGAATCCAGGGAGTCATTTCCAGAGAAACAATATTGACAACCTTGCAATCCGCATAATTTTTAAGGAGTTTGTATGATAAAATTTCCCGTAAGAATACCCTTGGGACAGTGGGCAGAAAGTATTGTCAACTGGTTGACAGAAAATTTCTCAACGGTTTTTGATTCTATTAAAGTCGTTGTTGAATTTTTATTGGTTCAGCTGGATAGTTTTTTTGTCTGGGTGCCATGGCCTGTAATGTTAATAGGCCTTACTTTATGCGGGTGGATCGTCGCCGGTAAAAGGGTCGGTATTCTAACAGCTGCATGTCTTTTTGGTCTTGGATGCCTGGACCTTTGGGTGATTGGTATGAGTACCCTTGCTCTGGTTACAACAGCGGTATTTATTTCTGTTTTATTTGGACTTCCAATAGGGATTCTGGCCGCAAAAAGCCCCAGGTTTGATGTCATTCTTAGACCGATCCTAGACGGTATGCAGACCATTCCCAGTTTTGTATATTTGATTCCGGCTATCATGTTTTTCGGTATTGGTAATGTGCCTGGCATTATTGCCACGGTGATTTTCGCCCTGCCACCCATGGTCAGATTGACCAGCCTGGGGATCCAACAGGTAGACAAGGAAGTGGTAGAAGCAGGCGTTGCTTTTGGCTGCACTCCGGTTCAGCTTCTGTTAAAGATTCAGCTACCCCTTGCTATCCCGAGCATCATGACCGGTGTGAATCAAACCGTAATGATGGCACTTTCTATGGTAGTGGTTGCAGCCATGATCGGTGCCGGCGGCCTTGGTTCTAAAATTCTGTACAGTATCCAGCGTATTGATCTTGGAGTCGGTATTGAGGCCGGCCTTGGCATACTGTTCATTGCCGTGGTGCTGGACCGGATTCTCCAGGGAGTTACCAAAAAACAACAGGATGCCATTATGCATCAGAAATAAGTGCAACCTGTTGTCCATATAAATCATTTTTTATAAAAAAGGAGTATAATTTTGTGAGACGAAATATCCATGCAGGGAAGGCAGGGAGCGGAGGCTTTAGCCTTAACACCCTGACCGATGATGAATTATACGAAATTCATCTGGCAACCCTGGAAGTCCTTGAGAAAACAGGCGTTTTTGTCGAGGATGAAGAGGCGCTGGAGCTGTTTCATGGCAATGGAGCCAAAATTGACAAGGCTAAAAAGATTGCCAAGCTACCACCCTACCTGGTTGAAGAGACGCTTCGATCAGCGCCCCCGAAATTCGTGATGGCCGGCAGACGACCCCAGGATGATTTTGTCCTGGAAAACAACAGGGTGGGGTTTACCATGTTCGGTGAAGGCATCCTGGTCAATGATCTGGAAACCGGAGAGCTGCGGGAACCGACGAAAAAGGATGTGGCTCTGTCTGCCAAGCTCGGGGATTATTTAAGTGAGGTGTCCGTATCCAACCGTGCAGTAGGAGCCCACGACGTTCCGGCGGACGTAGCCCCCCTCCATAATGCAGAAGCTATTTTTGCTAATACAAGCAAGCATTTTATGATTGGTCCATTTGGGGGGTATCAGGCCCGTCAGATTATTAAAATGGCCAAGGCCGTTGCAGGCGGTGATGAAGCCTTAAGGGAAAGACCTCTGGTCTCTTTCCATACCTGCCCGGTCAGTCCTTTAAGGCTTGTCAAAGATACCTGTGAGGTTATCATGGAATCGGCCAAAGGCGGTGTGCTGGTGAACATGATCTCCATGGCCATGGCAGGTGCTTCATCCTCCATCCATCTTGCAGGGACCCTGGTGAATCACAATGCCGAAATGCTGGCATCGGTGGCCCTAAGCCAGCTTACGGCCAAAGGTTCCCCCATTATGTATGGCAGTTCCACTACGGCCATGGATCTTCGGTTTGCCGCAGCCACGGTCGGCGCACCCGAATGTGCCGTGATCAACGCTGCTGTGGCAAGACTGGCCAGGTATAACAGCCTGCCCAGTTTTGTTGCCGGTGGCTAGGGCGACAGCAAAATATCCGATGCCCAGCTGGGTCATGAAAAGACCCTTTCCGGACTTCTTACGGCGTTGGCAGGTGCCAACATCATTTATGGTCTGGGAATGCTTGAAATGGGTGTCACTTTTGATTACGGGCAATTGGTTATGGATAATGAATTTGCCCAGATGATCAACTATTGTGTAAATGGTATTCCTGTGAACGATGAAACCCTTTCCGTAGACGCGATCAAAGAGGTAGGATCCTTTAAAGATTTTGTCAGCCGGAAGGAAACGTTTGAACACATGAGATCCATTTCACACCCTAAGCTGATTGATCGTAAAGTTAGGGATAAATGGAAAGCACAAGGCTCCAAAGATATTTATCAAAGATCAATGGAAGAGGCTAGAAAAATCATTGATACCCATACGCCTTATCCCCTGTCGGATGATGTTAAGGCTGAACTCAGGGAAATTGTAAAAGAGACGGAACGTCATTTTGGGTTGGATCACACAACTCCTGATTTTTAACTTCAAACTCGGTACAGTCCGGTCCTTTTACAAAACAGATAAGGTGCAGCATTCAATTCCCATGACGCATTTCTCTTTTTTTTTGGGGGAGGGGCCAGATTTAAAGTTTTGTAAAAGGACCGTGAATTTAAATTATAAAAGAGGGAACTGATGGAACAAAGCATAAGATCAGGCCATATCACCATACCGGGGTTTTCATTGCCCGTATTTTCCGATGATGAGATTAAGATCCTTCACCAGGCCACTCTGGATATCCTTGAAAAAACAGGGGTAAAAGTAGAATCCAAAGAAGCCCTTGAAATTTTCCAGGGTGCGGGTGCTGTCATTGAAGGAAACGGAGAAACCGGGATTGTGAAATTACCGGCCCACCTGGTTGAAGCCTGTATTAAATCTTCACCCGGCAGGGTCATCTACCACGGCAGGAACCCGAAACAAAGTTATCGGGTCGACCAGGGAGAAGTCGGCTTCTCAACCTTTGGTGAATGCATCAAGGTCATTGATCCCACCAGCCGGCAGATCGGCCCGGCTTCCAAAGAAGCATTGGGCAGAGCTGCTCTCCTGGTGGATTATCTGGACCAGATGGCAGTCTTGGAGCGCCCCATGGGATCTCTGGATAAACCAGCACAAACTCAGCCCCTGCATAACTTTGAAGCCATGGTAAAAAACTGCGGCAAACATATTTTTATGGGGTTCAACAGTCGGGAAAATGCAAAAAAGATTTTTGAAATGGCCGCCGTCTGTATGGGAGGGAAGGATAAATTCAGAGAAACTCCTATTGTCACAGCTTTTATTACCCCCACAAGCCCTTTGGAACTGGTGAAAAATTGCTGTGATGTCATTATTGAATCTGCCAGAGCCGGTGTTGGGGTAGCCCCGATTTCCATGGTTCTAAGCGGCGCTACAGCTCCGGCTACCCTTGCAGGAGCCATTGTTCAACATAATGCCGAGGTCTTAAGTGCCATTACGCTGGCCCAACTCACCCGAAAAGGCACTCCATGTACCTATGCCAGCTGCAGCACCATCATGGATCTACGGTTCTCCACTCCTGCTGTGGGCGCGCCTGAATTTGGAGTCATCAGCGCAGGTCTGGCTAAACTGGCCAGATTCTATGATATCCCATCCTGGGTTGGAGGTGGCCATTCCGACAGCAAGCTCCCTGATGCTCAGGCTGCCTATGAAAGTTCTCTTACCGCAACTGTCAGTGCCCTTTCCGGGGCAAATTTTATCTATGGTGCAGGGTGTCTCGAGTCCGGACTCACCTTTGATTTTGCCAAACTGCTCATGGATAGTGAATTAATTAATAATATTTACAAAGTGTTAAAGGGCATTGAAATCAATAAAAATACCATTGCGCTTGATCTCATTCATGAGGTGGGGCCGGCAGGTGAATTTTTAACCAGACAACACACTTTTGATAATATGAGACAGATGTCAAGTTCTTCTCTATTTGATAGAAGGAATCGTGATAAGTGGATGGAGGTGGCCCAGGGAAAAGATCTCACAACAAGAGCGTACGAGGAAGCAAACCATATATTAATGACCCATAAAGCATTAGAACTTCCCATTGGTGCGGATGAAGCCATGAAGGACATCATAAAAGAATATGAAACAGCGAACCAATACAAAGGAAGAAAAAATGACACCTAAAAAAAGATTCATGAAAGCGCTTAATCTTGAAGAGCCTGATTGCGTACCTTTTGCCGACTGGATAGACAAAGAGATCCGCCAGAAACTTGTGGAGGCGATGGGAGCAGACCAAATGGATGAAGGAGAATTTGCCGAAGCCATCGGGTTTGATGCCGTTGGATACCAGGACATCTATGCCATGTCACCTGTTTGCGATGAAACCATGACCGATGAAAAAGGAAATGTCCATTACATGGGCAGAGGGTTGATCCGCAGTGAAAAAGATCTTCAGATGATGAAATTTCCTGATTTGACAAAGGGCAGTCAGCTGGACGAGGCCAAACGCTTTGTGGAAGAATACGGCAAAAAAAATCTGGCTCTCTATTGTGGCATTCGACCAGGGATCCAGCCCACATATCTATCCCTTGGCTGGATGAAATTTGCAGAGTCCTCAATGGGAGATCAAAAACTTTTAAAGGGAATTTATGATCGTTATATAGAATGGAATTGTAAGAATATTGAACTGCTTGAAAGCATTGGGTTTGATTTTTTCTTTTTGTATGATGATATTGCTTACAAAAACGGGCCCATGTTCTCCCCTGCCCTTTTGCGGGACTTTTTTCTTCCCCGGTTCAAACTATTGTCTGATAAAATTTCGATTCCATGGGCTTACCATTCAGATGGAGATCTTTCCAGGATTTTTGAAGATCTTCTTAGTCTGGGCATGAACTGCATCAACCCCATTGAACCGCCCTCAATGGATATCGAAAAGATCAAAGAACAATACGGTCACCGGGTGGCATTGTGGGGCAATATTGATCTTGTTCACACCCTTCCCTATGGGACTGTTGAAGAGGTTGAAAAAGAAGTAAAAGAGCGTATAAAAAAAATCGGTAAAGGTGGCGGATTTATACTGGGAACCGCGAACAGTATTACTGATTTTTGCAAGGTGGAAAATGTCTTAGCCATGGCAAAAGCGGTTAAAAAATACGGAAATTATCCTATTTGCCTCTAAAAAACAGTGAATAAAAAATGAGCTTTAAACAACATGTTAAAGGTGTAAACTTGGCATCACAGGAGAACACGATAAACAATACTATTAAAAAAAAGGATTTAAATTATGAATCAATCTATTACCAATAAAGGCATTGCAGCGCGAAGGTCAGAATCATTTTCATCCTGTTATGCAAGTGCATTCAATTGTTACGTTGATAAGGCCAAAGGCGCTCTGGTATGGGATGTTGAAGGAAAAGAATATATTGACTTTGCAGGCGGTATCGGTGGTATGAATGTGGGCCATTCCCATCCCAAAGTGGTCTCTGCCATAAAAGAACAAGCAGAACGATTCACACATACCTGCCTTATGGTGGCGCCCTATGAATCTGCTGTTCAATTGGCTGAAAAACTCTGCCAGGCCGCACCGGGAAATGATCCAAAGGCCGTGGCCTATGTGACATCGGGTGCCGAGGCAGTTGAAAATGCTGTAAAAATAGCACGGGTGTATACTGGGCGAAAAGGTGTCGTGACATTGGGGAATGCCTACCATGGCCGCACCATGCTGACCATGGCCATGACCGGTCGTGTCATGCCGTTCAAGGCAGGGTTTGGGCCGTTTGCACCGGAAGTATACCCCATTGGATCACCGTATTGTTATCGTTGTCCCATTGGAAAAACCTATCCAGATTGTGATGCAGCGTGTGCAGATCTTCTTTCCGAGTTGTTTGTAAAACAGATAGAAGCCTCATCTATTGCTTGTATGGTCATGGAACCTGTCATGGGAGAAGGCGGATTTATCGTGCCGCCCAAAGAATATGTTCAGAAAGTCAAAGCCATCTGTGAAGAAAACGGCATTCTTTTTGTGTCAGATGAAATTCAGGCAGGGGTGGCACGAACGGGTAAGATGTTTGCCATTGAACATTTTGATGTGGTGCCGGACCTGATAACAACCGCCAAGAGCCTGGCTGCCGGAATGCCGATTTCTGCTGTTGTGGGCAGTCGCAAGATTATGGACAGTGTTCATCCCGGCGGAGTGGGCGGCACATACAGCGGTAACGCTTTAGGTTGTGCTGCCGGTCTGGCTGTTCTCGACATCCTGGAATCAGAAGACCTTTTTACCCGCGCCAACGTCCTTGGTGATAAAATCAGAACGCGTTTTGAAGCCTTTAAAGAAACCTTTTCCATTGTGGGAGATGTCCGTGGACTGAGCGGGATGATGGCCATGGAGCTGGTTCTTGATAAAGAAACCAAAGCACCGGCACCAGAACTGGCCAATGCACTCAAGACATTCTGCTTTGAAAAGGGGCTAATGCTGCTTGCCACAGGAACCTACGGCAATGTCATCAGAATTCTGTCTCCCTTAGTAATCACAGACGACCAACTGGAGCAAGGCCTCAACATAATGGAGCAAGGGTTTGCCGCAATCGGGAAATAGGTATTTTATATTTTAATTAAAAGGAAATTAGTGATGGACACACTGAAAGAAATAAAAGGGTTTCACAATCAAATCCTTACTATTGATTTGGATAATCAGTCATTTTCTATTTCTGATTTAAGCCAGATACCACTGGAAAAAACACTGGGTGGCAAAGGATTGGGCAGCCATCTTTTATTGGAAAACAACCCACAAGGTTGCGATCCCCTCTCTCCTGAAAATCAACTTATCATTGCCACGGGCCCTATTACTGAAAGCCCGGTTCACGGCGGATGCCGGTATGGTGTTTTTACCAAAAGCCCTCAGACCGGGCTTTATTCGGAATCGTACTCCGGCGGAGCAGCACCTGAAGCCATCAGCAGGACCGGTTATGATGCCATTGTGTTAAAAGGCGCATCCAAGGGCCCGATTGCCCTTGAGATATCTGAAAAAGGTGTATTGTTCCATGATGCATCCGACCTATGGGGGCAAGATACCTATACAACGGAAGACACTGCATTGGAACGCTGGGGAACCGAATCCAAAGGTCCCAACAAATCCGGTGCCATTGTGATCGGTCCGGCCGGAGAAAAACTGATCCGATTTGCTGTTATCGAGAATGATAAGTGGCGCTCTGCCGGCAGGACCGGCGTGGGAACGGTAATGGGTTCAAAAAAAGTAAAGGCAATGGTTTTTAACGGTTCTAAAAAAAGAGAATTTGCTGATCCCGACGGATTAAAAGCTTTTGTCAAAGAATCCACCCAACGCATCCGGGAGGCACCGATTTTCGGAAACTATAAAAAACTGGGTACCCCCATGCTGGTGGATCTTTTGAATGAAGCAGGGGCTTTTCCTACCCGATACTGGAGTAAAGGTCAGTCAAAATTCAGGGACAAGATCAATGCCCCTGCCATGCAGGAAATCATGGACGTAAAGCCCCATGCCTGCCGTCACTGCCCTGTGGCATGTGGAAAACTTTCCACCATAAAAAAGGGTCCTCATAAAGGACTGACAATTGAAGGTCCTGAATATGAAACTATTTTTGCTTTTGGCGGGCTTTGTGAAATCGGATCCATTGAAGAGATCACCTACTTGAATGATCTGTGTGACCGTCTGGGTATGGATACGATCAGTGCCGGCAACCTTTGCGGATTTGTCATGGAAGCCTGTGAACGAGGAAAAATTGATGAAAAGATCTCCTATGGTGATGCAAACGCAACGGCAGAACTCCTGGAAAAAATTGCAAGCAGACAAGGCATTGGCGACATCCTTGCCAATGGAATTGTAGAGACTGCCAAGGCCTGGGATATGGAGGATGTGGCCATTCATGTCAAAGGACTTGAACCTGCAGGATATGATCCCAGAACTCTCAAAGGAGTGGGGCTTGGATATGCGGTCAGCCCGAGAGGTGCCTGTCACATGCGCGCCACCTTTTACAAGCCCGAATTATTCGGTCAGATTCCCATGGAACAAATCAAGGGAAAGGCGGTTTTATTCAAAGACTATGAAGACAGGTTGACATTGATGGACTGCCTCATTGCCTGCCGTTTTTATCGGGATCTTTATATGTGGGATGAAATGGCAACCCTTGTCGAGCTGACCACTGGAATGGCTTTGGGAAAATCCGGTATGGAAGCCGCGGCAGACCATGTGTTTGAAATTGTAAGAAAATTCAATCTGCAGGAGGGAATGGGTCTTAAAGAGGAATCCCTTCCTTTGCGTTTTTCAAAAGAACCCCTTGAAAATGGTGATGTTATTTCCATAGAGGATCTGGAAACCATGCGGTCGGAATACTATGAATTAAGAAATCTTACTCCCGACGGAAAGATAAAAGAACTGTAATTATTCAGCTCTTACGCCTGAAATCGCCCTGTCTGATGGATATTTGTTTTGAGGCTATTCGCTTAACCTCCTGCAAATATCCATTAGACAGGGCTTTGGGGATAACTATCACAGAATGATCCTAAAAAACCGGAGCATCACATGATGAATAAAAAAAAAGATTATAACCTTCAAGACTACGCCCTGATGGAGCGTCACCAAATGATGCGTGGTGCAGGATACGGGGAAGCCGCCTTGAAAAGACCGCATATTGGTGTGGTCAGCAGCTGGGGAGAAATCAACCCGGCAGCTACTCATATAGACAAGGTAGCCGACAAGGTCAAAGCCGGTATCTGGGCGGCCGGTGGAACTCCCAGAGAGTTTGTTATCAGTTCCATCTGCACCAGTATGGCAGGACATGACAATTATCATCTGCCCCATAGAGATCTTGTTGCCGGTTATATTGAAACCGTTGCCATGACCAACCTCTTTGACGCCATGGTCTTTATTCCCGTGTGTGACGATGTCATTCCCGGCCACCTCATGGCGGCGGCCAGACTGAATCTGCCATCTATCTTTGTTACAGGGGGATATATGCAGCTCAATTGTTATCAAGGGGAAGAATTGGAACCCCTGGATGTTGCGCCCAAACACTTTGCCCGTTTTAAAGACGGGGAGATCTCCCAATCGGTCTTCAGTCAGATACAGGACCGGGGTTGCCAGGGGGGTGGCGCATGTCCGGTCATGGGTACGGCCAATACCATGGCTGCCATGGCAGAAGCATTAGGGATGACGCTGCCCGGTAATACCTGTACCCCTGGAAATGACTCCCGGTTGATGCGGATGGCTTTTGATGCCGGGCAGCAGGTCATGCAGCTTTTCAAAGAGGGTATCCAATGTTCGGAAATTCTCTCTTCTGAAGCCTTTGAAAACGCCATCCGGGTGTTGATGGCTCTGGGGGGGTCAACCAATGCTGTATTGCATTTGCAGGCAATTGCCCTGGAACTTGATTTAGATATCCGGCCGGAAGTATTTACCCGCTTGAGCGAGGAAACTCCTCTGTTGTGCGATATCTCACCCTCAGGGGCACCGGAACATCACATGGGCCACCTGGATCAGGCGGGTGGTATTACAGCTGTTATGAAAGAGCTGGAGCCCCTGCTGGCAACCCGGGTGATGACAGCGGCGGGTGAAACCCTCTCTCATACCTTAACGTCAGCAGAAGGTGGTGACGGCAGGATTATCCGATCAATGGCTAATCCCCTGGCACAGGATGGCGGTTTGGTTTTTTTGACCGGGAACCTGGCTCCGGGTGGGGCCCTTGTTAAAAAATCTGCTGTCCCGGCCCCTATGCAGCATCACAAAGGGCCTGCCAAAGTCTATGTGAATGAGGATGCAGCATGTCAGGCACTGGCCAATGGAGAAATTGAACCCGGTCAGGTCATCATCGTCCGATACGTGGGACCCAAAGGTGATCCCGGCATGCTGCTTCTCCAGCGATTTTTATGGCAGCTGGCAGCCAAAGGCTGGCACGACAAGGTGGCCTTTCTCACGGATGGCCGATTTTCAGGCACCAACAAGGGATGCGGTGTGGCCCACATCGCTCCTGAAGCAGCAGCCGGTGGGCCATTGGCTCTGGTTCGGGACGGCGATCTCATTGAAATCGATATTAAGAAGAAAAAACTGGAACTTCATGTTTCTCAAGCTGAGCTTGACAGCCGGTATGAAACATGGTCTCTTCCAAAGAAACCAAGGAAAAAGGGGTATCTTTCCATCTATTCAAAATTGGCAACTTCACCAGATAAAGGAGCTGCTTTGGATTATAATATTGTTGATGAATCTGGCAGGTGAACCTAAGAATGCTTGAAAAAAAATATAATACAGGGAAGGTTACACTAAATTACGGGGAAGGCCCACCAAATGGTATCCCATTGTTACTGGTTCACGGATCTGGCTCAGTTTGGCAGGACTGGACCCCGGTAATCAGATATTTTTCAAAGCTAAACCACATTTTTGCTCTTGATTTAAGAGGATTTGGCGGGTCGCAACATATTTCAGGGACTTATGAAATCCCCACATTTACAAACGATATTGCAGATTTTATTAAGGGTGTTATCCCGACTTCTCCCATTATTGTTGGACATTCATTGGGTGCTTTGATAACAGCTGATCTGGCCCGGCGATATCCAAAAATCCCAAAAGCTATTATTTTAGAGGATCCCCCTGTTTCATTGTTGGAAAACCTGGATCAATGGGAAGGATGGTCATACTTTGAGATGGCCCTTGACATGATCAGAAAAAAAACCTTAAAAAAAGATGCCGTGAAGCGTTTTGTAGAGAAGGCTGGTTATTCCCCTTCTGAGGCAGAACGCTCATTTCGAAACCTTAAGCAAATTGATCCTGAAATATTTGAACAGGCCATCACTCATAATATGATGCATTTAGATGAAACCATTCCAGCTGTTTTAAAGCAAATTCAATGTCCCTGTCTGTTTATCTCATCAAATTATGAACTGGGGTCCCTTGTTAAACCGGAGGATTTGCCAATAGTAAAAAGAAGTCTAAAAAAAGGCAGCATGGCTCACATTGCAGATGCGGGCCATGGTATCCACATAGAATCACCGGCAGCCTATAATCAGGCGTTAATGAAATTTCTATCAGGAATTGGATAAATTTAATTCATTATTTAACATATCCCTTCAAATAATAACCACAAGTCTTTCGAATGATCAGATCAGATTCCAGAACAATTTTTCTACTGCCGCCTGAGGAATCTTCGCTTTTAATTTTATCAATAAGCAATTGTACCCCTGTGGCGCCCATTTTGTATTGATTTTGAGCAATGGTGGTCAGTTCTATCCCGGCAAGTGAAGATATACTGATATCATCAAGCCCTACAATTGACAGGTCTTCAGGGATTTTAATCCCGATTTCATAAGCTGCCTCTCGGACACCTATTGCCATGTTGTCCCCCTGGATCAAAATTGCTGAGGGCTGTTTATTTTTTAAAAATATAGCTTTGGCAGCCTGGTAGGCCTTTTCTCTTGAAAAGCCACATTCAATAAACAGATCCGGCGGAATGGTCACGCCGTATTCAGCAAATGCATCATTTGCCCCCTGGGTTAGTGCGATCGCTGTGGATACATCCATATCCCCTGCAATAACGGCAATATTTTTATGGCCCAGACGGCATAGATGCTTAGCTGCCTTATAGAAACTGCCATAATCATCAACAGAAACCGAATCAATCCGATTGGCTTTTTTCGGATTCAGAATCAGACGATTGACCAGTACGTAAGGCATCTGTATTTCATTTAGCGAGTCGATATTAGGGTCATCCTGTGTTACAGTTGTAAGGATGATACCATCTACGCCCTTTGATTTTAGTATTTCAATACTTTTTGCTTCATTTTCAATATCGTAGTTGGTATTGAAAAGCATCATTGTATAACCCAGTTCATTGGCTTTCTCATACACTCCACGAGCCAGCTCTGCAGAAAATGGATCTGCAATATTGGCTATGGTTAAACCAATGGCATGACTTTGCTTGCTGACAAGTCCCTTGGCAAAATAATTGGGTTGATATCCCATTTCTTTTGCCATTTGTAAAATTTTCTTTCTTGCCTTTTTCCCTACCCCGGGTTTTCCGTTTAAGGCATTGGAAATTGTTGTTGTGGATACTTTTAAATGCCTGGCAAGGTCTTTAATAGTTACTTTGGTCATATTATGCCTTGGTTTTGAAAAAAATTATTTTTATGATTTTCCATTTATACTGTATTTCAGCCAGAATAAAATCCTATTTCTATTGTGTCAATACCTTATCGGTAAAAATGCTTTTAACGAAAGCTGCAGTCGATATAATATGGTGTTTTATTGCAGACAATTCAAAATTTTAACTTTATCGTTACAGTATAATTAATACAAACAATGCATCACTGTCAAGAAAAATTAAAGTCGTTCACTTTTTATAATATTCTTTATAAAAAGTGAATTTAAATTTCTCATACATCTTTTTTGCTAATATTAATGCATAGTTAATTGAATGCAACTAATTTAAAAAAATACAATTAATTTGCTTGACAACCCAAGTTATATTGATTTATAGAGGATGATAAATATAACTTAAACGTTTAAGTAAACAAAAGAGAGGATAAAAATGCCAAACCAATTGCCAAGCCATGCTAAAGTAGTCATCATCGGTGGCGGTGTCGTCGGTTGCGCCACAGCGTATCATCTAACCAAACTGGGTGTTAAGGATGTGGTCGTGCTGGAAAGAAAAGAATTGACCTGCGGTACCACCTGGGCTGCCGCCGGACTTGTGGTTCAGCTTCGGGGGACTCCGGAAATGGTCAGGATGACGCGTCACGGGTATGAATTGTATCAGGAAATAGAAAAAGAAACCGGGCAACCTACGGGTTTCGTCAAAAGCGGCGTCATTAATATCTCCACCAATGAGCACAGAAAGCACGAACTGGAAATGCTTGAATCTCTGGCCATCAGCTTCGGTATTGAGAATCATCCCATTGATATGGCAGAACTCAAGAGACGCTGGCCATTGATCAATACCGATGATATTTTAAATGCCTACTACATGCCCAATGATGGCGTGGTCAATCCTGTGGATACTGCAATGTCTATGGCAATAGGTGCAAGGAAGGGCGGTGCTCAAATTTTTGAAGATACCGAGGTCCTTGATTTTGAGATGAAAAACAACCAGGTGGTAGGCATTAAAACCGACAAAGGTGATATTAAATGCGAATCAATGGTCCTGGCCACTGGAATGTGGAGCCGGGAACTGGGTCGAAAACTGGGTATCAGCGTACCCATCCATGCCTGCCAGCACATGCATTTTGTAACTCTTCCCATTGAAGGCGCTTACAAAGGCATGCCCATCCTGCGAGATCAAGATGGCTGCCTATACTTCAGGGAGGAGGTCGGCGGCCTTTTGATAGGGGCCTTTGAATATGGTGCACTACCCTATGGTACCAAGAGCATACCCAGCGACTGGAGTTTTAGAGAGCTGCCCGAAGACATGGACCACCTTGAACCTTTAATGGAAAATGCCATTAACAGGGTCCCGGAACTTGCCAATGCCGAGATCCGGCGAATCACCACCACAGCAGAAAGTTTTACTCCGGATAACATGTATATCATGGGAGAAGCGCCGGGTATGAAAAAGCTTTATACTGCCTGCGGCATGAATTCTTCAGGCATCCTCTGCGGTGCCGGTGTAGGCAAAAAAACCGCCGAGTGGATCGTAGAAGGTTATCCCAAGAGTGGCCATATCTGGGAAGCAGACAACCGCCGCTGCTTTTCCTGGATGATGAACACCAAATGGCTCAAAGACAGGGCTCCTGAGACGCCGGGTAACCTTTACGGCATCCATTTCCCATTTAAACAATTTGAGACCGGTAGAAACGTCCGTATGTCTCCTTTCCACGAACGCCTGGCTGATCGGGGTGCTTGCTTTGGCCAGTTGTTCGGGTATGAACGGGCCAATTGGTTTGCACCGGAAGGAGTAGAACCTAAATACGAATACAGCTTCCACCGCCAAAACTGGTTTGATCATTCAGCTGCCGAGCACATGGCGGTCCGGGAGAATGTTGGAATCTATGACCTTTCATCCATGGCCAATTTCATTATGCAGGGAAATGATGCACTTTCAATCCTGCAAAAAATCTGTGGCAATGATATAGATGCTCTTGTGGGTAAGGTGGTCTACACCCAGATGCTCAACGAACGCGGGGGAATTGAAGCCGACATAACTGTCACCAAGCTTGAAGAAAACAGGTTTTTTATTGTCACGGCCGGTGCAACAGCTCTAAGGGATTTTAACTATATTGAACGGGCGATCCCGGAAGACGCACACGCCTTCATCATTGATGTGAGCTCCTCTTATGCCATGCTCGGCGTCATGGGCCCCAATGCCAGGAAGCTAATGGAAAAAGTCACGGATGCGGATCTTTCCAATGAAGGCTTTCCTTACGGTACTGCAAAAGAAATTTCTGTTGGTTATGCCACACCTTTAGCTGTAAGAATGTCCTTTGCTGGTGAACTGGGCTGGGAGCTTTACGTGCCTTGCGATTTTGCCGCAGGAATGTTCGATGCGTTGATGGGCGCCGGCAAGGAATTTGATGTTAAATTAGTCGGTCTCCATGCCGTGGATTCTCTGCGCCTTGAAAGGGGCTTTAAGCACTGGCCGTCTGATATTGATCCGGAACATACTCCTCTGGAATCCGGGTTGGGATTTGCCGTCAAATTTGATAAAGGTGACTTTTTGGGTAAAGCAGCTTTGCTTAAACAAAAAGAAGAAGGGCTTAAAAGAAAGCTGGTTTGCTTTACCATCGATGACCCTGAACCCTTGGTTTACCATGATGAGCCTATTTACAGAAATGGTGAACTGGTCAGTGAAAACACCCATGCCGCTTATGGTCATCTATTGGGCAGTTCCGTGGGCATGTGCTACCTTACAAATCCAGCGGGCATCAATAACGAATGGATTGGGGCAGGCAAATATGAAATTGGTGTTAACGGTGATAAGTATCCCATAACCATCCATCTAACAGCACCACATGACCCAAAAGGAGAAAGGGCACGGATGTAATCTCCCGGCAACGGTCCGGTCTACCTGAAGAGCGGACCACTTCATTTTATCAAAGGATTTAAAAAGTAACGATTCAATTTTATTTTATACAAAAGGATATTTCATCATGAAAATTATTGTATGTGTCAAGCATGTACCGGACACAGCCGCAACAATCAAAATAGCTGGAGATAGCGGGTATGAAGATTCCGATATCAAATTCGTAGCCAATCCCTACGATGAACATGGTCCCCGATGGCCACCCAAAATCCCCCAGTCGTGGCCACTTCAAAATCCCCCACCTGAAGATTCCAAAAATCTGATGTA
>JABGOU010000130.1 GCA_018645325.1 Desulfobacula sp.
GATGAATATCAACAGACTGTTATGATTCTGAATATATTCCATGGGGGTAGAGATTATAAAATTATTATGTCTGTCCCAAGAGCATAATATTAGGCAAGGAATGGATGAATAAAGAAATATCCAAAAGAAAATGGGAAGATAATTTTATGTTTTTTAAGATCATCTTTAAGGAGCTTTTTGGTTTTAAGGCTGAAACACAAGAAGAGCTTGATGAATACGACGATGACCCAGGCATAAAGGAGAATCTTGTCTTGAACGAAACAAGTCTCCCGATGCATGGAATTGGAGAAGATAACTTTTTTCTGAATAATTTTAAAAACTCACACCATCCCAACTTTAAAAATGCTACGGACTAGGCCGCAGATTTTCAAGTTCACTGCGGCATACAAGAACCACGCCTGCGTTTATTTTTAAGCAATTTTGAAGTACCCCTTGACAATATATTGCCAAACCTTTATTTTGCGTTAAGGGCTAATTTGAAATAAAAAAATTATTAATTCAAAAATTGAAATAAAAACATGAACAGAGACTTACAAGGCCGCTATATTACTATCTCGACAGTTGGAGAAAAGGCTCAAGCCTTTATTCCTGCTACACTACCGCCGACACCACCTATAGAATGGTCATCTGAACTTAGGGAGAAATTTGACCAGGCTCTGCTGGCTCTCGGTCGTCTTGACAGTGTCTCTGTTTTGCTTCCTGATACATCGCTTTTCCTTTATATGTATGTTCGCAAGGAAGCGGTGCTCTCGTCCATGATTGAAGGTACTCAGTCATCTCTTTCTGACCTGCTGCTGTTTGAATTTAAGCATCAACCCGGAGTTCCTTTGGATGATGTTCAGGAAGTTAGCAACTATGTGGCTGCCCTTCATCATGGTCTTAAACGACTTGGAGAGGACTTTCCTCTTTCTCTGAGACTTCTTAAAGAAATTCATAGTGTTCTGCTATCGAAAGGTCGTGGTAAAGATTGTGATCCCGGCGAGTTTCGGAGAAGCCAGAACTGGATTGGTGGAAGCCGTCCCGGTAATGCGGCTTTTGTACCACCACCCCCTGAATATGTTCAGGAATGTATGGGAAACCTGGAGCTGTTTTTGCATGATCAACCGAACAAAACTCCCGCATTGATCAAAGCTGCATTAGCCCACGTCCAATTCGAAACCATCCACCCGTTCCTTGATGGCAATGGTCGTCTCGGGCGTCTGATAATCACGCTGCTGTTATGTTCTGAAAAACTCCTTAAAAAACCGATGCTGTACCTCAGTCTTTATTTCAAAACACACCGCCAACGCTATTATGAACTTCTCAACCAAGTCAGGCTGACCGGTGATTGGGAAACTTGGCTCGATTTCTTTGCCGATGCTGTTATTCATACAGCAACAAGAGCTGTTGAAACATCTCAACAATTGATGAGATTGTCCTTTGAAGACGGGCTGCGCATTAACGGACTAAAACGCATATCCGGTTCGGCCCATCTCATTCATAAGGCAATGCTGGAGCGCCCAATAGGTTCACCAAACTCGATCCAGGAAAAAACGCAACTTTCACCAGCCACAGTCAATGCATGCCTTCGCGAACTTGAAAAGCTTGGTATCGTAAAAGAGATTACCGGACAGAAGCGTAACCGTCTATATTCATATGTGGAGTACATACAGATCATGAATGAAGGGACCGAGTTGCCCCAATAATCGTATTTGGATCTGATCTGCAAATTCCAGGGACAATATAATCCCAATAAAAAAAATGAACCGGCATTTCACCGGTGATTTTGGTGTTAAAATTTCTTGACACTCTCTACCAGATAAGTTAAATTTAATCCAGTAAGTCCAATTTATTAGACATAATGGTTGAAATCTTATGAAAAATTTGGTTCAGTTTCCCGCAGAATTTGATTACAATTTGCTGTTGCATGCTTTAAGGGATTATAAAAAGCCAAGAGACAAGATCAGGGGTCTCCTTAAGGATAAGGATATCATTAGGGTTAAAAAGGGCCTTTATGTGTTAGGCAATGAATATAATAAACCTTACAACAAGTTTGTCTTGGCGAACCTGATCTATGGGCCGTCTTACATCACCGCTCAAACCGCGATGGCTTTTTGGAACATGATACCGGAACGTGTTGAATTAACGATCAGCATGACAATGAAACGAAAAAAACAGTTTGAAACTCCGGTTGGTGAATTTTCTTATTTGTATTGTCCCAAAAAGGCATTCAATATTGGGGTTCAGCTTGAAGATACAGGAGGTCAAAAAAGTTTTCTCATTGCCTCCCCTGAAAAGGCCTTGTGCGACATGACAGCTATGCAAACTCATATTTCGACGAAAAGGGAAATGAAGGAATTTCTCGAATTAATGCGATTGGATGACAGCGTTAGCAAAAACTTTGATTTATCTTTATTAGAAGAAATCAAGACCGGATATCGAAGGCAACGAATCAAACTGCTGCTCAATTGTTTAAAGGAAGATTATGTTTGATGAAAAAATTGATCAAATGCTGAACAGGTATGAATTAAATACAGTTCATGATCATGAGAATGCACTTAAGGAAATTATACAGGAAATCGTTTTGCTTGGTTTATGGCGGTCAAAATTTTATGAAAAGGCTGTTTTTTACGGTGGGAGCGCATTGCGAATTTTGCATAAGCTGGATCGCTTTTCTGAAGACTTGGATTTTTCATTAATTCAGCCGGAAAAAACTTTCGATATTAAAATATATCTTGGTGCAGTAAAATCAGAACTGGAACTATGGGGTTTTAAGGTTTCTGCAAAAGAAAAAAACAAGAAAAGTAAAAGCACGATCGATTCCGCTTTCATTAAAGCAAATACATTGGTCCATTTATTAAAAATTGATTCAAATTTAAAGACCCATAAAAATGCTGTGATGAAGATAAAATTTGAAATTGATCAGGATCCGGCAACCGGTTTTTCCAGTGACCTTAAATATCATCTCCACCCAATTCCGTTTACCATTAAAACCATGACCTTACCCAGTTTGTTTGCAGGCAAAATGCATGCTCTGCTATGCCGAACAATAAGAACCAATATCAAAGGCCGGGACTGGTATGATTTAATATGGTTTGTGAAAAATAATATTCCATGTGACTTGCATTATCTTAAAAATAAAATGTTGCAAACAGGCCATATTGATTTTTCAGAGGCATTGACCAAAGAGAAACTTGTTGAAATGATATCTAAAAAAAGTAAAGAGATTGATTTTTCCATGGCAAAAAACGACGTTGAACCATTTTTAAAAAATTCAAGGCAAAAAGATGAATTGAGTCTTTGGTCCGATGATTTTTTTAATGGTTATTTAATTCATGAAATCGGTGTCCAAATTGATCATTAATAAAAACGATCCTTCCCAAAAAATAGTAACTTTTCAACAAATCAAATGAACCAGGCAAGCTGGTTATTTGTATGTTATAATACTTGAAACTTTGGGAAATTTTCGATCAGTATTTATCAGAGGCCTTTGTAAACATCTTTTCGATGACCAATTTTTACAATCAGAATGACCACTCTATCATCATGGATCTCGTATAT
>JABGOU010000131.1 GCA_018645325.1 Desulfobacula sp.
AAATTTAATTTAGGCGACAACTTGCTTGACAAACACCGAACTCTCACACATTCACAACATCAATTATTCTGAAAGGTACCAGTGTTATGGATCTTATAAAGAACGACAAATTGGACGAGGCAGAGGCCGTATCTAAAAGACTTTATTTGAAGAAGCATATTCAGTATTCAGATACTCAGAATTTACAACCGAAAAATGTCAAATCGGATCTCAAAAGTATTTAAAACTGTTAACCAGAGTTCTTTTTTCGGATAAAGCCTGATACTATATGTAGGGTTTGGAAGAAAATAGCCGCATGAGATATATATAAAAATATTCTGGAACAGACCTATCCATCAGGAAGATATTTTAACTGGGATTTTACCGAAGACCAGCAAGACCTGTTATCTTTGAAATGGCATGATGATGACGGTCTTATCGTTTTTGATGAACTCCACAAATATAAAAACTGGCTTGATGTTCTGGAAAGAATGTATCTTGTATTTGCAGTTCCATCCTACACTAAAAATCTGCCAAGAGCCGTGATCAAACCGCCCAAGTTTTTTTTTATGACAATAATGTGGTTGACCCTGTTACCTATTTTCTGCATTCCCCATAAATGCCAGTTAAAATCCAGGCAACTTGAATTTCATGGTTACCTCTCCCGTCCTGTTGTCGATCTTAATCATTTTTTCCTGGTCCCCGGATTTTTCCATCTTCTGACCCGTGGCCATTTCCATGAGACCGGCAATGAATTCCATGCCGGAATTCAGGACTGTTTCTATTTTTTCCGGGGGCTGGTTTGCCAGGATATTTTCAGGTGCCGGTTCGTCATGGGGTCGGGATTTTACCAAAGGCTCATTCTCAGGCTCTTCTTTTTTCTCTTCTTCCTCGTCCCGGCTCAAGACTTCAGGGTTCATGAAAAACGGGGTGTCCTCGGGGATATCCTCGGGTTCAGCCGCCTCAAACGTCAGGGGTTCAGGTTCTTCCCCCATCATTTCCCTGAGTCGGTTGAGCATTTCATTCCTTTTTTCCCTGGAAAACTCCACCACGTCCGGGCCTTCTTCAAACACGCCTTTGAACAGATCGGTTTTCAGCTGGATCCCGGCCAGAATTCGTTCTTCAATACTCTGTTTTGCAATGAGATTGATGACATTGATGCACTGGCTTTCCTGGCCGATCCGGCTGACACGTCCGATGCGCTGGTTCATTTTTGCCGGATTCCAGGGTAGTTCAAAATTGACAACACAGTCGGCAGCCTGCAGGTTCAGTCCCGTACCGCCTGCATCTGTAGACAAAAAGACCTTGCAGTCCGGGTTATTGGTAAATTCATCAATCAGGGCCTGGCGTTTTTTAACCGGCACTTTCCCTGACAATTCAATAAAGGGGATGTTCATGTCGGACAAATGCCTGGCAATCAAAAAGGTCATGGTGGTCCACTCGCTGAAGATGACCATTTTGCGCTGGTTCTGGATGACCATCTCATCAATGATGCTTGCAAGCTCCTTGAGTTTGGGGGAGATATGGGTGTCACGGTCGATGAGATAGGTGGAGTCACAGACCATTCTCATACGCAGTAAAAGAATCTGGATTCTTCTCATATCCATGGGGGTTAGAAATTTTTTATTGATCAGGGGAAGAAGAGACCTTGCGTATCCTGAATGGATTTCCTGCTGTTCAGTTGTCAGGTCAATATAATAGTTGTTCACCACCTCCCTGGGAAGGTCTTTGAGTACCTCTTCCTTTTTCCGGCGGATCACGATGGGTTTTAATTTGTCCTTGAGCATTTCAAGATTTTTATATCCGGCAACATTGCTTTTTTTCTTTCTGGGGATCATGAAATGATCAGCGGCAAATTTCCACAGCGGTGTCAGCAGATATGGATCCAGGAATTGAACAATAGAGTAGACATCTTCAAGCTTGTTTTCAAGAGGGGTGCCAGTAAGAACAATGCCATGTTTTTTAGGGAGCCTTTTAACTGCTTCCGAAGTTTTGGTTGAAAAATTTTTTATGCGCTGGGCTTCATCCAATATGATCATATCCGGATTAAACCCCGATATGATGGTGATATCACGTAGGACAGCCTCGTAATTGGTGATCTTGAATAAATGGGAATCACCCTGGTACAGGGCTTTTCTCTGGAAGGGGCTTCCTTCGATGATGGTGGCCTTTTCATGGGAAAATTTTTCAATTTCCCGCTTCCATTGCTCTTTCAAGGATGCCAGGGTGATCACCAATATCTTTGAAAATCCGAAGATATCTTTTTTCAGTAGCCCTAAAGAAATGGCCTGCAAAGTTTTGCCAAGACCCATTTCATCCCCGATCAACACCCCGGGTTTCAACACCCCGAACTTTACCCCTTCCTTTTGGTAGGGATATAACTTGGCGCGAAGATTGGGGGTTGGAACTGGCTGGCCTGAAAGTTTTTTTTGATGGAGAATATGAAGCCGCTGATCCACCCGCTTGAGCAGGTTCTCCCTGATCCTCACCCGCTTGTCCCCATGGAGCTTTGCCATCAGTCCCATGATCAATGCCAGGTCCTTTGCAATAAATTCTCCCTTGTCGTTAAAATACTTTTTCAGCATGGGTTTTAACCCTTTCATTTCCAAATCCAGGCGCTGGGAAAATAATTTCGGCCCTTTTGACAATGAATCCCAGTAAATATCCGTATAGGGAAACACCTCCATGGCAACCTGTTTTTTAAACCCGGGTTCCTTTTTTAAAAACCCGGTCATGAACTGGATATGTTTGCAGGTACCCAGACCATTGGTCAGATAATCCGGGCATGAGCAATGACCAAAGCCCTTTTCCGGGTCATGGAGAGTGACGTTGTACTGGCGGCTTCTCTGGTTTATTACCAGGTGATCTCCTTTAAACATGTCTCCCCGTATGGTGGTGAATGTTTCCGACACGGATCTTTTTTTCCGGTCTTCCAAGGCCTGTTTCTTTATTTCCTCCTCAGACAGATTGGGACCTTCAGAGTCCATGGATAGATCTTCTAAAGGTTTATATCCGGCCAGGATCTCACCGGCATTTAGAAGACCCGCCACCACATGTCTGCACCCCTTTCTCGGGTAAGGGCAATCACAGGAGGTTTCAACCCCATCGCCTTTGAAATGGATCCGGGCTGTATAGTTGCCAACGGTACCGTCAAATTCATAGGTAAACCGCTTTTTCACCAGATCCTTTTTTGACAGGAAATAAGAACCATGGTGATAGGTATTCAAGCCTCTGTAAAAAATGAGCTGGGTGTCGGCAATCGTGCTTCTGATATGGTCGTTGGATAAGGTTTGCATCTTTTATTCCTTAAAAAAAATAGGAGCCATCTATTCTGGTTTTTACAATTAATTCAATTTAAAAAGACACCCTAATATAGGTTTCCCTCTGTGACAATAATTTTTTTTAATAAAACATCCAACCCTTTAAAAAAATTTATCCCCCATAAAATCCATTGAAGCGGCCATTGACATCATTGATTATGTGAACCTTTGCCTCATATTTG
>JABGOU010000132.1 GCA_018645325.1 Desulfobacula sp.
TTTTATATATTTCCCATAATCTCATGGAGGTTTCAAAATTTTGCAGCCAGATACTTGTTTTTGGGAAATCTCCGGGAAAAAAAGATTGCTTTGTAATAGAAGGGCAGGATTGCAAAAAGGGTTATCTTCTGGATAAAAAACAGCTTGATATGACAATGCTGGAGATTATGAATGCTTTTTAGAAGAATTTACCAGTTTTTAATCGTATATATAATTGGGATCTTATTATTATTGATGATCAAGACGGGATTATCCTTGTCTGATTACGTGATTCCGGGTGTTGCCCTTATTGTTGAAACAACGGGGCAGGTATTTAAAGAATACTTTTTTGATGTCATGAACACAATGTCTGTCACCATACTGGGACAGTGTCTCTCGATTATCATGGCATTTACCGTTGGCATTGCCGGAAGAAAATCTTCCTGGATCGGTTCCTTTATTAAAGTGACTGCCTATAATATACAGGCCTATCCTATTGTCGCACTGGCTCCTATTATTTTTATCCTTCTGGGCGACGGATTTATTCCAAGGCTTCTGATTGCTTCCATGATCTGTTATTTCCCCCTTCTTTTATCCGTATTGGGTATCATGGCAACCCCGGTGAAGGATATCGAGCATTTTTATATTGTCACGGGTCGTATGCGGTGGCAGCTAGAGGTTAAAATAAGGGCATTTGAAAACCTGAGCAAACTTACAACTGTAATATCGGGAAGTGCAACTCTTGCCATGGCAGGAACCATTGTAGGGGAATTCATTGCAGCAAATGCAGGTATCGGGTACAGCATAAGGATTGCACTATATCAAAGTGATCTGGCTAAAATTATTGTTGCCCTGTTTATGATCGGTATCATTATTTCCATATATCAGGGAATCCTGGAAACAATGGGTGAGCAAATTAAGGCCCGATGGTCCATTTCAAAAAAAGGAGAGGTCTTATGAAAATAAATAATTTCATATTCTGGTTACTTTTATTATTTTTGATATCCACAACAAATTCATTTGCAAAGGAAACAAAGGTGAATTACAGGCTTAAATGGCTGTTTAATACAAGTGTTGCAGGAGATATTTATGCAGATGCCGGGGGATATTTTAAAGATGCAGGTCTGGATGTTGATGTCAGGGAGGGAAGCCCTGAGAAAAATGCCATTAATGAGCTGGAACTTAAGCGTGCCGATTTTGGTGTGGCATCGGCTGATCAGGTGATCCGGGCTCTTGACAAGGGGGCGAAAATATTTGTGATTGCCCAGCTTTTCCAGATCAATCCAATGCAATGGATATACAGAAGAGATAAGCCTGAAATTAAAACGCTTCAGGATCTTAGGGGCCGCAATATAGGTATTACATTTGGTGGAAATGATGAGACCATTATGAACACCCTTCTTGCAAAGGCGGGCATTAAGAAAAAAGATGTTGCCATAACAGGTGTCAGGTTTGATTTTACTCCTTTTTTCATGCGGAAAGTGGATGTCTGGCCTGTATACAGAAATTCCCAGGGAGTTATACTGAAAGATAGACTGGCCAGGGAAGGAGAGGATGTATATTTTTTTAATCCAGCAGATTTTGGTGTAAATTTTGTGGCCAATTCCGTGATTACATCCCAGGCTATGCTGGAAAAAAGCCCGGATATTGTTGAAAAGTTTCTCAAAGCTCTGCTTAAAGGCTGGGAGGCTGCGATGGACCCGGCAAATGAAGCCCACACCCTGGAAGTGGTAAAAAAACTGGATAAGGGGAATAATAATTTGATCAGAAAAAAGCAGCTCAACGCCACAAGAAACCTGATCAAACCGTCTGCATCCATCAAAATCGGTACCATTAATATGGAGGCCTGGAAACAGACTGAAGAAATGATGCTCAAAGAAAAACAGATTAAAAAGCCGGTGAATATTTATACCCATCTCATCCAAATAAAATAGTATGGAGGGAAAGGTTTTGCGGTAGACGACTACAGCTGCAACCTTGCTGCCTTGAATATGAGAGCTTCATGGCTTTTGCAACATTAGGGTGTAGTTTAATGGAGATAAACTTCTTTTTTGCTTTTTGAATTGAAACGAAGCATCATAAAAATCCCGGATATGCTAAGGCTTACAAGAAGTCCATACCAGATTCCATAAATACCCATATCCAGTTTAAATGCCATATAATACCCTGAAGGAAGTCCCATCAGCCAGTAAGCGGCAAGAGTGATCAGGGTAGGAATTTTCATGTCCGTAATTCCCCTTAATATTCCTAACCCCACGGCCTGTGTGCCGTCGGATATCTGGAAGAATGCAACAATCACCAGCAAAGATGCACTGATGTCAATGACCTCTTTTTCAGAAATATAGAGGGTTGGCAAAAAGAACCTGAAACCGATAAAGACCAATCCGGCTGATGCCATAAACCCGGCGCACAAAGCTGCGGCTGTAAACCCGGCGAGCCTTGTTCCATGAATATCTCTTTTCCCCACTGCAGTGCTGACCCGGATGGTTGCCGCAGACGAGATTCCCATGGCAACCATGAATGAAATGGATGCAAGGTTTAATGCAACCTGGTGGGCGGCAAGTGCCACAGTTCCCATCCAGCCGACCATTATAGATGAGGCTGCAAAGGCACTGACTTCAAAAAAATACTGAAATCCTGCAGGAATCCCAATGGCAAGAAGGCGCCGCATCATGGGAAAATCAATCTTCCTGTAATTAAAGGTGGGATCAAAGCGTTTCATTTTTGAAGATTTTCTTATGATAATCATAAGTGTTATGGCCATAAATGTCCGTGAACTGATGGTGGCAATACCGGCACCTGTTAGGCCAAGGGGGGCAACCCCGAGATTTCCATATATAAATATCCAGTTTGCCAGGATATTAACAAGATTGGCGAGAAGGGTTATGATCATTGCGGGTTTTAAGAAACTTACCCCTTCTGCAAACTGGCGAAAGCTTTGAAACAGCATTAAAGGCAGCATGGAAAGCCCTAATACTTTCATGTAAAGGGATGCTGAGTCCACAATCTCAAGAGGCTGATTTAGAAATTGAATACATTCCGATAAAACAAGGGTGATGCCGCACAGCAAAATACCGAAAAAAAGGTTTAATAAAATCCCTTGCCTCAAAACAACGCCGCATTCTTCGTCTCTCCCTCTACCATAGGCAATGGCTGTTAGAGGTGTGACGGCCATGGTAACCCCGAATCCAACAACCATAATCAGCATAAATATGGCGTTGGCCAGGGATGATGCCGCAAGGGCCTGGGTTCCCACTTTTCCAACCATGATATTATCCACCACTGACATGAGCATTTGTCCAAGCTGGCCCACAACAATGGGAAGAGACAAAACAAGTGTCTTTTTTATTTCATTTTTATACATACTTCTTAAGTCAAAAGTAAAAGGGCGAATTAGATATTAAATTTGGTTATAGATAAGTTTTAGCCCTTCGAGGGTCAAGGACTGCTCTACTTTTTCAATG
>JABGOU010000133.1 GCA_018645325.1 Desulfobacula sp.
ATACAGCACTACATTTGCGTTTGGTAGTCTTAGGTGTATCCTTGGGGCGCCTTTGATTTCTTTTTTAAGCATAGCCTTGAAATCCTTATGATTACAATAACTTATTGTCATATAAAAGATTTTCGAAACGGAGTGGAGAAAACACAATACTGTCCTTCTCATATAATAAAGAAAAAAATAAATTTGTACCCCTTTGAAAGCCTGTCATTCCTTATTCTCCGTTAGAAAAATATTTTTTGAATTGCGTATAACGAACGTTAAGCAGTTCGCTCTGATAGAGCTTCAGCGGTAACATATTATCAGCCGATTATCCATCCCGATCCCTGCGACCAGGTTGACATGAAAATCTGCGGTTTATGTGTCAGCATTTTCTTTGTTTGAATAATTATTCAAAGATACAATACGGCGTGGCATCAAATTAAAACCTCCCGGTGCAAAATTGACCATCATAATTGGCAGCCGTCGATGGAAATACCACGCCAATTACCTGTATGATGTATTTCTTTGATGCCCAGCCTAACCGGAAATATTTGTGTGTAAATATTTGCTTGATATTTCAATAACAATGTGTATGCTTATTGTAATGACATCATCAATACAAATCTTTTTGAGAAGGAGGGAATCATGGCAAAAACAGCAGTGATTCAAACCCGTATAGATCCGGCTATAAAGCAACACGCACAAGCAATATTAAAAAAATTAAATATTTCAATGTCAGAGGCTATTTCAATGTATCTTTCACAAATAACCCTTCATAACGGGATTCCGTTTGAATTAAAAATTCCGAGCGATACTACGGCAAAAACCCTTATGGATGCAGACAATGGCAAAGGGCTTCATACTGTTAACTCTGTTGATGATCTTTTTAAAAATTAATCTTGAAAAAATAAACACCATGGATTAATTGATCATAAGATTACCTGCATTTTCTCCATAAACAGTTCAATGGGATGTTTGTATTTTATAGGGCTCATAATAGTCTATTTAATTTTACTCTGACCTCAATTATTCTTTCAACGGCAAGCGAATCATAAAAACGGCGGTTCGCGTGTGACTAATATACAGCTGCGCGAAGAAAAATGGCTTTTGATTTGTTCCCGACCAGCTTTGCCTCTTTAATTTTAAATCCGCATTCTTCCAACATTTTTGAAGTTTTCTGAACGGTTAACGTTTGTGCAGCGGGGGGTGGTTTTCCATAGGTTTTCAAATATCGATATACCATTCCAAGTCTGCTGAAAAAAGTCATTCCTTCAGTAGTAAAGCTTATAACGATCAGTTTCCCTTTTTTGCTTAATACTGTTTTGGCTTCTGTCACAGCCTTTTCAGGCTCTGGAATAATATGTAGAAGATTTGCCATAAAAACAGTATCAAAACTGGAATCAGGATATGAAAGATTGAAACAATTTGCTTTTTCAACACTGATATTTTCAATACCCTTAAGCCGGTTTTTTGAAACAGCAACCATCTCATCAGAAAAATCAGTGGCAGCGAGGTAGTCGGCTTCACGAATTAATACTTTGGAATAGGTTCCATTACCACAACCCAGCTCAAGCGTTTTGCCCAGATTTTTTTGTTCTGCCAGAACAGTCTTTATTGTCTCTATATCATTTTTGCCGACCACATAATTGGTTCTTTCTTCCAGATCATCAGCAAACTTGGACCAGTAAGTTTCTTTTTCCATAATTATATTTCCTGTCTTTTGTTTTATATAATGTTTAGCTCACTATCTTGTCAACGTGCAGCGGTTTGTTCAACGGCCCGGTGCATTTTTCTTGTTGGTATCAGGAATTGAATTCACATAATTAGAAGGTGCCAATAAGCGTCTATTCTCCTAATTAAAAGAAATTTTACCTTTTTTTTGGCAAAATGCCATTTTGAACTTTTTCCAAAAAAAAATTGTCAGGAAATATGCTCTGTTTATTTTTACTTTACATTTTATAAATTGTAATTTAATGTTTATCATTAAATTTAAACCATACTGTTTATTATTACAATAAAATATAGGAAAACAAAATGAAGTTTACAAAAGAAGTCATAAAAATGATAAAAACCTTTATTATTAATAAAGTCTCACACAACCCAAACATTTTAACATCAATCACTTGCAGCCATTTTCAAATTACAAGGCCAACTGTATATAAATATATAAATGAACTGGTTGAAGATAAAATTATTGAACGGCTTGGATCAAATCGATCGCCCAATTACCAATTGGTTGAAACCGTTTACAATTGGAGGTATGAAAATAATCAATTAGAGGAAGACATACTGTGGACAAAGGATATGGCACCCTTATTGAAAGACATTAAGAGCAATGTAAAAGAAATTTGCCAATATGGTTTCACAGAAATGGTCAACAATGTGATTGATCATTCAGAATCTGGAAGTTTAACTATTCAGTTATCTGTAGATTATTTGAATCTTAAAATACAAGTATCTGATAGTGGAATTGGGATTTTTGAAAAAATTAAAACAACGCTGGGCTTGGAACATCCAAAGCAGGCAATTTTAGAGCTGGCAAAGGGCAAATTTACTTCTGATCCTGAAAATCACTCCGGAGAAGGTATATTTTTCACTTCCAGAGTGTTTGATACCTTCTTGATTTTTTCACACCAGTTACGCTTCGTCGGATTTGGAAATGATAATGGGTTCTTGTTTGACGAAAGAAGTGATCTTCCGGGGACGACCGTTCATATGGAAATTAAAAAAGATTCTGCCATCTTATTAAAAGAAATTTTTAATGAATACGCAGACCCAGATAAAGATCCGAGTTTCCATAAAACTCGTATTCCTGTTGCGCTTATGCAACACGAGGGAGAATCTTTACTTTCAAGATCACAGGCAAAGAGACTTATATCAAGATTTGACAGGTTTACTGAGGTGATATTGGATTTTAAAGGTGTCACTCAAATCGGTCAAGCCTTTGCCGATGAGGCATTCAGGGTTTTCACAAACAAGCATCCTGATGTACACCTTACAACTATAAATACATCCGCCGATGTCAGTAATATGATTAAAAGGGTACAATCAACCAAATAGGCCGGATTAACACCCCAAATAAGCGGTTTATCGCCGGGTAGCCGGGGGCTGTTGCCAGCCCCAAGCCCCCTCAGAACCCTGCGTGAGACTTTCACCTCACAGGGCTCAAGCATTGATAAGGCGTGTTGCCACACCCAACAGTTGTTTTCGTTTCCAACGGGCTTTGAGATAGTCCCCCCATGCAGGATCGTATGGATTGACCTTTGCTCTAATCTTTGTATGCCTGATGAGTCGGGTAGGGCCTAATAAAATCAGGGGTTCAGCATTACCTTTTTCCACGAATCGCCAGTCTCGACCTTTGATCCTTCGGTAATATTTACCTTTAACCCATCCTTTGTACTTATTTGGATGCCTTCTCCTGGCCCATTTCCATGTCATTTGCCAAAATG
>JABGOU010000134.1 GCA_018645325.1 Desulfobacula sp.
GAATTAGGGCAAAGTATTTACTTTGCAGAAGAGATGTCTGAATTTCTGGTCATATTTACAACCTTTGTCGGGCTAAGTTACGGTGTCCGGAGAGCCCGCCATATCCGGATGGGTGCTTTTTTAGACCTCATGCCGGCATCTGCAGAAAAGGCGTTTACAATTATCATTTCTGCAGTTAGCGCAATAGTTATGTTTATTATGGCAAATGCTTCTTACCAATACTTGATTCACAGCCTGAATATGGGTCACACAACACCGGCCTTAAGGCTGCCCTACTGGATTTTTTATGTCATTGTACCCATCGGTTTTTTTATGGCTGGAATTCAATATATTCGGACTATTATCAAGAATTTCACAGAAAAAGAGACCTGGATGTCACCTGAGCAACAGAGTGAATATGATGAATAGGTCTGGTTTGCAGCTAACGAATATGTAACCAATACTTTTTTTTACCAGACAAAAAAAATCCAAAAGCTGTAAAGAATATTGGGTAAATATAAAAAGATTTTTAGAACTAGGAGAAGAGAGAATGGCCCTACTTTGCATTAGCATGATAATAATGCTGCTCTTTGGATTTCCGTTCATGGTGGTACTTTTGGGATCGCTGATGTTGTATCTTACCGTCTATATGCCGGCATTCCAATTTCCTATTTTGGTGCAGCAGGTCTTAACGGGTGTCACTCCCTCTGCCATGGTCTGTATCCCAATGTTTATCTTGTCTGCAAACCTTATTACTTCGGGTAAATCGGCAGAAAAACTGATCCGTATGGTCCAATCCTTTGTCGGGCATATACCGGGCGGACTGCCCATCACTGCAACAGCCAGCTGCACGCTTTTTGGTGGTGTCTCCGGCTCCACTCAGGCAACGGTGGCAGCAATCGGTGGGACAATGCGCCCCATGCTGCTCAAGGCTGGATATCCAAGTTCCTTTACCATAGGCTTGATAATCAATGCCAGCGATATTGCCTATCTTATTCCACCCAGTATCGGCTTTATTGTCTATGGTGTTGCAACCAGTACCTCTATTGGCAAATTATTCCTTGCCGGTATCATTCCGGGCTTACTTATCCTATTTTTATTTTCACTATACTCCTATTTTTATTCAAAAATATTAAACATTGGGCAATACCCAAAAGCCAACTGGAAAGAAAGGATCCAGGCGCTTAAAGATGGGCTGCCGGTTATGGGGTTTCCGCTTGTCATCATCGGTGGCATCTATACCGGTATTTTCAGTCCTACTGAGGCAGCTGCTGCATCCGTTGCCTATGCACTGATGCTGGAAGTGGGTTTATACAGGAGCCTGACAAAGGAAAAAATCGTGGACGCATTCCTGCAGACCGGTGTGATTACCGGGGTAGTGTTCGTGCTTGTAGGCGCAGGTCAGGCATTGTCATGGATGCTGAGTTTTCTCAGAATACCCCAGGAGATTATGCCCATAATATTAGGGATCGATCCTTCGATGCTTAAGGTTACAGTCGTTGTCATCATTTCATATTTTGTTGCCTGTATGTTTTTGGACCCGATTGTTGCCATTTATGTTCTAAGCCCGATTTTTCACCCGTATGTTGCCGCAGCCGGAATAGATCCAGTACTTCTTGGAACGCTGGTCTGCATTCAGGTGGCCATCGGTTCAGCAACACCCCCGTTTGGGTGTGACATATTTACGGCACAACTGCTTTTCAGGCGGCCCTATTTTGAAGTGATTGCCCATACGCCGCCGTTTATTATAATCCTATTGCTGGTCACGGCGCTGCTGGTGATATTTCCGAACATTGCTCTATTTTTACCGAATACGGCTTTTATAAATTAAGCTCATTTTTTGGCTCAGAAAAGAAAATATGCTCAAATATAGATTATAGTTTCCATAGCCTGTATTTGAGCATAATTTATCATAACAAGGAAAAGAATATGTTTTACCATACATGGCCTAAAGAAGAAATTGACCGTCGCCTGGAAAACTGCAGGAGTAAAATGAAGGCTGCCGGCCTCTTCGGCATGGTGATAACCGACGAAAATAATGTGACCTATTTTACAGGTTTTCGTACCCATGCTCCCTGGACAACGTATACGAGAACCGCATGGTATTTTTTACCGGTCAAAGAAAAACCGGTTCTTTTGCTCCAGAATATGATGGCTCCGGATGCGATGCTAAGAACACAAAATTGTGAAATTCAAAGTTACCCGGGCCTCTATGGAACAGATCTTGAGACCGTAAAAAACATTATGGATTCCCATGGTATGGGAGAGGGAAATATAGGCTGGGAATTAGGATATGAACAGCGTTTGGGAATTCCATATCTTGAATATGAATCATTGCGGGGGATGATGGATAAGTGTCAATTCGTTGATGGGAGTGACATCCTCTGGAGCCTTAGGCTGGTTAAATCTGATATTGAAATTGATTGTATAAAAAAAGCCTGTGATGCCACCAGTTTCGCTTTAGATAAGGTTTTCAATACGATGCATGAAGGGATGAAGGAAACACAGATCGTTAAATATTTCTTCTCCTATATGATGGAGGCGGATGCAGACAAACCCGGATTTGCCCTTATTGCGAGCGAAAAAGGTCATTATGACAGGATCAGCAATATCGGGTCAGATCGCAGAATTAAAAAAGGTGATCTGGTCTGGGTGGATGGCGGCGCCCTTTACAATGGGTATTGGGCAGACTTTGGCCGTTCCGGTATCGTTGGGCCTGTTGATCAGGAAAGACAAGAGTATCAGGCATGTGTTCATGATGTAACGATGAAGGCAATAAAGACCATCAAACCCGGTATCGCCGCAAGTGACCTGGCAGGCGCCTGTATTGATGCTCTTGCTGAATATGGATTTGATCCATCATCATTTGACTGTGGTCGTCTGGGGCATGGAATGGGTATTATGAGTACGGAACCCCCCTCAATAACACAACAGGATGAAACCGTTCTTCGCGAAGGTATGATCATTAATATAGAGCCTGGATTTGTGAAAGAAAATGGTGTTTTCAACATTGAAGAGAATGTTGTTGTTACAAAAGATGGTGCCAAGATTCTTTCAGGCGCTAAAAGAACACTTTATGAGATAAAATGTTGAGAAAGGAGATAGACAACCTTGGCAACAGAAACAATAGAAAATTTGTGTAATGCACTTGAAGATGAAGTCATCGGATTTACCCGGGAACTGATAAGGATTCAAAGTACCACCCACAACGAAGAAACAATTGTCAGGTTTATTTGTGAGAAAATGAAATCACTGGGTTATGATGAGGTGATTATTGATGATTTTGGGAATGTTGTCGGGCGGATTGGCAATGGCGATACCAAAATTTTGTTTGATTGTCATTGTGATACTGTGGAAGTAAACGACCCTGATGAGTGGCAAGCCGATCCTTTTGGTGGAGAAATAATTGATGGGAAGGTCTATGGGCGAGGAGCCGTGGACATG
>JABGOU010000135.1 GCA_018645325.1 Desulfobacula sp.
TACTTTTTTTAATATATCTTTAATATTTTTAAAATTAATATCTTTACTAATAAAAACAGGAAAGAAAAATACTTCTTTTAATTCTATGTTTTTTTTATAATTTTCTGTAATGTAGAAATTTATAAAATTATCAATCATTTTTTTATTATAAATAAAATAATCACCATTGAGTCTAAGATGTCCTTCTATTATTTTATTATTTATTGTTTCTAAATTTAAAAATCCTTTATATTTTTTGGGTGCCCCTTGATCTGAAGACAGGCCGTAACAGGTAACACCAAACCCAAGAGCTATAATATCTTTTTTTTTATAGGTGCTTTTTATCCATTTTTTTTCATTATGGGTAAGCCAGGTCATACCGATAACAACAATAGTAAAAATGCAGCCGATAATAAGAATATGGTTTTGTTGCAAAAATTCCATGCAGATCAGACCTTGTATGTCATTGGCTTAAAATAAATATGAAAGTTATGGGGACCAACCCCCATAACTTTCATATGGTTTACGAATAGCTGCTCAAGTTATACTACCCTTGCTTGACCTTCTTCCATGCTGTCCCATTCTTTTTCCGCTGCTATCCATGCTTCTTCTGTTGCATCTTTTTCCCATGCTTCAAGGCCTCTTTCCGCCTTTGTAGCACCGGGTAAAAAATTATCCAGAATGATCGCAACAATGGCCGTAACGAACATTCCCGTAGTCAGGAGGGCCTGACAAATATTACCCAGGGTGTTGACAAATGAGCCGGCAGCGCCCCAGGCAATGGGGACTGCAGCTGCTGAAAGCATTGGGTTGAAATGATAGGGAACGCTTAATCCGCAGAAGAATGCAAGTCCGACGATAAACAGGTTACGCGAATTGTTCAAATTTACAAGTTGAAGATTTGAAAGACCCACGGATGCGATCATTCCAAAAAGACCGACAAACATGGCTCCTACAACGGGTTTTGGTATGGTTGCAAGGCTGGCTCCAAATTTTCCGCAGATAGGAACAATCAGCATCAAAATAGCACCTGCGATAATGACTCTCCGGCTTGCAACTCTTGTAAGACCAATGGATCCAATATTTTCAGAATAAGAGGTTGTTCCATTACCTGTCTGAAGAATACCAGCGACAAGGCATCCCAGTCCTTCTGCGCCCAGACCCCTTGAGATCATTCTCTCAGTAGGTACAGGTGCTTCTGAAATTCTGGCACAGGCATAATAATCACCAATGGATTCAACCATAGAAGCAAGATAGCCTGCCAGCATTGCGACAGCTCCGGCCCAGAGAGTTGCACTGCTAAAATCAGGAAAACCCCATTTAAACGGCATCATGGGTGCAAAGCTGAACCAGGACGCTGATGCAATGAGATCTGTTTTTAAGTACGCTGCACTATCAGGGGAAATCATACCCGTGACCGTGCCGAAAAGTGCTGCCAGCCAGCCTGTGATAATTGCCAGGAGAACGGGAAACATCATAAACACTTTGGATTTTATAGAAAAAACCTGTGAATATACAATAAGGGCAATAATGGTAATCATGGAAATATACCAGTTAGCCGCCATCCAGGGTGCTCCAATGGAATAAAGTGCAAGACCGATCATGGCGATTGTAGGCCCGATGACAATTGGGCTGATAATATTTTTAATTTTGCCAAGAACGCCTGTATACCCAAGGATTATTTCCACAAGAGAGGCTATCATAACTGCAGCTGCAAGCTCCTGCAGTTGAATCTGCCAGACATCAACGCCTGTCAGTTTTTTGCCTGCAACCATACCGATGATGGCAAATGCTGGCCCTAAAAATGAAAAAGTCCCGCCCTGGATGATGGGAAGTCTATTTCCAAGAGGAGATTGCTGAATCAAGGTACAGATACCAGAGGCAAAAAACATGGTTGAAATAAGTAATGCCAATTTATCAGGCGGCATCCCTATGGCGCCGCCGATAATAAAAGGAATTAATACCGTTGCCCCGAACATGGTTAAATATTGCTGCAGTCCAAGCAATGCTGCCAAAGGCCATTTGGGTTTGCTGCCGATGGGGTATAGAATCCATCCGCTTTTAGTGCCGTTCTCTTCTTGTTCGCTCATACAATTTCCTTCCTTAAATTATGGGGTTAATATTCATTTGTCGGTGGCAGTTGATCTTAAGAGAACAGCCTTAGTTATGGAAGATGCTTGCAAATATCTTCATACATTTCAGGTCTTCGGTCTCTGAAAAACTGCCATCCGTCTCTGACTTCACGAATCATTTCAAGATCCAGATCTGCAACTACGATTTCATCTTTATCACAACTTCCTTTTACAAGGAATTCACCTTTTGGATTGACAAAATAACTGGTCCCGTAAAATTCACCGAATTCCCATGGTTTTTCTAATCCTACTCGGTTATTTGCTCCAATAAAGACACCGTTTGCAACGGCTTGTGCAGGTTGTTCAAGCTCCCATAAGTGCTGAGATTTTCCAGTTGTTGTTGCTGAAGGGTTGAAGAGAATTTCAGCTCCGTTCAATGCCAGAATGCGGGCACATTCCGGAAAGTGACGATCATAACATATAAAAAGTCCGATTTTTGCATATTGGGTTTCAAACACTGGAAATCCAAGGTTACCCGGTTTAAAATAAAACTTTTCCCAGAATCCGGGCCAGGTGTGGGGTATCTGGATTTTTCTGAATTTTCCAAGATATTCTCCATTGGCATCAATCACGGCAGCCGTATTATAATAGACCCCGTCAATGGTGACTTCGTAAACAGGCAAAATAATAACCATATTGTATTTCTTGGCATATTCACTGAATCTTTCTGTAGTCGGGCCCGGGACTTTTTCAGCTGATTCATACCATTTTATATCCTGCTCACAGCAAAAATAGGGTCCATAAAAAATTTCCTGGAGACATAAAATATTGACCCCTTTTTCTCCGGCTTCTTTAACCATGGGGATATGTTTTTCAATCATGGCCTCTTTTATCTGGGCAACGGTTCCATCGGATCGAGCATTTGACATTTGAATATGGGCACATTTCACAATTCTTGACATGACTGTCTCCTTATGTCGAATTAGATGTAATATATAGTCGTTTTTTGAAAATTACTATTAAAAAAATTAAAATCAAAGTCAAGCTAATTTTCGAATTTTAAATTTCCCAATATCAAAAATTTATTCTTGACATTTACCCTAGGCTGGGTGTTATTTGTCAGTGATCAAATTAAAGGTGAAATATGTTCAGTTATAAGTACTATGGTCTTTGTTTTGCCCAGTTTTAAGTTTTATCATTTTAGCAAGGAGTTGTTTATGGAAAAAGGATATGATTTTAATCAGGCCTGGACAGAGGCGAATCGATGCCTTCTTTGTCATGATGCACCGTGTTCCAAAGGATGTCCTGCCGGCACGAACCCTGGAAGATTCATCAAAAAATTTAAGATGCAAAACATAAA
>JABGOU010000136.1 GCA_018645325.1 Desulfobacula sp.
AATGCTATGTACGACTTTTTATAAACAACGATGAAGGTATTGCTTCTCCACTTTATGAATCGTGCTATGAATTTGAAAATGCACCGATGATGGGTGAGGCAGCATTAAAAATGAAAAAACGATTTGCCTCCAAAGGACTTTCCATGGAAAATCGTATTCATGAACCTCCCGACCACCTTGCGGTTGAGCTGGAATATTTATTTTTTCTTTTGCAGGATGGGTGTGTTGGACCCGATGATAATTCTGCGGCTTTGTTTGCCGCAAAAACCATGCTTCCCTGGGTCATGGTTTTTAATCAGCGTCTTAAGATAGCCACTGAAGATTGCAGATTTTATTTTTTTGCAAGTGAAATTCTTGTCTGGCTTCTTAGGTTGATTTCAAACAAAGAAGCGTTGGATTAGGGCAGCCCCCTTTGAAAGGGACTGCCCCAAGTTAACCTTGAGTGGCTATTTAGGTTTTTGAATTTTATAGGTACTGTCTGCGCTGTATGTACACTCTGCATCAAGATATTGAACTTTTTTAAGGTCTGGTCTCAAATCCTGAAGCATGTAATAAGCTTCGCCACTTTTAGCACCCGTATTACAAACAAAAACAATTGGTTTTGCATCGGAAAGTGTTTTGATTTGTTTTTCAAGTTCATCCGTGGGGATGTTTACAGCAGTTTTAAAATGACCGGCTGCATATTCATCCTTGTCCCTGACATCAATAAGTTGAATACTATCGGGATTTTGGCTGATAATTTTCTTAAAGATTGCAATATCAATCGCCTCATCATCACCCGTATTTATTGCCACGGATGAAGCTGTTGTACCGGCAATTTTTTTCCATGCAGGGTATCCTGCGGAAAATACTATTACATTTTTATAGCCGTCCTGTACCGCCTTCCTGGCGGATAAATGACTTAGCTTTCATGTATACCCGCCGCAATAAAAGATAAGGGGAATATTTTTATCAATGGGAAGAATCCCTTTGAGTTTGTCATAGTTTTTGTCTGGTATACTTAAGGCCCCAGGTAAGTGGCCCTGCACATATTTAGGGCGTGTAGGCCTGGAATCTATAATAACGACGGGTTCCATTTTATCAACTAAATTTTTGACATAAGATGCTTCAACTGCCCAGTAATTGCCGGCTTTTTTCCATACAGGAAAACCGTCTGTAAAAACTTTTACATTTGTGTAGCCCATTTTTTCCGCCTTCCAGGCGGATTTATGACTCAGTTTTCAAGTGGGACCCTGACAATAAAAGATAAGGAGTGTGTTCTTATCTTTTGGCAGTTTGTCGGTCATTTCAGCAAACTTGCTGTCCGGGATATTAATCGCAGTGGGAATATATCCCTTGTTAAATTTACCTCTCGTGGGCCTTGAATCGACAATCAACACATCTGCCGGTTTTGGCATTTTCACATACTGCTGAACAAATTTCACATCAACAATATCATGAAATATCCAGCTTGTGTCTGCAGCGGCCAGTTTTACCGGTTTTGGTGCTGTCTGGCAACCAGCCAAACCCATCACCAGCACCAATACAAGCATTACAGGCATCCAAACTAACCTCTTGGTGTTTTGCATTTTTACCATCCTTTTTAAATTTGTAATAGCCTTTTTTGCAATAAAATCCGCCATGCAAACGGCTATACGTTAATATTAACCACCTAACCTAAATATCATCCTTCTTTTACGCTTGATTCAGACTTCCAGAATTCTTTCGGCATATTAATATTACCGGGAAGCATGGGTGTTACTGCCCAATCCAAAAGTTGGGTCCCCTCAAAATAATAAATATTGGGCCGGGTATTTATCTGAGGTGCTGCGATCTGAACCAGTTTTTCTTTTTTTAACATCTGGGCAACCAGGGAGTCAGGGTTATTTAAGTCCCCGAATACCCTTGTCTTGGTTGGACAGGTCACCACACATGCGGGTTCTTTGCCACGCTTTAAACGATCTTCGCAGAAGTCACATTTATCTGCAATTTTTTTGGCGGGATTTCTGTAACGTGCTTTGTATGGACAGGCTGTTACACAATTACCGCACCCGATGCATTTTTCAGGATCAATCACCACCAAACCGTCATCCTGTTTATAAGTTGCCTGAACCGGGCAGGCAGCCACACATGAGGGGTCATCACATTGCATGCACTGGCTGGGTTGAAACTCAGTCCGCAATGATCCGTTTTTACCACCAAGGACATTGATCCAATTTCGCCAAAATCCTTCCGGGACATTGTTTTCAACCTTGCAAGCAACCATGCAGGCCTTGCAGTCAATACATTTTGCAGCATCAACAATGATGACGTATTTTTTGCGTTTTGTCATACCTTTATCCCTTGCGTATAAATTTTATAAATCATGTTTTACTCACCGTCACAAAGGTTTCATGCATGGCCATATTACCGGAAATTTTGTCTGCTTTATCTTCCAGAATCTGTGCAATACATGCGCCTTTCCCAAAAATATTTGTTAATCCTTTGGAAAGCACTCCATAACCAGTGTCCATGTAAACCGTATCAGGCCTTGTCTCTTCTGTAACCCTTGCCTTGATCCGTACTTTTCCGGCACTGCTTTCTACCTTTACCATGTCATGATTTTTAATGCCCAGTGATAGAGCAGATTTTGGGTGTATCCAGAGATGATTTTCTTTTTGCAGTTCCCACAAAAGAGTATTATTTGTGCTGGCACTCTGGGTGATATATGCATTTCGCCCCACAACGATACGGAAATGATTTTCAGGAATGGCCTTTGGCTGTTTATATACCGGCATGGGATCAATCCCTTTGTCTTTATACCGTGTATTATAAAACTCAATCTTTTTTGAACGTGTTTTAAAGGGTTTGTCTTTGTGAATACCAAAACTCGGGCCTGTAATATTGTAGACGCCATCTTCCTTAAGTGCTTTTGCCACCTGGGGGATTTTTTTAAGCTGTGCTTTTCGAAAGTCATCCACGGTAAAGTCAAAAAATTCTCCCAGATCCAGTCGTTTGGCCAGCTCTTTCACTATCCAGAATACGGGTTTAGATTCAAACATGGCCGGTACGACAGGATCACGTGTGATCACGCCACTGCATGTGGAGGATGCAAGAAAAGCAGACAAGGGGTCCTGCCTTTCCAGATAACTCGGAGCCGGCAGGACCAGATCCGCCATCCAGGCCGTATCACTCATGGCAATATCCACGGTCATCATAAAATCCAGAGAGTTGATCATTTGAATGGTCTTGTCCCTGTTTGCCCCGGTCTGCATGGGATTGGTTTTATAAGTCATCCAACCTTTAATTGGGTAGGGTTTGCCCTCTATTACCGCATCCCGGGTATGCTTGAAAGACCCTTCCTCATCAAACATCATCTGGGCTCTTCCTGCATCAACCCGATCATCTGGATTGTCTTCATAAAAAGGTGCTTC
>JABGOU010000137.1 GCA_018645325.1 Desulfobacula sp.
ACCCATCTCGAACACGGAAGTTAAGCTCTTTAGCGTCGATGGTACTGCATGGGAGACTGTGTGGGAGAGTAGAACGCTGCCAGATTAATCCTTTTAAAAGCCCTGACAAGTTATCGCAACTGTCAGGGCTTTTTGTTTTTTATACACAATCGTTCTACTCTTTCAAAGGAATCAGTCGAGTACCGCTTCTGGGTTCATCTCGAACACGGAAGGCCCGATTGTATATTTTGGTCTTTAACGTCGATGGTAATTATAGGATTGGCAATTTGGGAGAGTAGAACGCTGCCAGATTAATCCTTTTAAAAGCCCTGATGGTCACACCGATCATCAGGGCTTTTTGCGTTTGGTATAAATCTTTGTGACAGCCTGTTGATGCTCTTTTATTGATTTTCGGAAAGTCTGTTCTCTTTGATAGTATTTTGTCTGCCTTTAATTTTATTAAAAACAACACTGAAATTTGTCATCTCATAAATGCATATGCCATCAACTATCAGCGCACCATCTGCTGCAACTGAGTAACCATTGTCATCGTTGCCTTTGATTATATTTTTTATATGTGCGTGGATTTCGATTTTGTTATTTGATGGGATAATCTGTCCCCGGTATATCCATTCATGTGTTTGATCCGGTAACATGAGAGGCACGTATTCTTCAGGGTTAATATTAAATTTTTTTAAAAGAAAAAATCGGATCATTTGAAGGAAGGATTCTACTCCAAGTGAACCAGGGCAGACCGGGTCCTGATAAAAATGTGCATTGAAAAACCATTCTAAAGGGTCAACCATTTTTATTGCTTTAACATATCCTTTTTTATAAAGGCCGGCATTAAAATTTAAAAACTCAACTTTATCAATCATCCTCAATGCTTTTGAAGGCATCCCATTATTTTTATCACTATTTTTATCGTCCGGTGTCAGAGGTGCATCATCTTTAAATGTATAGCTTTTAGAAATCTTTTGATTTTTTTTTGATAAGGAATAATCGCCAAACTTGCTGTTTCTGATACCAAGCTGATTTGAAAGCGCCTTTTGTGTAAAAAAACCAAAATTGGTAGTTCCTTCATAAACGGTTTCATCAGCCTTCAATACCTGAATGTCAAAATCCTGGATAATCATTCCACCGGCTTTAGAAACATCTGACATCCGGCTTCTGATAGTAAGGGTACCACAATCTCTGAATATAGTCTGCATCAGCCTGGCTTGGCCACCAAGGTTTCTAAAATGGAGCCTTTCATTGCTTTCAAGAGCTGAACCTGCATATGCTGCCAGCCAGCCACAGGGCTGAAGTGCAATTTCAAGCAGGATGCCAAAAGGTATGGTATCGGTTCTGTTGGCATTAAAATACCATTCATCTTTTGGAATATCATATTGAGTTTCAATCCAGCCGCCAGGTCTCATTTCCCATTGAGGGTGATCTGCTTTAAGTACTCTATCCATAAAGAAGTAGGGGGGTTTTGGAAGCCGTGCTATCTGACGGTCTTTATCAAATATTTTGTATTTTTCACCGAAAGCTTCAGAAGGATTTGCCTGGGCAAAAGCAAGAATGGATTCCTTGGAAAAAAGAGGCTTGTTTTGAAATTTTTTCATTAAAGAGGGATCTATAATGGCTTCAAAGCCTGTGATGCTTGCAACAACAATATTTTTTTCATTTAAAAAGGTAAAATATCCTTTTATTTTGTTTCTTGTTTCTTCATTTACTATAAAGATAATTCGAAGGTTACCTTTAAGTGTTTTAAAGGATGAATACAGTCTTAAATTTGCAATAAAACTAGGCAGGCATCCTTGTCCACTTCTTTGATGTGACCATAGTATAGCTGCCTGGAATGCTGCATCCAGCATCATGGGCTCAATAGTCCATTTTGAATGAAAGGTTTTTTTAAACCATTGCAAAGGAGAGGGAGAAAGACGGGTAAGAACCTCAATGCCTTTTTCTGAGTATCCCTTGATGGCTTGTATTCCCTGAAGTTCTTTTCCGTGGAAAAGAATATCAGCATATGCCTGCTTTATGGAAATTGGAAAAGGTTTTAATTCCATGAAAGCAGCTTTAGACAGCACAGGCGGATTTGGCAGACGGTCTTTTAATATAATAGTACAGTTTGAATGGATAAAAGATGAGTTATTGGAAGCCCCAGAGGTAATATTACCCGGGATTTCAAAATCATTTTTTCCCGGTTTGCATTTTCCGGGCTTGCATTTTCCCAGGTTAATATTAATATCCAGTTCTTTTTCCCCTGGTTTTATGCCCTTTAAAAGGCGATAATTGTTCATCCCGGAAAACACAAGGCCTGGATTGTTTTTCTCTGCTGCATGGGCATGGCATTCCATTAATAAAGCAAAGGGAACAACAGGTTCTCCGGCAATCCTGTGATCTTTTAAAACAGGGGTCGATGAAAGCCCGAAAGACAATGTCATCGCCTTTGAAAGACCAGGTTCTTTTGGCTTTGCTTTTTTTAAAATTTGTGCACCAATGATCACTTCAGGGTTATTTTCCCCAATATTTCCCATTTCCTTTAATAATTGTTTGGCTCCAGCCTTTAAAGGGATAAGATCAATGCCTTTTTTTAAAAATTCTTTTTTTAATGAAGCATCCACCATTCCGCCTTCCCAGGGTCCCCAGTTGATGGACAGAAATTTACATTCTGAGTCTTTAAAGGTAAGCTTTTGGGCGGTTTTATTTAAAATCTCATTTGCCATTGAATAGTCACACTGTCCCTTGTTTCCAAGCCTGGCAGCAATTGAGGAAAATAAAACAAAATATTTTAGTTTATCATTTTTTGATGCTGCTATAAGGGCTTCAAGCCCTTTAACTTTAGTCTCCAATACGTGGCAAAACTGATTCATTTGTTTGTCAATGATCAATTTATCTTCAAGAACCCCTGCACCATGGATTATGCAGGTTACATGATTGAACTCGTTACGTACTTCATTAAAAACAGCATTAATTTCATTTTGATTTCTAATATCTGCTGAAAAATATTTTACCTTTGAACCATTTTTTGTCATCAATTGAATATTTTTTTTAACTTCCCGGTTGGACATGATTTTTTTATATATTTTTTGTATATCAGAAGGTTTTGGTGACCGGCCTTTAAATTCATGGGTCAGTATGGCCTTTTTCAGTATGCCGGGGTCTTTAATATTTTCGGCCCATTCCGGTTCGACAAATGGGGCTTTAGACCTTCCGATAAGAACAATAACCGGTGAATATTTTTCAGCCATTTCTATGGCACATGCTGCGGTCACGCCCTTGGCACCCCCGGTAATCACAACAACATCATCCGGAGTAAGGTTGAGTGGGGTTTCAATTAACTTCTGGTCCACCAGAGTTGGAATATTACAGCTGTCCCCATCCAGTCCCATTTCGACAG
>JABGOU010000138.1 GCA_018645325.1 Desulfobacula sp.
ACAGTCCAGATGACTCCATTGCTGCCCATGCATACCCTGGGTCATAATTTTGTGCCTGCACCCATCCATGCAGGGGGACTCAGATACCATGGTATGGCACCCATTGTCAGCCAGCTTGTGCTGGACGGTATTGTCCGGGCAGAATCTGTCCAGCAGATGGAAACATTTAAAGCAGGTTTCACCTTTGCCAGGTCGGAAGGATTTATCAGTGCCCCTGAATGCAATCATGCCGTTGCCATTGCCATAAGGGAGGCCCTGAAAGCCAAAGAAGAAGGAAAGGAAAAAACCATCCTGTTTAATTGGAGCGGCCACGGGCTTGTGGATCTTGCTGCATATGAATCTTATCTTCGGGGAAATCTATCTGATCATGACCTGCCCCAGGAACAGATTGACAATGCATTAAAGGATATTGCACCCTTACCCAAACCCAGACAGGCAACATAAAACAATTATCAAAGGTCTGCAATAGTCCTTGAAAAGACTGTTGCAGACCGATTTAAAAACCAGGATTCAAATGACAACTCAAAATACGGATTCACTTTCTGCAAACCCGCCAAAAGAAGAGTTTTGTATCAGATGTCCAAGACTCGGCCACCAGATCAATTTTTCCTATTGCAGCTCGGAAAACAGCGGGCTTCCCTGTTTTAAAACCCTTGACTGCTGGTACAGCTATTTTGATGTCCATGCCCATCTTAAGGACAAATTGACCAAAGAAGAATTTCAAAAAGCCTTTCTTGAAAAAGGCAAACCAAAGGTATTATCTTTATTTGACTTGATTGAACAGGCCAAAAAAAGAAAAGGTAAGCAGATTTGATCTATTTAAACCAGGTAACCATCCATTTGGAAAAGTTTCCTGTTTTAAATCGTTATCCCTTTAATCTGAAAATATTCCAAAATACAAAAAAAATTGGATTCAACAATCCGATTACATTGTTTATCGGTGAAAACGGTACGGGCAAATCAACTTTACTCAAAGCCATAGCATATAGATGCGGTATTCACATCTGGCAAAGCGAGTTCAATTTAAGGTGTGAACAAAATCCCTATGAAGAAGACCTGTACAAAACCATTTCCACTCAATGGGAAAATGGTCCAGTACCAGGTTCATTTTTCGGGTCCCAGATATTTTCCCATTTCGCAAAAAATCTTGAGGAATGGGCCCTTAATGATTCCAAAATGCTCCAATATTTTGGAGGAAAATCCCTGATTACCCAATCCCATGGTCAATCGCTCATGTCCTATTTCCAGTCAAGATATAATATCAAAGGGTTGTACTTTTTAGATGAGCCGGAAACAGCTTTATCTCCATCTTCTTTAATCGAACTTTTAAATCTTTTGATCAAAATCAGCTGGCAGGGCCATGCCCAGTTTATTATTGCCACTCATTCTCCTTTTTTGATGGCCTGCCCGGATGCCCTGATTTACAGCTTTGACACCCCGGTTATTGAACCCATTCTATATGAAGATACACAATATTATAAAATTTATAAAAATTTTATGGCCCATCCTGAAAAATTCATAAAACAAAGCCAAGTTTAATAGAGCTTAGATGAATCACCTTTCTGATAAAACTTTGACTACTGTGAGCGTACCGGATAATTTTCACCAGATTTTTCTCACTGCTCAAAATTATGTAAGAAACTATTTTTCCACAAGTCAACGTGATCCTGAAAAAGGGTCTATAAAATTTTCAGGGGAAAGATACATTCTTGTCAGAGCCGCATCCATGTCAATAGAATTTTTTGATATGATGGCGCTCCTTTACAAGGACCGAGGTGAGAAAGAAGCAAGGGCCCTTTCATTTAATTTCCTTTTTGATATTGCCCATTCAATAGGCAAAGCTGATGCAAGAAGTTTTTTCTCAAAAATGAAATTAACAGACCCCATTGAAAAACTTTCAGCCGGGCCCATCCATTTTGCCTATACGGGATGGGCATCGGTTAAAATACATCCCTTGTCCAAACCAACTGCTGATAAAAATTATTATCTGATTTATGATCATCCTTATTCATTTGAAGCCCAGGCATGGATGGACAAAGGACAAAAAGCCGAATTTCCGGTCTGCGTTATGAATGCCGGATATTCATCCGGCTGGTGCGAAGAAAGTTTTGGGATTTCCCTTGTAACTGCTGAAGTAGAATGCCGGGCCAAAGGGGACAGACACTGCCGGTTTATCATGGCCCATCCTTCCAGGATCAAAGCTTATATAAGAGAATACAGCAAAAAAGCCTATATTAAATACGAACATTACAAAAAAATTAATATCCCTGAATTTTTTGGACGCAAACGGCTTCAGGACGAAATAAGAAATTATAAGATCCATCTTGAACAGCTTGTCAAAGAGAGGACTGACAAACTTAAAAAAACCAATCTAAGACTTGAGGAAGCCAATATTGCCTTGAGGGTGATTTTAAAACAGATGGAACAAAAAGAAAAAATTAACAAGGAAAATTTTTTAATCAATATAAAGCAATCCATCCGGCCATTTCTTGACCGGCTTGAAGAATCCGGTCTAAACAAAGGGCAGCAGATCTTATTAGACAGGATACAAATAAATATTGATCAGATCACATCACCTTTGATCGGAAAATTGTCCTCCAAATACTTGAACCTTACCCCAATGGAAATCAAAGTGGCTAACCTTGTTAAGGACGGGGCGGTAAACAAGGAGATCGCACAAATTTTGAATGTATCCTTAAATACCATCACCTCACACCGCTATAAAATACGGACAAAGCTTAACTTAAAGAATAAAAATATAAACCTACATACCTATCTGCTTTCCCTTGAGGAATAATATTTATAATTGCTCAGCCCGTTAAAAAAAAATATCCCCAAAGCCCTGTCTGATGGATATTTGCAGGAGGTTAAGCGAATAGCCTCGAAACAAATATCCATCAGACAGGGCAGGTTCAAGTGCAAGAGCTTAAATAATTACTAATATTTTAATGAATGGTTATTTTTTAACACCATTATATCACTATTTTTACAGCCTTGACCCATTGTTTTTAATATTTCTATAATTTCAGCATAAAATCTTTTATTAATTTTGTATTAATAAAAAGGAGGACCTTCATAAAAATACTCGATAATGTTTACCCAATAGCAGTTAACCCGTGGAACCCCCAATATTATCAACCAAAAAAATGATTTTCCAAAAATTAACAGGATTAAGCATTTTTTTAAAACCCCAATATCCTATTTTTAATTTTATTTCTTCGGATGATGAAAAAGGATAACCTAGTCTTAATCCTTTATAATGATAGTTCTCCCAAGAATCTCTCGAATGATATGTATAGTTCCAG
>JABGOU010000139.1 GCA_018645325.1 Desulfobacula sp.
ATTCCAAAAATTCGATATTGCCGGAAATAAACAGCACTGGAACGGTTTGATTTGTTTTTCGGATATGATGATAAACATCCATGCCGTTAATTTTTCCAGGAAGCATATAGTCCAAACTTACAAAATCATATGTATTTCTTTCAAATAGGTCCTTTGCCATCTGGCCGTTGTGTGCAACATCAACCTTGTGATTACAAGGTTCACTTGTCAATATTCTGTATTGAACATCCGAGATAGCTGTTTCATCTTCAATGAGAAGAATACATTTTTCAAATTGTGTTATTTCTTTTTTCAGTTCTGCTTTTTCTTTAGTGGTTAATTCCTTTTTAATGATAGGTAAACAGATTGTAAACGTAGCCCCTACACCTACTTCTGACTCAACTGAAATATTGCCTTTGTGTTGCTCAACATATTTTTTTACATTCGCCATTCCATACCCAGTTCCCTTAACATTAGACTTATATGAATCTGTTACATCCTTATTTCCTTTTAAAGTAAAAGAAGGTTCATAAATAGATTCAAGATGCTCTTTAGGAATTCCACATCCATTATCCTCAATTTCAAAGCAGATACTGTCATCACGGCTGTAAGTTTTAACTGTGATTCTGGGATGTTCAACCATACTTAAAGCATGAATTGAGTTTTGTAAGAGATTTACAAGAGCATGCTCAATCATTCCAGGATCGGCGAGAAGTTCAGGTATCCCTGCTTTTTCTTCCTTTATGACTTCAATTCCTTCCAGATCCTTTTTTAGAAGATTTACGACAAGATCCATTTTTTCATTAATCATGAAAAATTCCTGTTTGGGTTCCTGATCTTTAGCAAAGGCAACCAGGTTTTTTGTTAAATTTTTACCCCGTATGGTCTGTTCAAATATTAATTCAAGTGTTTTTCTTGTTTCGGGTTCCTGACAATCCAACAAGGTGAGCTCGGTATTGCCCAAAATAATACCCAAAATATTATTAAAATCATGGGCCATTTTCCCAGCAACCTGACCAACCAATGCCAGTTTTTTCTGTTCCCCGGCAATTTTCTGGGCTTTTATTTTTTCTTCTTCTGCTTTCTTACGCTCGGTGATATCTGTAACGATTCCTTCAATAGCAACCGACTGTCCTTCGTCGTTGGAAATGAGAACATTGCGTTGATGGAGCCAACGAGTTCCCTTTGTTTTTCCGTGAACTATTTGATATTCATAAGTAGGGGGCATGTTTCCATCAAGCAGCGCTTTCCATTGTTCGTTGAAGTAATCCCTCCAATCGGGATGGATTGCATTTTGGATTAAAAGCGGCGTTTTGATGAATTCTTCCGGAGTGTACCCAAACACATTAATTGATGCCGGGCTGACATATTCATAGAGTCCCTCAGGTAGCGACATGCGATAGATCATGTCCTTAGCGTTTTCGGCCAGACGTCGAAATCTTTCTTCACTCTCCAGCAGCTTATTTTCAGATTGCATTCTATCCTTCAGCATTTTGTTTGTAGATATGGCTATTTCTCTGAATTCCATTAATTGAATGTTGTCCGGATTTATTGTGACAGATTCCGTGGCTGCCTTATTTAAAAATGATAAAAAAGTTTCAACCGAGTTTTCAATTTGATTAGAAATACGTTTTGACCAGAAATAGATCAGGCATAATAACCCTGCCAGAATCCATATAGTTCTTATAATTCTCTTTTTAAGTCCACTCATTAATGCAGCTTTCTTTACTAAGATTGTCTGTTCAATCGTATCAAGATAGACACCGGCTCCTATGGTCCATTCCCAGTCATGAATTCCCCTGACATAAGAAACTTTTGGGGAAAGCTTGGATGTGTTCAATTTGTTCCAGGAATAATAAACAAAACCACCTTTTGGATTCTCAGCTGCTTTTTTTTGTTCCTGGATAATTTTTACACCCGCAGGGTCTGTAAGATTCCAGATATTACCTGACCCGATAGTAATTTTACCATTAGAAAAAAGCGAATCTCCCTGATAGGTGCTTCCAAAAAAATATCCTTCTGTTTCAAATCTTAATTTTGCAATGCTGATTAGAGCTTTCTTTTGAAGTTTCTTTACGAAATCATCAAGATAATCGCCAGTACCAATATACCAATCCAATGGCTTAAAAAGTTTTACAAATGTTATTTTGGGAAATCGAACTATCGGGTCTTCATCTGGTTTTGTCCAGAAACTTTTAACAAAACCCTCACCAGATTGTTTGATAGTTTTAATTTCCTCCTGAATAACAAAACTCCCCTTTGAATCTTGCAATCCAATCAAATTTTTTCCTTCAAATTCCGGACGAACAGGATACAATTGTTCAATACCATCCATTGAAACAGCAAAATAATATCCACGTCCATCACTAAACCGCACGGGTCTTAATGCGTCTTTGATCATTTTTTTTATTTCAGGAAGTTTTTTTGAACCATAGTTTTGTTGATATATATTCGAGGTTATCTGATGAGCCTGATTAACTTGATCGATGATAGTACGCTTGAGTTCCTGTTCGGCCTCTTCCCTTAAATTGTTTATATCATTGACAACATTAGTCACTTGGTTTTTGATCATATTTTTTTGAGATTCAACATATTCTAACCGCAAAGATTCTGCTTCAGATTTAAAGGTGGAAGTTTCATCATATATCCAGACAAAGCACCATAACCCGATGGAAATAAAAACCAGATAAATCATCTTATTAAAAAATTTAGTCTGTATGCTTAATTTATCTTTCCCCATGTTAACTCCTGGCAGACTTAATTTTAACAATTAATGCCTTTTACTCTTCAAGTACTTTGTACTATAAATGGTGGTGCCAGGCAAATAATTTTCCAAAGAAACATAATTGGAGAGTAACCGGAGTTTTCAAAATCCATATTAGATTATTCTATAAAAATGTTTTTTTTATAGAAAATTTATCCAATAAAAAGCTTTCAAGAAGCACCACGTTGTGGTATTAATGTTCTATTGACAGAGACCTTTCTATTTTTTAAGGGCACCTCCACTGTTGATAAACGCACTTTGAAAGGCTCGACTCATCATCGGGTCTTTCATTGTTAATATTATTTAAAACCCCCATGAATTATTCATGCTCAGATTTAAAAAGTCAATTATATGGAAACGAGAAGGATCAAATTAATCAAGCTGCCATTACAGCATAATTGGAGACAAAGTTAAGCGACGTCGATTTTGATATGGTGTGAGATCTGTATCTGTTTATATTGCTATTTCAT
>JABGOU010000014.1 GCA_018645325.1 Desulfobacula sp.
ATTACTGAATATACAAGGGAAGAAATCAAAGAAATAGTCATAATGATACGTCTGGAACTATATAACCAGGGTCTGTGTTGTGGCGCCAAAGCAATCCAAAATAAAATGGAAAAAGATGATATCGAACCAGTTCCGTCTGAAAGTACTATCGGGCGTATACTATCAAGCAATGGCTTGACTCATGGAAGAATCGGATTTTATGAATAATAGATTTTTACCAATTTATAATGGGGGCCAGCCCCCATGCCCCCTGTTGAGTTTAGCGCATTATCGACCAAAGTATGAGAAGGCAGTTAGGGAAAGGCCGCACATGAAAGTACGGCCCTCATACTTCGGTCACCTTCTCGGCGCTCGGGTTGCTCTCCAGCATGGCCCTATCCTCCGGAAGGATAAATATAAAAACCATAGTGAGATTTATTTTGCAAGTATTATTTAATGAAATTAACAGGTTATATTGAATGGAAAACGGGAATTTTAATTGTCGTTACAGGAAAAAAATAATTGTCGTTGATCAACTCATCGTACCATTCAATGAAATATTGCCGATCCCCTGATCTATGCTGACAGAATCAGCGTTGCTGGAGCTCCATTCAAGGGTTGATGATCCATTGATAAATATGGTTTCAGGATCAGCGCTAATACTAACCATGAGTTCAGGTGCATTACCATCCGAGACCACTAAATCCACAGGAAAGCCTATTATCACTGATTTTTCCGGTTGCGGGTCCTGGCTGACTACATCGCCGGCTGGAACTGTGTTATTGTAAGCTGTGGTTATGGTGCCAACTGATAAACCGGCCGAGACTATCTCGGCTTTGGCATTATTCAATGAAAACCCGATCACATCAGGTGTTATTACCATGGGAGGACTGTTTGTCTGAAAGGAAAAGCTGGAACCTTTGTCCATACGTATTTTTTTTGCATATACTGAGCCTTCCAGACGGCTGTTTCGTTCAAATTTTACATCATCATTCGGCGCAAAAAGCCTGCCTCTTACTATGGCATATTTTTTGATCTTTACATCCTTGAGAACATTTATGATGATATCTTGTGCAGTACCAGATCCAGCAGGTTCTATACGAATCCGACCTGAATTGCCGATCTCAAATTTCTTTTCCACGTTAAGGGTGACCTGTCCTTTAGAAAGATCTACCACCACGGAAGCATCACGACTGATAAGCAGTTTTTTTATATAATAGGTTCCGCTTGAAAGACGCAGCTTAGCCAGTTTTTTAACCCTTACATTATTATAAGATCCCGGCATAAGGATTTGTGAACCCTTTTTGGGCACATTTATATCAGGCCCATTTGCTGAAAACGATAGCGTGGGAAGTGCGATTTTTAAAAGGCTTGCCTGTTCATTTGTGGTTCCCAGTACTATCAATTGGCCTTTGCCATGGAGTTTCTTATTGGTAGTGATGTTTCCGTTAATGGTGATGTCGCCTTTGATGTCAATTTTGCCTATGGCGCTAAGGTTCCCTGTAATGGTTCCACTTACTTTTTTCCCAATCATTATCTTGTTGTTTGAGCCCACATGACCAACAGAGGCTTTTATTTCCTTAAGCTTGACTTCTTTTTCAGCGTAAAGAACAAAGTCGTTAAGCAAAGGATTTTCTGCTGCGAATGCGGAAAAAGGTATTGAAATAATAAAAACAAAAATAATCGGAATAATGGCTGATATGCCAAAAAGGATATTCTTCATAACATGATTCTCCTAAGATATGCTTGTTACAAAAATTAATATATACCTTAAAATAATCAGCTGGTTATCGGATGGAAAGGACTATGCGTTGTCAATTGTTTCCAAATACTATAATTATGGAAGAATCCTGGATCGTAACACTCACAATAGGGTCTGTTCAAGAAGTCAACAAATTATTTTCGGCAGGTATTAGAATCTACATCCTGATAATTTCTATCCGCATATCCTTTTTTCCAACTGCGTGTAAATTTGAGAGAATTTACTTTCGCAACATACCAGGACAAATATTAGCTGTCAATTGCTATTATAGCGATTTTTCAAAATAACTTTTTGCCTGAAGCCATTTTTTGATTTCTTTTTGGATTGTCAATTACATCCAAGACGGCTTGATACAAGTATTTTTACGTAATGCCCCTTCTCCAACCTGGCAGTTGTGAATTTAATTTTCTTTACATGATTCATAATTGCTGCTAAAAAATTATTTATTAAACTCTGATTCAGAACCTGCAACATTTCACTGGGTTTCTTATTATATGTACTTAGATATCAATCTATTGAAAGAAATACGGGCAACCGGTTAATTACTTGTGAGGCTAAAAATGAAAAAAGACGGTGGATTGATTATAAACTGGCAGCTTCATCATCTGAGTTTACCGGATATAGAGGGATTCAAAGAGGAATTCCAGACTAGTTTCCCCGGCGTTTTGCTTGATCCTGGACCTCTGAAGTTCAGTGGTACTGTTGTTGAAGATTCAGCCGGCAGATATAAACCTGGATGGCATATGATCTCATCGTATATCTGTTCGATTGATCGAAAAAGAGGAATTATTGAAACAATGAATACCATTTACAAAGTTATTGATGAGGGCAATGATGAACTGCCGGATATGGGTAACGATATTTTAAATATTTTATACAAAGATCCCAAAAAATAATAGCGGATAAATCTGTGCAAATATTGGAAAGAACTGTTTTGGAAAAAAAATTTTCCGAATTTAAAGGTGTTGACCGGTTAATATTTGTTAATCAAATTGCATATAATCAGAGAACTGCCAAGCAAAGGGCAAGCGATGCATATTTTCATCAAAATTTTAAAAATGATGGGAATATGCATCAGTAAAATCCTGATCCTCAAAATAAATCCCCGTATGTTAAAGGACTTCAAGGGTGCTGTATTTAAAAATTGCCACCTAAGGCCTTGTAATATCATATCAATTTTATAATAAATATCTTTAAATCGTTTTGGTTGATCTGAAAATAAATATTTTGGTACGTCTGTTGCAGCTCTGATTTCATCGTACTTTATTAATTTGAAACTTTGTAACCGGCATAGGGTTCAGATAAAAATGTGCCAGAAAGGATTTTAAATGACAACAACATTACCGAGTCAGGCCCAGATTGTAATCATTGGCGGCGGGATCGTCGGGTGCAGCACTGCCTATCACTTAACCAAAATAGGATTCAAGGATGTACTTTTGCTGGAGCGTAAAGAACTCGGCTGCGGCACCACCTTTGCCGCAGCAGGATTGCTGGCCCAGTTAAGGCAGAATCAGGAGATGACCAATTTGGCAAAATATGCCACTGAACTCTATTCCACCCTGGGGGATGAGACAGGTATGAATATCGATTTTTTCAGGACAGGCGCCATCGGTGTCTGCCAGACCAAAGACAGGCGACTGGAGTGGCTTCGCGGTGCTGCCATGGCAAAGGCCTTTGGTATTGAAATGCATGAAATCGATCTCAAAGAAGCGGAAGATATGGTTCCCGGAATGAGTACAAAGGGATTGAAAGCTGCCTTTTATCTTCCCAATGACGGCCAGGTGGATCCCATCGGTGCGACCACTGCACTTGCCAAAGGGGCAAAAATGGGCGGAGCCGTCATCGTTGAAAACTGCAAGGTCACTGATATTAAAACAGCCCATGGAGAGATTACAGGGGTTGTCACGGAACACGGTGAGGTGAAATGTCAGTATCTCATAAATTGTGCCGGTATGTGGGGGCGCGATATCGGTAAAATGGTGAATGTCAGTATTCCCCTTCATGCGGCAGAGCACATGCACGCCATTACCATGCCCATTAAGGGGTTGAAAAAATATTTCCCGACAGTCCGGGATTTTGACGGGGTTACCTATTTTAGAGAGGAATCCGGTGGAATCCTTCTAGGAGGATTTGAAAAGGTTGCCAAGCCCTGGGGAATGAAAGGAATCCCTGAGGATTGGAAATTTACTGAACTGGCAGAAGACTGGGATCAGTTTGAAGTATTTATGGAGTGTGGCTTTGAACGGTTTCCCGTGCTGGAAGATGCAAGAATCAGACACCTTGAAGTCTGTGCCGAAAGCTTCACCCCTGACAATGCCTTTATGGTGGGCGAAGTGCCGGGCGTTAAAAATTTCTTTGTGGGATGCGGAATGAACTCTGTCGGTATTGCAGGTTCTGCGGGAACAGGCCGTGCGATTGCACAATGGATTTCTCAAGGATATCCTGAAGAACAGCTCTGGCCCGTTGATGTCCGAAGGTATTTTCCCTGGCAAAGCAATTCCAAATACCTTCATGACAGAGTGATTGAATCGGTCGGTATTCTCTATGAACACCACTATCCAAACCGTCAGAGGACCACGGCCCGACCGGTTATCTGTTCACCAGTACATGACCGCCTCAAGGAAAACGGCGCCTGCTTTTCCATGATTGCCGGCTGGGAAAGGGCGGACTGGTTTGCACCCGAAGGCGTAGAACCTGTTCATCAATATGATTGGAAATCTCCAAACTGGCTGCCTTACCAGGAGGAAGAGCACCTGGCAGTCCGGCACGGGGTGGGCATGTATGATTTGAGTTCCATGGGAAATCTATGGGTCCAGGGTAAGGATGCACCGTCTGTTCTGCAATACCTTTGCGCCAATGACATAGATGTTGAAATCGGCAAGGTCATATATACTCCCATGACAAATGACCGGGGCGGATTTGAGACGGATGTGACGGTAACAAGGCTGGATCGAGAGACCTTTTTTATCGTCACTGCCGCCGGTACGACCATCCGGGATCTGGATTATATCAAACGCCGGATCCCAGAGGATGCTCAATGTACCATCACCGATGTTACCCATGGGTATGCCATGCTTGGCGTCATGGGACCAAAATCCAGAGATCTTCTAAAGGCCCTTACAAATGCTGACCTTTCCAACCATACTTTTGCCTACGGTACTGCACAAACCATTGACCTTGCCTATGCAAGGGTGCTGGCCGTGAGAATGTCCTATGTCGGTGAACTGGGATGGGAATTGTATATCCCGTCATTTTTTACGGTTCCGGTTTTTGATGCCATCATGGAAGAAGGAACCCGGCATGGCCTGAAACTGGTTGGAATGCAGGCAGTGAATTCGCTCCGGCTTGAAACAGGATTCCGGCACTGGGAGTCGGACATTACACCCGATGAAAACCCTTATGAAGCGGGCCTGGGGTTCGGTGTCAAACTCCACAAGGGGGATTTTATCGGGAAAGCAGCACTTGCTTCACAAAAATCAGCTGCGCTTACCCGCAAGCTTGTCATGTTCACACTGGATGATCCAGAGGTCATGCTGTATGGAGGTGAGCCCATTTATCGGAATGGGGAATATATCAGCACAACCACATCCGGGACCTATGGGTTTGAAGTCGGAACAGCCGTTGCCATGGGGTATTTGAAAAATCCCGATGGCATCACCCTGGAGTGGATGAAACAGGGGAAATACGAAATTATGGTTGAGGGAAGACCGGTTCCCGCCACCCTGGTTTCAGGTTCTCCTTATGATCCTGAAAATCTGCGGGTTAAAATGTAAATATGTCGTGTTTTCACAACGCTGCCGGACAGGATGAATCAGCTTCCAAAATGTAAAGTTATTTTTGAGTGGACCCTAAGGGTTTAACCTGGCAAGCACCCTGACAACCACCTTACCTGAAAAAACCCTGGCAGCACGCAACTGCCGGGCAGTTTTTGAAGCAAGTACGGGATAAAATCTTTTGACATTTTTAATAAGTTCATTGTAATGTCAAGAAAAAGGGGTCTGATGGGGTGATAAAAACGCAAAAATTATTGCGCGATACCCCGTGACAAGCACTTGGGGCATGATATAATGGAATTTCAAAAAATAGATCTTAAAGACACAAATATCACTGATATTTTCAGACTGGAAGATCTCCAGCAACTCCAGGATGCTTTTTCAAAGGCCAATAATATTGCATCCACCATTACTGATCTTGAGGGTAATGCTATCACAGAACCCAGCAGCCACACCACTGTGTGCGCCCTGGTCCGCAAGACAAAAAAGGGCCTTGATAAGTGCAGAAAATCGGGCAGAACTCTTGGACTCATGTCCCTGAAACAGGAACAGCCCTCTTATATGAAATGCCAGAGCCTGGGATTTTTTGATGCAGCTGCCCCCATTGTTATCGGCGGGATTCACATGGCCAACTGGCTCATCGGCCAGAACTGCATCGGGGATGTGGATGAAGACAGAATTGTCTGCTATGCCGAGGAAATAGGCGCAGATAAAGAACAAATGCTTCAGGCTTTTAGGCAAATGACTGTTATTTCCGAAGAGGAATTCAAGCAAAAACTTGATTTTCTCTGGCTTCTGGCACACCAGATAGCTGTATTGTCCTACCGGAACTTAAGCTATAAAAAGATGGTAACCCTGCTGGAAAAGTCCCAGCTGCGGCTCAAGGAATATAAGGATAACCTAGAAAAAACAGTGAAACTCAGGACCCGGGAGCTGACCCAGGCCCTTGATGAAATCAAGCAGATATCAGTAAGAGACGGACTCACCGGCTGTTACAACCGCCGGTATATCAATGAACACTTTCCAAAGGAATTCAGCCGGGCCAAACGGTATAAAAACCCCATCTCCATCATCATGTGCGATATTGATTTCTTTAAAAAGGTCAACGATACTTATGGCCACCAGTGCGGCGATTATGTGCTCAAAGAGGTGGCTTTAGCACTCCAGTTATCCTTTAGAAAGGATATCGACTGGGTAGGCCGTTATGGGGGAGAGGAGTTCCTGATCGTTTTACCATTCACAAGTATCAGGAGTGCAGTCATTATTTCCGAGCGGGTTAAAAAAGCAGTTCAGGATTTGCCGCTGGAGTATGATAAAAAGCAGATGTCCGTTACTGCCAGTTTTGGTGTGAGCGGCATGGACCAGTGGGACTTGTCTGAAGACCTGACATGGGAGACCATTTTAAACAGCTCTGATATCTATCTTTACAAGGCCAAGGATGAGGGCCGCAACCGGATTGAGTTCGGCCCTGCCATGAAAAAATAGGGTTGTTTTGAACAAAAAGTAAACTCGCATATTTAATTGTCAGGGTCCCCAATAATTACTATAGGGCCCATTGATCCGGTGTACTGTTTTTAAACTTTTCAGGCATATTAAAAAGGCCTGCATTACAAACAAGGGCAATCATTTCTTTTGTTTTTTCCATTCCCATATTGTTCATCATTGTAAAGGGGCCCTGGGGCCACGCAAGGGCGGTTTTGATCCCCAATTCCAGATCAGCAGCCGATACAATTTCCTTTTGAACAAGATGGGTTGAAATGGTAAAGATGGTTCCTAAAAGGGCATCCATAACCTTCTGCCGGGCATTTTTATCTTCAACAATAGAGCCATCTTCAAGATTCCAGTTTGATCCGCTGTTAAAACAGGTTTCCAATTGTTCCGGAACTTTTGGGTATCCCACATCTGATTGGTTGAGATAGTCATACATGGAGTTTGCCGCATGAAAGGCTGTTCCCAGTCCCGACATGTTCTGGACCCACATGATACCGAACCTCACACCCAAAGCTTGTTTTGATATATCATCCAGGCTGGCTACATTATAATCTCCGTAAAAAGAATTCAATACCATATAGCTTGATATGAATACGGGGTTAATGGCAAACCCCGGGAAATCCTTTACAGAAATGACAGTTTTTTTGTTTTTTAAAGCAAATTCATTAACGGCATTAAAGGTGTCATCACTGGTCTTTTTTTGCCGGATGACTTCCACAAGACGGTTCACGTTGGCTGGAAAAAAATAATGGAGACCTGCAGTACGGGCAGGGTTTGAAACTTTTTCCATAACTTTTTCAATGAGGAAAGTTGAAGTATTGCTCACCATTATGGTGTCTTCAGGGCAAATATCAGACAATTCCCCAAATATTTTTATTTTCAGCTCCAGATTTTCAACTGCTGCCTCAATGATAAGATCACATGCTTTTAAATCTTCATATTGCGGGGTCCCTTTTATTCTCCCTGCAATCTCATCCATATCTTCCTGGGTGATCTTGTTTTTTGCCACCCGTTTGTTCAAAGCCTTGATCACCCAAGTGTCATACATTGATTGAACAAGGTCCTTATTTAATTCTTTAAAAATGACATTATATCCTGAAGAGGCGGCATTAATACCAATGGCTGCTCCCATAACGCCAAATCCTATTATTCCGACGGTTTTAATTTCTTTCATTTTGTTTCTCCTGCTTGGCTCCCTGCCATATATCTAATTAGTGTTTGGGTGAAAACTCACCCATCTACTGCGTTGCATCAAAGGCCAAATAGTACGCCTCAAATTATTTTCCAACTTTAAGGACAAGCGCAGCTGAGGTATCACCTGCAGCACAGCCTGTAAAAAGAACATATCCCCCGCCTAATATGACTGCCTCTTCAATTCCTTCAATAATCGACCGCCCTGCTGTGGGTGCCTGGGGATGTCCGAACACCAATGAACTTCCATAATTGTTAAAGGTATTGATATCAAGATTCATCTGCTTTGACATATAAATATCATTGGCAGCAAAGGGATTATGGGTTTTGATTACTTTAAGGTCATCAACAGTCAAACCGGCTCTGTCCAGAGCCATAAGGGCAGCCGGTACAGGTGCCATGGGCATATGAGCCTTTTTGACCCTGGCATGGCCAAATGATATGATCTGGATTTCAATATTCTTATCATCGCTCAATTCTTTTGCTTTTTCCTGGTCAGTGACAATGAGCGCACAATGACCGTCAGCAGGGTGGGTCTGTGCGCCAAATGTAAGCTTCCCTCCTGGCAGGACAGGTCTAAGACCTTTCAGGCCTTCTGCAGTGGTTGGCATTATACCTTCATCTGAATCAATCTGAATGGTTTTTTTCTTTGACACCCGGATTTCAACGGGAAACATATATCGTTTTTGAAATTCTCTGTCATTGGCCAGGGAATCTTGATATTGCTCAGCCCGTCTTAATGCAGTTGCATCACACTCTTCCCTTGTAATTCCAGTCAGTTTTATGACATTTTCCGCTGTCTCGATCATTGCTCCGCCTGCCCATGGGTCATTGCCAAAATGGTCCATGACCCAGTTTTCTGAAATCACCTGTCCACCAGGTCCTTTGGGATTTGGCCATATGGTATGGGGTCCATTAGAGCAGCGATCAGTATAAAGATTATAAACCGTTTCCCAGGCCCCATTTTCCACACCCATGGCAGCTTGAAATATTCCCGTGGTTGAGGTTGAACAGGCCTGGCTTACCAGTAAGCCGGCTGTTTCTGTGGAGCCAATAAGTGCTGATGCCCATGGACCGCCATAAAAAAGAGCGGGTTGTCCAATGGTAACTCCCAGCATCAGGTAATCAAAAATCTTTGGATCAATATCTTTTGTGGCCAGCCACCTTTTTGAGGTTTGCGCCCCAAGTGTAATTGAATTTTCATTGGCAAGACTGCCCTGCCATCTTACAAATGGCGTGCTGTAATATCCTTTGTATGGAATAAAAGCTTTTTTTAACATGGTTCCTCCTAATTATTTGCCTATATAGTTTGGTTTTCTTTTGCCTGCACTGGAAAGTCCTTCCAGTGCATCCTGCGTTGAAAAAATTTCTTCTAAATGGGCAAGTTCAATTTCAATTGCATCTTTATTTGTTTTTCCCTTCTGAAGGTCAATTATATCATTGGCCATTTTTAATGCAATGGGTGCTTTTTTGCCCAGGATTTTAATAATGGATTGGGCAAATGATGGTTCAGCATCAGCTGTGTGGTTCCCCTTTATCAGTTCATTAAAATCAACATTGGAAAAAAAAGTATCAATATCTTTAAACCTTTCAGGCAGCAAAAATTTTTTTTCTTCTTTTTGCTCTCCTTTTAAAACCAGCTGCGTTATTGTCTCTTCCAGGTCGTCAGAAGAAACAAGATGGTCCACCATCCCAAGTTCCTTTGCATCTGACGCTGATATGGTTTTGCCTGTAAATACATAATATTTAGCCAGTGCATGTCCAATTTTCCCGGCAAGACGAGGCATGCCTCCCAATCCCGGATAGATGCCAATGGCCGTCTCTGGAAATGCCATGGAACCTTTGTCCGTTGCAATAATAGCCTGGCAGGAAAGAGCGAGTTCACTTCCCCCGCCAAGGGAGAGTCCATCTAAAATGGCAATTGTGGTTTTTTTACAATTTTCAATGGCCAGAAAAAGCTCGCTTGCTTTACGGGTAAATGCAATGATGTCGGAAAAATTTTTTTCCTGAATTTTTTGGATAAAAAATTTAATATCTGCACCTGCTACAAAAAATTTGCCCGCTCCCCTGATTACAATGGCCTTAACAGCCGGATCCGCTTCAGCCTTGTAAAATGTCTCTTCAAACTGGATCATCAATGGCAGGTTCAATGCATTCATGGCATTTGGCCTGTTTAGGGTAAGCGAAGCGATACCATTGTCCTGAACATCAAATATAACAAGTTCGGTATCTGGTTTCATTATACGTCACTCCTTTTTTTCAATACCTTTTCAATAAATCAATGGGCAAATCCTAGCGCCCCCCAAAAGCATCCGTGGAAATCCTTAGAACCGAATCGCCTGAATCCATAATTGAGTCCATCCTGCCCATGGTTATGGGGCCGATATTTTCAATGAAAAATCGAGCGGATTCCATTTGTCCCTGGTAAAAGGCTTTTCTCTTTTTTGGAGTTGCTTTGTCAAGTTGTTTTTGTGCCACATGGGCTCGCCAAAGTAGCATCCAGGCTAAAATAATATCTCCTGTGATATGGAGAAATGGCCCTGAAAGGGACCTGGCTTTAAGGATATCTGATGAGTGTTCAGGAGTTCGGCTCATGAGTTTGACCACTTTTTCAAACCTGGATACCATTTTTTCAAATTTTGCAGCCAATGGTTTAAGAGACTCCAGGTTTTTTGCTTCAGATAAGGTTTTTTCAATCTCAGTGATGAGGGTTTTAAAAAGACGGCCTTTTTTCATGGTTAATTTCCGGTTAAAAAGATCAATGGCCTGGATCCCGTTGGTTCCTTCATAAATGGTTGTGATGCGGACATCCCTGAGTATCTGCTCCACTGGGTATTCATTTGTATATCCATAGCCACCAAACACCTGGATAGCCATATCGCAAACTTTCACGGCCCGATCCGTTACATATCCTTTTCCAATGGGAATTAAAAAATCAATCAGGTTTTGAAATGTTTCTTTTTGGCTTTCATTATTTGTGACCTGTTTTTGATCCTGACAGAATGCAATATAAAACAAAATACTTCTCATGCCTTCGGTATATGCTTTCATTGTCAAAAGCATGCGCCTGACATCAGGGTGGTCAATGATACGAATCTGGTTATCTTCCCTATGGGTGCTTTTTATACCTGGAATTGAGCCCTGAACCCTGGTTTTGGCATAATTCAATGCAAGAAGAAATGATGATGATGCGCTTGCATGGCCCTGGGAACCCACAAGCAGTCTTGCATCATTCATCATGGAAAACATGGCATAAAGCCCTTTATTTTTCTCACCTAAAAGCGTACCCAGACATTCATACCTGCTGCCAAGAGACATGGAACAGGTCGGGCTTGCGTGCAGTCCCATTTTTTCTTCAATACCCGTACAGATGATATCATTTTTCTCACCGCATCTGCCTTTTTCATCCACATGGAAACCGGGCACCAGGAAAAGGGACAGCCCCTGGCTGCCTTCAGGTGCCCCTTTAATCCTTGCAAGAACAAGGTGAATAATATTTTTAGTCAAAGTGTGGTGGCCGCCCGTAATAAAAATCTTTGAACCACACAGGCTGTATTTCCCATCCGGCCTTGGCTCTGCAGTTGTTGAAATGCGAGTCAAATCCGATCCGGATTCAGATTCGGTAATATGCATGGCTGTGGCCCATTCGCCGGAATAAATTTTCTTTAAATACAAATTTTTCTGCTCTCTGGTGCCAAATTGTTCAATAACACAGCCCGCACCATGGCTTAATCCGGCTATCATAAACAAAGCAATGTTTGCCCCATTGATATAATCTCTTGCAGCAAGTGCAACGGACTTGGGCATGCCCTGTCCGCCCCATTCTTCGTTGGCTGTGGGAACGAACCATTCACCTGCCCTTAACAATTTCCAGACATGGTGGAACTCTTCAGGCAGAATCACTTCTCCATTTTCAAACCGGCACCCTACCTTATCCCCTATTGGGGAAGTGGGAAGAATTTCTTTTATGGCAAGATTGCGGGCTTCAGTGACCACCATTTCAATAACTTTCTGATTAAAATCTGAAAATTTTTTGGTTTCACTTAGTGTTTGCACCTTGAATTTCTCAAAAAGGAGAAAATCAAGGTCTGATCTATCTATAATAAATTGTGCCATATCATTCCCAAATTAATGTTACATTAAAAGCAATTATTCAGCTCTTACGCTTGAAACCGCCCTGTCTGATGGATATTTGTTTCGAGGTTATTCGCTTAACCTCCTGCAAATATCCATCAGACAGGGCTTTGAGGATAACTTTTTTTTAAAGGGCTGAACAATTACCATTAAAATTTGATTATTTTTACAGAGGATTTATTTTTTTCGTTCTGCCATAATATCTTTTTTAAAAACACATTTAAGGCCACCACTATGGTTCCGATCTTTTGGACGGCAAGATTAAAAAAACATTTTCAGACTTAGCCGTCCGCTCTTCTGGCTTCCTCACTTCTGATTTCCCGGCGAAGCAATTTGCCAACTTTTGATTTTGGCAGCATATCCCTAAATTCTATATATTGTGGAATTTTATAAGATACCAAAGTTTTCCTGCACCATTTTATCAGCTCATATCCCGTGATACCTTTAATATCTTCTTTTAATACTACGTAGGCCTTAATCCTTTCCCCGACCTTTTCGTCGGGAACTCCTATAACACATGTGCCTATAACAGCAGGATGCTCCTGCAGCACTGATTCAATTTCCGATGCAGACACTCGATATCCTTTATGTTTTATGGTGTCCACAGTTCTGTCCACAAAATACAGGTTCCCGTCTTCATCCATTTTCATTATATCAGCTGTTCGATACCAGGTCTTGCCATTTATCGTGACAAAGGATTTTTGGGTCTCCTCTTTTTTATTCAAATAGGATGTAACCATTTCTTTGGAATGCACAAGCAGTTCTCCTGGATCACCTGGCTTTTGAGGATTCATCACAGGATCCACAATCATTATTTTTTTACTGGGAACAAGCCGTCCAACGCTTTTTGGAGGGTTTTCAATATCCACAGGACACATCACAACTCCACCGCAGGTCTCTGTTGCCCCATACCCCTGGTAAATGCATTTTCCAAATTTCTCCTGCCACCTGCGCCCTACTTCCACGGGCAGCACATCTCCTGCACTATACCAATAGTCTACAGAACTTAAGTCATATTGATCCAGGCGGTCATGCTCCAGCATCATCCGGTAAAGCGCTGGAACCCCGATCATGGATCGCACTTTGAAACGATAAATCGCTTCAAAAGTGGCATCCATATTAATTTTAGGCTGTACCAATAAAGCGCCACCAACAAGTAGGGTTGCAAGACTGCAGGTCTGCCCCAATATATGAAAAAGAGGGGCATTCCCTAAAATAATATTTTCCGAAGGAGGAATGATGGGCTCACTTGTTAGAATCTGTTCTATTGCTGAAACAAGGAACAAGGCGTGGGACATGGGAACGCCTTTTGGAAATTTTGTTGTTCCGCCTGTATATAATATCTGTGCTGTTTTATCTGGGTCATCCTCTAAAGGTGGAAGATTTGGCTCTTTATATTTGGACAAGAGTCTTTTTAATGAATATATATGTTCTCCCGTGGCCACATTCCCTTTTGGTATAATATTATAAAGTCTGCCAAAGGTCTGTTTCCAAAAGGGTAAAAGATCTCCCATCCTGACATAAATGGTTCTTTTAATCCCAGTGGTTCCCAGCACCTTTTGAACATAGCCAAAGTTGGTATCTGCACAAATGATAACAGATACAGAACTATCATTGGCAATATAATCCAGATCATGGGGGGTGTAGATAGGCGTAATGGGAACACACACGCAACCGATTCTCTGAACAGCTAAAAAACTAACCACCCATTGAATACTGTTGGGAATGTAAATCATTATCTTATCACCGGATTTTACATCTAAATCCAATAATGCCGCTGCAAATTTTTCAGCCATTACCTTTAAGCTATGATAGGAGAATTTCGTTCCAAGGTAAATCACAGCCGTCTTTTCAGGATATTGATCGGCTATAGAATTAAACGCTGAAAATATATTGTTTTCTTTTAAGATTTTCATGGCTCAGACTCCAAAATATGCAGCTTTGATTTCAGGATTGTTCATTAATTCTTCACCAGTCCCGGAAAGGGACAGCATTCCGTTTTCCACAACATATCCCTTATCAATCATAGGAAGAACAGGACGTGCAAATTGCTCACTTAAAATAACGGTAATTCCACTGGATTTGTTTAAGGCCTTGATGGCATCCACCACACTTTTTTGCATGATCGGACTTAATCCCAAAAGTGGTTCATCTAAAAGCAACAATTCAGGCTGAACAATCAATGCCATACCAATCGCAAGCATTTGCTGTTCTCCGCCGCTTAAAAATCCAGCTTTTCTTTTTTTGAGTTTGATTAAAGCAGGGAAGAGTTCAAAAACATATTGCATTGTCTTTTTAATTTCTTTTCGGGTTCTTAAATATCCTGCAATTTTCATGTTTTCCAAAACACTGGATTCCGGAAATATAGGATGCCGTTCTCTTGATAAAACGATTCCCATTTTAACCCTTTCTTCAGGTTTCAAATAGGTGATATCCTCATTTTTATATAAAACCTTGCCATACACGGAAATTCTTTCCCCGCCGCGTCTTTTTTCTTTTATCTGCATGTCGATTATAAGACCTGACAAGGTATTCATAAGGGTTGTTTTCCCGGCAGAATTGGAGCCGATAATCCCCACAATTTCACCTTTGTTCACGGTGAGATTCAACCCATTTACGGCCAGTGCATTCTCGAAAAAAACCATTAATTCTTTAACTTCAAGCATTTTTTTTCTCCGGGTTTACGCCTCGGTTCCAAGATAGGCGTTTTTGACATCATCGTTTGCCATTACTTCCTTTGCAGAACCATCTGCGATTTTCTCTCCATAATTAAGAACTATGACTCTATCCGCAATTTTAAACAATTCTTTTAAACGATGCTCGATCATGATGATTGCTATTCCCTTTTGCCGCAGCTTCTCAACAATAGGGACAATACTTGCAACTTCTGCAAGACTCAGTCCTGAGAAAAGCTCATCTAAAATCATAAGTTCGGGCTGAAGAGAGATAGCCTTGGCCAGTTCCAGGCGTTTTAAATATCCCTGGGGTAAGATTCCTGCAGGCTTATAGGCCACAAAGGAATCTCTTTCAAATCCTACTTCCTCCAGCAAATCCAAGGCCATTGCATCACGATCTCCATATTTTCCACCAACGAAATTTTTAACCCTGGGGGAATATAAAGGAATAATCATATTTTTATAGGCTGGAAGCTTATAAAACGGCCTTACCATTTGAAATGTTCTTGAAATACCCAGGCGAATAATTTTATGTGGTGGAAGGTGGTTAATTTTTTCACCATGAAACATCACCTCACCCGAGGTTGCCTTGACAAACCTTGTGATCAGATTCACTATCGTGGTCTTACCGGAACCATTAGGGCCTATTACGCCTAATAATTCTCCCGGCTTTATATCAAAGCTTACATTTCTAACAGCCTGAACCCCGCCAAAGGATTTACTGATATTGATCACTTTTAAAAGTTTGGTCTGATTCATTTGTCCACCTCAACCCATCTTTCAAATTGGTTGTATTTGCGTTGAACATAATGGAAAATACCTTCAGGTAATGCCACAGTAAAAACCACCAGGAAAAGACCATAGAACACAATTCTCAATCCTCCGAATCCTCTCAGCACTTCAGATAATGGAACCAGTATGCATGCGCCCAAAGTTGCACCGGCAAGTGTTCCAGGACCTCCCACAACCACTGCTGCTATTGGAAGTATGGAATAATCAAGGGCAAAAACAGGCATGCCGACAAACATATATATATGGGTCATAAAAGCACCGGCAAAAGCACCAATGGAACTTGAAATAAAAAGTGCCTGGGTCTTATACCAGTAAATATTAATCCCTGCATTAGTTACGGACCGATCATTATCACGAATCCCTTTTAGAACCAGTCCGAAGTCAGAATCCAGCATTCTTCTAAACCCGAAAAGTGCAATCAACATGACACCAATAATCAGATAAAGTTCAATCCAATGGGAAGGAAGAGGCGACATTCCGCTAAGCCCTTCAGTTCCCCCGAATATCTTGGTTGCCTCGATTACCCTGACCATCATCAAAGGAATGATCAGGGTGACCATGGAAAAATAAATCCCCCTAAGCCTTAAAACAGGCAATAACATCAAGGTACATACCAATCCCCCCATTATTGTTGCCAAAGGAATTGAAATAAAGGGGTGAAATCCGAAATAATGGTTCAGGATACCCGTAATATATGCCCCTATTCCAAAAAAAAGCGCCTGGCCCAGGGACACCATTCCGCTTTCAGCAAGGATATCCCAGCTGATCGCTAAAAGCACAAAAACAACAGCCGAAAGAAGTACTTTCTGCCAGTAAACCCCAATAACAAGGGGCAAAATTAAAAATCCCAGGATCGGAATTAAACGGGGTGCTGAAAGATAAAGCATTTCTCTATAGGAACAAAGCGCAAAAATATCCTGAGATCTTGCTTTTATGCCCCGATCAATTCTTTCTTTTCTTTTTTCCAATGATCTATATCCTTTCTTCTAGTTCTTTTTGCTTTCCAAAAAGCCCGGAAGGCTTAACAACAAGTACAATCAGAATGGCTGCTAAACTGACTATCATGGTCCAGTGTGATCCTATGTAGGAATCTGTAAAACGTTCCGCAAACCCAATTAAAAAACTGGCCACAATAACCCCTCCCGTACTGCCAAGTCCCCCTATGATGCACACGGCAAGCGCCTTGATCAGGACATCATACCCTTCTGAAGGGAAAATACTGCCAAGTGGGATAATAATGGATGCGGCAATGGCGGCAAAACCCGCCCCCAAAGCTACTGCCAATGTGGCAATTTTATCTGAATCTATACCAAAGGTAAGAGCGGTCCGTTCATCTTGAGCAATACCTCTGAAAGCAAGTCCAAGAGAGGTGTTGTGGGTAAAAAGCCAAAGGAGCACGACAATGATAACACCAAGAACCACAATTAGAATCCTCTGCATATCAACATAGGTTCCCAATATCATATAGCTTGAATCTATAAAAGGCGGGAGATTATATTCAAATCCCACGAATCCTAAATATCTGAATAATTCCAATATGGCCAGACCGATTCCAAATGTGGCAATGACCTCTGAAATAGCCTGGCCTCTCACACGCTTGAGAACCAATTGGTACATGAGGGCTCCCAAAGCCATTGTGAGAATTATGGAAATCATCACAGAAACAAAATAAGGCAGATGAAATGAATGCATCATAATCCATGTGGAATAGGCGGAAAGGATATAAAAGGCACCATAGGCGAAATTAGCAACGCCGCTGATACCAAATGTCAGGTTAAAGCCAATGGCGATTAAGGTTAGTATGACACTATTGATCAGTGCGTAAATAATCGTACCGGTAAACATCGATTTTTCTCCATTTCTCAAATGAATGATGCCATCCATTAAAATCTGATGGGTTATCTTTGAAACTATTAAATTTTGGTTTATCGGAGTTGTTTTAGGTGGCCTGAAAAAATAAGATTGTTTATTGCAAACTTATTACAAGCTTTATTTCCCGGCCACCTTAAGTTTTTCAAGTTAATAAAAGCCTTAACAAAAAACAGGTCTCTAGTTCTGAACCGCTTTAAGCCCTTTTGGAAGCTTAATTTCTCCTTCAGCAACAGATGGTGGAAAAACAATGGTCCTGTTTCCATCTTCACCCCACTGAAATACAGCTGCCACTGCAGCTTTTGAAGGATCCATATCATAAACAGCCTGATGCCCTGCATCAAACTTAACCCTTCCCATTACGCCTTCTCGATTTGTTTTTTCAAGTTCTGCCACAATGGCATCGGCATCAACACTGTCTGCACGTTCAATGGCCTCTGCAAGTAGATATACTGATTCATAGGAAGGAGCTGGACCATGGCCTGCTTCCAGTTTACTTCCCCATCTTTTTTCATAGGATTCAACAAATGCTGCTGCCTTTGGCATTTTTGCTGAAGAAATCGCACTTCCCATCTCAAAATTTACATTGATGGCACCGGCTATTTTTTTATCAAAGGTATTCCAGGCGCCGGGGCCTGCAAGAGGAGAGATAAATCCGGCCAAAAGACTTGGAATTTTCATGCTGTTCCATTGTTTAACAAGAGTACCGCTTTGGGGCATATCAAATATTGGCAGAATGACCTGGGCCCCTTTTGCTTTTGCTTTCATAAGTGCAGAGGAGAAATCTGAAGTACCTGTTGGAAAACTTTCTTGTCCCACAACTTCCCATCCGGCTTTCGCAAAATAGACCTTGTTTGTAATTTCAGCTGTTTTTCTTGCCCAGGCAACGTCCTGATTCATAATATAAACTTTGTTAAACCCATATTGTTTTTTAATAAACCCCATGGTACCAGCCAGATATTTAACCAGATATTTTGCATTGAGACAGGATCTGAATATGTATTTATATTTTTCAGGGTCTTTTTTAATTTTTCCCTCGGATGCTGGAGACATGGCGATTGTACCGATTAAGGGTACTTTGTATTTGGCGATAATATCCATGCCTGCCATTAAAGCTTCTGATCGAAAAGGCCCTACAATTAAAGCTGTGGGTTTTTTCTCCAGAATAATTTTTTCCAGGCCTAAAAGAGCTTCAGGAACGGGTACTCCAGGAGCAGCATCCCTTATATCTATTGATTCCACTTTGAATATTCTATTATCGTTTCCTACTTTTACGCCACCTTTTTTGTTTATTTCTTCAACAGCCATTTCGACTGATTTAAGGCATTCTTTTCCTTCTAAAAAGCCGGTTGAGGTGGGAACTCCAATAACTATCGGATCAGCCGCCCATATACCTGGTACAAAAAGAAAACATAGTACGATAACCTGTATCATGCATACTGTAAAAAATTTTCTCGTTCTCATGGTGATGCCTCCTTGTTACGGGTTAGAATATTGAATTGCTTATTAAAATAGCACTTAAAAAGAAAATGCCTGTTCTGTAAGTTAGTCTGTAAGTTAGAAAGATAAATAAAATATGTAAATCAGTAATGTCACTAAAAAAACATAGGCAAATCACCTAGTGTCCTTAAGATCAAGCATAACAAGACATGATTATACATTATTTTAAAAAAAGTACTAATGAAAAATCAGAAAAGATCTGTTTCCAGCCATAAAACAGCATAGCGAACCATTTCGCCACTGGTTTTCAGACCCAGCTTGCTCTTAATTCGTTCCCGGTGGGCCCCAATGGTTTTGACGCTCAAATTCAACTGGGAAGCTATCTGACCCGATGAGAATCCTTTTCCTATAAGCTGAAATATTTCCAATTCGCGATCCGTCAAATTCTGTACACAGGATCCCTGGTCCGAAAAAGGCTGATTCCCCATTTTATTTACAATACTTTCCATGATGCGCTGACTGATATATTTTTTCCCGGCAAATATCTGTCTGATTGCCTTAATCACTGATTCTATGGCTTCGTGCTTCATTACATAGCCTTTAGCACCTGCCAAAAGGCATCGTTCTGCATGAAGGGATTCTTCATGCATGGACAATACCAGAACAGAAATGTCCTTATGATATTTATTCAGTTCTTTAAGCAATTCCATCCCATTGCTATTCTTCAGTGAAAGATCAAGGATTACAAGTTCCGGTTTTTCAGTTTTGATAAGCTCCCTTGCCTCGGAAACATCTTCTGCACTGCCGCAGACAACAAAATCCTTTTCCTGGTCAATGAGTTCGCACATACCCATTCGAAATATGGGATGGTCCTCAACAATCAGTATTTTTCTCAAAGCTACCATAGGTGTATCAATCCTTATTTCATACAGCTATATCATATAAAAATGGCCATATCATTCTAGTATGGCCATCTCGTTTTCCATTTCCAGCAAAACTATAGTCCCCCCCTGATCGGATTTCTTAATTTCAAGGGAAGCCTTTATCCTTTGTGCCCTGTAGCTCATGATTTTCAATCCCATTCCTTTTCCCATGGCATGTTCACAAATCCCTTTGCCATCATCTTTAATGATGAGTCTGATTTTATAATTTTGATTTGAATAATGAATGGAAATATTTTTTGCCTCTGCATGTTTTACAGCATTATGAACAGCTTCATGGGCAATATAGTAAGCATGGGTGGCAATGGCATTATCTTTAAAGGGATTAAATTCATCATAGTTGTTATTGGAAGTATTACACTCTAAAACACAGGTTATACCAAAAACATCCTCTACATATCCCGCAAGCTCCGACAACGAAGAATCAAAGCCGCTATTAACGATATCTGCTGTGCAGAGTCCCCGGGACATAAGGCGGGTTTTCTGGATGGATTCTTTGACAAGCAATCTGATCTTGTCAGCATAGTCTGCAGTATCCGGTAATTTGTTTTTCAGCTTCTGTCTTAATATTTCAATGAGGACTTCTATGCCTATGAGCTGAGGGCAGAGATCATCATGAAGGTCAAAGGCAATTTTCTGTCTTTCTCTTTCCCGCATATCAAGAAATTCCTTTTCAAGGAGTCTAGCTTTTGTATGGTCTTCAAGGGCCACAAGGATGCACATTTCCTCCCATATTTCCAGGGCTTCCGCTGAAATCACTCCCTGCCGGACTTCCCCTGAGGTCCTGCAAAAATCAATTTCATAGTTACGAAGACTTTTTTTCTCTCTAAATAAGGTGAACAATTTTTGGCCTTCTTTTTTATTTCTAAAAAACTCAAGATCTATCAGGCCTTTGCCTAAAACATTTGCAGAACCATAACCTGTGAGCTTTAAAAAGCTCTCATTTACATTGATCAATTGCCCTGTTTCAATATTGGCCAGGAACATTCCGCTGGGATTGGAATGAAATGCTTTTGAAAACATTTCCTCTGATAAAAAAAGCGCTTTCTGGGATTGAATCCTTAAGGTAACATCCCGGACAACTCCACTAAACCCTGTCTGGTATCCATTTTTATCTGAAATCGTGGACAAAGAAATTTCAGCAAACCGGTTTGATGAGTCTTTTCTTTTTAATTCCCACTCAACTATTCTATCGTTTTCCCCTGAAATACAAATTGAATCAAATTTTTTTGTAATCCCGTTTGAATTTTTGATATCAAATATATCTTTGATATTTTTCCTTAAAAGCACTTCTTTGGAATACTTGGACATGGTTAACATGGAATGATTGAAAAATGTAAAATCACCTTTCAAGTCCACTTCAAAATATCCTTCATGAATACATTTTAGAATGGATTTATATTTCCATTCGCTTTCCCGCAATGCATCGGCAGTAAATCGATGTTCGGATATTTCAGATTTTAAGCTGGTATTATATATTTCAAGCTTTTCCATAAAATCATTAAAATACATGGAAAGTTTACCTATTTCATCGCTTGATTTAACATGCCCCCGGGTACTTAGATCTCCTGATGCCCCCATGGCAAAATTATTCATCAATGCCCTTAAAGGTTTAATAATCAAATTGCTTAACCATAGCGATGTCAACAGTACAAGAGACAGCATAATGAAAATACTCACGATGACTATTTTTTTTACAATTTTAAGAATGGAATAAAATTCATCAGAATACACTGAAGATGCAACAATCCAGTCATATTCAGGCAAATAATTGAATATGACAATTTTTTTTCTAAACTCATTTTCAGTGGCATTTTTCCATGAATAAGTAAGCCTTCCTGTCTTTAACCGGGTTATCTCACGTATAAAATAATTACCTTCTCCATCCTGGGTGTCAAAAAAATTACCTTTAAGTGTTGGATGAATAATTACATTTCCTTTGCTGTCGATTACATAAGCATAACCCGTCTTACCAAATTTCAATGCAAGAATGCTTTCTTTAAAATCATTCACATTGATAAGGCCCTTAAGCTCCTCTGAATAAGTAGATACTGAAACAATCCAGTCCCAGGGTTTAAAATAGCTCATAAAAAGAGCCTTTGACCTATAATGATCTTCTCCCGGATTTTTCCAGTCATACTCCAGATACCCTTCTTTACGCTTGACCATCTCCCTTACAAAAGGAAGATGGGTCCAGTCTTCTCTGCCTACAATATCAGGATTTGGGTGTTCTATGGGAACGCCCTTGCTGTTGACACAATAAATATAACCGGTTTTACCGATGGTCTGGGAAAAAATTATTTTTCTCACTTCATTTTTAGCTTCAGCCTCAGTTAACTCACCTGATTCATATCTTTTATAAATATGTTCAATGTTCTCTTTGGTTTTTTCACAAACAGCTCTAAGATAATTTTTTATTGAAACATTGGCAGCTGTTTTAACCATATTAAGGACAACACCAGTTGTGTTGTTCAGTTCATTTTGAATATTTTCGGTGATCGTCGGCTTGACCTGGAAATAAATAATTGCCCCGCCTATCAGCGAGGCTGCAATAAATATTGATGTATACCCTGCAAGTATTTTAAACCGGATACCAAGGTTACTAAAAAAACGTAACATGTTAATTTCCCCTGCCATTTTTTTTATATCTGAATAGAGCAATCAAGCAAAAAAAACTTCATAGATTATGAATAGCCCTTAGTCGATGATCTCCAGCAAAACACCATTCATTTTATGCGGGTGAATAAAAGCAAATTCACTGTCCCGGAAAGGACGGGGACCGCCAATAAAAGGATAACCTTTTTTTTGGAGTTCATCCATGGCCCTGCGGGTGTTGTCGACATTAAAGCTGATCAGCATCACCCCTTCGCCTTTTTTCTCGATAAATTTTGCAACATCCCCATCTTGATCTGTTGATTCCATCAACTCAAAACCGACCTCCCCAACCCAGTATCTGGCAACTTTAATTTTTTCTGATTCATCGATATATTCCTCGTCTGGTTTTGATTTACCCAGCACGGGCTCCCAGATTTTCTGTGCTTTATCCAGATTTTTGACTGCGATGCAGATATGATCGATTTTTTTTGTTTCCACTTCAACCTCCCAATGACAATATTGAATTATAAGGGTCCATTCAAAAATTAATTACCAATTTTTAAGTGGGCCATAGGTATTCAAATAACACACAAGCTTTAACAAGAAAAGGCGGGATTGAACAATCATAGTGCTCCTCTGATTTCTATAACTTTAATATAAAGAGAGTCTGAACAACCTAATTGTACATTTATCGATTTTAATTATTAAAATTTATGTAATTGTTCAGCCCGTTAAAAAAAGTTATCTCCAAAGCCCTGTCTGATGGATATTTGTAGGAAGTGAACCCTTAGCATCGAAATAAATATCCATCAGACAGGGCGGTTTCAAACGTAAGAGCTGAATAATTACAAATTGATTTGCCTTGCACTGGAATATATACTAATGTGCCTTTGATTAAAATATGCTATCACAGAATTTATGTCCCGAATTGATAATCAAAACTTAATTCCGGTTTTAAAAGGAATGCAAAATGACAGAAAAAAAGACTCTTGAAGAATTGGAAAAAAGAATTTCAGAGTTAGAAAATGAGGTTCAAAAACAAGCTTTACAAAACAAAGATGAAAAATATCGTATTCTGTTTGAAAAATCCAAAGATGCTATTTTAATAATTGAAAATGGGAAATTTATTGACTGCAATAAGGCAGCAATGGAGATGCTGGGTTATAATGACAAAAATAAAATTTTTCAAGCCCATCCTTCAGAATTATCTCCTGACACCCAGCCTGATGGCAAAGACTCCTTTGTCAAAGCTAAGAAGATGATGGATTATGCTTTAAAAAACGGCAGTAATAGATTTGAATGGAATCATTTAAAATCAAATGGAGACATTTTCCCTGTAGAAGTTCTTCTAACAACAATATCTCACCAAAAAAACGACTTTGTAATTCATACCATATGGCGTGATATTACCAAGCGTAAATCAGCAGAAAAATCTCGAGAAAAAGAGAAAGAAATTCTTTCAACAATCCTTGAAAGCACTCCCTATGGCATTACATTGATAGACAGCCAGGATAAATATCTCTATGTAAATCCCTATTTTACCCAAATCACTGGGTATACGCTTAAAGACATCCCAACCAGAGAAGACTGGTTTAAAAAAGCTTATCCAGAAGAAAGTTATCGAAACAAAGTCTGTAAAGCATGGGGCAATGACAGCAATAACAGCTGTCTTGCAAAGAATCACGAATTTAAGATTAAATGTAAAAATGGTCAATCAAAATATATTGAATTCAGGTCAACTTTTTTAAAGGACCGAACAATTTCCGTGCTCACCGATATTACACAAAGAAAAAAAGTAGAAGAAGAACTAAAAGAAAGTGAAGAACGGCTACAAACCATATTGTCTGCAACTCCAGATCCAATTGTAATATATAACAATGTGGGCGAGACAAAATATCTTAATCCAGCTTTTGTTGAAGTATTCGGGTGGTCTTTAGATGAATTGGAAGGTAAGCACATCCCCTTTGTCCCTGATGATCAAAAACCTATAACTTCAAAAAAGATAAAAGAACTGCGGGACTCGGGGATTAAAGTACAATTTGAAAGTAAAAGGCTTACAAAGCAAGGCCGCAGCATAGATGTCATAATAAGTTCTTCCTGCATTAAAAACATTGATGACGAAATATCAAAACTGGTTGTAATTTTAAAAGACATATCTGACCAGAATCAGGCTAAAAAACAATTAAAATTACTAAATTTAAAATTGAAGCACGAAGCCTCACACGATCCTCTAACAGGAACTTTGAACCGGCGCGCTATTTTAAACAGCCTTGAAAAAGAATTGATACGTACTAAGAGAAGAAATACAAAGCTCAGCATAGGGTTATGTGACATTGATTTTTTCAAGAAGGTAAATGACGAACATGGCCACCAGGTGGGTGACGATGTTCTATGCAGTTTTGTCAAAGTCATCGAGAACACACTTCGGCCCTATGACCTCCTTGGTCGATATGGAGGAGAAGAATTCCTATTGGTGATGCCGGATTCCACAGTATCCATTGAAAAAGTGATTTACGAACGTTTGAGAGCAAAAACAGCTGATCATAAAATGGTAACCAGATCAGGTGAAATCGGTATTACGGTCAGTATCGGGATCACCTGCAGTAAAGGGGATGATACAGCAGATGGAATGATTGCCAAAGCTGATGCAGCATTATACCGGGCGAAAAAAAATGGGCGTAATCAATTGGTTTTTGCTGATTAAAATAAAAAAGGGGTGTTTTAAATATTATTTTATTCCTAATTTTTCCAAATCAGAATTCAGTTCTTGCTCATTATAGATTTTGCCTTTCCTCCATTTACCATTAAATTCAAGGGTTGGTACGACCCAATCATCACCACCGTTTACTTCAATAATTTTTTTGATTATATTATCGGATTGTAGCTCTATTTCAAAGTATTCAAATTCAATATTGTTATTTTTTAAATATTCAATTGTTTTTGTACAATGTGGACACCATACTGCAGCATATACTTTTAACATAACACCCTTTTTTAATAATTATTTTCGTCCATTATTCAAATAAATATTGTAATTGTTCAGCCCGTAAAAAAGTTATCCCAAAAGCCCTGTCTGATGGATATTTGCAGGAGGTTAAGCGAATAGCCTCGAAACAAATATCCATCAGACAGGGCGGTTTCAATCATAAGAGCTGAATAATTACTAAATATTTTATGAAACTCAATGCTCTATTGTCATAATCTTAGATAATAACTGCCTGGCCTATTTTTACCCAGCCAACCTTTCCATTTGAAAACAATATTTTCAAATGGCTGGTTTTTCTTTGTTCAACCTTTACTTTGGTTCCGGCATGAAGGTTGAATAATTTTGTAGAAGTGTCTGTAATACCTGAACGTACTGCAACTTCATCCTGCACAATAACGGCATTTTGCCTTACAGACCGCTTATAGTAATTAACCCATACAACGGCTGTGACCAGAACAAATAATGAAAAAAGGATAATACCGGTTCCTGAAAAAATTTTTTGTTTTTTAATCACTCGTACAACAGCCCATGTAAAAAAAACAAAAGAAAGGAAAATGGCTGTAATCTGAATTGTTTTTGCAGGAATCAAATTATCCCAGAAAAAAAGAACATCCATCATAGCCAGATTTTCTTCTTTTTTATCTTTTACAAGGGTATTGGCATATTCAAGGTTAAACTTCAGGTCAGGGTCATTAGGGGACAAAACCTTTGCTCTTTCATACCATAAAATAGCCTGACCTATATCATTGGCTTTCAGATGAGCATTTCCAATATTGTAAAAAAGATAGGGATTTTTAATATTATTTTGGGCAAGGGCTTCAAAATTTATGGCTGCCTGTTTGAATTTTCCTTGTTTATAATTTTTAATACCATCCAAAAACAAAGCAGAGTTATCGGCTATTACCTTTTGAGGGAAGGAAAAAATAACTCCCACACAGATCAAGGCAAGACAAAACAATTTCATTGTCTGCTTTGTTTTTGCCAAAAGCTCCCTTGCCTTGTTCTCATCGATTTTTTTCCCGCCAAACCGAAAAGATTCAATAGTTTCAAGCAGATGGGTTATCCCGCCTATTTTGAGCTCATCCACATTTGCCTTAGTTAAAATCTTTTGAGCTTCTTTAATCGTTATAGTCTCTCCTCTTTTTTTCCCTTTGCTGAAAATCAGCGCCACCAGGCTTGAATAAAGATGTCCTAAAAAGTCTTTATCCAGGCTGTCCATTTTGTCTGCTTTTTTTAAATGATTTTTTGCCTTATCTTCCATTATCTTTTCAACAGGTAAATCTTTTTTTGCAACCAGGGTAAATAATTTTACCCCTGAAAATAAAACCACGGGAACTGATAACAATAAAACAAAAAAGAAAGGGCTTATTTCACGCTGGTTCTCCAATACGAAAACTCCTTCTTTTATCTCCAGGATATCCTTATTAACAAGGGAAACCTCTTCTTTAACAATTGATTTATCCTTTGCGGGGTCCATTTCAGATACGGCCAGATGCATTTCTTGTGACTGGGAGACAGTAAGTAATATTTTCCCTGTGGAAATGGTTTTAAAATTTTTTTTATCCACATCAAAATATACCAATGAAACAGGATTGATCAAAAATTTTCCAGACTTTACAGGAACAATGGCTTTCTTAAATGTTTTAGAGCCCTCATATCCTTTTTCAGTCAAATTAATGGTTTCAACAGGGCTGTCGTCATAAACCTTAAACAAATCCTGATCCAGGTCCATTTCAGGAAGACTTGCATCCATTATATTTCCTGATCCCAGGATTTTTATAGTAAGGGTCGCAGACTCACCTGCTTTAAGGCTTGTTTTATCCATTTTAGCTTTAATACCAAAGCTGCCAACAAGCCCTGAAAACTTAAATTTACCCTGGTAGGCAGGGACAGGATCAACTTTAATTTTTATAGAATTTGACACAACCCTGACGGGTTTGAAATTATTAGAAGAAAAAAAAGAATTATTAAAAAAAGAATTAAACTGCGAATCCCGGCTTGATTCCACAATCACCCTTGCAATCAGTGAGGCAGGATCAATAGTAAAGGTTCCAGGGCCTGTAGGAATAATGATATAATCAACCTGGGTTACATTATACAAAACCCCATTTATGTTCCTGGTATAGTTTTTTTCCTTTTCAAAAGGTTTTGATGAAAATGCCTTAAATTCAGGAGGCCTTTCAAACCCTAAACCAGACAACCTTTTTGAGGTAAAAAACTTCAAAGAGAAGACTGTCTGCTCACCAACAAAAAGGTTTTGCTTTGCCACGTCTGCTGTGGCAAACAATGCCTTGACATCATCAGGATTAACCATTTGGTCTGATACTTTGATGACAATTTGCTTTGTAAAAGAGGTTTCACCATCCATGACAGCCTTTATGGCAGGGATTTTCAAAATCCCTTTTTTCAAAGGGATTAAAACATATTGGTAGCTCGCCTTTCTTTCGGATTTGCCATTAATATAGTTATAACTTGAAGAGGAACCTCGGGATATCACTTTAAAATCCTTGATCATGGAAAGATCGAGATCAGCCTTTGGGCCCCTGACCACAACTGTTAAAAAGACAGAGTCTTCCTTAGAAATACTGGATTTATCAACTTGGGCCGTGACATCAAAACAGATACCCGTGCCAGGTAAAATAAAGGCAAGCAAAATTAAAACAAAAAAAATAACTTTTAATTTCATATCATTACCAGTCTTTCTCAACATTTTGTTTTTCCAACACGGGCATCATTGCACCTCCAGGTTTGTCTTCAAGACGATTGAGCATATTCTCCAAAATCTTTTGGGCCTGTTCAGGCGCCTTATCTTCAGGTGATGCTTTATCCTCCCGGGACTCCGATGAAGTTTTTTCAGGTTTATCCTGGGGCTTATTTCCCTTTCCCTGTTTCTCTTTGGGTTTATCTTGTTCCTTTTGCCCTTTCTTGTCTAAATCTTTGTTATTATCTTTTTTATCCTCATTGTTATTCTGATTTTTTTCAGGATTCTGTCCTTGTTTATTGTCCTGATCTTCTTTGTTTTCCTTATCGTCTTTATTGTCTTTATTTTCTTTATTATCTTTATTTTTATCGGATTGGGTTTCCTTGTGTTTTTGCTCTTCTTGTTTCAGTCTGGCTAACTCCAGGTTTTCTTTTGCCTGTATGTCATAGGGAAAATTGTTCAGGAGAGCTTCATACTCTTTGATGGCCTCATCAAAATCTTCCATTCGATAGTATGTATTGGCAAGGTTGTACCGGGCATCATGCGCAAGCTTTATATCCTTAGTTTTTGCGGCCTCCATAAAATTTGTTTTTGCCTGTTCAAATTCATTGTTCATATAGGCGGCAACACCAATATTATAATAAAGTCTAGCATTTTCAGGATCTTTAAGCTGGGCATCAATAAAATGCGTTTTGGCCTGTTCATAGTTTAGTTCCTCAAATGCTTTTATTCCAGAATTGACGCTGGAAGTAACAGACTGTGCATAAACAGATTCTTTCTGAAAAACAAAAATACTCAAACCAATTGCAAACACAATTATTGATAATCCTCTTAATCTCTTTTTTGAGGACAATATAAATTCTATCAGCAATAAAACCACACAAGGAAAAAGAAACCATTGATACCTGTTTTCCCAGATTTTTTGTTTCCCTGATGTCAAGGTTTTACGTTCCATGGTTCCAAGGATTTTATCTTTATAAATCAGGTCAAGATCCATATCTCCTGCCACAGATCTGACATGGGTTCCCCCGGTCATGGCAGCCAGTTTTTCAAGGGTCTTTGTATCCACCTTTGATAAAATAATATTGCCCGAGGTATCTTCTTTAAATCCGCCTTTTGCATCGGGAATGGGTGCACCCTGTGAGCTTCCAACCCCAATACTAAAAATTTTAATTCCCTGTTTGGCCATTTCCCGGGCAGTCTCTTCCACATCTCCTGAGGTAGATTCTCCATCAGTAATAATAATAATGGCTTTTTGTGTATCAGACTCTTTTTCAAAACCATTATAAGCTTCTTTAATTGCATGATCGAGATTTGTCCCGCCCACGGGCAGATACCCCGGTTCCAGAACCTTTAAAAAAATATTAAACGCTTCATGGTCAAGGGTTAAGGGGCACTGGAGAATTGCCCTTCCTGAAAAGGCCACAAGCCCTGCCCTGTCTGATTTCATCATACGAAGCAGATCAATAATCTCTCTTTTTGCCCGTTCAAGCCGGTTGGGCTTGATATCCTGTGCCAGCATACTTTTTGAACAATCAAGGGCAATCATGATATCCACCCCTTTCTGGTTCGTCTTTTCCCATCTGTATCCCCATTGGGGAACTGACAGTGCAACAATGGCGAAACCAAAAGATATTATGATTAAGCTTGTCTTTATCCACCTTTTTTGGGGATCAAACCCTGGAACTAAAGAAGCAATCATATTTGTCCCTGCAAATCGGGCGAGTATCTTTTTTCGTTTCAGAATGCCATAGGCCATTATACCTAACACAGGGATCAGCCCCCATAACAAATTCAACAGGTATGGACTGGCAAATTTCATTTAAGGCACCCTTAAAAATCGTGTGTTTGTCAAAATAATATAAATGAGAAAAAGGATCAGGCCCATAGCAAGCATTCCTGGATACAATTCCTTGTACTCCACCCACTTTTCAACATCTACCTTTGTTTTTTCAAGGTTGTTGATCATCTCATAAATCCGGCCCAGTGATTTTAAATCCCCTGCTTCAAAAAAACCGGCCTGTGTCTTTTCGGCAATTGTTTTTAAAGCATCAATGTCCACATCCACTTTTTGATAAACATATTGCTTACCAAACAATCCATCCACAAGAAAGGGCGCTTCCCCTTTTGTGCCCACGGCAATGGTATAAATTTTCACTTTTCTTTGAACAGCAATTTTTATTGCATCCTGCCAGGAAAGCTCGCCTGAATTGCTTTTTCCATCTGTTAACAAAATAATAATATTGGATTTGCTTTCAATATCTTCCAGACGTTTTAAAGAGATACCAATGGCATCTCCAATTGCTGTTCTGGGTCCTGCCGCCCCTATTCTCAAACGGTCCAGAATAAAGGCTATGGTATTATAATCCCGGGTTAAGGGAATCTGTGTAAATGCATTTGTTCCAAAAACCACCATGCCGATACGGTCGCCTTCACGTTTCATAATAAACTCTCGGACCACAGTTTTAACAGCTTCCAGGCGTGTTACAATTTTATTGTCTTTTTTAAAATCAAGGGCCCGCATGGATTCGGAAAGGTCAAGAGCCAGGATAATATTAACCCCTTCAGTGGTCACATTTATTTTCTTATCTCCGAACTGGGGTCTTGCAAGGGCAAGGATCAACAGGATCAAAGATATTATTTTTAAAACAGGGATAAATTTAGAAACCCCTGCCATAAGAGATGGGGGAAAAGTTTCAAAACCTTTTAACGAGGACACCTTTATTATATTTTTACTTTTCTTTCTAATCTTTAAAAAAATCACAAAAGCAACCACAAGCAGCAATAATAAAAACAAAGGAGAAGCAAATCTAAACATTATTGGTTTTCTTCCTTTTTTTCCAAAAGTTTTATCAGATCATTTTCTATTTTACTGATTAGCTTTTTAACAAAGGAAAGATCATTTTTTATCTGATCTTTTCCAGGAACAATCCCGGCATATTTAATTGGGTCACAATACTTTTGAAACCTTGTAATTTCTTTTTTTTGCCCCTTATCAAAATCAAGAAGCATTATGCCTCTGATAAACTCCTGGGATGTCATCTCTATGGCATTAATGCCAAAGGAACCTTTGATATATTTTCTCAAGACAGCCGTCAGATTAAAATAAAAAAGTCTTGGATCGATCATTTCTCTTTGTAAAAGAAGATCAAGCTCTTTTAAGGCAGCGTCATAAGGTGCCGGGGGTTCTGGAAGATATTTAGGCTCTGTACTCTGGTTTCTTTTTTTCAAATATTTTTTTATCAGAAAAAATATGACAACCAAAACAATGATCACCCCTGATATTATCAAGATAATTTTAAGAAGCATGGGATCAAACCCTAACCGGACCGGGGGTCTTATACCGTGGATATCCTTCATCTATCTTAATCGCCTTTCCCTGAATCTAAAATATTGCAACAGGGTATCAGAAACAGATGCAGAGGTTTCAAGCTCGATCACATCACTTTTTGCCCTTAAAAAATTATTCAATGTTTTCTTGTGACCTGTCTGTTTTATGGATAAGAATTCTTGTTGAGTCTTTTTATTGAATGCATCAAACAAAATTTGTCTTTTGCTTTCAAAGTCACACAGGGTAATGATGCCTTTTCCCGGCAGTTTAAATGCTCCTTTATCATAGATCATTACCCCTATCGTCTCATGCTTTTGTCGAATTCTTCTGAGACTTTTCAGGTAGCCCTCGTCCAGAAAATCAGACAATATAAAAACAAAAGACCTTTTCTTGGATATTTTCCCCAGATAGTCCAGAGCTTCTGATATATTGGTGCCCTTTCCCTTAGGATAAAAGGTAAATATCTCTTTTATCACCCGCCAGATATGGCTGGAGCCTTTTTTAGGCGGTATATATTTTTCAACCCTGTCTGTAAAAAAAATTACGCCCACTTTATCATTATTTTTAATGGCATTAAAAGCCAGTACCGATGCTACCTCGGCTGCTTTTTCAAGTTTAGGGCCTGAAAATGTGCCGAATTTTAAAGAAGAACTCATATCAATAAGCAGCATGACAATACTTTCACGTTCTTCCTTATAAAGTTTGACAAAGGGCTTGCCAAGCCTTGCTGAAACCTTCCAGTCCAGAGTTTTGACATCATCTCCGGGGGCATATTCCCTGACTTCTTCAAACTCGATACCAGAGCCCCTGAACACGGATTTATACTGGCCTGCCATAATATTGTTTACAGAACGGCTGGATTTAATATGAATTCGTTTTATTTTTTTAATAATATGCGCAGGAATCATTTAAAAAGCTCCCTTTAGGGCACCTCAACAGAGTCAAAAAGGGTCTGGATGATATCATCGGTTGAAATATCTTCCGCCTCTGCTTCAAAGCTTAAAATAATTCTGTGACGTAATACATCAGGGCCCACAAGCTTGATATCCTGGGGCGTGATATAGGCTCTGCCTGATAAAAATGCATTCACCCGGGCAGCTTTTGCAAGGAAAATACTGGCCCTTGGAGATGCTCCATATTCGATATATTCGGCCACATCCATTCCATAACTATCCGGCTTTCTTGTGGCAAATATCAGATCTACAATATACTCTTTTAGTTTTTCATCCACATAGATCTGATCAATCAATTGACCCATACCCGCGATTTGGCCACAATTGATTACCGGGCTTATGGCATCAGGTCTTTGAAAACTGTTCTTTTTAAGAATCTCAAGTTCCTGAGCCTTGTCTGGATAGTCAACCCGCACTTTAAGCATAAACCTATCCACCTGGGCTTCAGGCAAAGGATAGGTCCCTTCCTGTTCAATGGGATTCTGGGTGGCTAAAACAATAAAAGGGGCTGGTAATGAATATGTTTGATCCCCAATGGTCACCTGTTTTTCCTCCATGGCTTCAAGCAGCGCTGACTGCACCTTTGAAGGTGCCCTGTTAATCTCATCAGCCAGGATTATATTATTAAACAAGGGTCCTTTTCTTGTTACAAAATCAGATGTTTTGGGCCGGTAGATTTCAGTTCCGGTTAAATCCGCCGGAAGAAGATCCGGGGTAAACTGAATACGCTTGAACTGAGCCTGCACAGCAGAAGCAAGTGCTTTTACCGCACTTGTTTTTGCCAATCCCGGAACCCCTTCAATAAGGATATGCCCTCCTGTTAAAAGCCCTGTTAAAAGACTGTCCACCAGTTTTTCCTGACCCACAAGTTCCTTTGCGATCTCATTTCGGATACTGCTGATTAAAAGATGATTTTTCTCTATTGATTCTTGGATCTGTTCCATATTCTTTTATGCCCTTATCCTATAAATTTTACCCATGACAAAAATATAATTTTTGATAAATATAATATTTCAAAATAAAGTGTCAAGACATGAAACAAGCAAGGCAGGGCAATCGCATGTAGTTTCCTTATGATTCGTCCATACCCGTTCAGACCAGTTTACCTTTCCATCGCCGACTGGAACTAATTGACAGGCCCCAAAATGCTCATCCAAGGTAATCTGGTCTGAACTAGCTGCTTTGCCAATAATTACAATCCTTGTTGAGGATAGTAACCAAATATTATTTACATGCGTTGGACCTGCAAGCAAGGAGTTAAACCTTAATTGCTATTTATTTATAAGCTGATCAGCATAAAGAGAGGAAGTGATTTTGATTACTTTTATAATGTGATCTCTAACGGCTTTTTTATCTTTTAACGAATAATTGCGGAAGGTCATCAAAATACCGGTTATCGATGCAATAAATGAGTGGGAATACAACCGGGCATTCTGATTCTTTACGTCATGCCTTTTCAGAAGCTGCTCAAAAAGATCGAAAAAAATCTTGGTCACGGAATCGAATTTGCCCATAACCGGATTTGCAAGGTTATTTTTCAACATCAGATAGGTCATCATCTGAAATGTTGATTCATTGTCTATCAGATGGTTGGCGAATTTGATGCCAAACTCTTCAATACTTGCCGGAATATCCTTTTGAACCAATGTTTTAAACTCTATGCTTGCAAAAGAAATATCCTGAATAAAAGCTTCATGGAATAATTCTTCCTGGCTTGGAAAATATCTGTAAATGGTTGCAGGAGAAATGCCTGCCTCTTCGGCGACTTCCCTCATGCCCACCTCAAAGAAAGGCTTTTTGGCAAAAAGTGCTAAAGCAGATTCAATGACGATTTGTTTTCTTGCTTGTTTTTCTTTTTCCTTTAACTCTGCAAATCTTGATTCACCCACTAATATCCTACCTTTTCCAAGTATTTATGATTGATTGAATAATCTTTTTGACTTATCATTTGTTCAGCCATCTGACAAGGAAAAAACTTTTCTATACAGGGTAATCGCATGTAATTTTTTTGTGATTACTCCATACCCGTTCAGATCGGTTTACCTTTCCTTCGCTGGATGGGACATGTTGACAGGCTCTATGTCGGGCTACACTTGTGGCGGAAAAACTGTCACAGATATTGACGCTTCTTCTCAAAATTGATACAAATAAATTTGTAATTGTTCAGCCCGTTAAAAAAAGTTATCCCCAAAGCCCTGTCTGATGGATATTTGCAGGAGGTTAAGCGAATAGCCTCGAAACAAATATCCATCAGACAGGGCGGGTTCAAGCGTAAGAGCTGAATAATTACATAAATTTTAACTTTTTATTTGAAAATATTTTGCCATGGAAACCATCATAAATAGAGATATGTTTGATTTTGAAATCGGGTACTTAACAAAAAGCCCGTGCATGACTTGTGAAAACAAACCTTTGCTTCCCCGTTGTCATAAAGATTGCCTGATCCTGGACAAAATCCAGACAATGCTTGCAAGGGGCATCTCATCACAGTCATCTTTAATCGAGAATTAACACCTTTTGAGCACCTTTTCATTTCCAGAAGAATCCAATAGCCTTGTAAAAAAATATTTATCCCAAAAAATTTGTAAAACCCTTGAACAAAAAAAAACTGATTCAGGATTTACACTTGCAAAAGCTGTCAATTCCGGTTTGAAAAATCCTGATAGCAAAATTGGTATTTATGCAGGTGATGAACAGTCATATAAGACATTTTCGCTAATTTTTGATCCAGTTATTTCACAATACCATGGAGAAAAAGATCTGAACCACAAATCAGATATAAATGAACTTAAGCTTTCCGCCATTGATCCTGAAAAAAAATATATTCAGTCCACAAGGATAAGGGTTGCCAGAAACCTTAAAGGCTTCAACTTCACCTGCAACATGGACTTATCCCAACGTCATGATCTTGAAATAAAAATCATCAGGGCATTAAACTGTCTGCAAAAAACTTTTAAGGGAAAATATTTTTCTTTGGAGCATGATGATAAAAAAGAATTAAAACAGCTTGAAAACGAAAACATATTGTTTCACAAAGGTGACCGTTTCCAGGATGCCGCAGGAATCAATTCTGATTTTCCCAAGTGTAGAGGAGTATATCATTCTTTTGACAAAAAATTAATGGTCTGGGTAAATGAAGAAGATCATTTAAGAATAATCAGCCTTGAAAAAACGTCAGAATTTTCAAGTGTTTATAGCCGTCTTTGCCGCGCCGTCTCAGAGTTAAACAAAAATCTTGATTTTGCATGGAACAAAGCCTATGGGCATCTGAGTTGCTGCCCTACAAACATTGGTACATCCATGAGGGCCTCCGTCCATGTTCAACTTGAAAAACTTGAAAGAAAAAAAGAACTCCTTTTTAAACTCATCAAGGACTATAACCTTCAGATCCGGGGAACCAAGGGTGAAAAAACAAAGATCGAAAATGCTGTATTTGACGTCAGTAACCGCCAAAGACTTGGAATTTCAGAATCCGGGATCATTAAAAATCTTCATGCCGGCCTTATGGCCATTATCAAGGCTGAAAAAGCCCTTTAAGCATCTCTTATCATAATTTTACCCTGGCACAAAAAATGCACTTCTAGGGTTCAGGCTGTAACGCGTTTTAAGAGGTGACGTCATGAAAAAGATAAAAACAATCTATTGGATAATTGTATTGTCAGTTATTACAGGCATTTTTATTCAGATAATGCCTGCTTCAGATTTAAACCAGGGGAAACTTATCATGGATAATAAAAACTTTGAGACTGCTGTTTTTGCCGGCGGTTGTTTCTGGTGTGTAGAGGCAGCTTTTGAAGGGCACAAAGGTGTTATTGATGTTGTTTCCGGATACACGGGAGGCCATGTTAGTGACCCCGGCTATGAACAGGTCACATCCGGTACAACCGGTCATTTTGAGGCCGTAAAAATAAATTTTAACCCGGATATCATCACTTACAAAGAACTTTTGAAAATTTTTTTCCAGCAGATTGACCCCACGGATTTCTCCGGGTCTTTTGTTGACAGGGGAAGCCAGTACAGTTCTGCAATTTTCTATCAGAATGATACCCAGAAAAAAGAGGCCTTAAAAACAATTGATAAAATAAACCAGTCAAAACTTTTTAACACTCCCGTGGCAACACAGGTTCTTAAATTTAAAACATTTTATGATGCAGAAGTGTATCATCAGGATTATCATAAAAAAAATCCCATTCGCTACAAATATTATCGGGCAGGCTCGGGAAGGGATCGTTTTATTGAAAAAGCATGGAAAAATAAAGAATATATATTTGATTCAGATATGAATTTAGAAAAGAGTGCTGCCGTTAAGCTGACTCCGCTTCAATATAAAGTAACCCGTGAAAATGGCACTGAACCCCCTTTTGATAATGAGTACTGGGATAATAAAAAACAAGGCATATACGTAGATATCATTTCCAATGAGCCCTTGTTTTCGTCACAGGACAAATTTGATTCAGGTACGGGATGGCCAAGTTTTGACAAACCCATCAACAAAGAATCTATAAAGAAAATAGAGGATAACTATCTGTTTATGAAAAGAGTTGAGGTTCGAGGTAAAACATCGGATTCGCATCTGGGTCATGTGTTTGATGATGGTCCTGATCCTACAGGATTAAGGTATTGCATCAATTCGGCATCCCTAAGGTTCATTCCAAAAGAGAACCTTGAACAAGAAGGGTTTAAAAATCTTTTATCCTTATTTGACTGATTGATAATCATAATTGATTCATTACATTTGTATAAAAGTCGCAGGCATCAATTATCTGGCTTATCCCGCAATTTTCATTGATCATATGGGCTAATTTATATTCGCCCGGACCAAATCCAATAGTGGGTATACCCATTGCTACACTTGCAACGGCATTTGTACTGAAATCCCAATAGTCCAGGTCCGGGTCAGACCCGAACGAATCATTAAAGGCTGCAAAACAGGTTTTTGTAAATTTATGGTCAAGATCAATCTGCCAGGGCAAATGAAACGGGTGATATTTTATTTTTTTTCCTGTCCAGCTTGTCCGGTTAAGGACGCCAATCTCCCATGATGCATTTTTCCCTTTAATGATGGAATTCATTTCCTTTTCTATCAAATCCTGTGACTCACCCGGCACTAATCGCCTGTCCAGGTATATTTCACATTCAAAGGGCACAGCATTGAGAGATTCGCTTACACTTGAAATTTTTGAAGCCACCAAGGTTCCGTTTGCCGGTTTGGCCTTTAAAAGTGCATCACTTGTTTTTTCAATCCGCTGAATAATGTCTGCCATTTCATATATGGCATTCAATCCTTTTTCAGGAGCAGATCCATGGGCTGATATGCCCTTTGTTTTTATTGCAATCTGGGCTTTGCCATTATGGCCTGTAACCAGTTTGTTGGCAGATGGCTCACAAATGATCATGTAGTCAGGTTTAATACAGCATTCCTTAAACAGATGTTTCAGGTTCTCTCCATCACAGTCTTCCTCCATCACCGTACATGATACATATATGGTTTTATCTGTGTGAAATCCCAGCCTTTTAGCAACTGCCCCGGCATATATGGAAGCTGCTGCCGATGATTTCATATCCACGGATCCTCGCCCATGCAGCCTGCCTTTTTCAATTATACCGGCAAAAGGGTCATGGGTCCATTTTGAAGCATCATTCACCGCCACTGTATCTATGTGGGAGTCTAACATGAGAACTTTTCCGCCATTACCGATTCTACCCACAAGATTGCCCATTGAATCCAGGATGACCTCATCATAATCCAATTGTTTCATTTTTTTTTCTATAAGATGGATGATCTCTTTCTCATCTCCGGAATAACTTTTTGTTCTCACAAGATCCTGTGCAAATTCAATCAGGTCTGACTGTAATTCTTTAATTGTTGATTTTATATTGATCATATTGATTCCTCAGATTTTTATTTATAAAAATTAAATCTCAAATACTAAATACCAGGATAAAATGCAAAAGATTTGAAATGAAAAAGCATAGGCTCTGGCGTGGAATTATTTGAAACTTGTTAGGATTTGGCACGGGTATGTGGTTGTGGTTTTGCAGGCTAAAATTACAAAAAACACTTGTCACAAATACCTGCGCCCATAAATAAGAGCATGGATAAATTTATGGCTGCAAAGGCAATAGAAATGGTTTGAGCTTTTTGATTCAGCATAATTGTTGAAATAAAAAAAATGATCACCACAGCATTCAGTCCGGAAACGCTTGACAGCACAGGGTTTTTTATAGACCCATTCATTAAAAATAATAATATGGCAAGGCTGTAGAGGCTTGTCCAGATCAGGATCTGTAATTTAATCTCATTTTTGGAAAAAAAAGTTGTAAAACAGGGAAATCTTTTCAAAGAATCAGTTGCAGTTTGAGCCTGTCTTGTTTTTAGCAGGATAATAAAAAAATGAGGAATCTGCCACAGGCCAAAAATAGTCATGAGGATAAAGATATGGGAATCCGGCATGGATTTTCCTGCGGCTGTCCACCCGATCAGCGGGGGCAGCATACCTGTAAGACTCCCGGGAATAATGGCCAGTAAAGATTTCTTTTTCAAAGGTGTATAAAGACCATTGTAGCAAAAAACAGCTACAGCACCCCAGACAAAGGGATAAAACCCCGTTGCAAACAGCAAGCCTGAAAGCCCGAAACCTATCATTATCAAAGAGATAACCTTTGCATGAAACACGGGTACTCTTTTTTGAGGCAGACTTCTTTTGCATGTTCTTTGGAAAAACCTGTCATACTCTCTGTCCTGGACATTGTTCAGGACAGCAGACCCAAAGGCCAGAACCATCACGAAAAACCCCAATACAAGAGATGTGGAAGAAAAACTCTTGCCTGCCATAACATGACCCAGAATTGCGGAAAGACTTATATAAATGCACAAGTGTACTTTAAACATTGAGAGGTAATCTTTTAAAATATAAGAAAACCCTGGAGCCTTGGCATGTGAAAAACTTATTTTATTACCATTCATCTTCTTTGTTTACCCATTCTTCATATTCTTCCTGGGAGACCACCCTTACAACCCCTGTCATACTCGCATGATCAGTGCCGCAAAACTCTGTACACTGGAAAAAGTACTCGCCTTTTTTCTCCGGCAAAAACCAGGCGTAGGTATCAAGCCCTTTCACTGCATCCACCTTTACCCTGAATGCAGGAATAAACAGGCTGTGAATCACGTCTTCCGATGTAATATTCAGCTTAACCGGCGTATTTACAGGTACCACAATTTCATTTTCAGTCTCTTTTTCATTGGGATAATAAAAAAGCCATGAAAAGGACTGGCCTATCACCTCTATTTCAAGGGCGCCTTCAGGAACATTTCTAAGGCCCGTATAAGATTTCCATCCAGATGCAAACATTAAAAGAGCAATAATCGTGGGAATTACAATCCATACTATTTCAAGAAAAAAATTCCCCCTTATATCTGAAGGGGTTGGATTTTTACTTCTCCTGTACCGGATAACAAACCATATCATCACAATTGTAATGGCAAACAGGAAAACAAAAGAAAAACCCACAATAAAATAAAAAGACCTGTCAACCAGAGTGACTGGATTTACTATATCATTCATTTTTTACCTCATCTGAATCCAACATCCCAGAATGTAAAACTGATCATGATGCCAAGAAAAAAAACAGTTCCCAAAAATGAAAGAACAAGAACTCTTCCTTCATACTTCATGTGCATGAAAAAAAATAAAATAAAAGACCCTTTTATGGATGCAATGAAAAGAGCAATCCAGACATTCATCTTTCCAAGATCAATATAGGAAGCAATCACGGTAATACCGGTTAAGGCCAGTAATGTTAGAAGAACATTAATCAGTATTTTATATTCAAAAAAATGCTGTGTGTTTAAACTTTTCATCAAATATCTCCTGAACAATGGCTTAAATAACCAGATAAAATAAAGGGAAAATAAATATCCAGATCAAATCCACCAGATGCCAGTAAAGACCCGAATTTTCAAGCAGGGCAAACCTTTCATGGTTTGTTCTGTTTCTTTGGACATACACAAGGCTGATAAATAGAAGGGTCATCCCGAGAATTATGTGAATGCCGTGCAGTCCTGTAATTACAAAATAAAGCCCGAAAAATATATTCTGCCCAGGCGGCCCGTCCAAAAGCTTTTCCGAATTGGGAAAGATTCCAAGATCAATCTTGTGGCTCCATTCAAAAAATTTATTGACCAGAAAAACAAGGCCGCATAAAAGTGCTGCGACTATTCCTGCCATTGCCCTTTTCTTTTCTTTTTTCTGAATAGCGGTAATGGATGCTGCAACACTGAAACTTGAAATCAAAAGAATAATGGTATTAGCAACACCAAACAGCCGGTTCAATTCTTTGCCGCCTTCAATAAAATCGCTTGTGTACCTTGCAAAATATACGGCATAAAGAACAAAAAGTCCGCCGAAAAGAATGATCTCAGTATACAGGAAGAGCCACATACCAAGCTTTTTACCGGACTCATCCGAAGGGGAAGACATCTATTCTCCTTTTGTGTTTTTGGCGTATTTTTTTACAACCCCGGTAAAATCATAGGGGTAATCCAGCACTACAGGTTCTTTCACAAAATTATGCAGCGGAGGCGGTGAGGGTGTCTGCCATTCGAGTGTGGTCCCGCCCCAGGGATCGGATGATGCATCCATTGGTTTTCTCAAGGTCAACAAAAGGTTGATCACCAGCAAAAATATCCCGATAATCATGAATGCCGCTCCAAATCCTGCAAAAAAATTACCCTTGGCATATTGGGGAAGATAATCAAAATACCGTCTTGGCATCCCCTGGAGCCCCAGAATAAACATGGGAACATAATGAAACATGAATCCGCCAGTTAAAAGAATGGCACCGATGTAGGCCTTTTTAAAATCGTACATCCGCCCGAACATTTTGGGCCACCAATAATACAGGGCGGCAAAGAAAGCAAATCCGGTTCCCCCAAACATGGTGAAATGAAAATGGGCCACCACAAAATGGGTATCATGAACATAAATATCTGTTCCGGCTGCACCAAGTACAAGTCCTGTTAATCCCCCCACTGAAAAAAGATAGATAAAACACAGGGATAAAAACAGAGGCGGTGCCATTTGTATCGAGCCTTTATACAGGGTGGCTACCCATGAAAAAACTTTAATGGCAGAGGGAATCGCAACCACAAAGGTAAGCAGGGAAAATACAAAAACGGCTGTATCACTCATTCCGCTTGTATACATATGGTGGGCCCAGACAAGGGAACCTGCAACGGCAATAGCCATTGAAGAGGCCACAATAGCCTTATATCCGAATATGGATTTTCTTGAAAATACGGGGATGATTTCCGATATAACACCCATACCTGGAAGAATCATAATATAGACTGCGGGGTGGGAATACATCCAGAACAGATGCTGGTATAAAATCGGGTCCCCGCCCTTTGCAGGATCAAACAGGCCCACCCCGATATACCGCTCAATCATGACTAACAATAAGGTTATTGAGACAACGGGTGTGGCAAGAAGCTGGACCCATGAAGTTGCATACAGACTCCATGTAAACAAAGGGATCTGCATCCAGCCCATATTTTTTTTTCTCATGCGGTGAATGGTGGTAATAAAATTCAGACCCGTTAGCATGGAAGCCATTCCCAGGACAAAGGCTGCAAAGACAGCCGTGGAAACATTTGTATTGGTTGAAATGGAAAAAGGAACATAAAAGGTCCAGCCTGTATCAGGAAAGCCATCGGAAAAAAGAGATATAACAGCAATGATACCGCCTGCCATATATAGATACCATGATAAAAGATTCAGCTTGGGGAAAAAGACATCATCGGTTCCGATCTGAATCGGCAAAAAGAAATTGCCAAATACTGCAGGCAGTGCCGGGATGATAAAAAGAAAAATCATGATCACACCGTGAAGGGTAAATAGTGAATTGTACACTTCAGGGCTGATAAATGTTTCACCGGGGAACATGAGTTCAAGCCGGATAAAACCACCTAAAAGGACTGCTAAAAGGAACCAGAAAAGGATGGAATAAAGATACATCAATCCAATCCGCTTGTGGTCCGTGGTCAAAAGCCAGGACCATATTCCTTTTAATCTGCTAGAAGAAGGGGTTACAAAAAACGAGTTTACAACTTCCATACGCGCCTCATAAAAGTTTAATAATTTGTAATTATTCAGCTCTTACGCTTGAGCCTGCCCTGTCTGATGGATATTTGTTTCGATGCTAAACGCTTAACCTTTTGCAAATATCCATCAGACAGGACTTTGGGGATAATTTTTTTAACGGGCTGAACAATTACAATAATTTTTAATATCGGCAGTTTGAGCAATTATTATGTATCATGAGACAATTTTGTCTTTTATCTCTTGTCTCTTTTTGACGGATACAGCAAAAAAATAATAAATCCCAAAAGTAAGATCAGGATGGCCGTCCCTGTTATCCTGAACAATTTAAATACATAGGTTTTATTTTTTGGATCATAATCAAAACAAAATGACAGAACCCCCCTTTTTATTGAGATACCGGGGGTTCCCTTGTCTGCTTCGCTTAAAGCCATCCCAAGGTCAAAAGGAAGAAACTTGGGCCCATACAGGTAGCGGATAATTTTTCCGTCCTTTGCAAGCACCATAAGAACGTTTGGATGAACATAGAGATGGGGTTCTTTTTTGATGAAATAATAGCCCAGGGAATCGGTCAGTTTCAGTATATTTTCCCTGTCTCCTGTCAGGTAAAACCAGTTGTCCAGAACAAAATTACGCTTTATCATGTTGGTATAATTTCTTTTGGCTGTATTTGCATGGGAAGGGCCTTCATCATCGGAAAAACTTATTGTAACCACGTTAAAGTCTTTACCCGGGACCTGATCCACAAGGTTCAATGCATAGGCAAGATCTGCCTGGAGAAAAGTGCAGACTGTGTTACACATAAAATAGACCGGCAAAACTACAACCGGCTTATCAAAAATAGTTTCAAGCTTTATTTGCTTACCATTAATATCTTTAAAATAAGTATCAAGAGCTGCAAGGTTTCCCAGCTGCTCTTCAACTTTAACCTTCTGGGCTAAAAGCGGGCTATCATTTTCTACAGCCATGACCACCTTAGAGTGGTCATGGCCTATCTGATCTGAGGTTTGATCTCCTTTGGCAAACACTTCCTGCAAAAAGACAAGGCTTAACCCAAAAAAAACTATAAAAACTGCTGATACAAATTTTGATCCCGTCATTTTATCTTTTTATTTTCACCCGTTGTATAATTGATTTCATAGACTGTCCTGTACGGGTGGCGGGATTTGAAAGAATCTTTCCCGGCCCCATAGGCAAACATAACAAGGCTTGTTCCCTCAGGTTTGATGGGTTTGTCATATTTATCACCCGTATCCAGCGGCAATGTAAAAGAAATGGTTGTTACACCGTCTTTTTCAGAACCAGAAGGGTTTATGACATTATTTTTGCCCCCAAGTTTCTCATCATTGTCATGCCCTCTTTTCCTGTTGCCATAATGATCCTCAACCTTGAAATTGCCTTTTTTAACTGCGCCGATGATTATATTGGCACCTGACATGGCTTTTTCAGGATCAAAACCTATACCTACCCAGCCCGTGGTTTTTGCAGACAATTGAACATGGATCAAATCCCCTTCAATGGTCCATGAGAACTGCATATTTTTTATTTCAAGTTTATGCTGGTATTCCATTGCCGACAAAGGCAGTGTGAATAACACGAGCATGATTAAAACCAGTATCGATATAGAGTAAATTTTTTTCATAATGTTTTCTCCTTCTTATCCATATTGAAGTTCACCCCCGGAAAATCCCAGCCCGATGGCAACGAGAACTATTAAAATATAGAAAAATGTCTTTTTATCAAATCTGGTATTTTCAGGATCATCTGTAAAAGCAATTGCTGCCAAAAGTATTGTCAAGACGGCGGCAAGGACTATTTTAAGTATGATCAAAAATTCCCACTCCCCTCCAAAGGTATGCTGCCAGTCCAGGTAGCCTGCAAAAGCCGTTGGAAATACCCCTAAAAGCCCCAGAATAATACAATGGTATCCGGTTTTTGCCAGGAATTTAAGTCTTGGCAAAAAAGATGCCATCCTGAACACAACCGCCCCCATTACCATCCCCATGGGGATATGGGTCAATGCAGGATGCAGGGGGTGGGTGAATCCGATTTTGTTAAGAAACTCAAAAATAATCTCTGTCATGTGTTATCACCTTTGATTTAATTTAACTTTCTATTTATAATGAACAAGCAAATCCTGTGCCCTGATTTTCATTTATCTGCACCTTTGCTTTTATCTTCGACAAATTAGATCCTTTTATTTTAATACTTGAATTATAAAAATAGTATGAAATAATCGTATAAAAGTTTTAAGGTTTTTACAAGCATATTAAAGCACCTTAATACTCAATAAACAACCATTTAAATGGCTTTATCATTTGATTTTATAAATGAAAACAAAACTTATTGATAAATTACAATTAACCGGAAAAGGAGTTATCAGCATAATCGGTGCAGGCGGCAAAACAAGTCTCATGTTCCAATTGGCTAAAGAACTTGAAAATTCAGGCAAATCAGTTTTAACCACAACCACAACTAAAATTTTCATGCCCACGCTTAAGCAGTCGCCTTTGACCATTATTGAAAACTCTATTGATGAACTTGTTAAAAAATCAAAAGGTCTTCTCAAGAGTTCATTTCAATTTTCTGCAGGCCAAAAATATAATCCCATAACGGAAAAACTGGAAGGATTTACCCCGGACTGTATTGATAAATTGTGGCAAACTTCTCTTTTTGACTGGATAATTGTAGAGGCTGACGGGGCAAGGCAAAAACCGATTAAAGCAACTGGTTCTCACGAGCCCGCCATCCCGAAAGTCACCACCCATCTGATTCTTGTAGCAGGGCTTGATGCCCTTGATAAACCACTTGATGAAACTTTTGTCCACAGGGCTGAAATTTTTTCAAGGAATACAGGATTACCCAGAGGGGAAACCCTGGATGAACTGTCAATAGCAAAATGTATTGCCTTTGAAATTAAAAAAGCCGGCCATTTGGCTCATAGCCTGTCAAATTCTGTTCTACTAAACAAAGCTGACAGCCCTGACCAGATAAAATCCGGTGAAAAAATTGCAAAGCTTCTGCAAACAAACAAAACTATTCACCGGATTATTACAGCATCACTTATTGATAAATTTCCCGTTAAAAATAGTTTAACACCTAAATAGTGCCTGACCTTGCATCAGGACAAACCAAAAAGAAAGACTTTATTTTATGAATTTTTCCAGCAAAAAAATTGCCGGTGTCATTCTTGCCGCCGGATCAGCATCACGAATGGGGAAAACAAAACAATTGCTGCCCTTTGGGAAAACCACCCTTTTGGGTCAGGTAATTTTAAATGCAAGGGAATCAGCCCTGGATGAAATTATTGTTGTTCTGGGCCATAATGCCCATAAAATAACTCAAACCTTAGATCTTCGCCATATAAAAATCATTAGAAATAAAGAGTACTCAAAGGGACAAAGTACCTCCCTTATCAAGGGCCTTGAAAATGTCTCAGCCCAATGTGATGCAGCGATGTTTCTTTTAGGTGACCAGCCCCTTGTCAATGCCGCTATTATCAACCACTTGATTATAGACTTTGAAAGGGCTCGTAAATCTATTATAATTCCTTATTTCAATGACAAACGGGGCAACCCGGTCATCATTGCCAGACCATTGTTCCACCGACTGGAATCTTTGTCCGCAGATACCGGGGCAAGGGTTATTTTTGATGAATTTAAAAAATCCATATTAAAAGTACAGATTCCTGATAAAGCAATTCTGGTTGATGTGGACACAATGGACGATTATGAAAAATTATTCAAAAATTGAAATATCTTTGTAATTGTTCAGCCCGTTAAAAAAAATTATCCCCAAAGCCCTGTCTGATGGATATTTGCAGGAGGTTAAGCAAATAGCCTCGAAACAAATATCCATCAGACAGGGCGGGTTCAAGCGCAAGAGCTGAATAATTACATATCTTTTATATTAAGGACTGCTAATGATTGCGATCCTGACTTCCCTGGAATTTAATGCTTGACTTGGACTGTTTATTCTCATAAAAAAAACTGTGGCAGCGATAAACCTGTTTAGTTTGTAGGTAATGCATATTCTTTGAATATGTTTTAATATTTCCAATGAGTTTTAACCCCATAACTCTAACCACAAACAAGGAGGGCCTATGAGAACCAAAAAGTATGTATTAACAGAACAAGAAATGCCGCGACAATGGTACAACATCATGGCAGACCTGCCCAATGGAATGGAACCACCCCTTCATCCAGGTACGGGGCAGCCCTGTGGCCCTGAAGATCTGGCACCTATTTTCCCCATGAATCTGATCGAGCAGGAAGTTTCTACCCAGAGATGGATTGACATTCCTGAAGAAATCCTGGACAAATATGCGATCTGGCGTCCTTCTCCTCTATACCGGGCTTACAATCTTGAAAAAGCCCTTGATACCCCTGCAAAAATCTATTTTAAAAATGAGGGTGTAAGCCCTGCCGGAAGTCACAAACCCAATACTGCCATTGCCCAGGCCTATTATAATAAGATGGCAGGCACAAAAAAGATTACAACGGAAACAGGGGCCGGCCAGTGGGGCAGCGCCTTATCCATGTGCTGCTCATTCTTTGGCATTGAGTGCAAGGTATTCATGGTAAAAATTTCTTACAACCAGAAACCTTACCGCCGCCTGATGATGGAAACCTGGGGTGCCAATTGTACGGCAAGCCCAAGCAGTGAAACAGCAGCCGGCAGATCCATACTGGAAAAAACGCCTGATTCTCCGGGCAGTCTTGGCATGGCTATCAGTGAAGCCGTTGAAGCGGCTGTGGGTGATGACAACACCAAATATGCCCTGGGCAGCGTGCTCAACCATGTTATGATCCATCAAAGTATCATCGGCCTTGAAGCCAAAAAACAGATGGAAATGACAGGAGACTATCCCGATGTAATCATAGGCAGTGCCGGAGGCGGAAGTAATTTTGCAGGCCTTGCAGCCCCCTTTGCCCATGATAAAATTAATGGGAAGGATATTGATATTATTGCTGTGGAACCCAGTTCTTGTCCAACCCTGACAAGGGGTCCCTTTGCCTATGATTTCGGGGATACAGTCCAGATGACTCCATTGCTGCCCATGCATACCCTGGGTCATAATTTTGTGCCTGCACCCATCCATGCAGGGGGTCTAAGATACCATGGCATGGCACCCATTGTCAGCCAGCTTGTTCTGGATGGAATCGTCAGGCCAGAGTCCATCCAGCAGATGGAAACATTCAAGGCCGGCATGACCTTTGCCCGATCTGAAGGGTATATATCTGCTCCTGAATGCAACCATGCAGTTGCCATGACCATTCGCGAAGCTCTTAAAGCCAAAGAAGAAGGAAAGGAAAAAACCATTTTGTTTAATTGGAGCGGACATGGTCTTGTGGATCTTGCAGCCTATGAAGGCTTCTTCAGAGGCAAACTTTCCGACCATGAACTTCCCCAGGAACAAATTGATGCAGCATTAAAAGATATTGAAGCCCTGCCCAAACCCAAGCAGGGAAGCTGATTAAATTGGCAAACCCGGATCTGCTTTTTTTAAGTATAAATCAGTATCCGGGTTTGTTTGTTTTAAATAGGGTCATTAAATTAGGGTCAGGTTTGCGTTTTAGGGTTATTATTAAATAACGCAAACCTGATCTTTACGAACCCGCTTTAACTCCCTGTTTATTTCACAGCATCATAGGCTTTTTTGAATCTTTCCAAAGATCCTTTTATAGTTTTGTCCGGCACGGCATAAGAAAGCCTGAAATGGCCGGGGCCACCAAAAGCTATTCCCGGAACAGCAAGGATATTGTGTTCTTGTAAGATATCCACAAATTTAACGTCATTTTCAATTGGGCTTTTCGGAAACAGATAAAATGCACCTTCCGGCACGTCAAATTCATAGCCTGCCGCATGAAGTCCTTTGCAAAACATATCCCGCCTTTTTCTATAAATGTTGATATCCACTGTAACGCCCTGAAGCATACCAACAACCTGCTGAAAAAGGGCCGGAGCATTCACATACATCATGGTATTGGTGACCCCTGCAGCCCCTGCAATCATTTGGGCATCTTCTGCTTTGGGATGAATGGCAAGATAGCCGATTCTCTCTCCTGCAAGCGACAATTCCTTGGAATAAGAAGTCAGCACAATAGTATGGGGATAAACGTCAAACATGGACGGAACCTCAACATCATAGACAATCTTTCGGTAAGGTTCATCGGAAATCAGATAAATCCGCTTCCCGAATTTTACGCTGGCTGCATCAAGAATCTTTCCTAACCCCAACAGCTCCTCTCTTGTGTAAACTACTCCAGTGGGGTTGTTGGGTGAATTAACCAGCATCACCCGGGTATTTTTAGTAATGGCCTTTTCAATGGCATCAAGGTCCAGATGAAAATCAGAAAATGATGCCACAGTTTTTAAATTTGCACTTGCAACAAAGGCATACTGATTATAGCCCACAAAATAAGGTGCCGGCGTAAGGATATCCTCTCCCGGGTTTAACAGAGCTCTCAAGGTATCATTCAAAGCTCCTGCCGCACCCGCAGTCATCACAATAAGGTCTGAACTAAGCCCGACATTGTATTCTTTATTCAAATAATCCGCCACTGCCTGTCTGACATGGGGATATCCCGGGTTAGGCATATACCCGTGGGAAGTAGTTTTGTCGTTTATAAGTTCCATAAGGGCATTTTTTACAGCCGCTGGTGGTGGAACATCCGGATTTCCCAGTGAAAAATCAAATACATTATCAGCTCCATATTTTTCTCTCATTCTGATCCCTTCTTCAAACATCTTCCGGATCATGGAGGCGGCTTCAACCATTTTAACCATCTTATCTGCAATAGGCATAAAAATTTCCTTTTATATTAAAATTTAAAATTATCTTACCATACATCAAATTTTTCATGATGAAAACACTCCTTTAAAAAAGGGGCTACCGCTTTTTTGAATACACGCTTTCATCTCAATTACATATTGTGGTCTTACCTCATTTTTCCAACGTGGATACCCGCCCTTCCATACATACCGAATCAGTTCATGGAATACAGCTTTATCAAAATAATATCTGCCGATTTTTATTCTGCCATCCTTATAAATCTCAATTGAAATATCTCTTATTACTGAAAAGGGTTCAATATGCGATATCACAATGTCTCTTGTATCAAATCCATCCGGGTTCTGCTTAAACGCTTGTGGGTCATCTGGAAAAGGAAATATAGTATACAATTTTCCAATAAACCCGGTAAACCTTATTCCATGGATGGCTCCCATCAAATCTCCAACAGCATTGGGATCAGATATATGATATACGGTGCGGTCAAACGTTTTTACATGGGAATCATCTTCTTTTGCCATCTTATTTACCCACCTGCAAAAATCCTCTGCGAAAAAAAAATAATTTTCCAGCAGCAGCATATCCGACTCAATATTAAAAAAACCAAAAGCGATATTTCCATGGCTCTGGGATCTAAACGATAATGGCATAAATCTTCTCCTTTTTGTTGATGGCAATCCTTGTTTCAAATAGCCCAATTGTACACAATTTTAAAAAAATCTCAAACCCGGTTTTTCTTTAACTTGACGCTGATCTGCAAATCTAATATCCATATATATTAAATATAAAGGACGAAACCCAATGAAAAAAAAAATACTGGTATCCAGATTATACCCAAAAGAAGGGATCAGACTCCTGGAAAAAGAAAATTTTCATCTCACCTTATGGGAAGAAAAAAGGCCAATGACCCAAGTTGAGCTTATTGAGAAGGCAAAGAGCCATCATGCCCTTTTGTGCACCCTCACCGAAAAAATAGATAGTCATTTTTTAACCCAGTGCAGCCACCTTGAGATCATCTCTCAATTTGCCGTGGGGTATGATAATATCGATATTGATGCGGCCACAGGTTTTGGTATTCCTGTGGGGTTTACTCCGGATGCTATGAGCGAAGCCACTGCAGATATTGCCTTTGGTCTTATGATCGCTGTTGCAAGGAAAATGTTTTTTCTGCATAAAACCATTATCAACGGCCGGTGGGGGTATTTCAATCCCACTGGGAATCTTGGTTTTGAGTTGAAAGATAAAACCTTAGGAATCTTCGGACTTGGCCGTATTGGAGTTAAAATGGCCAAGCGATGTAAAAATGCCTATGATATGGATATTATTTATCATAACAGGACACGCAATAAAGAGGCTGAAAAACTTCTTGATGCAACCTATTTGGGATTTGACGACCTTCTTTTAAAAAGCGATGTCCTGTCGGTTCATTGTGCCCTGACACCTGAAACAAAAGAAATATTTAACCGGTCTGCCTTTAAAAAAATGAAACCATCAGCAATCTTCATTAACACTGCAAGAGGACCCATCCACAATGAAAAAGATCTGAGTTCCGCCATAAGCTCAGGCGAAATCTGGGGGACGGGCCTGGATGTGACAAACCCAGAACCTATGCAGCCTGATAATGCTCTTCTCTTCATGGAAAATGCCTGTGTCCTTCCCCATGTGGGATCAGGAACACAGGAGGCCAGAAATCAGATGTCTGTGCTGGCAGCCATGAATATAATTGAATTCTACCGGAACAAACAGGTCCCTCATATTGTCAATCCAGAGGTGCTGGCGCACTGATTCACTAAAAAAAGGTCATGCTTTTTTTTTGCATCAATGATTTTATTTTAATCCCAGGTTATCCAGAAAATGTCTGTGTTTCACCCGATATAGATTTTTGTCTTCCTTAACCAGATAAAAAAACCGCTTGTTGTCATCATCGCAGCACTCAAACAAACCAGTATAATCCTGCTGATCAACGACATCACAGATACGAGACACATCATCATTGAATTTTTCACAAACGGATACCCAGTCTTCCTCTTTGGCACCCTTTTTAATTGTAATTTTTTTGGATAGTTTTTCAAATTCCGCCTGGATGGATTTCATTATTTCTCCCCCAAACCTTTTAATATTTGAATAAAAATTAAAGTTTTAATCGGCAAAAGCCAGTTGATTACGCCCGTTTTCCTTAGCCCTGTATAAGGCTGCATCAGCCCTTGCAATCATTGCATCTGCTGTCTCATCTCCTCTTCTGCTTGTAATACCGATACTGATTGTGATACTTATCTTTCCTGCTCTTGTTACCATTTTTTGATCGGCTGTTATTGCCCGCACACGTTCATAGATTTTTTCTTCAACCATTCCAATAGAATCTGGTAAATCAGGTATAACTAATAAGAACTCTTCTCCACCGTATCGTCCAACCATGTCATAAGGCCTGAGGGTTTTCTGGATAATTTTAACGAAATTGAATAGGACATCGTCACCCGCCTGGTGGCCATACTTGTCATTGACATGCTTAAAGTGATCAATATCGCATATGCCAATGCTCAGTTTCAGGTTCCCTCTTTTAGCTCGGAGCAATTCATTTCTCAGCCTGTCTAAAATGGCACCCCGGTTCGGAGCTCCTGTTAAAGAGTCATGTGTGGCCTTGTGTTCAAGCTTTATGTTCAGTAATCTCAATTCATTTCTAATCTGTTTCTGCTCGGTGATGTCTTTTAAAATTACAACCAGCTTTGATATTTTACCATTTATATCTTTTATACAAGATGAGCTTATGATGACATCTATGCTGCGGCCTTTCTTTGTCAGCCTTTTACTTTCAAATTGTACTTTCTTCCCCGAGCTCAGCAACTCTTTTACTTTTTCAGAAGTTATCTTTTTTTGATCATCAGGAACAAAGGGGATACGCTTTCCTTCCAATTCATCCAAAGACCACCCGAATAGTTTAATAAAAGCCGGATTAAGATACTCTGTCCCACCCTGGTTATTATATATTGCAATTGGATCCGGAGTTGCAGACAGGATGGTCTTTAATCCTTCTTCACTCTCCTTCAGTGCTTCCTCGGTTTGTTTACGCGCTGATATATCATTTACCAATGATGCCATGCCTATATTCTTACCATCGGCATCCTGCAGGACTGTATTATACCAATCACAGATAATTCGCCTGCCTTTCTTAGTTATATTCTCGTTTATACTGTGGGTGCCTCCTTTTTCCGATAATATATCCTGGAAAATGTCCTCAACAATTTCTTTGCTATCTTCAGTAAGGATGAGATCTGCAATATGTTTGCCCAATGCCTCTTCTTTAGTATAGCCGAATATATTTTCAGCGGCAGGGTTCCACTCAATAGTTTTGAAATTCAAGTCCCATGAAATTGCTCCAATCGGTGTATTTAAAAGATGGGTGGAAAGTTGCTGCTCACTCTTTTGCAAAGCCTCCTGGGCATTCTTGAACTGGGTAATATTGCGAATTATTGATAAAATGAAGTCCTCGCCATTGATTTGCATTAGATGGGCGGATAACAGACCCACCACGATCCGTCCACCTTTGCAGATAAACCGGGCCTCCATATTGTCTACATAGCCGGTCTTTGCCAAACTATTGATCAGGCGGTTCCTGTCTTCAGGGTTTGCCCACATATTTAAAGAAAGAGAAGTTTTTCCTATGACATCGTCCTGCTTATATCCCATGATTTTGGTAAAACCATGGTTGACATTTATAAACATTCCGTCAGAAGCCCTGCTGATATTAATCGCATCAGGGCTTGTTTGAAACGCTAATTTATATCGTTCTTCGTTCTCCCGAGCCTTTTTATCAGATTGTTCCAGCTTCTGAATTTTTTTTTCTAATTCTTCATAAGTCGGTTTTTGAATCATATGAAGCCTCTTTTAAATATGAGATTAAGCTTTGGGAGCAAAATATTTATCATATCCACCACACTCCCAAATCAAAAAACCACTTGAAAACATTTTATATCCGGGACTTTCTCAATAAAAATCACAATAGTACATGTTATTCAATAAAGTAAATAAATTTTTACTTATAAAATTGCTTGCCGAACTGATTAATAGTTTTGGAAAAAATCTTCTATTGGTAACCGGAGGTCGGTCTTTTAAAGATACCAGTCAATACAGATGGCTTTTGAATGCCCTTAAAAACAACTCTGCTAAAATATATTGTTATTCCATCTCATCAGAGCCATCACCCGACATGATTGATGAAATAGTTCGGATATATCAAGAGAAAAATATTCATGTTGTCGTTGCCGTTGCCGTTGCCGTTGGTCGCGGCAGTGTTATAGATGCTGGGAAAAAACGTCTTAATAAATATTTTAAAATCCAGGCTTTAAAGATTTATTTTATAGTACTAATATGTTGCCGGATTGTTTCTTCTATGGCCCGGGCTTCTTCCAATTGTTGAGGTGATAATTTTTTAAGGAGAATATATCTGTCCTTAATAGCCTGTTCATGACCTTGTTCTGCGGCTAAGCTGCCCCACACATAGGCAAGTTTATAATCTTTAGTAACACCTGAACCGTTATAATACATACTCCCGAGAATGAATTGAGCTGCAGCATCACCCTGTTCAGCAGCTTTTTTGTACCAGTAGAAGGCCTTTTTATCATCCTTTGGCACCCCTTTGCCTTTAGAATAAAGAATCCCAAGATTAATCTGAGCGCTGAGATTATCCTGTCTGGCAGCTTTCCAATACCAGTATGCCGCCTTTTTATCATCCTTTGGCACCCCTTTGCCTTTGGAATACAGAAGCCCGAGATTGAACTGAGCCGCAGCATTTCCCTGTTCAGCGGCCTTTTCATACCAGTATGCCGCCTGTGTATCGTCTTTTGGCACCCCTTTTCCTTTAAGAAACATATATCCAAGATTTGCTTGAGAGTCTGCTTTCCCGTGTTCAAGTGCTTTTTTGTACCAGTATGATGCCAGTTTTTCATCCCGGGGCACTCCCATGCCTTTAGAATGCATGATTCCAAGATTGAATTGAGCACTGACATTCCCCTGATCAGCAGCTTTTTTGTACCAGTATGCCGCCTTTTTATCATCCCTTGGCACCCCTTTGCCTTTGGAATACAAAATCCCAAGATTAAACTGAGCCGCAGCATCTCCCTGATCAGCTGCTTTTTTATGCCAGAAGGCGGCCAGCTTATCGTCCTTGGGCAGCCTTTTGCCTTTAGGATATATAACCCTGAGATCATCGGGAATAACCGGGTTTACCGGGTCAGCTACTTTCTCTTTAACCAATGTTTCAGGCTTAACAGGTATTTTCCTTTGCTCAGGTGATTTTTTCTCAATAGATACATTCTTTTGCTCAGAAGGTTTCCTTTGTTCGACTATTTGTTTTAGTTCATATTTTTTCTGTTGTTCAGGCAATTTCTCTTTTTCACCTGTTCTCTTCTGTTCAGATGTTTTCTTCTGTAAAACCGCATTGGTCAATTCAGGTAATTTTCCCCTAACCTGTACTTTTCTTTTAAGATTCGCCTTTTTTTTAAGATTTACTTTTCTCTTAAGGGTTGCTCTTTTCTTAACCAGCCTTTTTTGGGTTTCCCCGGAAGGGAAAATTTTACCGGGGGCTAATTCAGGGCCCATCAATTTTATACCGGTCTTTTGCAGCCTAAAAGAAAAGCTGTTTACTTTGTCAGGACTTGTGTTCTTGCCTTTTTGCATAGGCTTGTCCTGGTAATTGCTGAAATGATGGGTTCCGTTTTCAACCCAATGATAAAATTGTGCATATGCAATGCAGGGAAAAAATAAAAAAAGGATAAATAAAACTATATTTTTCATAACCTGTCTTTAATTTTATAAACCATTATTATTTTGTAATTGTTCAGCCCGTTAAAAAAAATCATCTCCAAAGCCCTGTCTGATGGATATTTGATTAAAACCTTCCTTTTAACCTGTAATCAGTTTGATGCCATTTTCTATAATAACCTCCATCAGCTGTTCTGGCGGTTTTTTATCTGTAATCAATGTGTCAATTTCTCTGATACTTCCAAGCTTAACCATTGCATTTCTGCCAAACTTGGAATGATCTGCAACAAGAAAAACCTTTCTTGAATTTTCAATAATGGTTCTTGCCACATGAACTTCCCTGAAATCAAAATCAAGCAATGTCCCATCAAGGTCTATTCCACTTATTCCAATAATTCCAATATCCATTTTAAACTGTTTGATAAATTGAACGGCTGATTCCCCTGTGATACCTCCGTCTTTACTTCTTACAATTCCACCCGCAACAATGACTTCAAACTCCTCTTTTCTGCTCATAATAGCTGCAACATTGAGATTATTGGTTATGATTCTCAACTTATTATGGTTGCACAGAGCATTAGCAACATGCTCGGTTGTGGTTCCGATATTGATAAAAAGTGATGATTTGTCCGGGATAATGGATGCTACATTCCCGGCAATCAGCTTTTTTTCTTCAAGAAGGAGTTCTTTTCTATGCGTATATGCAACATTTTCCACACTGGAAGAGGACCCTGCACCGCCATGATACCTTGAAACATATCCTTCATTATCAAGAAAATTAATATCCCTTCTGATGGTTTGTGGAGTAACATTATAAAGTTTCGCCATTTCCTCAACCGTGGCAAATCCATTTTTATTTATCAATGAAATAATATTTTCATGCCTGTTACTTACTGCTTTTCGTGAATATTCCATATATTTTAATTATCCGCGCTTGTTAACTAGTGTTTGAACAAAATCCTCCGGATAAACTTACCCTAATCATTAATCTGCCGCAAACTATAAATGTCACACCCAGTCAAAAGATCTTTCAATGGCTTTTCCCCATCTTGAATACAGGTCTTCACATATTTTTCTATCCATGGATGGAAGCCATGTTTTCCCCTCTGACCAGTTTTTCTTCAAATCTTCTATATCACTCCAGAATCCCGTAGCAAGCCCTGCAGCATAAGCTGCCCCCAATGCAGTTGTTTCAATGACTATCGGCCGTATAATAGGTACATTGAGAATATCTGATTGAAACTGCATGAGCAATTCGTTCAATACCATTCCACCATCAACCTTGAGCCGGGTTAGATCCACCATTGAATCTTTCTTCATTGCCGTTATGATATCCCTGGTCTGGTAGGCGCTTGCTTCTATAGCAGCCCTTGCCAGGTGACCTTTATTTACAAATCCTGTAAGCCCTGCAATAATACCTCTTGCATCTGATCGCCAGTATGGTGCAAACAATCCGGAAAATGCAGGTACAAAATAAACATCGCCATTATCATCCACTGTTTTTGCCAGATCTTCTATTTCTGCAGCAGATTTAATAATACCCAGGTTATCCCGCATCCACTGCACAAGAGCTCCTGCAATAGCAATTGAGCCTTCCAGGCAATATACGGCTTTTTCATTATTGATCTGATATCCCACGGTAGTTAGAAGACCGTGCCTGGATATAACAGGTGTGTTTCCCGTATTCATCAGCAGAAAACACCCTGTACCATAGGTATTTTTCGCCTCTCCTTTGGAAAAACAGGTTTGACCGAAAAGTGCTGCCTGTTGATCACCAAGCGCACCGCAAACAGGTATTTCTCCTTTAAAAGGGCCTTCTTTCAGTGTTCTTCCCCAGGTATTAGAATCTATGGAAGGCTTTATTTCCGGCAATATGGATATAGGTATCCCAAGAGCTCCCAAAAGGTCATTATCCCATTCAAGAGAATGGATATTCATCATCATGGTCCGGCTGGCATTGGAAACATCTGTAATATGTGATCCTTTTTCAGGCCCTCCGGTCAGCCACCATATAATCCAGGTTTCAATTGTTCCAAAAAGAACATCGCCTGAAAAAAGATCTTTTTTTGATTCCAGTATATTGTCAAGCACCCATTTTACTTTTGGCCCTGAAAAATAGGTTGCCAAGGGCAGACCTGTTTTTTTTGAAAAAAATGCCCCCCCTGTCTCTGCTTCAAGATTCTTACAGATCTCATCTGTTCTTGTACACTGCCAGACAATGGCATTATAATATGGTTTTCCTGTTTTCTTATTCCAGACAACACTGGTCTCTCTTTGGTTTGTTATTCCAATTGAATCAATTAATTTAAAAGGGACACAGGTTTTATCCATCACCTCTGCTATAACCGAAAATGTATTTTCCCATATTTCAATAGGATCATGTTCCACCCAGCCTGGTTTTGGAAAAATCTGTCTGTGCTCTTTTTGAGCAGAGCCAAAGATATTGCCTTGTTTATCAAAAAGGATGAATCTGATACTGGTCGTCCCAAGATCTATTGAACCGACATATTTTGACATAATTTTACCCCCGGATTCAAACAAACTTCCTTTATGAAGATATCATTTAAATATAGGTCTTTAAATATAAATATATTAATTTTTAAATCTATGCAAATTTTTATATAAAGACCTCTAAACAACATAATGCTTTCATTTGATATTCGTTTTTTTCACTTGCAGAAGCTTTAAGGTCATGATATTTGTTTTATGAACATATCAACAAAGGTCTTCTTAATGAACAAATCCATAGAAACACAAGTATTGGTTATCGGTGGCGGGGTCACGGGAACGGGAATCGCAAGAGATCTTTCTCTTCGCGGACTGGAATGCACTCTAATTGATAAATCCGATTTGAATGCCGGAGCCTCGGGGGGGAATCATGGTCTTTTACACAGCGGTGCCAGATATGTTTATTCAGATCCAAAAGCTGCGATTGAATGTAAAAATGAACTGGAAATCCTGAAAAAAAATGCCGGACATTGTATTGAAGATACAGGCGGCCTTTTTATTGCTGTAAAAGGTGATGATGAAACATATATCGCCGATTTTCCAGGTTATTGCAAAAAATCAGGAGTTTATTGTAAAAAAATTGACCTGGCCCTTGCCAAAGAGATGGAGCCTGGTTTATCAAATGATGTGATAGCGGCATATCAAGTCAATGATGCTTCAGTAAATCCGTTTAAGCTTTCCATAGAAAATATGAACGATGCTGTTTTAAGGGGCGGTCAATACCTGAGCTTCAGTGAAGTGATTGGATTCAGACTTAAAGATAACTCCATAGAATATGCCACAGTAATGAACAAGAATAATGGTGAAACTTTTCACATAAAGGCACGCACCTATGTTAATGCCTCTGGAGCATGGGCCGGCACGGTTGCCGCCATGGCCGGCATCACAATTAAGATGGTCCTTTCCAAGGGCACCCTTCTTGTCACCAGTAAAAGGATGACAAAAAGGGTTATCAATCGATTAAGGAAACCTAGTGATGGAGACATACTGGTTCCGGGCGGGGTGGTATCTATACTTGGAACAACCTCGGTTCGAGTTGAATCTCCTGATAATATTTATCCAACCATAAATGAGGTTGATCAGATTATCAGCCAGGGTGAAAAAATGGTCCCTGAAATAAAAACATGCAGGTATATAAGGGCATATTCAGGGGCCAGACCGCTTGTCAGTGCAGGTAATGATGAAGATGACAGAGCTGTCAGCAGAGGATTTACCCTGAAAGATCATACAGATGACAAGGTTGACAATTTTATCACCATAACGGGGGGTAAGTTATCCACTTATCGTCTCATGGCGGAGAAAACATCTGATATGGTTGCCTGGAAACATTCAATATTTTCGAAATGCCTGACAAAAGAAATTCCCCTTCCGTCTTCAAAAAGCGGTGAATGGTCTGAACCCGGTGTTCAGATAAATGAACCCTTTAAATCAAAGACTGTCAGCGACCCGATTTTGTGCGAGTGTGAAATGGTACCTCAGAAAGCAATTGATACGATCATAAATTCAATCAAACAGGCCGGTGGCAAGCCGGATCTGAAATCTATCGCACTCAGAAGCAGGATAGGGAAAGGACCCTGTCAGGGAGCCTTCTGCAGTTTAAGGATCTTTTCCCACATGTATGACAATAATGTCATCCATGATTATTCAGACATTAATGATCTGAAACTTTTTTTAAATGAACGGTGGAAGGGTGAGCAATCTTTGCTGTGGGACCAGGCACTTGTTCAATCATCTCTGAAAGAAATGATTCATTCCGGGTTATTTGGATTGGAACTTATTAAAAAATGAAGTGTACTATAAATGAAAATACAAAAAAATACTGATTGTGATGTTCTGGTCATTGGTGCCGGTCTGACCGGCATGATAGCTGCAGCCCGTGCATCTTGCCTCGGGTTGAATACTATTCAAACCGGAAATTCATCCGCTCTCTTTTTTGCAAGCGGATTATTGGATTTATTAGGGGTTTATCCGATGGATTCGGGGAAAATAATAAAAGACCCCTATTCCGGAATCAAAAAATTACAATCTGATCAACCAGAACACCCCTATTCAAAAATAAGTCAAAAACAGATCCGTGACAGTATTCAGTTTTTGACGAACTTTTTGAATTCTGCCGGACTTAATTATCATTTGTCAGGTCCTGGAAACAAACAGATTCTAACCTCCGTGGGAACTTTCAAGCCTACATATGCGGTGCCTGAAACCTTTTCAAACGGTTGTGATCTTCAAAGACAGGAAAAAAATCTTTTAATCGTCGATTTTAAAGGATTAAGAGGATTTTCTGCCAAACAGGCAGCCTCAGGCCTACAAAAAAGGAAGGGGAAAACCTATACATTGAGTATTGATCTTCCTGGAAATAAAAACGGCTTAAATCCTGTTCATCTGGCTAAATCATTTGAAAGCAAAGAATTCATCCAGGAACTGTCAGATAAAATTCTTCATTTTTCATCAAAAACACAAATTGTCGGTCTGCCAGCCTTATGCGGAATTCATAATAGCTTTGATATCGTAAAAACCCTTGAAAAAAAGATTGGTATGGCGGTTTTTGAAATACCGGGAATGCCGCCTTCAATTCCAGGCCTGCGTTTGAAAAACGCGTTTGAAAAAAAATTATCAAATCTTAATGCCACATTTTTAAGCAATGCTAAAGTTGCTTTTCAATCCATGAAAGGAGACCATTTTATATTACAGGCGGTAAATGATAATTTAAAAACCAGAATAAAAGCCAGGTGCGTCATTCTCGCTTCGGGAAGATTTCCCGGAGGAGGACTTTTTGCAAAGAGAAATATGGTTCTTGAAACTGTTTTTAATTTATCGGTTTTTCAGCCGGACACCAGGAGTCAATGGCATCAATTGGATTTTTTTGATTCCAAAGGACATGGGATAAATCAATCAGGACTTGAAACCGATGATACTTTCAGGCCTTTGGACAAAAAAGGTAAACCAGTCTTTGAAAACTTATATGCCGCAGGTTCCATTTTAGCCCATAATGACTGGGCCAGGCTTAAGTCAGGAGCGGGTGTTTCCTGTGTATCTGCCTATACAGCAGTTAACAGTTTTTATAAAAAAATCAAGATAATGAGCAACTAATGATCCAGACTGCACTTCAAATTGCCATAAGTTTATCCATTATTGGTTTTCTTTATCAATTATTTTCCTTTACCAGGAAAAACAAAACCTTTGAAAATAGAAAATGGCTTGCCAACGGTTTAAATATTATCCCCTTTTTTCTCAATACCTTTTTACAGACAAAACTTTTCAGCGCCGGAAAAATCAGATGGATGATTCATTTTCTGGTGGCCTCAGGATTTATATATCTTGTGCTTATCCATGCTTTGGATGATGTTACCTCGTTTTACTTTTTCCAATATTATCAGCCTACTGTTGATCCGTTTCAATTTTTAAGGAATCTGGCCGGTGGGTTTGTCCTGGCCGGCTGCCTGGGTTTCCTGTATCGACGAGTGACTCTTTTCAAAGTGCTTTATAAAAGAAAAATTCATTTAAAAGGCCTTGTTTCAATCCTGCTTATCCTTTTGTTGATATTATCGGGTTTTCTACTTGAAGCAGTTAAAATAATTTCCGAGCCCGTCTTTATGGAAATGGTGGAAGAATATTCAAACCTGGAAGACGACACGGACCTTGAAGATCTAAAAATTTACTGGGAAAAACATTATAATGTAGTCTTTGATGATACCTTGATCATCACCAAAGAAAAACTGGCACTGGGAAAAGATCTAAATGAAGAGTACTGCATTGCCTGCCACTCTCCTGTAAAATCAGCTTTTATGTCCAATAGCATATCCCGGGCGCTGAAAAAAACCAGTGTTTGGCTGAACCGTTACCGGGCTGACAATTTCGTATATTATATTCATTATTTTCTGTCTCTTCTGATTCTTGTGACCCTGCCCTTTTCAAGGCTTTTTCACATCTTTCTAATACCCTTTGCAAGTTTAGAAAAAAATTTTAAAAAAGAGCTGCTGTCTTTAAAAAAGGGATATATAAACACAGCAACCCTGTACGCCTGTACAAACTGCGGATTTTGCTCGGATGTTTGCAGTGTCCTGCCCAATTATCTGGTCACTAAAAATATCCACACCCTGCCCCATTCAAAAATAGAGGCTTTTAAACAGCTCATGCATCATTCACCTTTTGAACCTGCCGCATTATTCCTGCTTCAATCGGGCAATGAAGATTGTACCTGTTGCCACAAATGTACTGATATATGCCCATCCGGAATTGACCTTCAAAATTTATGGGTAGTTCTGGAACAAAAACTCGCCTTAAAGGGTTTTCAGAATAATTACACCTATATTGACAGCAAATCCCTGAAAGAATGGACAGGGCTTGCGCCTGAAAAAGAAAAGATTCCGTCATCACGGAAGGTGACCACAAACCTTGCAGACAATGTGGATTCTTTTGAAAATTGTATTCAATGTACCATTTGCTCAAATGTATGCCCAATTGTTGAATATGATCTTGTCGGCAATGACTTTACCCCTCACCAGGTTTTAAATTTGTTGCGTCTGGGCAACAAACACCTGGCAGCGGGAACCTGTATGGTTTGGAATTGCCTGACCTGCTTTTCATGCCAGGAAAACTGCCCCCAGGGGATAAGAGTTGCAGACATCATGCTGGAATTGAGAAATAATGGAAATTTACGGGCAGACGCAATGAAAATTGAAAATTTTACAAACAAAAAGGCTGATTAAATGAAGTTTGCTTATTTCCCGGGATGTAAAATTCCTTTTGAACTTGAAGAATACGGGCGTTCTTTTAAAGCCATAATGAAAAAACTGGGGGTAGATCTTATAGACCTGCCGTTTAACTGCTGTGGATACCCTTCAAGAAGCAAAAGTCTTGAAATCTCCGTATTGTCTTCCATTCGCAATCTTGCCCTTGCCCAAAAGAACGGTCTTGATATCATTACACCCTGCAAATGCTGTTTTGGTCAGTTTAAACATGCCATCTACTTTTGGAATAATCATATAGATCTGAGGATCAAAATTGATGCCATCCTGAAAAAAGAAGGCCTTGCATGGACAGGAGAAACACAGATCAAACATTTGCTTTCCTTTTTGCATGATGATCTTGGTCTTCGGGAATTAAAACAAAAGATAACAAGACCATTTTCAAATAAAAAAATAGCTGTTCAATATGGATGCCACGCTTTAAGGCCTTTTTCAGTCACAGGATTTGATGACCCCCATGCGCCCAGGATATTTGAAGCTTTGGTAAATATCACAGGATTTAAAATAGTTGAGTGGTCAAAAAGCACTGAGTGCTGCGGAAATCCCATTTATGAGACTAATAAAAAACTGTCCCTGAAAATACTTGAGTCAAAATTAAAAGCCGCTTCTGAAACAGGAGCTGCCTATATATGCAACGCCTGTACCCATTGCCAGATACAATACAATGTCATGGACATGGAACAAAACTTGAAAAAATTCAATATCATTCCCGTCCTTTTTACTCAAATTCTTGGAATCTCAATGGGTTTAAGCAGAAAAGATTTGGGAATAAACATTAATTTATAAAATTAATCACAGGCTGGTTTTTTCAAAAAATAAGTTAAAACCACTGCACCTGAAGTCAGAATTGCACACAACCAGAAAGCCATACTGAAAGTTCCTGTTATGTCTGCCAGAAAGCCTGCCACAGCAGGCCCCGTGATCTGTCCGACTCCAAAGAACAGGGTTATAAAACCAAAGGCCTTTACTGCCTGGGCCGGGCCCATGTAATCTCCTACAGCGGCTGCCATGATAGTCGGGATACTCCACACAGCCAGGCCAAAAATCCCAATGGAAGCATATAAAAACAAATCAGGTAGATTGGCTGCCACAAGGACATAAGCAATTGTGAACAATGAATAGACCACCATCATGCCCATTTTTCTGCCCAGTTTGTCGGACAGCCACCCGAACAAAGGGCCTGAAAATAAAGAAAGCCCTCCAACAACAGCCCAGAACGTTCCTGCTGAGCCTTCACCAAAACCCCTCTCATTGACCATGGCTGTGACAATAAAAGTGGCATAGACTACATAGGTGGCCCCGAAAAGACTGTAAATGAAGCCCAAATGTACCATGGCCCATTTATTGGATTGTTTTTTCCCATGGGGCTTTTTATCAGAGGTAGACTCAGGGTCCTGGTTTGTTTCTCCCAAAGGAGCCAGGCCTTTTCCTTCAGGGTCATTTCTCAGAAGCATTGCAGCAATGAAAGCTATGACAAGGGATATAATACCTATGGTCAGCCAGGCAGTACGCCAGCCCTCTGCACCCTGGCCCGCATTAATCCATGGTACAAACAAACCTGTAAAAACAATTGCCAGCCCGTTTCCCGACAACATTGTCCCTGCAGCACGCCCCCTTGTGGTTTTTGAAAACCAGTGGGAGACAAGACCCATCATGGGTACATTTGCTAACCCCGTACCAATGCCTGTTGCAATATAAAGGGCCATCACTTCAATAAAAGTCATTGCCCGGCCGATCAAGATCATGGATACGCCTACCAGGACAAGACCAAAAGAAATGGTCCAGCGTGCGCCAATGGCTCTTGCAATTATACCGGCCAGTATCACGGAAATCATGTATCCCACAAAGTTACCTGTTCCGATTAAACCCATTTGAGAATAATTCAAGCTAAGTGAGATCCCCATTGACGGAAGCAGCATCCCCAGAGAAAAACGACCCAGACCAAGGCATGAGAAAAGAACAACCACGCCTGTAAAAACAATGACCCAGCTATAATGTAATTTTGTTTTGCTCGTTAACGCCTGATTTTTCAGGTCCATAACCTTCTCCTGGTAAAAAAATTAGGAAACATCTAATTCAGTGTCTTACCCAGCCCGGTAAAACCAGCATAAAACGATAAATATAAGATCTTCTTGTGTATCAGTCCCGCAGACCCCTGGCAAGTTCATATTAAAAATTTGTTGAAAGAATTCCCGACTCAGGCCTGACATGGAAAACTTTTTTTTTATCTCTCTTCTTTTTTCTTAATTTTTCATGGCATTGACAAGATCAATCCATCTATTTTATAAATTCCATGATTTAATATTGCAGGCCTTATGCCCTTTTTAAATGGCAGGCTGTAAAGACTTTTAGCAGCAGCCTTGTAAAAGACTGCAAAGGCGGATTCAATGAATACCCAAAAATATACACAGGATTCCATAGTGATTATCTCCAGGATCATGCTGCCCGGGGATGCCAACGCAGCAGGGATTGTCCACGGCGGCGTTATCATGAAGGAAATTGACAATGCCGCCGGTGTCACTGCGGTAAGACATACCAGAAAAATCTGTGTAACTGCTTCAATAGACCGGCTGGATTTTTATAAACCTGCATTTATCGGCAACCTTTTAACGATAAAAGCAGGTATCAACTGGACGGGTAAAACTTCCATGGAAATCGGGGCACGGATTGAAACTGAAGATTTGATGACCGGGGTCAAGACACATCTTGCATCTGCATACCTGACCTTTGTTGCCCTGGGGGAAGACAAAAAACCAGTGAGAGTTCCTCCCTTAAAACCCGTGACAAAAGAGGAATTTAGAAGGAATACACAGGCCATTGCAAGAAGAAAGCTGCGGCTGTCTGAAAAACAGAAAGAATCTGAATGCCAGATGGATACAAGCAAGTGTTAACAAAATAACACCATTAGGGAATCATTAATTCTCTGGACAAATCTCTATTTAGCGATTTTGCTAATGTTGGCATTTTGGCTGAATGCTTAACAAAATAAAACCCGGAGTGATTCTTTGCTTGAAAGAACCACCCCAGGCTATATGGGTATTTTTTATAGAAGACTATCCCAGAATTTTTTTCAGATCACCTTCAGGTGTTCCAATGGGAGTTAAATTATAATTTTTAACCAGTACGTTCAATATATTCGGCGTAACAAAGGCCGGCAGGGATGGTCCCAGATGGACGTCCTTAATACCAAGTTTGAGCAGACTGTAAAGAATGGCAACCGCTTTTTGCTCATACCAGGAGATGATAAAGGACAGGGGCAGCCCATTGACATCAGTATCAAAGGCCTTGGTCAGTGCCACGGCGATCTGTACGGCTGAATGGGCATCATTGCACTGGCCTACATCCAGAAGTCTTGGAATACCGTTAATATCACCAAGCTGGTGCTTAAAAAACTTGTATTTACCGCAGGCCAGGGTGAGGACAATACTGTTATCCGGTGTTTTTTCAACAAACTCCGTATAATAGTTTCTGGCTTTTTTAACACCATCGCAGCCGCCGACCAGGAAGAAATGGCCAATGGAACCGTCTTTGACGCCGCTGACAATTTTGTCGGCCACACCGAGAACAGCCTTGTGTCCAAATCCAACCAGAATTTCCATATCTTTTTTGTCTTCGGCATAGCCGGGAAGTTCCAGGGCTCTTTCAATCAATGGCCCAAGGTTGTTCTTATTCAAATGTGTCAAACCGGGCATTCCAACCGTACCCGAGGTAAAAATATTTTTCTTATAGGATACTTTAGGTTTCTGAATACAATTGGAAGTCATGAGGATGGAACCCGGGAAATTGGCAAATTCTTTTTTCTGGTTCTGCCATGCTGTACCATAATTGCCATAAAAATGGGGGAACCGCTCTTTTAATTTTGGATATCCGTGTGCCGGAAGCATTTCACCATGGGTGTAAACATAAATCCCTTTGCCTGCACTGGCTTTCAGGACTGCTTCCAGGTCATTAAAATCATGTCCGGAAACCAGAATCGCTTTTCCCTTTTTAACACCAAGGGGAACCTTTGTGGGGACGGGATCACCAAATGCATGGCTATTACCGAGGCTTAGAAGCTCCATGGCGCGAAGGTTTTTCTCACCGCATTCAAGGACCAGTCCAAGATATGCATTTGTATCCAGGCTTTTATCTTCAAGGGAGGCAAGACCCCGGTGGACAAATTCATAATTGCCTTCATCTTCCTGACCGTGCTCTGCTGCATGATCAGTATAAGCTGCCATACCTTTGATACCGAATAGGAGCATATGCTGGAGAGACCTCAAATCAGGATCAATATCAGGAACTGACATTAGCCCGTATTGTTTTCCCTGTTTTACCATACCTTCCAGGGAGGGTTTGAGTTTCAGGGTCAGGCTGTCACTGTCTGATGAAATTGTACCACCGGCAGCTTTCACCCTTTTGATCATCTTGTCCCTCAAAGAGACTGATTGCTGGAGGAGATCTTCAAACCGATATGGATCAAATTCTACATTGGTCAGGGTGGAAAACATGGCCATGCAGGTAAACTGATTGGTTTCCGAATCACTGATATTCACCTTTCGACCGGCAACAGCTGCAATGGAAAGCCCTTTAAGGGTATGGATTAAAAAATCCTGAAGCGCTGCAACTTCAGGCGTTTTTCCGCAGACACCGATCCTGGTACATCCTTTGCCACCCATGGTCTGTTCACACTGGTAGCAGAACATTGGGTTTTCTTTTTTTTGGGTGGCGGCAAAGGCTTTCTTACCTGAGAATATGGAAGGCAGAAGGGTTGATGCAGCAAGACTCATTGTACCCGTTTTTATGAAATTTCTTCTTGATACGCTTTTCTTTTTCATGGCAGATCTCCTATTTAAAATTATAAGATTCCCTTTAAAAGGTGTCTCTTTAAAAGCCACCATGACAAAAAAAAAGGCTGATATCATTGATCTATGTCAAGTTTTTGTTTTTTTTGATAATGCCTGGAAGATATTTTAGTGAATCACTCTTTTACATGCTTCCCCAGTTTTTGTATCTGGGCCAATAATTTTTGTGGATTCACCGGCAGTTCCTTTATCCTCACTCCTGTTGCGTCATAGATGGCATTTGTTATAGCGGCCATGGTCGGATTAAGGGCAGGTTCACCAATCCCTTTTGCACCATAAGGACCGTTGGGTTCGATAGGTTCAACCAAAATTGCCTTGATGTCCGGGATATCAAAACAGCTGGGAACAATATAGTCTACAAAATCGGCATTGATCATTTTACCGTCTTCATAGGCCATGTTCTCCATCAAGGTCCACCCCAGTCCTTGAGCAATCCCGCCTTGAATCTGCCCTACGGTGGCCATTGGGTTTATGGCACGTCCCACATCATGGGCTGCAACAAAATTTGTGACAGAGACCTGGCCCGTATCCGGATCAACTTCAACCTCTGCAATTTGACATCCAAAGGGATAGGCCGGTGAGATATTTCCCTTTTTGGTATCTGGATCAGGCAGCTCAGTGGGGGGTTTATAAAAACCTGTCCCCACAATGGGTGCACCATGGTGTCTGATGGTGGCCTCGGAAGCAATATCCTGAAAAGAAATTTTGGTTTCAGAAGATGATTTAGAAAAAAACATTGCTTTTCGGCACGCAACATCAGCGGCTTTAGTGTTCAACATGTCAGCGGCAATATCCGCCATCTGATCATAGGCATCTTTTGCTGCTGCCAATACCCCGTTGCCACCCATCAATGTTCCCCTTGTGGCAAAGGAGCCCAGGCCAAAGGGTGAAATATCCGTATCCACCTGGGCTACATTCACCATGTCCATGGTAACCCCCAGCCGTTCCGCCACAATTTGAGCAAAAGTCGTGTTCTGCCCCTGTCCCATATCTGACTCGCCATGAAAAACTGTTATACGGCCGTCCTTACCAACACGTACGATCCCGGACCCGCCGTCAAACTCTCTTGCAAAAGGACGGTTACCGGATACATGGTTACAGCAGGCCAAACCAATGCCTTTAAAAGGGGTTTTATTATTTTTCTTCTGAGACCAATTGGCAGCCTTGCTTGCCTTGGTAACACATTCCCGCAATCCGGAACTCCCTATTTTCCAGCCGTGAACACTGGTTTCATTGGAGCCCATTCCATTTTTAATCCGTAGTTCAGCCGGATCAATTTTTAGTTGGATAGCCAATTCATCCAGGGCAGACTCCAGAACAAATGTGGACTGCGAGTTTCCAAACCCCCTGAAACATGCTGTGGGAACCGAATTGGTATAGACAGTGTATCCTTTTGCACGGACATTTTTCAACCGGTAAAGGGAATCTACCCGATAGCAGGCTGTGGCAACGATCACCTGGGAATAAACCAGGCGGGCACCTGCTGCACCGACGACTTTAACATCTTTTGCAGTTAAAATACCATCCTGTGTAGCACCTATTTTAATATCAAAATGCATGGGGACCCGCGGATTGCCTGCGAGGAAATCATCATGGCGTGTGTTCACAAGCTTAACCGGCCGACCGGATTTTTGAGCCAATACCGCTGCTATCAAATGGATGTTATTTTCCATTTTACCCCCAAAAGCGCCTCCATACTCGGGAACAACAATACGCAGGTTATCCGGAGACATACCCAGTGCTTTGGCATAGGTCATACGCATCATGTTCGGAATCTGGGTTCCCGTCCAAATGCTCACTCGACCGGACAGATCCACATCTGCCAGGGCTGACATAGGTTCCATGTAAGCCTGATAGACCTGATTGGTGTAAAAATGATCTTCATACACCACATAGGAATCATCCATCGCCCGATCAACATCGCCTGCCTCAACTTTAAATTCAGCCCCTATATTGCCGGGCTTATCCTCATGTACCAACGGCGCTCCTTGCTTCATGGCATCCAACGGGCTTATGATGTAAGGGAGTTCTTTGTATTCTACCCGAATCAGTTCCAAAGCTTGTTCTGCAATATCTGCATCAACAGCAGCAACTGCTGCTACCTCATCACCGTGGAATCGTGTTTTATCAGAAGCAAAAATAGTCCAGTCCTCTGACCTTGGCCCAAATTTGATTTTGGGTGTATCCTGAAAGGTTACAACTGCTTTTACACCTGGCAGTGCAGCAGCCTTGGCCGTATCAATGGAAATAATTTTTGCATGGGGGTAAGGGCTTCTGAGCACCTGCCCACAGAGCATTCTCGGGAGCACAAGGTCCGTAACAAATTTGGTCTCACCCGTGGCTTTTTCCCGTGCCGCTATCTGGGGAAAAGATTTTCCAACAATGTCTAATTGGCTCATCTTACTTCTCCCTTTTCTTTTTCAGACTGGCAGCCGCAGGAATGGATGGCGTCAACAATTTTGTTATAGCCTGTACAGCGACAAAGATTCCCGGCAATGGCCTGCTTGATTTCATCCTCACTGGGGTTGGCGTTTGCATCCAATAAAGCCTTGGCCGTGTTAATCATTCCCGGTGTACAGAATCCGCATTGAATGGCACCTTTATCTATAAAGGCTTCCTGGAGCGGATGCACTTCTTTTTCACCTATTCCTTCAATGGTGGTTATTTGGCACCCATCGGCCTGGAGGGCCAGGGTCAGACATGCGTGGACAGGACGGCCATCCAGCAATACCGTGCAGGCGCCGCATTTTCCAAGTCCGCACCCTTCCTTTGTTCCAGTCAACTCCAAATCTTCCCGAAGCACATCCAACAACACTCTATTGGGTGTAATAAAAAGCGAATAATCTTCCCCATTAACAACAAGATGAATCCGTACATGCTTCATGATTTCCCTCTTTGATTTTTTAATGTTGTTAAAACGTGTTGAGCACACCGCTGAACAAAAACATTGACAATTGTGCTTTTGTAATCTGCTGTAGCACGGACGTCATCGATGGGTTTTGAGGCCCTGGCAGCTTTTTGCGCACACAGGGCAATTTTTTCAAATGCATCGTCAATACAAAGCCCCGTAAGACAGGTCTCAGCATCGGGAACCCGGATAGGAGTGGGAGCAACTCCGCCCAGGGCGATTTTTACCTGGCCTATCCTCTTGCCTGTGGGATCGGTTTCAGCCTGAAAGGCAACACCGGCCAATGAAATATCGACAGCTTTTCGCCTCCTGAGTTTAAGATAACATCCAGCAGATGGATTGACCGGCTTTTTGATAAGAATTTCCTTCAGGATTTCGTTTGATTTTATAATGGTTTGGGCCGGGCCGCAAAAAAATGAAGTAATTGGAATGATTTTGTCTCCCTTAAGGGTGGCAATGACCACTGAGGCATCCAGGGCCAGAAGGGGCGGTGCAGAATCTGCAGCCGGAGAAGCATTGCAGAGATTTCCGCCAATGGTACCAATGTTGCGAACCTGCCATGATCCAATCAACCCCACGGCCTGGCAGAGAATTGACACCTCTTTTTCAAGAATGGGATTTATTGCAAGATCTGCGTGTTTGGCCATGGCTCCGATATGGATCATGCCGTTTTTTTCTTCAACATATTCTAAATTTTTAATAGAATGGAGGCTGATGACTGTGGAAGGAAGAATCTTCTTTTTTTTCATATTTAAGACAAGATCGGTCCCTCCGGCAAGCACCTTGGCATCGGGGCCTGATTGATCAAGTTGAATTAAAGCATCTTGCAAACTAACCGCCGCTTTAAAATCAAATGGCCTGATTCGCATGTTTTGCTCCTTTATTATTCATAGTTCTGATTCCTTAACCGCTTCCATGCTTTGATCAAGATGATACGCCATGAAGTTGCGGGCTTTTTTGACATGGCCTTCTTTTACTGCTTTAAAAATTGCCTGGTGTTCTTCAATCACCTTTACTGCACGGCCTTCAAGACTCAGGGCTTTTATGCCCATCACCTGGATCATGTCCCTTATATTTTCCACGATTGAAATCATGCGGCTATTGTTTGTCAATGTAGTGAAACTGGTATGAAATTTCCTGTCTGCCTCAATAAAAGCCATATAATCTTTTTGGTTCACTGCTTTGCGCTGCTCCAGCAGGGATTCTTCAATGGCAAGCAGGTCGGGCAGAGGGGAAGTATTGGCAATTTTTTCAACGGATGCCTGTTCAATGGCCTTCCTCAATTCAAATATTTCATCCACATCACGCAGGTTGAAACGGTTCAGCATCAATCCCCTTCGGGGCATAAAAATAATGAGATCCTGGGAGGCAAGTTCCAGAAGCGCTTCTCTGACCGGTGTTCGGGAAATGCCCAGATCAGCTGCTATGGCCTTTTCATTGTATAACTCACCGATCTGCCACTGACCGGAAAGGATAGACTGGCGGATGGCTTCATAGGCCATCCTGGCAAGGGACTCGGGTTGCTTTATGGTTGCAAGCTTTGGCATCAATAATCCTTTATTTTAATAGGGGTTGCATTTAATTTAATTGATCGCTTGATGGCCAATTTATTACTAATATATTACATACATAAAAATATTGTCAAGTATTTATTTAGTATTTTCATAGAAAATCCCTCATTCTTACCGATACAGCACTAAGATACAACTTATTGAATATATTAATATTATAGCTATTCATAATGTTTTTATTAGGGGTTTTAAATCAATATGCCGGTATTATTATTTTTTACTTGACACTGGATAAATCTTATTGTTATTGTATCTGATATATTACATACGTTATTTTTTTTGGGAGACCTTACCATGACCGACAACCCGCAACAAACCTCACTGCTTCAGGCTGAAAATCTCTCTATGGCCTTTGGAGGTCTGGATGTTTTCAAGAATATCTCCCTTGATATTTTTGAACATCAGATTGTAGCTTTGATTGGGCCTAACGGTGCCGGAAAGACAACTCTTATCAATTGTATTACAGGTGTTTATAAACCCACTGGAGGAAATATTGTCTTTCAAGGGAAGCCCATATCCGGGCTGCGGCCCCATCAAATCTGCCGTGCCGGTATTGGACGTACCTATCAGATTCCCCGGCCCTTTATGAATATGACTGTTTTTCAAAACCTTCAGGTCTGCGCTAAATCCAGTGAAACAGATTTTAGAGGACTGCTTGATCTGGCTGGTTTATGGGAGAAACGTGACCGCCTGGCCAAGACCCTGACATTTCAGGAAAGACGCCTTTTGGAATTATCCCGGGCCTTGTCGGTAAATCCAAGATTATTGCTGCTGGATGAAACCATTGCCGGGCTGAATCCCAGTGAAACTAAAGACATGATGACAATTCTGAAACGGATTCATTCAGAATTCAAGGTTACCATCCTTTGGGTTGAACATGTAATGAGTGCAATAATGGAAACAGCCCATCATATTTTTTGCCTGCACCAGGGAGCACTCATCGCAGAAGGAAGTCCGGCTGATATTGCAAATAACGATCAGGTGATAGAAGCCTATCTTGGCGAAGAATATAAATTTCAGGGAAAATAGGCAGTGTTATGTTAAAAATTGAAAACGTAAATGTTTTTTATGATGGTCTCCAGGCGCTTTACTCAGTATCACTGGAAATTCAGGCTGAAGAATTTGTCTGTATACTGGGTCCCAACGGGGCAGGTAAATCAACCTTATTACAAACTATTGCCGGCATGCTGGCGCCAAAACAAGGGAGCATATCTTTTGCAGATCGACCTATTCACGGCCTTGAGCCCTTTAATATTGCCTCTCTTGGCCTTGCCCTGATTCCGGAAGAAGGATGGCTCTTTGGCCAGATGAGTGTGAAAGAGAATCTCTTAATGGGGGCGTATCCCAAATCCGCGCGGAAGAATATTAAAAGACAGATGGAGTTTGTTTTTGATCTGTTCCCCGTTCTATCTGACCGCAAAAACCAGCAGGCTGAGACCTTAAGCGGCGGGCAGAGACAGATGGTGGCAGTCGGGCGCGGGCTTATGTGCAATCCCAAAATGCTCCTTTTAGATGAGCCTTCCCTTGGACTTGCCCCCATTGTTATTAACGATATCTTAAATGCCCTTGTACGGATCAACCGGGAAGAAAAAACTACTATTTTATTGACGGAACAAAATATTTTTCATGCCCTTAAAATCAGCCAGCGTGGTTACCTGCTTGAAAACGGAAAGATTTCCATGCAGGGAGCCAGTAAAGAATTGCTGGGGAATAAGCATATCAAAAAAAATTATTTAGGTGTTTAACAAAAATTTTAATCTTTAAAGGAGGTACCATGAAGAAGTCAATCTTACTAACCACTCTTATTTTTATTCTAACCGTGTTTTTACTCCCCTTGGGCGCGATGGCCGCTGATACCATCAAACTGGGTGTGGTGACACCCATGTCAACTGGTGATTTCAGATCCGGAAAAATCAACGTACAGACAGTTGAACTGGCTGTTGAACAAATTAATGCCCAGGGTGGTGTTCTTGGTAAAAAGCTTGAGGTTGTCACTGCAGATGACGAGGGTAAACCCGCGGCAGGCGTCATTGCACTCAAAAGAATGATTGCCAAAGAAAAAATTTCAGCAGTAGTAGGCCTGTGGCACAGCTCAGTTGCCGTGGCCCAGGAAAAGGTTGCCACTCAAATGCAGGTCCCCATGATGCTTCACTACAGCTGGACCGACGATTTAACTGCAGGCCATTCAGATTATGTATATCGTGTTGGGCCATTTAATGCTGAGATTGCGCAGTTGGCGTTGCCATATATTGACAAAAATTATAAAAATATCGCCATTCTATACGAAACCAATGCCTTTGGAAGCGGTTTTGCAAATTACCTGGAAAAAATTGCAAAGGCTAAAGGACTTAACGTTTACAGTATTGGTTATCCCCAGGAAGCAACCGACCTCAAACCCCAGCTTTTGCAGCTTAAAGCCAAATCTCCCAAACCAGAGCTTCTGGTGATCGCTGCCGTTTATGAAGCCACTAACCTTATACCGAAACAAGCCCTGGAAATCGGTCTTGCGCCTGAAATGCAGATCCTTTGCAGCTGGGACTGGCCTACCTATCCAGCGTTTCAGGAAATCTTAGGTGAGAAGGGTGTGGGAGTAACATATGCTACCTTTGAATCAGATAAACTCAAGCTGTCTCCCCTGGGTGAAAAATTTAAAAAGGCCTATAAAGCAAAATATGATGTAGATCCGCCTGTTTTTGCCCTTTTTCTCTATGACGAGGTAATGATTTTAGCTGAAACCATGAAACGGATCAAATCATCTGATCCCAAAGATGTGGCTGCCGGATTAAAGGATACAAAGTTTGAAGGCACAACGGGGTTGATAACTTTTGAGCGTAAAGAAGGCCCAGGACCTGTATGGAATCAGTGGATGGGGCATCAGTTGTTCATTAACAAGCTGACTGCTGTTGAAGGAAAAAGTTATAAACGAGAACAAATTTATCCATAGCGTTTAGTATTTAACCCGATCAAAAGGTCCAGGGGGGGGAGACTTTTCTTCCCCCTGAACCTTGTTTCTGGAGATTAGCACATGTTATTGGAACTGTTTATACGCGGTATAACTATTGGTTTAGTTTATGCATTGATGGGCGTTGGACTGGCACTTTTAAACGGTGTCATGCGGATCATTAATTTTGCCCATGGCGAGTTCTACATGATTGGCGGCTATATGGCCTACTATTCATCAACGATGCTGGGGTTTCCATTTTATTTTTCAGTGCCGACAGCCATGATCGTTACCTTTTTACTAGGTGCTGTTGTTGAAAAATTGCTGTTAAGTCCGATTCATACCCAGGAAATGGAAAAACCAATGGATTATGCCCTGATCATGACATTTGGGCTGCTCCTCTTTTTTCGGCAGCTGGCAATTAAAATTTTTGGACCGTTCCGTCATAAACCAGCCGATTATATTACCTCTGATGTCTATATTCTTGGGGTTAAAATCAGCGGGAACGAGGTGCTGGCAGGAGTAGTTTCCGCCATTCTCGTCATTGGACTGGCCCTTTTTATAAAGAAAACGTGGCGGGGCCGCGGCTGGAGAGCCACGACCCAGTCCCGTAATGGTGCAAAAATTAACGGTGTGGATATTGGCAAGGAAAGCTGGATTGCCTGTGGTGTGGCCTGTGCCCTGGCCGGCGCGGCCGGTGCCCTGGTTGCCCCAATCTTCACCTTGTCTCCCACCATTGGTGGTTCCCCTCTGGTTAAAAGCTATGAAGTAATGGCCATTGGCGGCCTGGGTTCTATTGCCGGGTCGCTGGTGGCAGGCCTGATGCTGGGCATCACCGAAACCCTGGGTGCTTTTTATATCTCATCGGCCTACAAGGATGCCATCGGGTTTTTAATGATGGGTTTTTTCCTTTTATTCAGACCCCAGGGACTCTTCGGACAAAAATAGAGGATAGACTGTCTTATGAAAAGAAATGAAATAATTGCTGCCGTTACAATCATTGTACTGGGTCTGATTGCACCAAAGGCGTTGCCGTCTGTCTGGATTACCGTCTTAAGCATGGCATTTTACTATGCCATCCTGACCATAGGCTGGAATATCATTTTTGGTTATACCGGGCTTTTTTCATACGGTCATGCAGCATTCCCCGTCATAGGGGGTTACACATCAGCGCTTCTGGCCCAGCATATCGGGCTGTCACCTTTTTTAGGACTTTTGGCAGGTGCGCTGGTTGCAGGATTGTCAGGCATCCTCATCGGTCTTCTCATTTTACGGGTACGGGGCTTTTACCTATGTCTTGTTACATGGGCATTTGCCGAGGTGGTTAATGTCATTATTACAGCGGAACATCAAATAACCGGGGGTACAGGAGGATTACTGGCACCCACATTTTTTTCCGGACCCAATGGCGAATTGTTTGGATATTTTATGGGACTGGGACTGATGATGGCAGCCTTTCTGATCTCCATATTATTGTATCACTCACGTTGGGGGCTTAACCTTTTTGCGGTCCGTGACGATATTGACGCGGCAGAAAGCATGGGTATCAATACCCGTTTCTGGAAAGTCTTCGGATTTGCCTTTGGATGCACATTGGCGGGATTGGCAGGCGCCTATTTTGCCCACTTTTTAGGTTTGATCGATCCCGGGATAGGCGGTTTGGATCAGATGGGGTATGTTTGTTTGATTGTGATAATTGGCGGCTTGGGGACAGTGTACGGACCGATCCTCGGATCTTTCTTTGTTGTGATTACTAAAGAATTGATCAGTGGCTGGGCAAGCGGATACAGCCTTTTAATTTTTGCTGTCATTATGATCCTGGCCGTTCGTTTTTTCAGTGGCGGTTTTATGGAAATCATCCAGGTGATCTCCCCTCGATTGACTAATAAATATTTAAAATTTGTTAATAAATAATGATTAAAAAATTTAAACCGTGACAAAGAAAAGGAGAAAAAAATGGCTAAGCCGGAAATAGAGTTTAAAGATTATGATACTGAATATGAATGGAATGATGTTGAGGGCGATACCTTCGGGATTAAAGAAAAAATCCTCAGCCATGATCCTGACACGGGAGATTACACCCGCATGCTCAAATTTCCTCCGGGTATTGAAACACAAGAGACCCTGGTGCATGATTTCTGGGAAGAGGTCCTTTTGGTGGAAGGCAGTCTTTATGACATGGCCAAAAAAGAAACTTTTCTGCCTGGCTATTATGCCTGCCGTCCTCCGGGAATGCTCCACGGACCCTATAAAATTCCAAATGGTTGTGTTACATTTGAGATCAGGTATCATAAAAAATAAAAAAGGATAAACTGTGAAAATTCAATTATTATTACAGAAAAACAATATATTAACACCCTTGTCTTTTAAGGTCGATAAAATGGTGAACGCGGGTTTTACTGGCAGGAATCAGGCAGAGGTGAGGCACCATCTGGATGAACTGGCTGCCAAGGGAATTGAGGTTCCTAAAACCACCCCTACACTTTATCCTGTGATCCCGTCCACCCTTACCACGGACACTTCCATTGTGGTTTACGAAGAAGAGACCTCGGGAGAAATTGAATATGTCCTTTTTGTTAAAGATGACAAAGAGATTTATGTGGGGATCGGAAGTGACCACACGGACAGAAAGCTTGAAGAGCTTGATATTCCCAGGGCCAAGCAGATCACACCCAATGTCGTTTCACCAGTGGTTTGGGAGTTGAATGATGTGGCGGATCACTGGGATAATTTAAGTATGGAATGCTCTGTTAAGAAAGGTGAAGAAACCTTCCTTTATCAAAAGGGCGGTTTGGGTCTTTTGATGTCTCCTTCTGAACTTTTGGAATTTGTTTCAAAGAAAATTAAAGGTCCATTAAACAACATTGCCATTTTTTCAGGTACAGTTAAAATGGAAACAGAGGATTTTGTGTTTGCCGATACCTTTGCAGGTCTCCTGACGGACCCGACTTTGGACCGGAGCATCGGGTTCAGCTATGCAATCAAGCCGATGAATTACATGGAATAAATGATCTTAAGCCATATTTAAACAGTCACAGGGAGAGGAGTTGTTATGAAAGTTGCTTCAATTCAATTGTCGGTTGTCGAGGGAGACAAAGATGCAACACTTAAAAAAGCAAAACATGCCATAGAAGAAAGCTATGATGCAGACCTGGTTATTCTTCCTGAAATATGGAACATAGGTTTCATGAGCTTTGACCAGTATATGGACAAAGCTGAAACCATTGAGGGTCCGACACCAACCTTGATGCGGACGCTGGCCCGGGAAAAAGGCATTTACCTGCATACGGGCAGTTTTGTTGAAAAAGAAAAAGGGAAATATTACAATACCAGTCTTCTCTTATCGCCGGACGGGGAGATCCTTGCCAGGTACCGGAAAATCCATTTGTTTGGATATAATTCAAAGGAAACGCAGATCCTCTCCCCGGGAGAGGAAATTGTTGTGGCGGATACACCGTTCGGAAAAATCGGAATGGCCACCTGTTTTGATTTAAGGTTTCCTGAACTATTCAGGGCAATGGTGGATAAAGGAGCTCAATATTTTCTGGTCTGTTCTGCCTGGCCCTATCCAAGAATTGAGCCCTGGATAATGCTGAACCGGGTCCGCGCCCTGGAAAATCAATGTTTTTTAATCTCTGCTAATTCAGCAGGAATAAACTGTGGAAGCCAGTTTGTAGGCCACAGCATGGTGATCGATCCATGGGGGACAATTCTGGCAGGCGCTGGAGATGAAGAAATGATAGTTAAAACAGACATTGACCCTGCAAAAGTGGCCCAGGCAAGGGAGACCTTTCCCGGTCTGGCAGGTCGTAAAGATTTTTTAAACAATTAAAGGAGAATTACTATGGCTGATACAAGAATAGAATTTTGTGGTGTAACCTTTAAGAATCCATTGGCTGCTGCATCAGCAGAGCCGACGCTTAATGCCGCAAATATGAAAAAATGTATCGATGCAGGTGCCGGTGCTGTTATTGCAAAGACCATGACAGACTCTCCTGATATGCGGGAATTGACCCAGCGCGCAAAATGGCGGTTTTTAAATGCAAAGCATGAAGTCTGTCACGGCAAAGTACCCAGATCATTCAGCCTTTACAGCAGGAGTGGTCTTGCCCTTGAACCCCCCGAAGATTTCATGAAGGAAATCACGGAAACTGTAAAATATGCAGCCCAGAAGGATGCAGTGGTCATCGGCAGTATCGGGTCAACTGAAATTGATGGCTGGGTCACATTGGGCAAACAGATGGAAGATGGCGGCGTGCCCCTGGTTGAATTAAATTTCGGATGCCCCCATCCCAAACTGATGCCCGGGGTTCGAACCGGCATGAACGTGGGCCAGGACTTTGACTATGCCTGCGAAATCACCCAAAAAGTCTCAGAAGCCCTGGATGTTCCCATTATTATCAAGGTAACACCCCAGGTCACTGATCTTGTTTTATTTTCAGACATGCTCCAAAAAGCCGGAGCCAAGGCCGTCACCCTGACCAACCGGTTTATAGGGTTTGTTCCTGATATTGAAACGGGCGGACCCCTTATCTATGGAAAGGCCGGTGTGGGCGGTCCCTGGACCAAGCCCTTGACCTTGCGATGGATTAATGAAGTCAGAACGGCTTTAGGCGACAAACTTCATATCACGGGAACCAATGGTGCCTATGACTGGCGGGACATTGTAATGTTTATCATGAGCGGGGCTCACATTGTCCAGATGTGCTCTGCTGTCATGTGCTACGGGTATGACTGGCTGGGTAAACAGGTTAAAGGGCTGGAAACCTTTATGGATGAAAAAGGATACCAGACCATTGACCAGATGCTTGGAATTGCCACAGATGCCTGCATGGAATACAGCCAGATGCCCCATGAAAAAGCAAGTGTGGACAAGAAACTATGCATCAACTGCGGCATGTGCCTGAAGGTCTGTTTTTCAGATGCTATGCAGCCTGATGAAGAAAATGTATTTGTCAAAGAAGAAAACTGCGTGGGTTGCGGTGGATGTTACTCTGTCTGTCCTGTAAAAGGTACGATTAACTTGGTAAAGGTCTGATCACCAGTAAGGAGATATCACCAGCTTTTTTTTAAAATTGGAATCAGAATCCCTTTGGTTTTCTTCTAAAGATATAGATAGTTACCAATGTGCCGGGACTGTTACCAAAACAGTTTCTTTTGTTGCATAGCCGAGGGAAAAATTTAATATTGCCGGCACATTTGTAAAAAAACGATTATTGCATACAGGGAGAGATAAATATGAAACCCAGCCTCAACTTTTTATCCCAAAAGGAAATTGAAACCATCCATGAATGTTCCTTAAAAATATTAAAGGAAATCGGGATGAAATTTCCAGCCAAAGAAGCCCTGGAAGCTTTTAATAAAGCAGGTGCAAAAATAATCAATAAAGATACTGTGCTTATAAATGAAAGCCTTATAAATGATGCCCTGAACAAAACCCGGAAACGCAATGATCTGACACTATATGCCTCAAACCCGGAAAATGATGTCACATTTAAAAACCACGATCCGGGCCTTACCTGTATGACCATGGCAACCAGTGTAATTGACCCCTGGTCCGGTGAAAAAAGGCCTGCAACAAATAAAGACCTTGAAAGGCTTGTCAGAATTGCAGACCACTTAAAACATATCAAGATATCAGGCGGCCTTGTCACCCCCCAGGATGTGAACCACACTGTATGTGACTGGTATACCTGGGCAGGCTGCCTTAAAAATACAACAAAACATATTACCGGTGGCGTTTTGGGGTACAGAGGTGTCCGGGATGCAATAGAAATGTGCAGTATTGTTGCCGGCAGCAGGGATGCTTTTTTGAAGAGGCCCTTTATATCGGGCTGGGTCTTGACTCTCCCGCCTTTGGGTATGGACACGGCCTCCCTTGAAGCTATGATGGAAATGAACCGGCATAATATCCCGATAATGTTGAGTTCCGGGCCTATTTTAGGCAGTACCTCCCCTGTTACCATCCCGGGTATGATCGCCCAGGCCCATGCTGAGATACTTGCATGTATCACTTTGTCACAATTAATAAACCCGGGCGCTCCTTTGGTATATACAAGTTTTGCCCGGGGAATGGATATGAAAACCTCTAATATTTCCATGGCCGGCCCCGAGTTTGCCGTATTAAAAGTAGCCATGGCCCAGATGGGTCTTTGGCTTGACTTTCCTGTCAGGATGCCGTCCATGCTCAGGGATTCCAAACTGCTGGATGCCCAGGCCGGGTTTGAAACAGGAATGGTGGGAACTCTTTCTTCATTTAATGCGGATATCATGGATGCCATGCAGCTTGATACTGATTTGGTAGTGGATTATCCAGACCTGGTGTTCTGTGATGATTGCATGGCTTTTATCAGACATGCATTAAGACCTGTAAAAGTAAACCCCGAATCCCTGGCTTTTGATGCCATAAAGGAGGTGGGCCCCGGTGGTAACTATCTGACTTCCCAGCATACGTTTCAACATTTTAAGGAAGAACTCTGGCATTCAGACCTGTTTGACCACGATAACTGGGAAAACTGGAAAAATAAGGGTTCAAAAACAATCCGTGATAAAGCTTTGGAAAAAACATATAATTTGCTTGAATTGGAGTATCAACCCATTGTTTCCTCTGACCAGTCAGCTGCAATAGATTTTATTGTCAACAAAGCTCAAAAAGATTTATCGGGAAAATGATTTTTATAAGTCTAGCCCAAAGCAACATCCAGAATCATCATTACTGAAAATCCAACCATTGTTGCCATAGTTACCGTGTCGATATTTTCATATTTCCTTTGAGATTCAGGGATGAGTTCTTCCACAACTACGAAAATCATTGCACCAGCTGCAAAACATAAGGCATACGGTAAAATGTTTTGCATTTTCATAACAAATAGTGCACCGATAACTCCCGCAATGGGCTCCACCACGCCGGACGCTTGCCCCATTAAGAAACTTTTTCCTTTGGACATCCCCTCTCTTCTCAATGGCATCGACACAGCAGTCCCCTCTGGAAAATTCTGAATACCGATACCAATAGCCAAGGCGACAGCTCCTCCTATGGTAGCTGAAGGAAGGCCGGCTCCAACAGCTCCAAAGGCAACACCTACTGCTAAACCTTCAGGTATATTATGAAGGGTTATGGCAAGCACAAGAAGCGTGCTTCGCTGCCATGATGTTTTTACCCCTTCTGTTTTATCAATACTCAGGCCTGGATGAATGTGAGGCAAAAATTTATCAATTACCCGCATAAAAATCCCACCACCCATAAATCCAATAACAGCACTTAGCCATGGAATCTGCCCCAATTGTTCAGCCATCTCAATCCCAGGTGAAAGAAGAGACCAAAAACTTGCAGCTATCATCACCCCTGCCGCAAAACCAAGCATAGAATCCATAAATTTTTGGTTTATTGTCTTTGAAAAAAACACCAGTGCAGCACCTGCAGCAGTTACTCCCCATGTAAAAAGGGTAGCTATAAACGCCTGTGTTACCGGATTGTATTGTTGTAAGAAATCAATCATTTTTAGGCTCCTAAATGGCTATAAAAAAGGTGATAAACAATAATTATACAGCATGATTTTTTTTTAATAAACAAATTTTAATAAAATGAAAAATATCTGCTTTGAAAAAACAACGCTATTTAGGGAAAATGGCAGGTTTTTTTAATGAATGGTCTATATTTATTAACCGACATTCTCTTAAAAGTTCAAAAGAATCCGTAAAACACAGCCTGGATAAGGCTAAGATATAAAAAGCATATCTGGACAAAAGCGTTTTAATTATTTCAGTAGGCTATGGCTGAAAAAATGCCAAAATCTGACTTTTTACAGGTTCATCCTGCCTTTGAAATTATGGCACATTTTAAAGATTTAATTCCACCCTGCAATTAAAATTTGATCAAATTTGAAAAATGAGAACTGATTCATACAGTTGTTCAAGACCAAATTCTCATGTGTGTTGCTCTTGATATGATTTTGGCAAGCCACAGGCTCGTTCCTCGCACGATCTATTCATATTCGCTGAAATTATCCGGTTAAAATAAAATTGTTGACATAAATATAAAATCAATATATCACATCCAATATACAATATATGAGATTTTTTACGAATTATCTTTAAAATTCGCTATCCTCAACTTTTGATTGGAGAATGGAATATGCCCTTGCCTGTAAAAAATGAAAAAATCAACCGAGCTTCGATGAGGGAAGAAGTCTATAATAATTTATTGGATTGGATAATGGAGGGAGTTCTTCTCCCAGGTGAGAAGATCGTTGACAAAGAACTTGCCGAGCATATGGGTGTAAGTCGCACTCCCGTCAGAGAGGCACTTCGACGTCTTGAAGATAAAGATTTGGTTGAATCATCTGCAAATCGGTGGACACGAATTTCTGAAATTCCTCCAAAAGAACCGGAAATGATTTATCCTATTATCTGGACCCTTGAAAAACTGGCGCTATCTTCAGCTATCAATACCTTGACCCAGAATGATTTCATAAAAATGAAACGGATTAACAATCGTTTGGAAGCGGCACTACAGAAAGGGGACCCGGTTGCAGCGTCAAAAGCAGACTCTGATTTTCATGGTGTTTTTATTGAGCGTTCGAAAAATGTGCATCTTATCAAAATCATACAGGATCTTAAGGTCAGGTTTCGACGCCTTGAAGTCAATTTTTTTAAAGGCATCTCCTATAAAAAATCATCTGTGAGAGAACATGAAACTTTAATTTCTGCATTGGCTGACAGAGATATTGTTCTAGCAAAGAAAACTGTTCATCTAAACTGGGCGAAGAGCCTTGAACGACTGAAAAAAGAGTCAATTAAATTATGAAAACAAATATTATAAAAAAAGGGAGATTGAAGAGTGGGTAAGATACCATTTGGACCAACTTATGAAGAAATGCTTTATCCGGATAAGGCGCCTTCAGAAATTAGACAAAAAGCCATTAAAGCACGTAAAGAAGATGAAATGGATCCGGTGAATTTGTTCAATATCACATGGAAAGACGAAAACAATCAGGTAAGAAAGATCGTTTTGCCAAAAGAGTTAACCGGTGTAGAGGCCAACATCGTTGTTATGCTGGG
>JABGOU010000140.1 GCA_018645325.1 Desulfobacula sp.
TTCCTGGTTTATGAATTTGACTAAAAAAGACCTCTTTGGGTGGACCCTCCATTGCCCTCCATCGTTTAATCCGGCGTTGCAGGGTTCTAAGCTGTCCGTCAAAAAATCTGCCTGGCTCCCTGCGTTGGAGATCGTCAAACAGGGTCTTGGCTTCCAACCCCGGATTAATTTTTAACATTGATTTTATACCATCCCAGACATCTTCAAAAGGATCTATACGTGTCCGCCATACATGATCCTCTTTTAGTTCACTTGGCAACTTGCCCTGTTTGCGGTACTTACGAGCAGTTTTTTCATCCATTCCTGCTTTCATTGCCGCCACCCCGAAATTCTTTTCTGTTTGAATCAATTTGAATAACCTCCTCACTTGCTGGTCCGTAACCATCCAAACCTCCATTTCCATTCGATTTGGATGTTCTTACCATATTTTTTTAAGGTCTTACATTTCGGGAATTATAATTGTCGTTCGGTGGGTATTATAGCTGACGCTGATCAATACTATAAGTGGATCTTAAAAAGACAAGGCTGAACATGGTGTTTTCTTCAATATTTAGGACAGTTTTCTTTTTCCAGGACCACATGAATCTGTTTAATAGGGTTTAACTGTCCTGCGTGAGTATGTCAGTTTTTTATTGAACCTGCCCAGGGTGTTTGGCCTTGGGCAAGTTTTTTATTTGTCCAGGTGTTCAGTACTGTCAAAATTTGTCAGTGTTTAATCCAAATAGTCCAGGGACTCCTCATGTGTCATATCAGCCATCACGAGAGCTTCCCCGTTTTTGAGCACACCATCATCACCTATGTCCCAAAAATAGGGCTGTTGATCTCGATCCTCCGGATGTGCTGCGAGGTGTTTCGCCCATACCGCTTCCTCATTAATTTTTCCGGCATGACAGATACACCTGGGCCTGTTGTTACTTTTTTTGTCTTCTAATTTTTTAACCCTGCTGCTTAGTTTCATTTTTCACCTCTCTTTTTCAATTTTTTGTTCTAATTTTTCGATCCTGGCTTCCAGCTCCTCAATTTCGATAGCTTTCAAACTGGTAGCCAATATCTCTCTTGCGGCAGCAACCCTGGCAGATGCTGTACCATCTTTATCTCTACAAATTTCGGACAATGCTTGCACTGCATCCTTTGTGGATCGTTGCAGTTTCAAAATACTATACTGTACCATCTGTCGTTTTGCCTTCGACAATTCCTTTGTGAAAACCTCTTCTTTTAACCACCGATACAGCGTGTTTCGTACTACCCCTGCGGCTTTTGCAGCCTCCTCTATACTGTCAGTGGTTAAGAGTGCTTTCACTCCTTTTAAGCGCTTCCCTGTTAAATGTTCAGTTTGATATCTGTTTTGAGACATATAACCTCCTTCAACTTATCTATTATTTTCCCAATGCTGAAAATTGCAGAGACAAGAACCTCTCTCTCTTTGAATGGCGCCTTGTCACTATCTGTAAAATCAGCCATTTCATGGGCATGATTCCAAAGTTCATTTATTCGTTTATCCAGAGGAGAAGAATTAAGCTTGAATTGCTTACATCCCTTATCAACAATCGAAACCGGAATAAGCTTCCTTTCCGGATACCAATTACAACTGCCCGGGAAACCATCCAATGAAAGCAGTGAACAATTCCAACATGATTTTTCCAACATATTTACGCTTCCTCCCGATACCAGCCGCCACCCTGCATGGCAAACCGGCACCCATTCACAAGTTTAAAATTCACTTTCATCCAGTTTGGATTTATTGACGGATTTACAAAATTTTTTGCTTTTGTGATTTGCATTGTTCCCGGAGAAATATTAATTACCAATCGGGCCTTTTCCATTGTCCGCTGACCGCCCAAACCAAAATCAGCACCTTTGTTTCTTTGGACTGCAATAACAGCAATCCCTCCTTCCAGGGCCTCATGGATTTTTTTAATTTTATCTCCGATGAGATAAAAATTGTCATGGACCTCAAGAAAATCGATAATGTTCAGGCTTTTGGGACCCTTGAAAATCACATCTTCAAAATCTGTATCTCTGCGGTAAGCATTAAAGCCCCATTCAGAAGAAGGGAAATCATCAAACTTATTGAGGCGTGTTTTTAACTCCCCTGAGCCCATTTCCGAATTGAAATAATGGACATCAAATTTATTCCGATTGGCCTTGATAAGATTTAAAAGCAAAGCTGTTTTGCCTGCGTTTGGTTCACCTGCCACAATCACGATATTTCCGGGGAGCAGTCCAACAAGATCATGAAGTTTAAACGGCAGCCAGACATCAAGGAATCTGTCATCTGCAGACTTAAAATCCATCCTTTCAAGGTCTGATTTATATGGCCGATAATATCCACGTTTTTTTCCTTCCCTGGATAGTATTTTTTCAGCCACAAATTTTTCAAGTATTTTTGTCCTGTATGTTTTCTGTTCCGGGGCTTTAAAATTCAGCTCATAATCAAGATCCCTGATTGAAAATTCTCCTGGTGATAACATAATCCATGATTTGATTCGTTCGCTCTCTTCAGTGTCCGGCTCTGGAATTGTTATTTTTGCCGGGTCAAAAGACCTTGCTGCCCTGATAAGTTCATCCATGATTTTCATGCAGTCGAATTCATTGTCATATGACTTTACAAAATCCGTAAAATCAAATCCCTTATGCGTATTCCGGTGAATCCGTCCACCCGTTCCGGAGTATTCCGTCCACCTGTTCCAGAGCATTCCGTCCGGTTTTTTGGAACTGATCGACGCTCATTATACCCTATGTCTCAGACTTCTTATTTTTAGTCAAGTTTTTCGTCCTTTTAAGATCAACGACAAATATTTTTTTCCTGTAACGACAATTAAAATTCCCGTGTTGCCTCATTAATAAATCATACTTTCACTAAGTTATTGCCTCATCAATAATGTTACCCCAAAAAGGTGAACTCTTGATTATTGCATTTTTATATATCTTTGCTATTGTGGTTTTCACCAGCTCGGAGGATAGGGCTCTTGCTGGGAAGCAACCCGAGCGCCGTGGCCGGTGACTTAAGCATGGGGGCAGTGTGTGATGCACTGCCCCTTTTCTAACATGCTTTTGTCCATAATGCGTTAAATCCCGGGGTTTGGGGCAGAGCCCCATTATAATCGGGTAAAAAGTCATTTGTTTAATAAAAGCCGGTTCGGCTATGCGTCAAACCATTACGTGATAATACACGCCCAATAGTACTTTCGGATGGCACTGACT
>JABGOU010000141.1 GCA_018645325.1 Desulfobacula sp.
ATTTTCTTCGTGAACCATGGACTTTCCTGGGGCATACATCATTCCCGGTTCCAGAGTGATTACCATACCCGGCTCCAGCAGAGTATTATCCGATGCTGTGTTGGAAGGCCATTCGGTTAACTGAATCCCAAGTCCATGGCCCAAACGGCCCACATCATTTCCAAGCGCTCCGGCCGATTCCATAACGGACCACATGGCAGTATAGACATCAGTGGTGGTTGCTCCGGGCCGGGCCGCTTTAAAGCCTGCATCAGTTGCTTCATAAACGGCAGTATAGGCTTTGAGAGTGGAATCACTGGGGTGACCGAATGCAAAATTCCGATCAAAATCTGAAAAATAACCATCATAAACCGCACCCACGTCAATAATCAGTACATCGCCCTTAGTCAGTTGGCGGTCTGTCGGACCCATGATGATACTGTCATATCCGTCCGGACCGGACCCTGATATCAGATACTTGATAATATCAGCACCTGCATGAAGCATATCAATGCGCATCTGTTTGCAGATATCGCGTTCTGTCTGGCCTACCCTGGCATGATCCGGGATATTGGCAAATCCAATGTTTGCGATTTCACAAGCCTTTCGGATTTTTTTGATTTCTGCATTCGATTTTATTGAACGGAGACGATGAATCTGTGTTGCGATATCAACAAACACCGTTCCAGTCAGCCTGGAAGACAGATCAATAAAGTCATTAAACGGCATTCTAAGATAGGATTCCGTACCCAACGTTGCACCAATGCGGCCATATCGACGGGGAAGAGTGTTCAGTATGTCCGCCACAAGTGAAATACCGTCATCCGCAGGGTTTGGAGATGCCCAGGTGTGGATATCATCAACCCAGGTGGCGGCCATGCCGCTCGCCCCTATTTCAGGAATAACTGCAATGGGTTTTCCCGTTAACGGAACGATGAGAAACCAGGGCCGGGTGGGGCTTTCCCAAAATTGTGTAAAAAAACCTGAAAAATAACGGACATTGGGCTCGGTTGTCAAAAAAATAGCATCAAGCTTATGCTCCGCCATCATTTTTTGAGCCCTTAAAGTCCGCATTTCAAATTCAGAATCTTCAAATCCACGTTCTAATAAACTCATGGTAAAATATCCTTACTTGTAAAGGGGAAATGCCTGACAAAGTTCTTTAACTATAGTTCTGGTTTTCTGAATCGTTGCCTCGTCACCAAGGTTCTTTAATATCCCTGAGATGAGCCCGGCAATTGTTTCTGCCTGGGCAGCTTTTATCCCCCGGGATGTGATTGCAGGTGTTCCAATTCGAACGCCGCTGGTAACGAAAGGACTCTTTGTTTCAAAGGGGATGGAATTTTTATTAACGGTAATTCCAGCTTGCCCCAAACCGTCTTCGGCAGCTTTGCCTGTGATATTAAGACACGTCAGGTCCAGAAGAATCAGGTGATTATCTGTTCCTCCTGAAACGAGATCAACACCATTTTCCACGAAAATACGAGCCATGGCAGCAGCATTGGCTACAACATTTTCCTGATAGCGGGTGAACGTATCTGAAAGTGCTTCTCTAAATGCAACAGCCTTTGCGGCAATCACATGCATGAGTGGCCCTCCCTGTATTCCCGGGAATATTGAACTGTTTAATTTCGACTCAAACCCTGCTTTAGCCAGGATCATACCCCCACGTGGTCCTCTCAGTGTCTTATGAGTGGTTGTAGTTACAATATCTGAAACCGGGATCGGTGACGGGTGGAGCCCTGTGGCGACAAGGCCTGCTATATGGGCCATATCTACCATTAAAAGAGCATTGTATTTTTTGGCAATCTCAGCAAATCGATTAAAATCAATCATTCTGGGATAAGCGCTTGCCCCGGCAATAATTACCTTTGGCTGATGGTCTTTTGCTAATTGTTCTACCTGCGCATAATCGATGGTACCGGTTTCTCTGGATACGCCGTAGTGAGCAAAATGATAAAGTTTTCCCGAAAAATTCACCGGACTTCCATGGGTAAGATGGCCACCGTGGGAAAGATCCATCCCGAGGATGGTATCGCCTGGATTTACGACAGACATAAGGGCAGCCATATTCGCCTGTGAACCCGAATGGGGTTGAACATTAATATACTCTGCTTTAAAAAGTGCTTTGGCCCTTTCAATGGCCAGGGTCTCGGCTGCATCTGCATAGGTGCATCCCCCATAGTATCTTTTGTTCGGATAACCTTCTGCATATTTATTGGTCAGCACACTTCCCTGGACTTCCATGACAGCTTGGCTGACACAATTTTCCGATGCGATTAATTCAAGACCATTTTCTTGTCTTTTTTCTTCCTGTTCAAGAATGGTTGCTATTTCAGGGTCAGCAGTGATGATGTGGTTCGACATTTTTTTATCCTTTTTATTTATTGATCTAACACTTCATAAAATTTAAAGTTTTATCAAAAATGATACGATATTTAATGTATTTGCATTTTTATAAATTATTTACGATTGATGCATAAAATTTAAGTGCCCCGACAATTTCTGATATATCGCAACATTCATCCCGGCAATGTGCCAATTCGGGATTGCCTGGCCCCATCCCTATTGTGGGAATTCCCATTTTGCTGGCACTGGCAAAACCATTTGTAGAAAAATTCCACTTAAACAAAGTTGCCTTCTTACCGGTAGCATCATTGACGGCTTTTATACTCGCACGAGTTAACAGATGGTCCTCCTTTAATTCCCATGGTAGAAAAAAAGCCCTGCAACTAACAGATTTGCCTGTCCAGGTTTTATCTGTAATCTCATAAATTTCCCAGATGGCTTTTGTTCCTTCTACTAATGCATCCATTTCCTTTGCCACTGATGTTTCGGTTTCTCCTACTTCAAGACGTCTGTCAAGATAGAGTTTACATTGGTCCGGAACCGCATTAAGAGAAACGGCCTTGCTTTCTATACGGCTTAGCGTTACGGAACCTGACGTATTGTCAGCTGCAAGTTTTGATTGAAGTTCTTCAATACGCCCTATAATATTTTTGATTTTATAGATGGCATTTACTCCCAGTTCAGGAGAACTGCCATGAGAAGAAACACCCTCTGTCGTTATCGTCAGCATCGCCCGGCCCCTGTGTCCCAATGCCAGCTTTAAAGAGCTTGGTTCACAGATAACAACAAAATTGGGAGAAATTTCATTTTTTTCACACAAATA
>JABGOU010000142.1 GCA_018645325.1 Desulfobacula sp.
CACGGTATATGCTTGGCAGTAATCAGGAAAATTGGCTGTTTTCGATCAGGCACTACTTAATATTTATAATGACCAGTCTTATAAGGGCCGTTGACAGGAATCCCTAAATACTCGGACTGCTCTTGTGTCAGCTGTGTCAGATTGACGGAAAGATTTTTCAGATGAAGCCTTGCCACTTCTTCGTCAAGTTCCTTAGGCAGTGTAAAAACTTTAGTTTCAAGATCCTCTTTGGCCAGTTTAATCTGGGCCAGGGTCTGATTTGAAAAGCTGTTGCTCATCACAAAGCTTGGGTGCCCTGTTGCACAACCCAAGTTCACAAGTCTTCCTTCAGCAAGGACTATAACAGAGCGGCCCGATTCCAGTGTCCATTTATCCACCTGGGGTTTGATATTTATTTTTACAGCTTTTGGATGGTTATCCAGATAACTCATTTCTATTTCATTATCAAAATGGCCAATATTACAGATAATGGATTCATTCTTCATCTGTTTAATGTGTTCGCCCTTGATAACATGGTAATTGCCCGTTGCTGTAACAAAGATATCACCATGGGGGGCGGCCTCTTCCATTGTCACTACCCTATAGCCTTCCATGGCTGCCTGGAGTGCACAGATCGGATCTATTTCAGTGACCCATACAATGGCACCATACCCTTTCATTGATGCTGCACACCCTTTACCGACATCACCATATCCTGCAACAACAATGGTTTTACCGGCCAGCATGACATCCGTTGCTCTTTTGATCCCGTCTGCAAGTGATTCCCGGCATCCATAAAGATTATCAAACTTTGATTTGGTCACGGAATCATTTACATTTATGGCAGGAAAAAGCAGTTCATTTTTTTCAGCAAGCTGATACAGCCTGTGTACACCGGTTGTTGTCTCTTCTGATACACCACGAATCTTTTTAGCAATATGGGTCCATTTTTCCGGATTTTCCTGAAAGCTTACCCTTAACCTGTCCATGAGGCATTTCTCATCTAGGCTATTGGTTTCATGATCCAGCAGAGAGGGATCTTTTTCCAGTTTCACACCCTGATGGATATAAAGGGTTGCATCCCCTCCATCGTCAACAATCAGATCAGGTCCTGAACCATCCGGCCAGATGAGTGCCTGTTCAGTGCACCACCAGAATTCTTCAAGGGTTTCACCTTTCCACGCAAATACAGCTGCTGATCCTTTTTGTGCAATGGCTGCCGCAGCATGATCCTGGGTTGAAAAAATATTGCAGGAAGCCCAGCGGATATCAGCTCCCAACTCATAAAGGGTATCAATGAGCATGGCTGTCTGAATGGTCATATGAAGACTGCCCATTATTTTCAAACCCTTAAAAGGTTTTTCTTTACCATATTTTTCTCTTATAGCCATGAGTCCCGGCATCTCTTTTTCTGAAAGCTGCATGTCTTTGTGCCCCTCTTCTGCCAGGGCAATGTCTTTAATTTTGTATTTCAGGCTGAGGTCAAGATCTATGTAAGAAGGATCTTTAATTATTTGTGGCATTTTTTGCTCCTTGTTATTTTTTTTAAAATAAATATATCAAAATATGTTGATATGTTGTTTTCTATGCAAAATACTAGTATTCTTCATTTATGTCAATAAAAAAAGCCGCCTGAACTCAAAATTTCAAATTCAGGCGGCTTTTGTTAACTTAGGGCAGCAAATAAATTATATTCCGGCAAGATCCTTTATTTGATCTGCCTTGTCTGTTCTTTCCCAGTAGAAATCAGGATCTTTTCTTCCAAAATGACCATATGACGAAGTTTTTCTGTAAATCGGACGAAGCAGATCAAGGGTGTCGATGATTGCAGCAGGCCTTAAATCAAATACTGATTTAACAATCCCGATTGCCTTGGATTCAGATATTTTCCCAGTTCCCATGAAATCAACAAGAAGGGATACTGGCTGGGCAACACCGATTGCATAGGCCACCTGAACCTCGCATTTATCTGCAATTCCTGATGCAACAATATTCTTTGCCACATATCTTCCCATGTAAGATGCGCTCCTGTCCACTTTTGAAGGATCTTTTCCAGAAAAACACCCTCCCCCGTGACTGCCCTGTCCACCATAGGTATCTACAATGATTTTTCGACCTGTAACACCGCAGTCTCCCATTGGGCCACCCACTACAAATCGTCCAGTGGGGTTAATAAAAAATCTTGTGTCTCCATCTATCATCTCTTTGGGAATCACTTTTTGAATAACTTCTTTTATTATAGCAGCTTTTAAATCATCATAGGACACGTCAGGAGAATGCTGAGAAGAAACAACAATAGTATCCACCCTTTTGGGCTGACCCTCGATATATTCAATGGTTACCTGGGATTTCCCATCAGGTCTCAAAAAATCAAGGGCACCATTTTTTCTGACCTGGGCCAGCCTTTTGGTCAGCTTATGGGCATAAACAATCGGCATGGGCATCAACTCAGGCGTTTCATTGGTGGCAAAGCCAAACATCAACCCCTGATCACCGGCTCCCTGTTCTTTGTAAAGCCCTGCCCCTTCATCAACCCCCTGGGCTATGTCGGCGGATTGCTGGTCAATACTTGTAACTACTGAGCATGTCTGCCAGTCAAATCCCATATTTGAGGAATTATATCCAATGTCCTTGATGGTATTTCTGACCACTTCGGGAATATCCACATAACAATCTGTTGTAATTTCTCCTGCAACCATTGCAAGACCTGTGGTTACAAGGGTTTCACAGGCAACCCTGCATTTTTTATCCTGGGCCATGATGGCATCAAGGATACCGTCGGATATGGCATCAGCCACTTTATCAGGGTGACCTTCTGTTACAGACTCTGATGTAAACATATAAGATTGTTTTTCTGACATTTAAAACTCCTTTTGTCTCAAGGTAACGAGGTATATTAATCAAACACTTTCAATTTAAGTTTATAATAAATAAGGTTTTATTTTCTATTTGTCAATATGCCCCCTCCACCCAAATCCACCATCAAATTTTCGTTTGCCTGCTGGGCCATGGGTTGTGCACCATCCCTGGCCATCAGCAAGGTGC
>JABGOU010000143.1 GCA_018645325.1 Desulfobacula sp.
AACTTCTCCTTCAGCAAATATGCAGCAGTGCCTTGAATGGATATTTTCAAGTTCAGGATCATCAACAAAGATCGTTCCATATAAAAACCCCAGATCCTTTTCAACCAGATCTTTTTCAAAGGGATGGATGATTTTTTTTGAGGCCATTATGGCATTTTTAATCTTCCTGCCCTTTTGAACAAGTTCGGAAAAATATTCAGGGGTGCAGCAAAGACCCAGATCACGGGCATTGACAAAGGCGTAAAAGGCACCGCCAAACCCAAGGTCATAGGTAACCTTCCCTATTCCCGGGACATCAACAACAGCATCCAGTTCCAAAGCAAAAGAGGGCACGTTTTTAAAGGTTACAGACAAAACCCTGTCCCCTGTCATATTGGCAATTGCCGTCACCAGACCTGCAGGTGTATCAATCCTGATTTTTTGCTCCGGGGTTTTGACCTTTACAAACCCGGTTTCAACGGCAATGGTCACAATGGCAATAATGCCATGCCCGCACATGGTGGAAAAACCTTCATTATGAATAAAAAGGATTCCAAAATCCGCATCTTTGGTCACAGGTTTTGTGATAAAACATCCGTACATGTCAGCATGACCGCGGGGTTCATACATGAGAATTTTTCTGATGCCGTCCATGTGTTTTTTTGCATATCTTCTTTTTTCAAGAATTGTATTTCCAACAGGTTCCGATACCCCTGAAGTGATTACGCGGAACGGTTCTCCTGCAGTATGGGAGTCAATGGTTTTTATTTTTAAATATCTGTTTTGTGGTATAAAATTTTCCATTTTATTTATTTGCTTTCTTTTTGACGGCAAGGCATACCCATTCGTCTGTGTATTCTTCATGGATGACATAAAGGGTATGAGCCTTCATTGCCGACAAAACATCGTTTTGTCTTTCTCTGATAATTCCTGAGAGGACTAGTATGGTTTTTTTTGTCATCCGCTTTGATATTTCCGGCAGGAGGGTGACAATGACCTGGGCTATAATATTTACGGCAATAAACCGCCAGGGTCCAGGACCAATTTTATCCAGTGTGGTACACAAAAGATCGTAATTTTCAGGACCGATATTATTTTTATCAAGGTTTTTTTTGGCCACGTCTATGGCCACCTCATCCGTATCAATTCCTGTAACCTGCCCTGCACCAAGCCCGGCAGCCGCAATCATCAAAATTCCAGAGCCGGTTCCAACATCCAGAAAGCTTGAACCGGGTTCAAGAAATTTTTCAATCAATTGAATACACATGGCCGTTGTAGGGTGTGTACCCGTACCAAATGCCATGCCCGGATCAAGGTGAATAACGATTTCATCTTCCCTTGATGCATGGTCTTTCCAGGCAGGTTTTATGGTTATCCTGTCCGTAATCGGGGTTACCTCAAAATAAGTTTTCCAGGCATGTGCCCAGTCCTGTTCATCCACAATTTCAATTTGAAGGTCAACCTTGATATCCAGATGTGACAGGTCTGCTGTTTTTTTTCTTATATTTTCAACCATTATATCAGAGGAATCAATCAGGGGCAAAAAGCCTGTAATAGAACATATTTCAGGCTTTGGCAGCGTGTTTGTGCCAAAACCTTCATCCGGCTCTTCAAGGGGGACGTCACAAACCACTCCTTTGAGATTAAGGGAAAAGAAGATATTACAGATCAGTTCTTCGGCAAGATCTATATTGTCGGCATAAAATCGGGCGATTACTTTTTTAAATTTCATTTTTCAAATTTAATAGCTATTAACTTTTTTTCATGGTTTAATTATAGGATGATTATTTTTTATTTTGAAAATTTTGTCAAATTTAATTTTAAGGCCGGGATATTTTTTTGCGGCAAAAAAAAACAAGGCAATAAAAATAATGAACCCTTATGATATGCTTTATATCTATTATTTTGACGGCGTTCCCTTTGTTGAAGAAGGAGAGCAAAATAATGAAACCTATCTTGGAACATGGGTGGAAGAACAGATTGCCTTTCTTTTTTTTTCTGTTTCAGCAGATGATACAATTGATGGCATCCTTAAAAAGAATAAAGGTATCAACCTGATTGAAAAATATGAAATGACGGGTGAACAATGGCATGGAGATAAAATCGAGCCTTATTATGTGAATGATCTGTGTATTTATCCGCCATGGAATAAACCTTTTGAAAATGATGCAGCCTTTAAGGGAATTATGTTGGATCCGGGTGTGGTGTTTGGAACGGGCAGGCACCAGACAACGGAAGACTGCCTTTATCTTATCCATCGATTGTGTACGAGAGACAAGATAAACTCCATCCTGGATATTGGTACGGGAACAGGGCTGTTATCCCTTGGAGCTGCGGCGCTTGGCTGTAAACATGTGATGGCCTGCGATTTCAATCTCCTTGCAGTTAAAACCACCCTGAACAATATCCGGCTCAACGGATTCGAAGATCAAGTCCTGGCTTTCCAGGCAAGGGGGGAACAGATAATGGGTATCCCCTGTGATCTTCTGGTTGCCAATATCCATTATGATGTCATGCGGTATATGATTGAAAGCCCTTTTCTCCTTGAGAAAAAATGGTTTATCCTGTCCGGACTTCTCAATTCCGAAGCCAAAAAAGTTTTGACATCATTGTCAAAAAAAAATGTCCATATCATTGAAAGACGCTGCCCCGACGGAATCTGGAATACCATCCTCGGCAAACCCCTGACTTAAATCACATGGTTGAATCTTTTTGTCAGGCCAATCGCATGTAAACAATATTTTGCTCTGTTATCCGCTACAATGATTGTAATTGTCGGCACAGCAACTAGTTCAGGTCAATTTGCCTTGGATGAGCATTTTGAGACCTGTTGGTACAGGCTCTGGCGGGCGAAACGTTAAGTGGCGGGAACTGTCTGAGGGAAGCGAGTTTTTCCGCCACAAGTGTAGCCCGACATAGAGCATGTCAACATGTCCCATCCAGCGAAGGAAAGGTAAACTGACCTGAACGGGTATGGAGTAATCATAAAAAAGTTA
>JABGOU010000144.1 GCA_018645325.1 Desulfobacula sp.
CTCCTTTTTTTTGTCGATTTTTTTTCCGATGTCTTAACAAACTTGAATTAATTCGTCTATAGGTAAACTACCTATTTTTTAAGAAAACTTATCTGTTTTTTCCGGAGTTATAAAAAAAAAGGGGAGGGGACAAAGGCAAGAAGATATCCAAATTACATTATATGAAAAACTGCATGACCAAATAAATCAAGATCCCACGAGACTATATTGGAGAGCAAGCGGAATTTTCAAAATCAAAATCTTGGGATTCGGAGAAAATATTTTTTGTATATTATAGAGTAGAATGCGGAAGAATGGCTTTTGATGCTGGTTCTGGTTCATATAATTGAATGCCAGAGGACAAAATATTATTCTTCCCAACCACAAGATATAGAGGCAGGTTTTAATTAAAAAATCAGCTTTTTCTATTCATCCAATACTTCTCTGACAATTGTTGCCAGATCTTTTTGGGAAAATGGCTTTTGAATAAAGTGCACCCCTTCGTCCAGGACTCCATGATGGGCGATGGCATTGGCAGTGTATCCGGACATGAACATACATTTTAAATTTGGGCAAAGGGATTTCAATTGTTCTGACAGTTCACGCCCGTTCATTTCAGGCATGATCACGTCTGTGACGAGCAGGTGAATTTCACTTTTATGATCTTGTGCCTGTTTTATGGCCCCTTTTGGTGTATCTGCAATCAAAACGTTATACTTCAGTCCTTTAAGGATTTTCTGAGCAAGTTTAAGGATGGAAAGATCATCCTCCACAAGCAAAATGGTTTCACCGTGGCCCTGGGGGATCTTTGCCGTACTTTCCTCCTGGATCTCGACAGCTTTGCCATCGTGCCGTGGCAGGTAAATTTTTATACCTGTCCCTTTGCCTGGTTCGCTGTAAACATTTATAAACCCGTTGTTCTGCTTGACAATACCGTAGACTGTGGAAAGTCCCAGGCCGGTTCCTTTATCTACATCCTTTGTGGTGAAAAACGGTTCAAAAATATTGCTCAATATTTCTTTGTCCATGCCGCAGCCATTGTCGCTTACGGCCAGAAGAACAAACCTGCCTGGAACAAAACCCAGATGATCGGCGCAGTAAGCTGCATCAAAAACTATATTCTCAGTTTCAATGGTGATTCTGCCAACTCCTTTTATGGCATCTCTGGCGTTAACACACAGGTTGGCCAGGATCTGGTCGATCTGGGAGGGGTCCATCTTGACATTCCCAACGCCATTGCCAGGCATCCAGACAAGGTCAATGTCCTCACCGATAAGTCGCCGGAGCATTTTAAGCATGCTTTCCACATTCCCGTTCAAATCAAGCACTTCAGGGGCAATGGTCTGCTTTCTGGCAAAGGCCAAAAGTTGCCGGGTAATGTCCGTTGCACGTCTGCCAGCTTTGAGAACCTGATTGAGATCAGCATGCAATGGCCCTGCCGGATCTGAATCCATCATGGCAAGTTCAGTGTAACCCATGATCGCTGTGAGCGCATTGTTGTAATCATGGGCAACCCCACCTGCCAGGCGGCCAACGGATTCCATCTTTTGGGCTTGTCGGAGTTGGGCTTCCGTCTGTTTCTGATTTGTGATGTCCTGCAAAATTTCTATGGCACCAATAATATTGCCCTCTTGATCTTTTAAAGGTGCGCCTGTAAATAAAAGCCATTTGCCATTTTCTTTGAGTTTAGGACAAAAAGCTTCGCCATTATATGCCCCTTCAGCAAAGGCAGACGAATAAATTTTTTCTTCATAATGTTTTTTTATCTCTGGATCTGTTTTCCTATCCACTATTAAATCAGCCAGGACATCTCCTTCTTTTTCATTGATGGCAACCCTGTGTTTCTTGGTCCCCAACATTTCAACTGTTGAAAAACCGGTCAACTTCTCACAGGCATTGTTCCAGTGCGTGAGGACGTGGTCCCTATCAATAATAAAAGTTGGGATAGGATTTGCTTGAACGGCTTGTGCGAATTTTTTTTCACTCTCGTGCAGGGCCTGTTCTGCTTTTTTCCTTTCGCTGATATCCCTGACGGCTGAGATTCTAATTTTTTTATTTCCGATTTTTATGTCTTTTGATTTAATTTCTATCGGGAAAAATGTCCCATCCTTTTTTATCGCCATCACTTCATAGAGCTCCACACTATTTTGGCGAATTCTTTTTTTTACTATGGAATGATATTCATCTGGCAAAAGTAATTTAATCACATTGTTACCAATAATTTCTTCTTTATTGTAGCCAAACATCTTTAAAAAAGATGCAGTAACATCTATAGCTATACCATTGTCATGAATTAATATCCCTTCAAACGTTATATTTGAAAGAGCCATGGATTTTTCAACAGTTTCATGCTCGGATATTAATTCCTCTAATTCATGAATCCTTTTTTCTAATTCCTCATAAGTTTTTTTTTCAACCATATGAAGCCTCTTTTATAGTTTAATTTAAATTTTGGAAAGAACACCAATATGCTTGTTATATTCTACTCACATCGCCAAATGATAATCGCCAGGGAATTGATGGCATTCAATTTAAAAAAATACATGCCGACAGACTATTTCCCGAATATCTTTTTATGATACATCAATTACTTAATTAATCCACCTTTTTTTTATTCCCAAACAACTTAAATTTTAAAATAAAATCTCACTATTGTCCAAGAACGGTTAGTAAATTAAAATTGATTCGTCAATAGGTATAAACGCCTATTTTTGAAGAGAAAAATGTTCCATAAAATAACTCTTGTTTGAATAAGTCTGTCATTTCAATATATGGGGGATCGCCATCATCAAATGAGCCAAAGCTCCATTACTGAATATTGGAGATTGAGTTCCCAGGCTCCCTAAAATTTTTTATATCCTTTTGTTCGTACCCCGGAAAAAATTTTCAGAATGGGATGAATATATTATATCGTTTAATATGGAAGAATGGCTTTTGATGCTGGTTCTGGTTCATATAATTGAATGCCAGAGGACAG
>JABGOU010000145.1 GCA_018645325.1 Desulfobacula sp.
CAGCACTTCACAGATTAAAATAAACCGAAAGGCAGGAATTTAAATAGTTTGATCAAATCACTTTTGAAGAGCACTAATAGAAGAGCGTTTTATCTATCATTGCCCAAGATTTCAAAATAGCCATAACGTTTTTCAATGATTGATAAAATGTGTGAACTGAATGTTAACCCAAGTTTGACCCACCTTGATTAAAAAAAACTTTATAAACTTTTTCACCACCTAAATTTCCTGGAGAACACGATTTGTTGTAATAATAATGGAGCCTTGTTCATATCTCTGGCTTATAATCTGAAAGAGTATGATCAGCGCCGGCTATAATACCGAGGGGAAAAATATTTATCGTTGATCAGGGTCTGTGTTTTGCGGACGGGTTTTGAACTTTTAAGGAAATGTCGGTTAATAAAATTATGTCTTAAGAGGTTTTCTGTGGTGTTCATTTTTATTGTCTGTTATGGGCATGATCCAATATTGCATTGGGGGCAGTCTTCCTCGCTATGAATTTTGATCCGCTTTAAGATCGGAAATAATAAGATTGATGACTTCAGCAAGTTTTGGTATGTCTTCTTTACAGGTATTGAAAATTTCTTCAGCATCAATGTTGAAATAATCGTGAACAACAATATTCCTCATCCCTTTTATCTCTCCCCAAGGAATAACTGGGTATTTTTTTAAAAGGGACCGATTTGTTATTTTATCTATTTTTTTGACAAGTTCACCGATCACAATCAAAGGCATGCACAGCAAATCAAGCCGTTCTACTCCTTCATGAGAATTTGTTAAATCCGAAGCGGCATCTATAGATTGAACTCTCAATTGAATTTTATTTAAGCAATTTTGTATTTTGTTTAACAAATCGGCAAGGATTTCATCATCATACATAAATAACATCCCTTATTATTCGCTCTTTCAAAAGAGGACTCAAATCCTCCCTATAGGCAACAACGTCAACTGGCACTCCAAGAAAATCTTCTAAGCTCATTTTTAAACCGATTCTGTTTAACAGATTGCGTTTGCTTAGCTCAACAACAATATCTATATCGCTACCTTCATTAATGGATCCCCGGGCAACGGAACCGAAAATACCCATTTTAGTAACACCAAATCGTTTGGATTGTTCTTTTTTATATTTTTTTAATAGGGCTATGATATGTTCTTTATTAATCATTATCCTTATCCATATCTTATTTTTTATGTTTAAAAATTATAAGCTTTTATACCCATCACGTCAAATTAGATTTTTAGATGTAATAAATCTGGTAATAGATCTTGATCCTCCCCCGATATATTGGACACTTAGTTAAACCACTTTTTATGATCCCACAAAAAAAGGTTCTATCTCAAGTCTTGTTTTAATCCTGTTTGAAAGATCAAAGGACCAGCATCTATAAGTTATAATCAATGATTTTTAAAAATTTAAAAAAAGCCGAAAATACAATTATTTTTTTATTTTGGAATACTTAAAATCCCGTCACCATTTTTATCCTCAAGGTCAAACCACCATTTGTTCTTATTATCAGGCTTACCATACCCCATTAAGTCATCCCCCCAGATACCGAATCTCCTGGCAAATTTTACATTTCTCATGGTCCAGTTTACAGCACGGTGAAATGGTGTGTAGGGTTTACTCCAGGGGCAAACCTTAACACATGTACCACAGCCTGAACCGTGCTGATTCCCGACTCTCATGGTGGTACATTTTTTAACATTAAGCGGCCATTTTTCATAGCCGTTAAACATTATCTTGTCACCATCACTTATTGCTCCGCTGGGGCATTCCCGTGCACATTTTTTGCAACGGGAACAAAAGTCCTGAAGCCCGAAATCAATGGGTTTATCCGGAATCATGGGCAGGTCTGTTGTCACCACAGCAGCCTTAAACCTGGGACCCATAAAAGGATGCAATACAGTGTCACCCATCCGGCTCAATTCTCCCAATCCCGCCATAAGAAGTATCGGCGGTAACATAATATCGTAATAGGGGGCATAATGGGCCTTTGCAGAATAACCCAGACGCCGGATATATTCAGCCAGGGTGATGGCAACAAACCCGGATGTAGCATAGGACATCATGCTCATTGAATTGCTGATCCAGTCGTTTCCATTGAATGCCTGGTTTGTTCTATCATCCTGATCAATCAGAACGGCAATGGCATGGGTATGATTTGATTTTAGGGGTCTTTCTCCTGCATCCATATCCTTAAAACTGAACTGATGACTATAAACCGAATAGGCCGGAAGCTCGCATACACCTACGGCATCAGATCTTAAAAAATAAGCTGTTTCCTTGATATGGCGTGTTATCTTTTGGGTATTATTCGGGAGCGGGGCTTTGCTTCCTGCCATATTGCCATCCCTGAAAGGCCTCATATTATCCCGCATCCAGGCGATGGCACCAGAAATAGGATACTTAGGAACAAATCTTCGCATTTCCTTTTGCAGTCTTTCTCCATAATCGCCTGCTGCAGCTTTACAGAAACCAGCTTGACGTTCACTCTTCCTTTTGATCTGATCCTTATTGATTCTGGTTGTCGGCAGGTCAACCCGTTTGAGCTTTTCCATCGGGAAAGTTTCCCAATTGCGTTTAAGGTATCCGCTCATATTCTCTCCTTTATATATCCATTTATATTTGAGTAATCATTATGATCGTTTGCAAAACATTATAAAAATAATAAAAATTTAATTTTTTATCAATGATCTTTATTTGTGCCCGCTTTATGAAAGCCTATTTTGTGATTTTCATAATAATTGGACAATTTATTTACTCCCGACATTTAGAAGAAATATTATTGTCATTTTTTTTTCTAGACTGTATGCTATAAATTATGAGAATTAATGAAGCTTAGAAGAAAATTTGATACCAGAATTGAACCTCAAGTATTTCGAGAATCTGATTTT
>JABGOU010000146.1 GCA_018645325.1 Desulfobacula sp.
ATCGATCGATGATGAAAGGATCGATATTCATTTAGGTGGATTAATTGATGACATAGAACTGTCACTTGAATCGTCAAGTGGCTATTCAGAAAGCGATATCCTCGAATTATTAACTTGGGGTAAGAGATTTGAAGATCAAGCATTCACATCAACGGGGTTTGGAAATCAAGCCTACTCTTTATTGGGCTCAATATTAGAAGGACAATTGGAAAAGAATTTGACAAAAGCCATAAAGGTCTGATTGATAATGCCAGACAAAAAGGGTGGCTTAAAAAGGGGCAAACCTTTCATTTTGCCAAATGCTATTCTGACTGGATGTTTACAACTTTTTCCGCTTCAGGGTTTCGCAGAAATACTTCATATGATTTGCTTCAAAGTCAAATGGGGAAAATAGATATTCCTTTAGCCTTTAAAATTTTGAGAAATCACAAGCATAAAAATTATAATCCCGGGTCTCATCTTTTAATGGATTCTGTTTGTGTTCATGCGGGTAACGGCTTAACCAGAAATTCGGGGACAACTGGATCTTTTGTGGCCGATTTGGGAAAAGGCGGCAATATCTTCTGGGCAACGGGTACTGCCGGACCCTGTACAGGTATATTTAAACCCATCTGGCTGGAAGGTGATGTGCTTCCGGATTTAGGACCTGCACCAAAGGGGATTTATAACCCTGAAACACTTTGGTGGCAGCATGAAAAACTGCATCGCAGTGTTTTAAAAGATTATTCAAGGGTGTCGCTCTATTGGGAAGAAAGAGATAAGATGGAGACCTTTTTTTGCAAAAAGGTATTTACTTCTGCAAAAAAAGACAGGATCAAAATAACCAGACAGACTTTTGCTAAATCTCGTCTGGCTACAGAGAACTGGATAAAAAAGGTTGAATCCCATCCGGCAAAAAACTCTCTTAATCCAGTATTTAACCTTTATTGGAAAAAGCAAAATAAAAAAGCAGGATTGAAACTGATCTGATTCTCTTCATGGGTCTGATGGGGGATCAAGAACATCCCAAAACTGAATAACTTATTTTTCAAAGGCAATGATTCTTTTGTTTAATGAATCTAATGGGTTTTTTCCCGGCTGTCCTCATATCTTTTTTCGATAATCAGGGCCGGTTTTAACAACATGGTCACAACAAACATACCTAGCCCCAGAACCCCTATAGTTATGAAAAGCTCAACATTGCTGGGTGAATAGCTGATGATCTCACCCATGGGAGAGGGAACCAGGCCCGGGACGATAAGACCGATGCCTTTTTCAATCCATATCCCCACTATCAGGAGAATCAGGGCCGGAAACAATAGGATCTGTTTTTCCTTGAACGGGTTAAATGCCAGGATGAGTGTGCCGATTACGTTAATGGAAATGGCGGTCCAGATCCAGGGTACAAGGGAGTTATGGCCTTCAAGTCCGAAAAACAGGTACATGGCGGACTGGCTGTGATGGGTGGGGAAATAAAATTCTTTGAAAACTTCTGAAAACAGCATCAAAAGGTTTATCACTGCAGCAGATACAATAATAATTCTGAGCTTGTTAAAAATTTTGTTGTCAATTTTATAATCAGTTGCTGAATTCACCACATGAAGAACAAGCGAGATAATGGCAGGGCCGGCTGCAAATGCCGATGCCAGAAACCTTGGCCCCATGAGCGGATTGTTCCAGAAAGGTCTTGCCGGAAGACCCTGGTACAAAAAGGCTGTAACCATATGGATGGCAACGGCCCATCCGATTGAGATAAAGACAAAGGGTTTGTAGTATTTGCCAACAGGTTCTTTGCCCTGATAATGACAAAATACAATATAGGCTGGAATCAGGGCGTTGAGTGCAAGATATCCGTTAAGAACAAGGATATCCCAGGAGAGCAGTGAAGAGGGAAAATTGAGCTGACCAATTCCCGGAATCAAATGCCAGAACTGCAAGGGTCTTCCCAAATCAACAAAGACAAAGGTCATGCACATGACCAGTGCACCAACGGCTACAACTTCGCCTATGATCACAACTTTATGCAGATCTTTGTCATTGAATACATATGAGGGTAAAATCAGCATGACTGCAGCAGCAGCCACGCCCACAAGAAAGGTAAAGTTGGAGATATAAAATCCCCAGGATACGATATTGGACATGTTGGTGGCAGAAAGCCCCAGTTGAAACTGAATAAAATATCCATATACACCGGTTAACATCAGGCATATCAGAAAGCACAGGTAGACCTGATATCCAATGGAACCCGACAGGTTCCATAAAAGGGTATCCTTTATAAATGAAACTAAACCTTTTGAAGCCGTATCTTTTTTCATATTGATATCCTTAGGGACGTGGTACTTTTGTCAAAATTTTTACTTATATTTTATCGTAAACCCGTTATTTGTAAGGGTTTATCGTTAAAATTCCAATTTCCCTATTTTTTTATCTGTATTTGAGAGTAAAATTGTATGCGAACCAGTGGTTAGGTTTGCAATCGCTAAAAAACAAATAACAACCAAAGGATCGCATACAATGCATCATTCTCTTATCCGTCTTATAAAATGGTTTTGTCTTCGGTTAACTTTCAATGAACTGGCTTCTGCTGTGATTATTTTTCATGAGATTCTCAGTGGTTCAAGAAAAGACATATCTCTTAAGCCAGATGAAAAACCGCCTCATTATCGACAGTTCCGTGTTGATCAAATCCCTCCTTTGCCGCCTGATAACAAAACTTATCA
>JABGOU010000147.1 GCA_018645325.1 Desulfobacula sp.
ATGATTTTTTCAAATGGCATAGGGATAATGCTTGCGTCCATGTCAATATACTTATCATCCACATAGAGTCTGAAAAGATGGTAAGCAGTTGTTCCCATGCCTGGTACGGCAATCACGGGTTTGGTTTTGTCATCCAGGGATCGGCCTGGAAGAGAGATGATCAAAGGACCGCAACCCAGACCCAGGGCAGACCCGGTCCTTAACAGGGCATAGGTTTGAACAAGACTGCCAAAGGCGGCAAAAGAAAGTTTAGTAATATCATATGTGCCTTTGGCTGCCTTCTGGTTAAGGGTTTCCACGTCTTCTAATACAATATCAAAGCAGTATCCATGAAGGTCAATCAATTGTCTGGCAATGGCCTTGAAAATAAAAGTGTCATTGGGGCAGCTTGAAAAGGCAAGTTTATATGTCTGATTTGGTTTCATTTCATTATTATTATCAAATGGAACACCATAAAAGCAATTTGATTTTTAATATTTGCCAACTTTACTTTTATCTTGTCATGCTTATGATTTCTGGATATTGAAAAGAATAAAATAAGGTGACAATTAAGGTATGAAAAACGCTGGTTTGTTGGACTTAATAGAGGATCGAGTAGAAGAAAAAAATAATAAAATTCCAGGCTCAAATTCCAAGGAGCTTGACAGGATTATTGTAAAAGGGGCAAAGGAGCACAATCTTAAAGATATTGATATAGAAATTCCCAAAAAAAAGATGGTTGTCTTTACCGGAGTGTCTGGTTCCGGCAAATCAAGCCTTGCCTTTGATACGATTTTTGCCGAAGGTCAAAGGCGATATGTTGAATCTCTTTCTTCTTATGCCAGACAATTCATCGGCCAGATGGAAAAGCCAAAGTATGATACCATAAGGGGGTTATCCCCCACAATTGCCATTGAACAGAAAGCGGCAAGTAAAAATCCCAGATCCACAGTGGGAACCATAACGGAGATTTACGACTACCTGCGGGTATTATTTGCCAGGCTCGGAACCCAGTATTGTTATAAATGTGGGGAAAAAGTAGGCCGGGGACATGCCCAGAGTATGGTATCCCAGATTTTGTCCCTGCCCAGGAACTCAAAAATTCTCATCCTTTCCCCTGTCGTGGAAAACAGGAAAGGAGAGCATAAGGAAATACTTGAGGATCTGAAAAAAAAAGGATATGCCAGGGTCAGGGTTGACGGAGTGGTACAGGATTTTGAAAACGTTCAAACCCTTGCCAGAAATAAGAAGCATCATATAGAGGTCGTGATAGACCGCTTAATGGTTAAAAATGATAAAAAATTTGAATCCCGCCTCACCGATTCTGTGGAATCGGCTCTTAAACTTGGAAGCGGACAGATGATTGTCCATATGCTGGGCAGAGAAGATCTTAAAATGAGTGAGGAAAGATCATGCTGCGGGATTGCGTATCCCGAGCTCAGCCCTCAGATTTTTTCGTTTAATTCACCTTTAGGGATGTGCTCTGACTGTAATGGTATAGGGACGCTTTTGTCCATGGATGTTAACAAGGTTGTGCCGAATCAAGACTTAAGTATCAGGCAGGGCGCTGTCATTCCCTGGAAAAATTATTTTATTAAAAAGCCAAGATATCAAAATGACAATTCCTGGGGAATGAGTCAACTCAATGCCATGGAAACACAATGGGGGATCAACTTTGATATTCCCTGGAAAAAATTGCTGAAAAAAGATAAAGATCTTCTTTTGTACGGGTCCAAACATAAAGAAATGACAGTAAACTGGAATTCAGCCAAGATCCAGGGAGAATTCACCCGGACCCATGAGGGGTTGATACACACCCTTATGAGACGATACAGGGACACCCAGTCTGAAGGACAGAAAAAATACTATTCTGCATTCATGACGGCAAGCACATGCACGGCTTGTAAGGGAAGACGTTTGAAAAATGAGGTACTTCATGTCCATATTAATAAAAAATCAATTATTGATGTAACGGCCATGACCATCAGGCAGGCTTTTGATTTCATCAAAGGCATGAAACTGAGTGGAAATAAGAAGCTGATCGCCGAAGAATTATTAAAGGAAATTTCAGACCGGCTTGGCTTTCTTGTAAATGTGGGCCTGGATTATTTATCTTTAGACAGGAGCGGTCCAACCCTTTCCGGAGGTGAATCCCAGAGAATCCGGCTTGCATCCCAGGTGGGATCGGAACTTACAGGGGTTCTTTATATCCTGGATGAGCCTTCCATCGGTCTGCATCAGAAAGACAATATAAAACTATTACACACCCTTCATCATTTAAGGGATATCGGCAATACCCTGATCATTGTGGAACATGATCAGGAAACAATGGAAAAATCAGACTGGATAGTGGATATTGGTCCGGGAGCCGGCCACCTTGGTGGACAGATCGTGGCCCAGGGCACACCGGATCAGATTAAGGAAAATCCCGTTTCCATAACGGGTAAATTTTTAACGGGTAAAGAGCAGATAGAAATTCCCAAGAAAAGAAAAACGCCTAAAACCTGCGGAAACAAATGGGTGACCATTGTCAAGGCATCAGAAAATAACCTGAAAGATGTCACTATAAAAATACCCCTGGGTTTACTTGTTGCAATAACAGGTGTTTCAGGGGCCGGTAAGTCAACACTGATCAATCAAATTTTATATCCGGCCCTGGCTGTTAATCTTCATGGTTCACAAATGA
>JABGOU010000148.1 GCA_018645325.1 Desulfobacula sp.
AGTGGAGCAAGCCCGCCCGTGGCAAGTATCCTGGGTGAAGCATTCATTTCTTTTGACATCCTTTGAACCATCCCGTCCACCATGGCGGCATTTCCATAAATAATACCGGATTGAATGCTTTCAATGGTGTCTTTGCCGATCACCTTTTCAGGTGCCTCGAATATTTCCACTCTGGCCAGTCGGGAGGCTTTTTGGAAAAGTGCTTCCGAAGAAATCATGACACCCGGCACAATGGCACCGCCAAGATATTCCCCTTTTTCCGAGATAACATCAAAGGTTGTGGCTGTTCCAAAATCGATAATAATGAGAGCCGTTTTATACTTATGATATGCAGCCACTGCATTAACGATTCTGTCGGCCCCGACTTCATTTGGGTTATTATAGAGAATCGGCATCAGCTTTTTAACTGAGTTCGGTTTTATCCACAATGGTTTTACATGTATATATTTTTCACAGAATGCATTCAGGATAGGAACGGATGAAGGAACAACGGATGAAATCGCCGCCGCTTTAATATCTTTAGGATCAACACCCTTATATGAAAAAAGTCCATTGGCAAGCACATTGAATTCGTCAGCAGTTGAGTCCCGAATTGTCCGGATTCTCCAGTCATGTTTGAGAGTGTCGCCGTCATAGACTCCAATAACCGTATTTGTGTTACCCACGTCAATCACAAGAAGCATAGAGCTCTCCTTTATTCTATTTTTATTGTAAAAACCTGGGGGACAGCTTCTGTCATTATCATGTCCCAGGGTATGTTAATATAGGCATGTCTGGCATACACACCCGGCTCAAGTCCCTTTAGATCAATAAATGAATAGATTTGATCCGTAATTTCTTTATTGCTTAATGTTTCAAAGGGACCTTTAATCCGGATTGTTATTTTTGAAGGTTCAATTCTGACCTTTAATGTGGAATTCCATACCTGTATGGGAATATTTTCAATTGTTTTTGAAACCCGCTGCTGCTGAACAGGGACACTTACAATAATAATAGGGTCAGAAGATGAAATGGTAGATGTATTTCCCAGATCCAGCGGGATTTTTTTTTTGAAACTTTCACTGATATTTGTGATATCAATGGGTTTTGTTTTTAACTCTTTGATGGAATTAATTAATGTGGAAGCGCCGATCAACTCAACACTGGCAGGCTCTGCAGCAGCGTTCAGGGCAATATATCCCTTGGCAGGCTTTCCAGTATAGGGAATTGTTATTTTAAAACTTTTTCTTATTTTTTTTTCCAGCTGAACACTGAGATAGGGGGGAGTAATGCTCAAGATTTTAATGCCACGGTCCATGGGGATTCGTTTTTCCTCCACGGGGAACAGATATGAGCCGGGTTCAATGGAATCAGAATCGCCTGCAGGATCGAATTCAAGGTCTGTGTAGAGATCCACTGGATAGTGGATGTTTTTTTTGTTGATAAGTTCTATCAATCTCGGATGAGCCTGGATTCTGATTTCAATTTTATCAGTTTGAAAACTCGTCAGAACCATATTTTTCGGTACATTGGAAAAGTCCACAGGAAGCAGAAGATCTGTCTCAACAGCTTCTGTAGTACAGCCGGGAAAATAAAAAACAATGAGGATAAATAAAAGAAATAGGGTAAAGTAATGAAACTTAAATTTATGCATTCCTGATCGAATCTATGATATGGGTAAAGGATTTGAGTTTTTCAACATCATGGACCCTGACAATATGGGCACCATTTAAAATGGAGGCGGCAACAGCCGCCAGGGTACCGTATTCAGTCTTTATGTGATCCGGTCCTACGGGGGCATTCTCTTTTTTAGCCAGAATGTTCTGAATAAAAGACTTTCTCGAAGGTCCCACAAGAACAGGGTAACCCAGAGTGGCGATTTTTTCAATGTGGTTGATAAGGACCAGGTTGTGTTCAATGGTTTTACCAAACCCGATTCCCGGATCAAGAATAATATGCGTTTTTTTAATGCCTTTTTCCAAGGCATATACTGCCCGTGACGCAAGATAGTTTGTGATTTCAAACATTAAATCTTTATAATCAGGGTTCACCTGCATGGTTTCAGGGGTTCCCTTCATGTGCATCAGCACCACAGGCACTTTTCTCTGAGCAGCAAGATCGGCCATGGCAGGATCATTTTCAAAGGCTGAAATATCATTGATGATGGCAGCTCCTGCATTGAGGGCCTCTTTAGCAACACCTGATTTTATTGTATCAATGGAAATGGGAATATCAATCTGTTTATAAAGGGTCTCAATGACGGGTATGACCCGGTCAAGTTCTTCCTGTTCCGATATTGGTGTTGCATAAGGCCTTGATGATTCTCCGCCGATATCCAGGATATGGGCTCCGTCTTCAGCCAGTTTGAGACCCTGTGCCACTGCTGTTTCAAAGGTATTGAACTTTCCACCGTCGGAAAAGGAATCAGGGGTGGCATTTAAAATCCCCATAATGCAGGTTTCAGGTCCTAATTTAAGGCGAAATCCTTTAAAATCAATGGTACAGGGCTGCATGCGCTTCCTTTACTCAGGGTCAGATGTCTTAGTGTCGTCTGACGTTTGGTCATCGGCTTCAGACGGGTCCTGATTACCAGAACTTTTTGGAGCATCCTCACTGCCGTCCTTGTCATCTTCGACGGATTTTTGGTGTACAGGTGGAATGTTTAGATTTTGT
>JABGOU010000149.1 GCA_018645325.1 Desulfobacula sp.
CCCATTACTGGAGTGGATGTCGGCAAAAATCCTGAAGGAACGATACCTGAAAAACTCATCGGGAAAATGACAAAATACGGGTGGGAGTGGTTTGCTATGTTTATTAATCAACTATAAGCCTAAAGATATTGTATTACTGATCCAAACAACAAAATCGCTGAAGCGGAACAAACAGCATATGATAGCCTCCTATCTAGGCATTACAACTGTGGTGCTAAGTCAGATCAAAACAAAAATTAATTTTGTTAATATAGGTTACTAACTAACTCCTGAGAGCAGGGTTATAGCAACACCTAAAAAGGAAATAATTCTATGTCAGAGATGATTGCATATTGTGGCCTTGTATGCACAAGCTGTCCGCAGTACATTACCACAGAATTTTAAGAATAGTATCAAAGTTAATTTTTTCAATATCAAAATCAGCAAACAAAATGCTTCGACCGGGGCCGAAGCATTTTGCTAACTCATAATTTTTTTCTACTCACGCCAATGCTCTGGTTGATTAAATACATCACAGCATTGAATTTTTCCACTTACATCCTTAATGGTACTCGGGAAAAGTTCCTGTACCATCCAGGCACCGGCATGCTTTTCCGGTATGGGGTATGGGGCTTGAAACCCAAGTACCCCTGCGGGTTTGAAACCTGTACGGGGATAATAATCCGGGTGACCGAGTACAAAAACCAAAGCCACATCCAATGTTTTTAACTGGGTTAGCCCCTCCTTGATCAGCCTATCGCCTATGCCGGTATTCTGGAAATCCGGAAGGATGGCCAATGGTCCGAGCAATTGAGTGGATAACGTTGACCCGGTCACTATTGCCCTTGTGAAGAGGATATGGCCAATCACTTTTTTGTTTTCAATGGCCACAAGTGATAATGAAGGCCAGGCTGTTTCATCTTCAAACAGGCCATTTACAAGCCTTGCTATTTCCGGTCCTTTTTTTTCGCCAAATGCCAGTGTATGGATTTTTAAAATGTCGGTTTTGTCTAAATCTGTTGATTTTCTAATTTTCAAAGTTTTCTCCAATATTTTTTTAAGATTGTGTTAAATTTTGTTTGAATTTTTATTCAATCGTTTTTGACCCATTTTGATAGTCTTCCACTTCTCTTTTTCAATTGTGTCTGCAGTTTTTTGATCTTTCATTGTCAGGTAAAGAAGCTCTTTTTTAAGTTTTACATAACTTTCAAACCGCTTGTGTGAAATCACTCCTTTTTTTACCGCATCTTGGACGGCACAGCCGGGTTCTTTTTCATGGTTGCAGTCATTAAACCTGCAATCTGCTGACAGGGTTTCAATCTCACTGAAAACATCCTGAATGGATTCGGAACCATCATGGAGACCTAATTCTCTCATTCCGGGATTATCAATAAGGATACTCCCGTTTGGCAAAAGAAAAAGTTCTCTGTGGGTGGTTGTGTGCTTCCCTTTATTAACACGTTTGCTGATCTCACGAACCGCCTGACGGTTCATACCGGACAGCGTGTTTATCAATGTGGATTTTCCAACACCTGAAGAACCGATCAGGACAGATGTTTCACCTTTTTTAAGCAGATCTGATAAATTTTTCAAGCTGCTTTGTTCGATTGCAGAAACCACATACACGGGTACGCCAAAGGCAATGGTCTGAATTTGTGTAATACAGAATTCAACATCATCACAAAGATCAGCCTTGTTTAAAATAATAAACGGTTTTGAACCGCTATCATACGCAAGCGTTAAGTATCTTTCGATTCTACGAAGGTTAAAGTCCCTGTCCAGGCCGGATACGATAAATACATTATCCACATTTGCCGCAATCACCTGCTCGTTAACAATTTCCTGCCGTGCACCTTTATTACCGGCAGCACTTCTGGATATCCGGTTTATTCTGGGGACCACAGATTCAATTATTGTTCCATCAGATCCTTTTCTTAATTGAACCCAATCCCCCACAACAGGGAAATTTGATATCAGGGCTGTTTTATGAATAAACTTTCCTGAGACACGAGCCCTTCTTTCCCCGGACTCACAGATTATTGTATATATTTTATTATGCTGGGCTGTAATACGGCCAAGGTTTGCCTCAAAGATCTTATCAAACCCATTGTTAAAAAGCCTTTCCAATCCATATTGTTTAAGTACCATATCAAAATTCCTTTACCACCGCTTTCAAAATTAAAGGGGGTCAATTTAATTATTGCTAAATTATACAGTTTTGTTGGAATTGATTGGACTTGCAGGGCTTACAGCACTTGAGTCATTATGAATGCAACTATACAAATGAAAAATCTATAAAACGATTAGCTTTTCAAAATCGGTTCATAAACTGCAAACTAACTGCAAGTTTTCATCACCGGGGCTATTTTCATTGGTTGTTTCATAAATCCTTTGGATAAATTTTAATTATCGAATATGACATATACTCTTTTTGATTTGCATATTCAAGCCATAAATTAAAAATCAAACAAAATGAGAAAAAGAAAACTTGATACAAAGTTAATCCTACTTTTTTTAATAGGTGCAATTGATTATTAGAAATGTTTAAAAAACTATTTATTAGCACTATCCCTATGTGTCAGGGTAGTTGTCGCCTCAATTGAACAAAAAAGTTTACAATTTGATAGGGCGATAGAGAGGTTA
>JABGOU010000015.1 GCA_018645325.1 Desulfobacula sp.
CAGGGTAATAGAGGGAAAGTCATGGCCTTTGGCAAGCATTTGGGTCCCCACAATAATATCAACATTCCTGTTTCTGATGCTTTTTAATATTTTTATGGTTGTCCCTTTCCGGGATGTCGTGTCCTGATCCATCCTTGTAAGCCTTGCATCGGGGAACATCGCTTTCATCATGGATTCGACCTTTTCAGTGCCAAATCCCAATGGCTTTATTTTTGAAGAATTACAGGAAGGGCATTTTGTATTAACAGACCTGTTATATCCGCAAAAATGGCATTGATAAACATTTAGCCCCTTATGTAGGGTCATGGTTACATCACAATATTTACAGGACAAAGATTTTCCGCAATCCATGCATAAAGGAGAGGTTGCAAACCCCCTTCTGTTCAAAAAAATCAATGCCTGATCCCCTTTATCAAGACAATGTCTGATCTCTTTTGAAAGCTGTGGTGTTATAATCCTGTCATATCCTCTTGCATCCTTATATTTTTTCAAATCCACAAGGGTTATCCCCGGCAATGGATGTTGATTGATACGGGTTTCAAGTTTTAATTCCTCAAATCGTTTCATAACAACATTCTGATAGGATTGTACGGACGGGGTTGCCGAGCCCAGGATCACGGGACAGGCATTCATTTTTCCACGCACAACGGCAAGGTCCCTTGCATTGTATCTTAATCCTGTCTCCTGCTTGTAAGAGGTGTCATGTTCTTCATCCACAATAATTATCCCGATATTTTCAAAGGGCGCAAAAATAGAAGACCTGGTCCCGATAACAATACTCACTTTTTTTAAGGCAATTTTGCGCCACTGATCCAGGCGTTCACCCTGGGATAAAGAAGAATGAATCACGGCCGTCTTATCCCCGAATCTTGCCCTGAAACGTCTTTCCGTCTGGGAAATAAGGGATATTTCAGGTACCAGCACAATGGCTTGTTTTCCCTTTTCTATCACATCCCAGACCAGTCGCATATAGACTTCAGTCTTACCGGAACCTGTTATACCGCTCAAGAGATAGGAACAAAATCCCAGGTTGAATTTAGACTCAACCTGTTTGACTGCAGCCTCCTGTTCAAAGGTGAGCTTAGGTGGTGTGTCCGGTTCCACAGGTTCACCTAAAGGATCCCTGAAAACCTGGCGTTGAATGATCTTTATATATCCGGCAAGCGCCAAAGGTTTTATCAATGCCGGTGCCGTGGGAATTATCACCTTAAGTCCCGTCAGGGAGATCTCTTGTTTTTCTTTTACCAGGGCAAGAATCTTCTCCCTTTTTTTAGACATGCGAATGACCGTTGTAGGTTCATCCCCAGGGGTGATAAACTTCTCCTTTTTAATCTTTGCCCCATCTTTTTTTAATACGGATGAGACCCATATCAAATCTTCTTTCTCCATCCTGCGGATCAGGGCATTTATAGTTGTATTCTGACAATTTTTCTTTAATTGTTTCAAGGAACAGGATTCTTTTGGCAGAATATAATCAAGCACCTGTTTTTCGCCCGGGGTGAGTCCCTCTGCATCCAACCTGGCCCGGCCTTTTTGTGTAACGGAAACAAAAGAGACATCATGACGATCAAAACCCGAAGGAAGGGCTGCCTTAATAACATCCCCCAGGGGATAAATATAATAATCTGAAATCCACTTGAAAAACAATATTTCCGATTCAGGAAACAATGGATGATCATCCAATACATCAAGAATTTTCTTTGCTGTAAATCCCTCACAGCTCTCCTGCCCGGCAAGAATGTATCCTGTTACCCGTCTTTTACCAAAGGGGACAAGCACCCTCACTCCTGGGGAACAAAACTCCTGGAGGTGATCCGGGACTTTGTATGTGTAAGATTTCATCACAGGAAGGGATACTGCAACTGATATGTAAGGCATTTGACTCATCCTACCTATTGTGCATAAAAAAGAGAATATTTCAACACAAGAGTTTCCAAAGATTTATTTGCTTGACTCGCCATACTGATTTTAATAGTTTCTTGATAAGTTTTTTTTCTCCTATTATTTATCCGGGAAAACATTTAATACAAAGGAGGCAGTATATGGCCGTATTTGTTGAGGATCATCCTCTTATAAAGCATAAATTGGGTTTAATGCGTCAAAAAGACATCAGCACCAAAGATTTCAGGGATCTGTCTTGTGAAGTTGCACGGCTTTTGACCTATGAAGCCACCAAAAGCCTTGTCACTGAAAAAAAGACCATACAGGGCTGGGCAGGGGATGTAGAGGTTGAAACAATAAAAGGCAAAAAAATTACCATTGTTCCTATTTTAAGAGCCGGGCTTGGAATGATGGATGGTGTGTTTGACCTTATACCATCCGCCAAGGTTAGTGTAGTGGGATTCTACAGGAATGAAGAAACCTTAAAGCCAGTACAGTATTATGTTAAAACAGCCAGTGCCATGGATGAAAGAATCGCCCTGATCCTTGACCCCATGCTGGCAACAGGGGGCACTCTTATCGCCACCATTGACCTGCTTAAAGAAGCTGGATGCAAAACCATAAAAGGGTTATTTTTAGTGGCTGCCCCAGAAGGCCTTGCAAAAGTTGCGGAAAAACACCCTGATGTGGATATTTATGTTGCCAGCGTTGATGACTGCCTCAATGAAATCGGTTATATATTGCCGGGTCTGGGTGATGCCGGGGATAAGATTTTCGGCACTAAATAACCCCTTGATCAACAACAATAAAGATCGCTGATTTCTTGTAATTGTTCAGCCCGTTAAAAAAAGTTATCCCCAAAGCCTTGTCTGATGGATATTTGCAGGAGGTTAAGCGAATAGCCTCGAAATAAATATCCATCAGACAGGGCGGTTTCAAGCATAAGAGCTGAATAATTACAGTTACTTTTGAGTGGACCCTTAGGATAATATTGGTTATTATTATTGACAAAAAGTTGCTTCCTATCTTATTCTCATCTTAAAACAGATAAGCAAGCAACACATTATTTTCTTCTATCTTTAAAAATGCTCCAAAAGGTAAGCATATGACAAAAGATAAACATGATAAGCGACATTTCACACGTCGTGAGTTTATCAAATCAACTGCAGTTGGTGCCACAGTCGTTTATTTGGCACCCTCATTAGCATTTGGTTCTGATACAGGCTTTAACGATATTAAAAGCCGGGTGGTTAATGTCTTTCATCCAAAGTTGATCACTTTGGATGATCAAATACACGCTCAAAGTGTTAGGCAATGTGTTGATGAGACGCTTTTATTGCTGACTCAAAAAAAGGATATTAAAGATGCCTGGATGCAGATTTTCCCAGATTTAAAAGAAAAGGATACTATTAGCCTGAAAGTCAATTGCGTAAACCGAAAATGTCCAACCCATCCACAAATTACCTATGCAATAGCCGAGAGTATGATTAACTCATTTGGAATGAATCCGAATAATATTATTATTTGGGATCGTACAACCTCAGAATTGAAAAAAACCGGATATACCATAAATGAAACAGATAAAGGGATCCGATGCTTTGGAACTGTTAAGAGTTTTAGTGTTCCTCGATGGCTTATAAATGCAAACCAGGACGAATCTGATGGTATTGGGTATGACAAAAGCCAACCAATTGATGTTGGCAATGGAGAGACATCTCATTTAAGCAAAATTCTAACCCAGATGTCCACCTACATGATCAATGTACCGGTCCTAAAAGACCATGGTAAGGCCGGAATAACATTGAGCCTTAAAAATCATTACGGTACTATTGATAATCCCCATGACCTGCATGCGAATTATTGCGATCCATTTGTCGGTAAAATAAATGCTGCGCCCCAGATCAAGGAAAAAACCAAATTAATCATCTGTGACGCTGCCTTTGGTATATATAAAGGAGGGCCTCTAGGAGCACCCCAATGGAAACACAATTCAATTCTTGCCTCAACAGACCCTGTGGCTTTGGATTATACAGGCATGCAAATCATCAATGCCCAGCGCAAAAAACACAACTTAGATATGGTTACCCAAAAGGCTATTCATGTGAAAACCGCACAAACCCTGGGACTTGGGACCTCGGACCCTGATAAAATACTTTTAAAAGAATCTGTTCTGTCCTAAAGGAGGCTATACATGAAATGGCATAAAATTTTATCTGTAATTATTTTGGGCTTCATTATTGTTTTGCCTTTGTCTGCTAATCAATTTCAGTTGAAAAACATACTTCCGGAAAAAATGGAGAATCAGGGATGGATAGCCGAAGATGAGCCAATCATTGCAATTGATGAGGATTCTTTGTCCATGATCATAAACGGGGCAGCCCCCCGATATTTTGAACTTGGGGCTCGAAAAGCTGCTTTTGCAAATTATGAAAAAGATCAGGTTTATCTAATGCTGGAAATTTATGAAACAGACTCAATAAAGAGTACAGAAAAATTATTTGAAGAATTTAAGACTGACAATTCGATGCCTTTGGATAATTTGGGTACGCGATCAAGAGTGACATCAGAAATGGGTGGAAGCTATATGGCAGAATACTTTCAAGACAAATTTTATGTCAAACTGAGTATAACCGATAAGTCTGAAGAAGCTAAAAAGACAATCTTGGAATACGCCAGAACCATATCAGATAAGATTTTTAAATACACCAAACCAAAAACCCAATAAGGGAAAATCAATTTAGAATGGCATAATATGAATAGAAAATTAAACCGAAGAGACTTTATAAAACTTCAAGCTAAAAATGGTTTATTTCTGGCAGCTTCAGCCAGTGGTCTTTTTCTACCCCAATTAAGCCTTGCTTTATCAACGCCTGATATTGGGGTTGTCAAAGGTGAAGCTGTGGCAGCAACAAAAGCCGCTGTAGACCTAATCGGTGGTATTAAAAGCATAGTGAAAAAAGGCCATCGGGTACTACTAAAGCCAAACATGAGTTTTACAAGATCGCCTGAGGAGGCTTCCAACACCAATCCTGATGTAGTAAAGACCATCGCTATTATGTGCAAAGAAGCCGGTGCTTCCAATATCATGATTCTTGATCACACACTGGCACCAGGAAATGCCTGCGTTCAGATATCAGGCATTGGGCCGGCATGCAGGGAAATTGATAATAATATGGTGCATGCCATCAATAATCCATCTTTTTTCAAGCAGGTAAATATTTCAAATGCCAAAAGTCTGACAAAAACAGATGTTGTGAAAGAAGCACTAAAAGCTGACGTATTGATTGCAGTACCGGTTGCAAAAAGTCATTCTGCAACAGGAGTTAGTTTGTCCATGAAAGGGATGATGGGGTTGATTTATGACCGGACTATCATGCATCGCATGGATCTCAATGAAACCCTTGTAGACCTTGTAAGCTTTTTAAAAGCTGATTTAACTATTATAGATGGTACAAGAGTACTCAGCACAGGCGGTCCTGGTGGCCCTGGCAAGGTTATCAAAAAAGACACCATAATTGCGTCCAAAGATATGGTTGCCGCTGATGCTTATGCTGTATCAGCATTTGAATGGTATGGAAAAAAATTCAAGCCAACACAGGTTAAGCATATAAGATTAGCTCATGAACGGGGCTTGGGTCGTGCAGATATTGAAAATTTATCAATAAAAACCATTACCATATGATTCGATTCCGACGTTTAATTCAAACCTTTTGCCTGGTTCTTTTTTTACTATTGTTGACACTTGCATCCATTTCCGGAATCTCAATGGTAAATCTGGATCTTTTTTTACAAATGGATCCTATTCTTGTTCTCATTAGCGCCATTAGTGCAAAAGTTGTTTTACTCTCTTTTATCCCGGCCGCCATCATTCTGCTATCAGGACCATTTATTGGCAGAGTATTCTGCGGATATATCTGCCCAATGGGAACCACTCTGGATGTGACAGATGCATTGTTCAGGTTCAAAAACACACCCTATTTATTTTCAAAAAATTTATTAAAAATAAAATACCTGGTACTCATCTTTTTATTGGGATCAGCCCTTTTTGGTGTCTCATATGTCTTTTTTGCCTCCCCTTTATCTTTAATAACACGGTTTTATGGACTCATTATTTTTCCGGTTATGTCATTTTTAACCATGGCAGTACTGGACATTATAAGACCCCTGGGAGATATGCTGGATATTAATTCAATCAGCTTTGCACAAATCAGAACCATACGTTTTGCCACCCAGTTTTTTATTCTGTTCTTTTTTGTAATTATTTTTAGCATGGTTATATTTTCCAGCAGATTCTGGTGCAGATATCTTTGTCCTTCAGGTGCATTACTCGCATTTGTTTCAAGATCACCCATAATTCGCAGACAGGTATCTGATCTTTGTAACCAGTGTGGAAAATGCGCCCGCAAATGTCCCATGTCAGCCATAGACAAGGAAATACCGGAAAAAACATTTTATTCAGAATGTATTGTCTGCAGAACCTGTGAGGACATATGCCCTGAAAAAGCAGTTACCTTTGAATTGTCAGAGAAAAATGACACCATTACATATGAAACTTTTTCCCCAAAAAGACGTGCATTAGTATCCACAGGAATTATTGGTGCCGGCACAGCTATAATGTCTTTAACAGGGCTGAATTCATTATATGGAAAACCAGGAGAGGGTCAGGTAGGTGCCAAAGGACTGGTTCGGCCGCCCGGAGCAGTGCTGGAAACTGATTTTTTATCAAGATGTGTAAGATGTGGCGAATGTATGGTGGCATGTCCCACCAATACACTACAGCCAGTCTGGTTTGTGGCTGGCCTGCCTGCCTTGTTTTCTCCGGCTGTCACACCGCGTCGGGGATTTTGCGATCCCAAATGCCATGAATGCGGAAAGGTCTGCCCGACAAATGCAATAAGACCAATTGAAAAATCAGATCGTATTTGGGCTAAAACAGGTACTGCAAATATTATCAGACAAAAATGTCTGGCATGGGAATTTGAAAAAAGCTGCATGGTATGTGATGAGGTGTGCCCCTATGATGCCATTGAATTCTTAAAAGAAAAAGATAATAAGGTGCCGGTTCCTCATGTTATAGAAAATAAATGTGCAGGGTGCGGATATTGTGAACATTTCTGCCCCGTGCAAAATCAAGCTGCTATTAAAGTGACACCCATGGATGCTTTGCGGATAAATCAGGGGAAATATGAACCTGAAGCCCGACTAAAAGGATTTAAGCTTCAATTTAAAAAACCGGGTCAAAAGACAAATCCTTTAGAATCTTATCCTGCAATACAGCAAGATTCTGCACCTGGGTTTGACAAAGAATAAGGATCATAAATTCTGTTAACACGAAAAACATTTTCAGGGCCTGAAAACTGATTTATTCATCTTAATAGCCTGGTTAATTTGACCGATGGTTGGTCGATTTAACTACATTTATAAAATTCAACAATGAACTAAGACCTGAATCAAACGAGTAACCTATTGAAAATATATAAAAAATTTCGTATTTCACATTGGCATGTAACTTGCTGAAAAACAATTAAAATTCGATTAAAAATATCACTTTCTTACTGATTATTGAAAATTCAGATTAAGAAATTTGTTGAGAATTGAAAAATGTAGGAGAGAATTAAATGAATACTAACACATCAGACAGAAGATTTGACCTCGACTGGATTCGAGTCATGGCGATCCTGGTCGTTTTTCTGTATCACAGCACCCGGTTCTTTAACCTGGAAGCCTGGCATATTAAAAATACCGACACCTATGTCTGGGTGGAAATCTGGAATTATTTTGCCACCCTCTGGATGATGCCGATTTTTTTCATTATTTCGGGTATGGGTCTTTTTTATGTCCTGAGGAAAAATTCAGAATGGAAACAATTCTACACAGATAAATTTACCAGGCTGATGATTCCTTTGATCGTTGGAACATTTACCCACAGTGCATTACAGATTTATCTGGAACGGATCACTCATAACCAGTTCTCAGGTTCATTCTTTTCTTTCTTTCCGTCATATTTTTCCGGCTTTTATCTGGAAATCGGAGGGACCGGAAATTTTGCGTTTCACGGCATGCATCTTTGGTATTTGTTGTTTTTATTTTTGTTCAGCCTTTTATGTTACGCTTTGTTCAAATGGCTTATGGGAAGTGCAAATAGACTGCTTATCAGATTTACAAACCTGTTAACTAATTCCTTTCTGATGTACATGATATTTCCTTTTGTCTTATTATCAATGAAATTAATCATCCCAGCCTCGATATTAAATGCCGGCAGTGGCGGGTGGGGATTTATCTATTACCTATGGTTTCTGATCGCAGGCTTTGTTATTACCTCCAGTCCGGAATTGAGCTTGAAAATTAAAAATAAAAGCGGCTTATCTCTTCTCATCGCTGTAATATTAACCATATTTTATCTTTACCAGTCTTTCAGCAATTCCTATATTGTTTTTCCAGTTGATATAAGTCCTTTTTTATATTCCTTTTTAAGATATGTCTGTTCCTGGGCCTGGCTGCTGGCCATTACAGGGTTTGGTATGCAATATTTATCCTTTGATCGCCCCAGTCTAAAACATCTCAATGAAGGAATTATGCCGTTTTATGTCCTGCACCAGACCATACTGCTGTGTGTGGGGTATTTTGTAATGCCTTTGGTCATTCATGATTTTATTAAATGGGCCCTTGTTTCTTGCGGTTCATTTTTAATCATCGTTGCGATTTATATGGTCTTTATCCGCAAAATAGATCTATTACGTTTCCTTTTCGGAATGAAAACCTCGCATCCATTCTATGATATACTTCACAGACGAAATGCACTTGTGATTCCCCATTTGATTTTCATCGGTCTGATTGTCTTTTCCGTAACAAACAGCTCCACCGCGGTCAGTATTTCCAAAGAACCCGGTCCGGTCATCTATGACAAGAACAAAGATATTATCCTTAATATAAGTTCAACCGCTAAACTCTCAACAACCGGAGTGCAAATCGTCAAAGACACAAATGCTGCTGAAGGAAAGGTCATCACATTTGCTACTGAAGCAGTTCCCAAACCTCTGAAAGATCCAAAAATATTTGTGGACATAGTTTTTTTTGCACCAGCCGGAAGCTATATCATATGGCTGAGGGGAAAATGTGAATCTGATGATCTTTATGCCGATTCTGTCTGGCTACAGTTTGACCGGCAAATCGGTACAGGCCGCGGTCGGATGTTCGGCAACTGGGCCAATATTCATCCGGCACATAACTGGGGATGGGCAAGTGACGGCGCCCATGCTGTACCTGTAATACTAAAATATACAGGGGACCATAGGGTTCGGATACAGCCCCGCCAGATTCCCCACAAGATTGACCAGATCTGGTTGAGCCGGTTTCAATACAGTGTTCCGGACAACAACAGTCCTTTAGAATAATTTGTTTCTTGACTTGGACTGAATCCTTGATTATTGCTTTAGGTCACTTTTGATTAGGATAATGATACTTAACTGGCAGAAATTTCTAATCATTTAATAAGGATGATTATATATTGGTAGCTTGAATATGAAAGAATTGCTTATGATGCTGATCTTGGTTCATATAATATAATATCAGATGACAAAACAGCTTTTTCCCCAAACACAAAATGTAGATTCAAGTGTCCTTAAAAAATTAAGAAAATACACCAGCTATTATGTAATTCATGAAAGATTTGAAGAGTAAAAATTATAACCATTCTCCTTGAACTAAATTTTACTTTTTATCCAGTATTTTTCTAATAGTCTGTGCTGTTTCCTGCATGTTGATTGGTTTCATGACATAGGCTGCCAAACCCAGTTCTTTTGCCTTTTCTTCATCAACAAGGGTGCTGTGACCTGTACAAACGATGATGGGAATATCTTTTCTAATGTCCATAAGCTTTTCAGATAATTTAACACCCGTCATCTGGGGCATTGTCATGTCGGTTATGACAAGATCGAAATGGTCAGGGTTTAAACTGAATTTACCCAACGCTTCTTCAGGTGTTGTGGCGGTTTCAATTTTGTATCCAAAACGCTCAAACATTCTTTTCACCATTTTAACAATGGATATTTCATCATCCACAAATAATATTGTTTCATTCCCCCCGGGAATATCCTTGGTTGTCTTTCTTTCAACCATTGATTTTTCTGTTGTTATAGGAAAAAATATGATGAATTTAGTGCCTTTGCCCAAACGACTGTTAACACTAATCGCTCCATTATGATTTTTAACAATGCCGTGCACCACGGCCAAGCCCATGCCGGAACCCTTTCCGACATCCTTGGTTGTAAAATAGGGATCAAAAATTTGATCGATGATTTCAGGATCTATACCAGGGCCTGTATCGCTTACTATTATCTTGACATGATCGCCGCTTTTCAAGTCAGGATATTCTTTGGCTGAATTATTTTCCAAAATTACTTTTGCAACAGTGACGTTAATATCTCCGCCGGTTTGTTCCATGGCCTGGGAAGCATTGATGCACAGGTTCATTATAATCTGGTTGATTTGGGTCGGGTCGGCAAGAATCGTTTCATCTGTGACACAAATATCCGGCACAATATCTATGGTAGTTGGAATTGTTGACCGCAAAAACTTGAGTGCATCTTTAATGACTGAAACAATTTGAATGGGCTGCATTTCCTGGTCCGTCTTACGGCTGAAACTTAAAAGCTGCTTGACAATATTTTTTGCCCTGAGACTGGCTTTTTTGATCTCTTCAAGGCTGGAATAGGCAGAATTCCATTTTGGAACATCATCCAAGGCAAGCTCTATGTTACCGACAATAATTGCCATGATATTGTTGAAATCATGAGCAATACCACCGGCAAGGGTGCCAATGGATTCCATTTTCTGCGCCTGTTGAAGCTTTGCCTCCAGTTTCAACCGATCGGTTATATCCAAATGGATGCCCACAAAACCAACGACCCTACCATGTTCGTCTTTAATCGCATTGGCACGAAGTTCAATCGGTATCTGTCTGCCATTTTTTGAAACCATTTTAATTTGGCCTGTCCAGTTGTCACCTTTCGAAATTGTTTCAAATACTTCATCAGCAATATCCTGATCCTGATACAACTTTTTGGGATGCATAACTACAACCTCACTTAGATCATAACCGAACATCTGAGTAAAAGTGGCATTTTGATAGAAATGTTGCCCTTCTGCAGTTGACATTCCTATCGCATCAAAGGATTGATCAATTGCAAGTTTAATGCGTTCTAAGTTAATTTCGGAATTAATACGTTCGGTGATATCATTTACCAATGACGCAGCACCTACAACTTTGCCATTGGCATCTTTCAGGATTGTGTTGTACCAATCGCATATAATTTTTCTACCGTCTTTGGTTATATTTTCGTTTGTGCTGCGAGTCCCTCCTTTTCCGGATATCAAATCCCTGTAGACACCATCAACCATTTCCTTCAGTTCTTCAGAAAGAATGAGTTCAGTGACATGTTTGCCCATGGCTTCTGCCTTGGAATAGCCAAAAATAGTTTCTGCAGCAGGATTCCATTCAATCGCCTTGAAATCCAAATCCCAGGAAAGTGCTCCAATTGGTGTATTTTGAATATGGGTTGAAAATTTGTATTCACTTTCCCTCAACGCTTCCTCTGTTAGTTTGCGCTCTGTGATATCACGGCTGACAGTAGCCCAACCAACCGCCTCACCGCTATCGTCACAAAGACTGAACAGGTAGTAGAACATCCAAATCGGTTCGCCAGTTTTGAAGTGGCGCAATCGGATCTCAACGTCGCCGCCGCCTTCGCTAAGCACGCGCGGGAAAAATGTTTCCTCGATGAACGCCTGGTCCTCTGGAAAGAAGTAGTCCATCACCTTGACCCGGCAGGCGGCGGCCATGTCGGGCAGGCCAACCATGCGCATGCCCGCGGGGTTCACATAGAAGGGTTGCATGCCCAGGTCGCACATGCCGATAAATTCGCTGCTACTCTCGGCCAGCAGGAAAAAAAACCGCTGCATAACTTTCATTATTGACAATTCCACCAGCAGTCAATGATTCAAATTGTATTTGCAAAAATTCTCATAATGAAGTTAGCTTAAAAAGTTAAAGATTGCAAAATTTTTGTAGGATTTTAGCAGTTTTCCTACCGCGTATAAATGGTATCATTAGAGACGAGTCAAATCAAACAAATTACCGAGCGCTTCTTTCACCAGTCCTTATGTTTTAATTATTTCCAGAATACCATATTTTGTATGAATGAATTTTCCAGTCTCAGATTAGATATTAACGTATATGGGAAAAATAAAAGTCATAAAAATCAAACTCCTATGAACCTTTATTGGAGCTATGTTGCCAGCCTCTATAACTCTTTGATATAAAAAGTGATTTTAATCATTACCAGATAAATTCATATTTACTATAAATTCAATTTGATAAAATCGGGAAAAATCCGATTGAATTTATCTCCTGAATATCGTATATAATTTAGAAAGCATAAATTCTCTGACGATTCGGGTATCACAACCTGTTTTTGACCACGCTTTGAAACACCCCTTGCCAACTGAAAGACGCAGGTCAAATAAGGATACAGCTGGTGTAAAAACAAACCATGAGACAACAGACAACAAAAATTCCCGTTTCTTCCATTATCCTTGATGAAACGATTTATCCCAGAAAAGGCATTGATCACAGGCGGGTGGGGATCTTTTCCGAAAACATCCGGGACGGGTTTACCTTTGATCCCATTGAGGTGGAGCTGGCGCCCGACAGGCCCAACATGTATCGACTGCTGGACGGGGCACACCGTTGGAACGCTTATAAGTCAACGGGAGCGGCAGAGGTGGAAGCCATTGTAAAAAATCTGGAAGGGGACGACCCCCTCCTGTATGCGGCAAAAAAGGCCATCGGGCCAAGGCAATTGACGGAGGAGGAGGCAAGAGATACTGCCCGCAGGGCCTACACTGGAAATTCAAGTCTCAGTTCTGTGGATATTGGTAAGGCCATTGGCCGGGCCAGGCGAACGGTGGACGAATACATAGCCGACCTTCGAGCTGTAAAACTGATGGACAGAAACATCAAGATCTTTTGCATGCACCGCCTTGGCATCCCCCAAGACAGGATGGCAAAGAGACTGGGGATGGATCAAAAGACGATTCATTACCGTTTAGGGAAAATGGCGGCACCGCCAAATTCCCTAAATAGCGATTTGTCCAAAGGATTCACAGTTGCCCAAGTAGCGCAAAAGCACGGCTGGACTGATCCAATGGTCTGGTCACTGTCTCTTGAAGGCAAAAGTGATCGTGACAGGTTCAGGGAACTTGGCTGGGGGCTCAGAACCTGGGACAAATGGGAATGGAATGATTGTGACAAACGATTCGGGGATGAGTGGCCCGGACGTATTCCGGCCCAGCTGGCTGCCCATATTCTCAAATATTTCTCAAAACCGGGAGACCTGATCCTTGATCCCATGGCAGGCGGAGGGGTGACCCCTGATACCTGTCTTGCCCTGGACCGCAGATGCTGGTCCTTTGATATGATAGATCGGCTGGAAACGCGTCCTGAGATCGAACCTTTCACATGGGATACTTCATCCGGGCAGCAGCTTTCCTGGCCTGTCAGCTCAAAGGAAAAACCCGACCTGATCCTCTTTGATCCGCCCTACTTTGACAAAAAAGCAGCTGACTATGATGAAAAAAGTATCTCAAACCTGCCCAAAAAAGAATACCTTGAATTTCTTGAGACTTTTTTTGTCCTGATGAAATCCAATGTTAAAAAAAAGACACGGCTGGCGTTTATCAATGCAGACTGGCGGGATTTTCAGCACACACCGGCTTCAGAAGAAAAGTATAAGAGCGGCATCCTCATCGACGACTACCTTGATATCCTGAAAAGAACAGGATGGTATCATACCCATATTATCCAGGCCCCCATGTCGTCCCAGCGGTTCAATGCTGGAGTGGTGTCTGCAATGCAGAAAAAAAACATCCTTGGCGTTGTCAGCCGGTATGTGATCATCCTGAATCAGGAAGAATAGGAGGTATGCCGCCTCACTAAATTCATCATGATCTGGAGTATACTTATTCGTTACCGAGAATTGCTGAACATAAAGATTTATAATTTTAATCCGGGGTTAGTCAGGCTGTAATATTAGATCGCCAAGACAGCCCAGGCAACAAAAACATACCTTAAAAATTTACCAATGGTCACAAGAATAAGGAAGACTGTAAAATTAATTTTCAGGATACCGGCTGCAACGGTCAATGGATCACCAATAATGGGAACCCAGGCAAACAAAAGGCTGAAAATCCCGTATTTTTTAAACCGGGTTTCAGCCTTTTCAATTTCCAGGCTTGATATTCCAAAAAGTTTATTCAGTAATATCTGACTGCCTAAAATTCCTAAACCATAGTTGACTGCAGATCCAAGCACATTGCCTGTTGTGGCAACAAAAACCATCACATATGGACTAAAGTCATGGCTTAACAGAACGCCTAAGACAACTTCAGAGCTGAAAGGCAGAATGGTTGCTGCAAGAAATGAGGCGAAAAACAATCCCAAATGGCCATATTCCGCCAGAATCTCCATGGGGTCTATTGATACATTTTATACAAAGCCTGGGTTCCCTTGTCTTCAAATCCATTTTCCGCCATTTTTTTATATAGAGACAGAGCAAGATCAAGCCCAGGGGTCTTAAGGCCTAAATCACTTGAAGTGGCAGCGGCAATATTCATATCCTTTATAAAATGCCGGATATAAAATCCAGGCTCAAAATCTCCTGCAATTATCCTGGGACCAAGATTATTCAATGACCATGATCCTGCAGCACCCGGTCCAATACACTTGAGAACAGCTTTGGGGTCAAGACCTGATTTTTTGGCATAGGCCAGGGCCTCGCACACGGCTACCATTCCCGATGCAATGGCAATCTGATTTGCCATTTTTGTATGCTGTCCTGCGCCTGATTTGCCCTGTAATACAATATTTTTCCCCATAATTTCAAAAAGCGGCAAGACCTTGTCAAAGGTCTTTGTATCCCCGCCAACCATTATGGACAGGGTGGCATTTTTTGCCCCCAGATCGCCGCCTGATACTGGAGCATCAAGGGATTCAATGCCTTTTTCTTTTGCTATTTCATCAATTTTAATTGCAAGATCAGGACTGGATGTGGTCATATCAATAACAATGGATTCTTTTTTTGCATGGTTTAAAATACCTTTATCCCCCAGATATACCTCTTCAACATCAGCCGGAAAACCTACAATGGTAATAATCACATCACATTTTGTACTGAGTTCTGATACGCTATCTTCCCACACAGCCCCCTTTGAAATGATATTTTCAGCTTTGTGCTTTGTGCGGGTATAGATATGCAGCTTATATCCTGCATTTAAAATATGTGCGGCCATGCTCTGGCCCATGACACCCAAGCCGATAAATCCAACAATTGTTTTTCCAGGTTTCATATCTGATTTCACCTCTTTAAAAAAAATTAATGTTTATCTTATTAATTGCAGCTTTTCCGGGTTTAATCAACACTTGATTTGTTCCATAAAAAAGCACATGAAAAGAATGAGCCTGTCACTTGAGGCTGAGGTGCAACCTCCGCCAGACTCTATTTTTCTATTTTGCATTTCCTGATCTACCAAGGCTCATTTTATGTTTTTTAAAAACCAACACTACAAGGCTGAAAGATAAGCATAAAAAAATCATATCCCGAATCAATGTCAAAGAATCCATGCTCTCGTCCGTACTGGAGGAAAAACACCCGCACCCCACATCCAAGCCTCTTAAAAGATTAAATGTTATGGCACTCATGAATATGAACATTAAAACGGCTGTTAATACAGAAACACCGTTCATCCAAACATTAAATAATAAGCAGAGTCCCAAAATCAATTCCATCCAGGGCAGTACAATAGCAATTATATTAATCAAGATTTCCGGTAAAATCTGATGGTTAAACACTGCCTGCGCAAAGGACTGAGGGTGAACAATCTTGTCTATACTGGCATAAATAAATACAATTGCCAGGATGATCCGGATAACATGATAATATACTTTTTTATTGAAAATCATTTTACAGGCACCTCTTCTGTTTTGTTATTATTTACAGGTAGAAGGACTGATTCTAAGATAGGTTTTAGCTGTGTCACATGATATTGAATCCCCTGATATTTTGTGAGATTAATAAGATCAGAAACCATTATCAGGGGCAGTTTGGCATCATCCGGGTGATCGCTGCCATGAATTGTTTCATGTCCGGCATGGTCACTGGTAATGATAATAAGATAGCTCCCCTTTGATTTCACCATTTCAATTAAAGGGGCAATACTTTCATCTATAAAAAATAATTCCTCCAAATAACCCGGAGATAACCAGCCTTCAACAGGCCCTGTTAGATCAAGACCTTTGATGTGAAGAAAGCAAAATTGTTTCTGCTCAGATGCTTTGAAAAAAGCCATGGCGTTATCCACTGAAAAATCTGAGTCCAATTTATGCTGATCAACCGCTTGATTAACAAGATATCCTAATTTTTCTTTTGAATAAAAAAATCCTGTGGAAAAGCCTTTGGTTTTTGCATCGTTAAAAATAGTTTTTTCTTTTATGCCTGCCTGTCCTTGTTGCCACGTATTATCTTTTCTACCGCCTTTTTGGGGCCCTATCCCTGAAAACATAGCCGCATGTGATAATAATGTCAGAGGTGGATTTGTGCTAAAGCCGTCTAATGTATAAACGCCTTGCTCTAATAGTTGCTGGATATTGGCAGATGTTTTTGGATCAATTGCTTTTGGATGTAAGGCATCTATGGAAACGATCAAAATAGTTTTAACTTCTTTGGCAAAAGAAAACCCGGGAGTAAGCGACCCCATTATGAAACAGATGAACAGACACACAAGCCAATATATTTTTTTAATTTTCAAATGAGGCTCCTTCCACAGGAAAATTCATTTCCTGCCAGACTGTCCAGCCGTTAACCAGAATCTTAACATTGGAAAATCCCATCTCCTTTAGGAAAAGAGCCAGTTTATGACTCAAATCACAGGTTTCTCCATCACAATAAGTGATGATCAGGGTATCATTTACAATACCTTCGACAATATCAATAAAGTGATCATCAACCGAGTGCCAGGGAAGTGATTTTGCCCCTTTTATACGTCCTTGCTCAAAAAGCCCTTTATCCCTTGCATCAAGGAACACTGCTCGATTTTCGTTGAAAGCTGCTTTTGCTTCTACAATCGAAATCACAAGAGATGATCCGTCGTCAGATGACAAACGGTCTTCAGTAGACCAGTCACCAATGACAGGAATACCTTTGGATCGAATCGCATTGACAGATAATCCAATAACAACAGATAAAATTAAAACAAATATCATCTGACGAAGGGTGACCTGTACCTGGGATTGAAAAGCCGAATGATTCATTTTATTTTTTTCCTATTTTCCCAGCCATTTTTTAATATCGGCTTTTTTAGGCACCTTCCCTGTACATTTCACCTCATTGTCAATGATAACTGAGGGAGTGCCGAACACGCCATATGAAGCAATTTGCATCATATCGGTGATTTTTTCAACTGTGGCATCAACTCCTGTCTCTTTAATGACTTCCTGAACCAGTTTTTCAGTCTTGGTGCATTTGGCGCAACCCGGTCCCAGAACTTTTATTTCCATGATAAACTCCTTTTATATCGTTAATCGTTTCATTTTTTTAAAGGATCATATTAAACAGATATCCTACAAAAAGAATACCCGAGGCAACAACGCCCACAAATACAGCAATCAGTTTAGGTTTTAATACTTTTCTTAAGATCACCATTTCCGGTAAAGACAAAGCTATGACACTCATCATGAATGCCAGGACTGATCCCAGAGCTGCTCCTTTTCCTAAAAGAGCTTCAACTACTGGAATAACACCGGCAGCATTGGAATACATGGGAACACCGATGGCTACAGACAAGGGGACAGACCACCAGGAGTCCTTACCCATAATAGAAGCCATGACACCTTCAGGTACAAAACCATGAATGCCGGCACCTACTGCAATACCCAGTATGACGTATATCCATACACGACCAATAATTTCTTTGACAGCATCCCATCCATAAATAATGCGGTCATTCCAGGTCAATTTTTCTTCTTCCATGGTCAGATTTGCAGCGTTGGTTTGCGTTACCCAGTCTTCAATATGGTTTTCAAGTTTAAGGCGGCCTATTACCCAACCTGCTGATATCGCAATAAACAAACCTGTTCCCAGGTAAATAGCGGCAACTTTCCAGCCTAAGAGACCATATAAAAGGCCAAGAGCAATTTCATTGACCATGGGAGCTGCAATCAGGAATGAAAAAGTAACACCAAGCGGAACGCCGGCCGTTACAAAACCGATAAAAAGTGGCACTGCTGAACAGGAACAAAAAGGTGTAACAATACCTAATAATGCGGCAAAAATATTACCGGCAAACTCACTTTTCCCAGATAGGAAAGCCCTTGTCTTTTCAGGTGTGAAAAAGCTCCTGAGAATGCCCACTCCAAACACAACCAGGAACAGCAGCATCATGACTTTTGGCGTATCATACAGGAAAAACTCTATTGAGGAGCCCAAATGAGATCCCTCCTGAATGGGTAAAAGTTTGTATGTGAGCCATTTTGACAGATCCGGCAGCACCCGGTAAACCGTCCACCACAGATATACACCAATGGCCGCCATCAACAAATTTAAGGCCATCATTTTATTTATTTTTTCCTCCCCTTGAATGGGTTGGGTTGTTTTTGGTTCCATGACTTCTCCTGATTTTACTTATATATGGTCACTTAACGATGTCTCGCCATAATTTTTTTTGTTTTCTGTTATTTTCCAACAATATCATGACGATCAATACCAGGAAGGATCTGATTCAGCTCAAGGATTTGGGATTCATTATCCAGCCAGTGTTTAAGGTTTCCAATCATGCTGGCGGAATAGGGGGAACCACTACCATCAGAAAGGGAATAATTTACCCACAATCCATCCTTAAAACTTCTTACCAATTCGGCATCTTCAAGAATTTTTAAATGTTTGCTAGCAGTTGACTGCGCTATACCAAGGGCTTCTTTGATCTCACATACGCAAAGGGGGCGAATTTGAAGCATCTTTATCATTTTGACACGGTTCGGATCGGACAACGCTTTCATCACTCTAATAAATACTTTCATACTTTCCTCATATTACAGCTATGGCTGTTTATTTAATTGTACTTGTTCTTGTCGAATAAAATCTTTAAGTTGCGCTTTGGATTTGATAGTTCAGGTATTGGTTCACCTATAATGCCTGTTTGATGCTTGCCCACTTTTATTTGAAAAACTTTTGCCATTCATTTTCTCCATATCGTTAAAATGGAATATAACGATACGAGAACAAATTGTCAAGCCTCTATATAAAAATATCAAGATAGAATAAGTTATGTGTTCAGTTTAAAAGATATTGACTGAATCAAACATTACAGTATAGTATATTTAGCTAATTGGCTAATTATATAAATGGCGCTATTTATGAACAATCTTCTCTCAATATTAAAAGCAATATCTGATAAGAATAGACTAAGGATACTCAGCGCATTACTGTCACACGAAGAACTCTGCGCATGCCAGATAACAGAGCTTCTACAGGTGGCAGGCGCAACAGCCTCTCGACACTTGAGCCTCATGGTCAATGCTGGAATTTTAAAAAATCGTAAAAATGGACGATGGATTTATTTTCGTATAAACACCGAAGATATTTCACTTGGTCCTATCTTTAAATGGGTAAAGCATAAATTAGAAGGTTCGAATCAAGTAGCTCAAGATGGGGACGCACTTAAGAAAATTCTGCTTGTACCTTGTGAAGATCTTTGTCGGAAACAGCGTAGGGATAAAGCTTGTTCTAAAAAACAGACAGGAGCAAATGGATGACGGATAAGCTGAAAATATTATTTTTATGTACGGGTAACTCATGCCGAAGCCAAATGGCAGAGGGCTGGGCAAAAGTTTTAAAAAAAGACACGATTGAGGCATATTCAGCCGGTGTTGAAATTCACGGTTTAAATTCTGATGCAGTTAAAGTTATGGCTGAAGCAGGGATAGATATTTCAGACCAAAAGTCGAAACATGTTGATGACTTTAAAGAGATGGAACTGGATGTAGTGGTAACAGTATGTGGGAATGCCCATGAAACATGTCCATATTTCCCTCCCCGTTGCAAGGTAGTCCATATTGGATTTGATGATCCACCCAAAATGGCTGAAAAGCTTGCTGCCACGGGAGAAAGCATAGAACAACAGCTTGACTGCTACCGAAAGGTCCGAGATGAAATCAAGGCATTTGTTGAAAAAATGCCTGACAATATTATTCAATGATAAAAAGGAGAAGAATAGGAAATGAGTGACGTTTCCGGTAATGAACGAAAAATGACCAGTATTTTTGAGCGCTATTTAACAGTTTGGGTCGGTTTATGCATTGTCGGTGGAATCCTTTTAGGAAAAATCGCCCCAAATCTGGCCAAAACATTAGATGGCATGTCAATTAATGTGGGGGGTGCGCCAGTGGTGTCCATTCCCATTGCTGTTTGTCTGTTTTTCATGATGTACCCCATTATGGTAAAAATTGATTTTGCTTCGGTAATCAAAGCAGGTAGAAGTGCAAAGCCGGTCTTTCTCACTCTTTTTATCAATTGGTGCATCAAGCCGTTTACCATGTATGCTATTTCAATATTTTTTCTTGGTTTTTTACTCAAATCGTTCATCGGAGCTGATGCCATTGACCTGGTCAAAATGCCATTTGGCCTTGATCTTCCTGTGGGAGCTCAGCATGGTGCAGGAGTTGTTGTTTTACAGGAGGGCATTAAAATGCTGCAAATCCCCTTATGGCGAAGTTACTTTGCAGGGTGCATTCTTCTAGGGATCGCACCGTGTACTGCAATGGTTCTGGTCTGGGGATACCTTTCCCGTGGGAACGATGGGCTTACATTAGTTATGGTTGCCATTAACTCCCTTACTATGCTTGTTTTATATGGTCTTTTGGGCGGTTTTCTACTTGGCGTAGGTAAACTTCCAATCCCTTGGCAGGCATTGCTTTTATCTGTTGCCATCTATGTAGCTCTTCCGCTGGTTGCGGGTTATCTGTCTCGAAAATGGATTATTGGTGTCAAGGGCGAAACCTGGTTTAAAGAAAAATTTTTGGGAGTCCTGACACCCTTTACTATCGGTGCCCTTCTATTAACCCTGGTTCTATTATTTAGCTTTAAAGGTGAGGTCATCACTGCAAATCCGCTGACGATTTTATGGATTACCATACCGCTATTCATCCAGACAATTTTTATTTTTGCCCTTGGTTATGGTGCTGCCAGACTTATGAATCTGAAATACGAAGATGCAGCTCCAGCAGCCATGATCGGTGCCTCGAACCATTTTGAGGTGGCTATTGCCACATCTGTTATGCTCTTCGGTCTATCTTCCGGTGCCGCTCTTGCCACTGTTGTCGGTGTTTTGATTGAAGTGCCGGTGATGCTGATGCTGGTTGGGTTTTGCAAACGTACTACATCTTGGTTCGAAAACTAAACAAAAAAGGATAAATTTATTGCCGGACTTATTTGTTATTGTTTCCAGTATACCGTTGACGATATTAAGAATGACTATAAAAAGAATGGGAAATCACATGAAAAATACATCGGCCAGCAGGGAGAAGGAATAATGCATGATCTTTTTTCCGGCGGGTTCCATGGGAATCTCTATCTCCAATTATGTAGCGTCTTTTTTTGATTAAGGAATTTCAACAATCATGTTTTGGCAATCTTAATCGTTTGGTGTGGGGCCGCAATTATTGGCAGACTAATTGTAAAACGAGCTCCTTGTAAAGGAGATTGAGAAATATTTATTGAACCTCCATGCCAGACAATAATCCTTTTTACTATAGCGAGTCCGAGTCCATACCCTCCTGATTCTCTGGCACGGCTATCATCAATTCGAAAAAAAGGTTCAAATATCTTAGCTCTACTTTTTTCAGGAATTCCCGTGCCGTCATCATCAACATATATTAAAATCTTATCCTGGCATAGTTCAATAATTACATCTACACGCAATTGTGCATAACGTGCTCCATTGCGGATCAGATTTTGTAATGCCCGCCCTAAATAAACAGGTTCAAATTTTGCGATAAGTCTATTCGCTCCCGGCTCTTTCTTAAAAAAAAGATCTATATTTTTAAGAGTATTTCGTTCTTCGTCAACAATCGTTTCCAACCAGGAAGTCATTTCATATTTGGAAAAATTTTTGTGGTTCTCCGGTTCTACTTCAAATTTTGCATAGGTAAGCATTTCATCAACAAGGGTTTCTATTTCATCAACATCCTTACTGATTCTATCTATATATTTTTTTTCTTGAGGAAGAATCCTATTGGCATCTGTAACCATCTCCAGGCTGAATTGAATTCTTGATAGAGGAGTCCTTATTTCATGGGAGACACTATTGGTAAGATCCTTCTGGGATTCTAACAGATTTTGGGATTTTTCTGCCATGGTATTAAACATTGAAGCGATTTGGAATAAAGAGGAAATACGAGAAACAAAAGCCCTGGCAGAATGATCTCCCATCGTAAACTTGGCACCGGATTCCTCTATCCGTTTCATATCTTTATTAAGAAAATAAGACCATGCAAAAGCAGGAATAAGTAAAAATAATACACACAGGCTCAGAAGGAAAAATTTTCCATAACTATTCAGGCCTCTGTTGGGAAAAGGTCCACCCATGGTTAATAATTTGCCAGTATTCCCCAGACGTTGGATAAGAACATAACTTTGCTCATCATCATCAATGATCAAACCGTTTCTAAAATCCTCAATATCTTCTGGGTCTATTGTATAGCCATCGATGCTGTATAATTCAATTGGATATCCGAATTTTGGCTGAAGCTTTGCCAATTCATATTTTTGCTTTTCATCATCAAGTCCCTCCAATTTTTCTGAAACTAAACTAAAAGTGCCCTTTGCCATTTCTCTGGTAAATTTGAGAGTTTGATCTTCGAGCAATTCATCCGTGATGGGGAATAAACCATAGGCTATAAATAGAAGACTGACAACTAAGATAATGTATATTGTAATAAAAAAATTTTTCATATTTTCTTTGGATCAGTTCCATGCCTCCTCAACAAATAGATATCCGCTCCCCCATATAGTTTTTATTTTCAAAGGATTTTCCGAACTATCCTTTAATTTTTTTCTTAATCTTGAGATAGCCATATCAATGGACCTGTCAGTACCATCCCAATCAAATCCTTTAACAGAATTAAAAATATGATCCCTGCTCAGTATTTTCCCGGGTTCAGAAGCCAATAACCATAAAACATCAAATTCAAGTGTAGTAAGAGAAATTTTTTCTTTTTCAAGTCTAACAACCCTGGATGATGAATCAATTTCAAGAATACCAAAATGTTTTATTTTTTCAGAACTATTCACAATAGGAGAACTTTGAGCTCTTCTGAAAAGCGCTCGAATCCTTGCTAATAATACCCTTGGTTTAACAGGCTTTTTAACATAATCATCTGCTCCCATTTCCAATGCAGCAACTTGATCCATATCATCTTCTTTCGCAGTAAGAATAAGGATCGGCCCTTTATAGCTGGATCTTACATCTCTGCATACTGAAAGGCCATCTTTGCCCGGGAGCATTAAATCAAGGATCACTAAATCAGGAGATTCCTCCAGAATTCTATATGCCGCACAATCTCCACGGGGTTCCGTGGAAATATTATAATCCTGCTTTTCAAGATATTCCTTTATTAGTGACGATAAAATAGAATCATCTTCCACAATTAAAATTGTTTTCTTTCCTTGGCCCATAAGATTCTCATCCTTATTTTGCAATTAGAATATCGAAATTATTGGCATAGTATAATTCCTTAAAGTATTTTTAAAAAGTAATAAGCTGTATTTGTTTGTATTTATTTCAGACAAAACTTTACAAGACTATACAAAATTATACATATGTTCAACAGACAATCACAATAAATTCCACTATAGTCATCCTCAATAAAAAAAGAATTGCCCATATTATAATGGGGATTATTTGAAAATTGAAAATTTTTAAATGGTTCTATTTCCCTGGGAAATAACATAAGGGCTTTTACCCTAACAATTATTATATAGGATATCATTCCAAATGATCTTTATTTTTGAAAAACAACGAATTTTAATATCTCGTATTGCATCTATCATCGTTCTATTCTTTTTATTCACTTGCCAAAGCTATTGGGAAACCAAAAATGAAATACTCACCTCTATTTTGTTTCTTATTGGCCTCATTTTTGTGGCCATTGCTTCTTTAGGAAGGATGTGGTGCTCCCTCTATATTGCAGGTTACAAAGATGAAGAGTTGATTACAAAAGGCCCTTATTCTATTTGCAGAAATCCTTTATATTTTTTTAGCATGATAGGGGTTCTTGGAATTGGTTTCTGTACTGAAACATTTACATTCCCGGCCCTGTTCGTTTTACTTTTTTCAGGTTATTATCCGTTTGTTATTAAAAGTGAAGAAAAACGCCTCCAAAAACTTTTTGGAGTTCAATATATAAAATACTCCAAAAAGGTGCCTGCTTTTTTTCCAAAATTTTCAAACTTTGAAGAGCCTGATACATACATGGTGAATCCCCGTGTGTATCGGGTTCATATTTTCAGCGCATTTTGGTTTATCGGTATAGTCGGCATCCTTGAAATAATTGAGGGGATAAGAGAAATAGGGCTTGCCAGCTATCTGTGGTCACTTTATTGATCATTGTCAACAATCAATATATTCATGCTAATATTTCCAAGAGTTTTATTGTTCAACAAATACTACTATAAGCGGGGCTCTTTCGGCACTGGTCTGCCCCAAATAAATCCCAACAGGAACCAGAACTGCAGCTGCCAAGGCTTCTTGTCGGAAAGCTGCTTCGCAAATCCAGGCAGCCCTGAGCCCGGCAAAAGAATATCCTGTGGCCTTTATCAGCCTTGTCATTCCTGTTCTTTTTTGATTCATATTCTCTTCCGTCTTGATGGCCTGCTCCTGCCTGCAAATTGTTTCTTCATATCATACAAGCGGTTTAACCGGTGTATGGACACATAGTCCGCCCCCTGGTAATAGGACATCAATTCCCTGACACCAGGAAAATCCGGAGTTATTTTTTCAAGCAAAGGATTCTTAAAGAAAAGATTCACCCGGTTGATTTCTTTGCCCGGAGACAAAAAAATCAATTCATGTTTTTTAAGCAGACCCAATTTTTGATAATTTGCAATTAATGCCCGCCCCTTGAAACCCGGCGACATAATATCCTGGCCGAAAAAAAAACTTTCATAGGAGATATCAAGAAGTGAAAGAAGGGTGGGTGCCAGGTCAATCTGACTCGAAAGTGTAATGATTTCTTCAGCCTTGATATGCTTAGGCGAGTAGATAAACAAAGGTATGTGGTACTTATCAGCAGGTAAACCAATTTTACCAGCGCTGGCAGCACAGTGGTCTGCCACAACAACAAACACTGTATCATCAAACCATGGCTGCCGTGATGATTTTTTTATCAGCTGCTCCAATGCATAATCAGAATATTTAACCCCTCCGAACCTTCCGCTTCCAGTTTTGCCTTCGCCTGGTTCAAGATCAATTTTTCCTTCAGGAAAAGTAAACGGCTGGTGGTTACTCGTTGTCATAATATGAAAGAAAAACGACCTGTTGTTATCGTATGCCTGCCTGGCTTCCCGGATTGACCGGTTGTATATATCTTCGTCGCACACACCCCAGGCATTTGCAAAGGTGACCTCCTTTTCGTCTAAACGAGGCTGATGAACGATCTCATATCCATTTCCTAAAAAAAAGGCATTCATATTGTCGAAGAACCCCCTTCCCCCGTAGAGAAATGCAGTATCGTATCCCATTTTTTTGAATACCATGCCCAGACTGTACATCTCGCTGTTATCCGGACGTTTGACAATGGAACGGCCAGGAGTTGGCGGAATGGACAGGGTAATTGCCTCAAGGCCTCTTGTGGTCCTTGTGCCCGTGGCATAAAAATTGGTGAAAAGCTTTCCCTTTGTGAAAAACTCATCCATGAACGGTGTAATATTTTTTTCCTGCCCGAACCGGGTCAAAAATTTTGCACTTAAGCTCTCCACTGAAATCAGCATGACATTGAGTTTTTTCGGGGCAGCTTTCCCTTTTATATGCCTGGCAATATTGTATATACCTTTATCAGGATACGGCTCTGCTCTCTGAATCTGATCTTTCAAAATTCTGGAAAGTTCAGTGTCGTTGCCGGTTGCATAGAACTGCCGGTAATCAAGAGTATTGTTTCGGAAAGCCGCAAACAACTGATAAGGCCCGTTTGACGCCAACTCATTGACATAGTTGTTATCAGAAAAACGATGCTGGGATTGATTCAGAAACGCCCAGGAAAGAAGTGGGATCAAAAGCAGAAGAACAAAGGGAATATAAAAATAACCGATAAAGGCAATATCATATATAAGGCCTTGACCAAAAATATACACCCATTCGAAAAACAAATTGTCAATAAGAGGCCAGGTCTTTATAATAAGAATGGTTCTCATAACTGCAAATCCGGCAAGGGCAATTATTGTCAGTTGAAATACCAGGGTAAATCTTGTTTTTGGGTTTTTAAAGAGAGTATCAATCATAAAAAAATGTCATTCTCCCAACTAAAATTTGGATAATTAAAACCTGAATCCAATTCCAATATAAGATCCAAATGTAGAATAATTATCAGTTTCCCCTATTTTACTGGACACACTATCTGTTACCCCCCAATCAGTCATATGATAACTGTACCGCAAACTAAGATCTATTTCCCAACTGCTACCTAATAGATATCTCACCCCTCCTGCAAGTGCAGGTACAATTTCTGTACCACTATCAAATCTGAGATTGTACTGACCACCGCTGGATGTGGACCCTTGGACATCGTCACCATCTACAATACCAAACCCTAAACCCCCTGCAATATAAGGTCTCCACTTCTGAACGCTTCTACTGCCCGGCATGAATTCTCGTTCGCCCCAGATACTGATGATGGTATTTGTCATGCTCGCATCATTTACTTTGAGGGAAGTTATGCCAAACTTTTGGTACGGCTCCTCAAAATCTCCAAACAGATGATCAACAGAAAGGCCGATATTCCATTTTTTGTTCAATTTGTATCGCCCATAAACACCAAACATCGTCATATCGTTTGTGGGATCACCATCACCCAAGAAGATACCACCGCGGGTACCTATTGTGATTTTTTTATCATCTAAATCATCTGCCCAGACATTTGAAAAGATAATACAAAAACTTGTGGCAACAATCATTACCGCGATTAATACTTTTTTCATTGACTCCTCCTGTTAAGTTAAAAGATCAAACACTTATATTATCCATCATTTACTTCAGAACCCTTATCCGCCTTTTGCCTATTTTCTCTCCTCTTAAAACTCATAACAGAATTTATGAATTCTGCTTTTCAAGGATATTTCAAATTCTTTTTTTATTGTGGATGACTATAGTGGAATTTATTGTAATTGTCTGTTAAACTTATGTATAATTTTGTAAAGTTTTGTCTGAAATAAATACAAACAAATCTGGATATTTGACATTTTAAAGGCCGCACACCCAGTTTGTGTGTATTTGGAATATGTTATTATTTTGTAATTGTTCAGCCCCAAAAAAAAATTATCCCCAAAGCCCTGTCTGATGGATATTTGCAGGAGGTTAATCGTTTAGCATCGAAACAAATATTCATCAGACAGGGCGCTTTCAAGCGTAAGAGCTGAATAATTACATTATTTTTTGCTTTATAGTTCTTTTTGATGTAACCTGATTTTAAAATGTTTGCAGATGCAATTTGAAACTTTGAACAATTAAGACTAATGCAAATCCAAAAGCATGAACACACAGTAATTATGGATATATGTAATATAACGAAACTCTCTATAAATATTGTCCTTTAAAAAAATGACAGACTGCAAAATAATGCGCATTACAATGATTCATCTTATTTGGGTGATATTTTTCATTATCACGTCGCCATGTTCTGGAGGTGATTCAATAATACATTTGAGTTCTGAAGAAAAAACTTGGATAAAAGAAAACCCTATCGTCCGGGTCCGGATAGGTAATTCTCCACCATTTATGCTGACAGAGGGAAAAGTCCAGGGGATTGCCATAGATTATTTGACATATATATTCGACATTAATGGTATTAATTTTAAGTTCATCAGTGACTCTGACATAACCTGGCCAAAAGCGCTTGAATATATAAAACAGCATGAAGTTGTGGACATGGTTCCAACTGCAAAAATCACTGAAGAGCGCAAAAAAAATATGATTTTTACAGATGAATACATTTTTGGACCATGGGTTATCTTCACCAGGTCTGATGCAGATTTTGTAAGTTCAATAGATGATTTGAACGGGAAAACAGTATCCGTAGAAGAAGGGTATGTAATGCACCTGGAGTTGAAACAAAACTATCCTGGCATCAAGCTGAAAGTGGTTTCAGCCAATCTGGAAAATTTTGCTCAAATTCCGGTTAAAGATCTGTCCACAGGTTTGGTTGACGCATACATCGGCAACCTCTTATCGACCACTTATACGATACAGACCAAAGGATACACAAATGTAAAGGTTGCCGCCCCAACACCCTTTGGCAATCATAATCAGGCCATGGCCATACGCAGCGACTGGCCGGAATTAGCCGGCATTATAAATAAAACACTTGCGTCCATGACACCTGAGGAACATGCAGCCATCCGAAACAAGTGGCTTTCCATCCGATATGAATACGGTATAAATAAAGTTTATGTATTAAAATGGGTTTTGAGTGTCATCGGAATCGCTTCTTTTATCATAGGGTTTGTTTTGATCTGGAACAAAAGGCTTAAAACAGAGGTCATTCTCCGAAAAAAAACTGAGGCTGCACTAAAGGATAGTGAAAAAAAATACAGGGCCTTATTCAACAATGCTCAGGTTGCCTTATTCAGGACGAGGATTTCAGATGGAAAACTGATGGAGATAAATGAACGATATGCGAATATGGCCGGATATCCAATAGTTGATGATTGCATGGCAGAGTTTAATGCTGCTGATGCCTGGGTTGATGCCGCCGGAAGAGATAAACTGGTGGAGAAGCTGAAGGAAAATGGATTTGTTCTTGATTATGAAACCCAAATCATTCGAAGAGATAAACTTGCTATCTGGATAAATTTTTCAGCCACAATCTTTCCTGAACAGGGATATATAGAAGGCTCGATAGTTGACATCACCAAGCGCAAGCAGGCAGAAGAGAGGTTGCAAAATAGTCAGCAATTGTTAAATGAGGTGGGGAGTATAGCCAGGATTGGTGGATGGGAACATGATCTGATTACAGGTGAGGCCATTTGGACACGCGAGACCTATAATATTGTTGAGATTAAGTCAGGGCCTGTGCCTGGACCTGATGAGCATCTATCCTACTACGCGCCAAAGGACCGGGAAATTCTTGAAGAAGCCTACCGTTTATCGATTGAGACGGGTGAACAATTTGATCTCAAACTGCAAGCTTCCACGGCAAGTGGACGATCGATTTGGGTCCGCGTTGTCGGCCGCCCAGAGTATAAAGACGGAACCTGTGTTAAAATGAAAGGGATACTTCAAAATATCACTGAACAAAAAAATGTGGAGATGCAGCTCCAGCAAGCCCAAAAAATGGAATCAATCGGCCGATTAGCTGGAGGCATTGCTCATGACTATAACAACATATCCAGTATCATCATCGGTTATTCTGAGTTGGCTTTAGGACAGATAAAACAGGAAGATCCTCTTTATGAAGACCTTGTAGAAATTCTGACAGCAGCTAAGCGCTCAACAGACATTACTCGGCAACTGCTGGCTTTTGCCCGCAAACAAACCATTGCTCCCAAAGTACTTGACCTGAACGAGACCATAGGAAGTATGCTCAAAATGCTTCGGCGGCTGATAGGTGAAAACATTGATTTGGTCTGGTTGCCTGGAGCGAAAGTGTGGCCTGTTAAAATTGATCCATCCCAGGTTGATCAAATCATAGCAAATATAGGCGTTAATGCTCGAGACGCTATAGCTGACGTGGGCAAAGTTACCATTGAAACACAAAATATAAGCTTCGATAGGGAGTACTGCGCTGATCATGCCGGGTTTATTCCTGGTGATTATTTGTTGCTCGCTGTGAGCGACGATGGCAGCGGGATAGATCCAGACATCATGGATAAAATTTTTGAACCATTTTTCACCACCAAAGGACTGGGCAAAGGTACCGGGCTTGGACTGTCTACTGTATATGGTATTGTCAAACAGAACAATGGATTCATCAACGTATACAGTGAATCCAAGAAAGGGACAACTATCAAAATCTATCTACCCCGGCATGGAGGCCAGGTTGTCGAAGCATACTATGACAATAACTTAGAAATCCCGTTAAGCCGAGGTGAGACTGTATTGCTGGTTGAAGACGATAATTCTATTCTGAAATTAGGAAAAAGAATACTCGAAGAACTGGGATATATTGTATTGTCTTCCTCCAGCCCACTCAAGGCTGCCGAGTTAGCCGTAGAAAAAGTAGGCGAACTCAATCTTTTAATAACGGATGTGATTATGCCTGAAATGAATGGCCGGGAGCTGTCCGAACAACTAAAAAGCTTTAGGCCTGATCTCAAAGTTCTTTTCATGTCCGGTTATACGGCTAACGTTATTGCCCATAGGGGCGTGCTGGACGATGACGTTTTTTTCATGTCAAAACCCTTTTCTAAAAAAGACATGGCCTTAAAGGTCAGAGAAGTATTGGACAGTTCAAATGTCTGACCCATGCTTAATTCCCCCTCATTAAGATATGGTTCGGGTCGTGTTTTATAGATGTTTTGAAACCTTTGAGGGAATGTCGGTTAACAAAATCAGACTCTTAAGCTAAAAATATTGTTATTTCAATGGCTTAAGCAAGTTTTGGAATTTAAGGCTATCTGTTCAATAAATTTATATAACAGGTCATGCGCCGCCCTGGAAGCCAGGGAGCCCTATCCTTGCTAACCCTTATGGAATAAAGCTTTACCGGCAATATGATTACCCTTTCAAGGGGTGTTTTGCCCACCGTCAAATACCAGGGCATTTTTGCCCATTTCCACATCAATGATTTCTTTGACCTCTTTAAGTGTCGGATTCCTGATCTAAAACCAGAATTCAGGATATTTTCTTGATTTTGCAAGATTATTAACGATCAATGCAACAGCTAACATGATCAAAACCCCTACACCAACTGGAATAAAAACATAAAAGAAGCCAAGGTCATGGATTTTATCGCTGCCGATAACGGCAATCAGAGCTGTTGCCCCTCCGGGCGGATGCAGTGTCTTGGTCGCATGCATGACTGCTATGGATGTGGCAACGGCAACGGAGGAAGCAAACCAGGGGAAAGGGTAAAATAATTTATAGGCAATGACCCCGATGAGGGCTGATATGACATGTCCGCCAACAAGGTTCCTGGGTTGCGCCAGAGGACTTCTGACCGCACCATATATTAATACAGCTGAAGCCCCGAAAGATCCAATGATATATACCAGATCATCACCGCTAAACAGATTATAGTGCAAAAAAGCCACCGGGGTTATCCCCAAAAAAGCTCCCACCCAGGACCATGCGATCTCTGAAAAAGCAACTGATGGGGGACTCTGGCCCCCCCCTTTCATTTTACTGAAAAACAACATTGAATCATATCTCCTGAATTCTACAGATTAACACATGGTCTGAACAATATCTGACCGGGCAATAATTCCCACAAGTTTTAATTTATCATCAATTACGGGAACCCGATTGATATTTTCCTGATCCATGATACCGGCGACTTCTGTTACAGGGGTTTTTGGCAGGGTTGTTATACAGGGGGATGACATAATATCCGCAGCCACAAGTGTTTTAAAGTCAGCTGCAAGACACCCTTTGGATTCAATGCATTGCAAAATAACCCGCATAAAAGAGGAAGTCTTGTCATCATTCATCCGTTTTAAAAAATCTTTTTCCGAGATAATGCCTGACACTGTCTGGCCATCCTTTACAACGGGAAGACCGGAAATGTTGTTTTCAGCCATTTTTTTTATCACCTGTGTAAGTGGCGTATCTTCACTGACAGCAATGACACTTCGGGTCATGATCTGCTCTGCTTTGATTGCATTTTTCAACCGGGACATGGCATGAGAAAAAGCCAGGCGATATACCTCCATAAAATCAGACGGGGTTATATCCAGATACCCGGGTATATGTTTCATGGCCTGGATAATATCGTCGTCCGTAATGGCCATGGTACATTCATTGAGAGAGCTAAATTTCATTTTACTTTTCTCCTGAAAGGGAAACGGTAATATCAAATACCACCGTTTCCCCGTTGTCTAAAACACCAATGGTTTATGCAAAAGGCTTTCCCGGGTGGATGGTAACGGGTTTTAAATTTTGCATGGCTTTGAACATGAATAAAACCAGGGCACCAGCACCAATGATAATCAGGGTATCAGGAATCATCCGCACCTGACCTAAAAATAGAATTACATCCCTGGACCAGAACGCATCCGACCTGGCGTGCCAGAAACCATTGTTAATATTATCCAGCACCTGGAGGATACCCACAGGCAGAAGTGTTACAACAAACATCAGCAACAGACCGATATTGGTGGACCAGAATATCACCTTGAGATATTTTTCATTCCATCCGCTCTCTGTAACAATACTCCGCATGGAAAACAGCAAAAGACCAATGGCCAGAATGCCATAGGTTCCGAAAAGGGCTGTATGCCCATGATTGACAGTAAGATAAGTAGAGTGCTCATAATAGTTGACAATTGGCGTGGTAATGGAAAGGCCCATGACACCTGCACCGAGGAATTCCCAGAAAACAGCGGCCATCAGGAACATAAGCGGGTATTTGTATGGATAGGTGCTGCCGCCCTGCACAAGGGTCTGTTGTCCATGCCAGACTTCAGACAGCAATAAAAGGATGGGGACCGGTTCCAGAGCAGAAACGGTTGATCCCAGTGCCAGCCAGAGGGACGGTTCTCCAAACCAGTAATAGTGGTGTCCCACACCGATTATGCCGGCAAATAAAGCCAGCCCCACCGTGAAATAAACGGTGCGAAGACCTGCTTCAAGCTTGACCAGTCCCAGATTCACCGTCACAAAAACTATGGCGGCAGCGGCAAAAAATTCAAATGCACCTTCAACCCAGGTATGAACCACCCACCAGCGCCAGAAATCGGCAATGGTGAGATGGGAATTGGAATCATAAAACAAACCGAAACAAAAGAAGCCCACCACGGCAATGCCGGAATAGGCCAAAAAATGGGGCAGTCCCCAATGGGATTTGCCCGGTCCGAAATGATCTTTCAGTGCACGGACCACCAGGATGAGCCACAGAACCAGCCCCACCAGAAGCAAAATCTGCCAGAGCCTGCCAAGTTCTAAAAATTCCCACCCCTGGTGCCCCAGCCAGAACCATGTATTGCCAAGCAGCCCTTTTATACCTAAGACCTCACCCGTTAAACTGCCCACAACCACAATCACCACGGCAACAAACAAAAAATCCACTAAAAATCCCTGGGCAACAGGCTCTTTACCACCGACTTTAGGAGCCACAAAAAGGGTCATGCCGATCCAGGATGTTGCAATCCAGAAAACGGCCAGCTGCAGATGCCAGGTTTTTACCCAGTTGTAGGGAATAAAGCTTGCAATAAAATCCATGCCGTAAAAGGTACTGGGATGGATGGTATAATGTGCCATCAGCCCACCCATATTCACCTGTAAAAAGAACAGGGCAGAAACAACAAAGAAAAATTTTGCCGTTTTTCGCTGGCTGCTTGAAATGCCCGTATGGACAAGCTCAAGAGCAGGTTTTTCATTAAATGCCAGATGCCCCTGATTAAATCTGTATTTATGGTAGATATAAATAAAAATTCCCAGGCACAACCCAAATGCCACAAGAGAGATAGCTGACCAGACAAGCGCCTTGCCAGATACAAAATTGCCCACCATTGGATCATGGGGCCAGTTGTTGGTGTAGGTATGGGTGTCGCCGGGGCGTATCGTGCCGGCACACCAGGCTGTCCAGTAAAAGAAATCCGCCAGATCTTTTATGTCCTGGGGGTCTTTGATCACACCCCCCCGGATGGGTCCTTTATCATCACCATGGGTAAAAAGGTTGAGATAAAAGGCCTGGTTAGCTGAAAATGCAGATTCCTGTATGGGCGAAAAAACAAGCGTGTCTTTTTCTGAATCGTAACGGTTTGTTTTTATCTGCTCGATGACCACAGCATCAACCGCTCCTTTTACGTCCGTGGGCAGGGTATCGTACTGCAAGGCATATTTTTCCCGGGCCAGGGCCATTCGCATATTCTCACTCATGAGATGAAGGGCCTGGGCTGTAAAATCAGGTCCTCTGTATGTTCCATGCCCCCACACACTTCCCAGGTCCATGAGACCGTATTCCTGGAAAACTTTTTGACCTGCCATTATCTGATCTTTCCCCGTTAACCGTTCACCAGATTCTGTGACAACCTTATCCGGATAAGGCGGCAGGTCTTTTTTGGTATAATAGTAACCAATCAAGGCAATGATGATGGCGCCTATCAGTGACACTAAAAAATAAATTTTTAATCGCGAGCTGATCATGATCCCTCCTTATTAAAAAAAATTTTACCGGATAAGGATTTGAAGGAGTTTCCGGCAAAGCTCCTTTTGGCAGTCAATCAGGAGAAAGAGGCAGGATGCTCGAAAACAAGTATGCCTGAACAATTCTGCCGACAATTATCGGCAAGTATAATTAACTATTTTGCCTGAATCCTTGATATAGATCAATAAAAAAAAATTATTATAAAATGATGGTTCAGATCATATGCGCCATTATCATTGTCTACCAGAAGGTTCTTTTCCCTTCGATATCAATTATCCATGATCCACCATCAAGGTACCACCTGCTACGTTGACTGCGGTCGTTCCTCCCTGCGGAGTATGACTTATACGTCTCTTTCATCACTCCTTGTCGCCTTGCATCTGGCCCCTTGCTGATGACCAGGGATAGTGCAAAACCCCATGGCCAGCAGGCACACGAAAATTTGATGGTGGATTTGGGTTATACAGAGAGTTTTTAATCATTATTCACCGCAATGCATCGACAGAAAACAGGCCAGACATTTTTCATGTGTTCATTAATATCAAAAAGGCCGTCCGAAAGGGTCAAAATTATTGCGACAGGCATAATCATACCGATAAACATAATGGCCGCAGTAGCTGGAATTACATCGTCACGAATCGACCCCTCTTGTTTGCCCTCAGCTATAATCTTTTGAATCATATCGAGAAAAGTCATTATGATTTCACCCACCTTTGCCTTTCGCTCAGGATTCCCCGTATAAATTCCATCTGCAAAAACAACGTACGGAATAGCCCGGTTCTCATTCAGCATATGAGCCTGTTTTGTAAGGAGTATCTGAAGTCGATCAAGTGCTTTTGGTGTTTTTTTTCGGGCTTGTGAAACGTTTTCTAAGAATTGGTTTTTGATATATGCCAAAACCTCGTCCAATATATCCTCCTTGCCGTTAAAATGGCTGTATATAGCCGAGGGAACGATGCCAACCTGTTCAGCTATTCCGGCAATACTTAGAGACGGAACACCTTTAGATCCAATCAGATCAAGTGCAGCACGTATGATCTGATTTTTCCGAATCGCTGTTTCTGTCTTTTTCGCTCTCAATTTTTTTCCTCCAATTTACAATTGTTTTATTGCAAGGTTAAGTTATATTTTATATTCGTTTCCTGGTTCTTGAATTTTCTCAAACGGGTCGGCTGACACGGGTATTATTTTTTCAACTATCCCAAGGTCTGCCAGGATCAGATACATACACGGGATTGCCAATAACACCAGCACTGTGCTTGCCATCAAACCAAAAATCGTGCTGATAACAAGGGGGATCAATATCTGGGCCTGAAGACTTTTTTCAAACAACAGCGGCATAAGACCGGCAATGGTGGTGGTTGAAGTTAACAGAACTGCCCGGAACCTGTCCCGGCTTGCCTGAGAGGCTGCTTTGGATATGGAGAGCCCGTCTTTTAAGGCATTTTTCAGAAACAGAACCAGCAGGATGGAATCATTGACCACGATTCCTCCAAGGGCTACAAACCCCAATAAACTCGGCATGCTGATGGGTACACCCATTAATCCATGACCCCAGACAACACCAATCAATGAAAAGGGGATTGCCACCATCACTATGATGGGCTCGGTAAAACTTCTGAACTGAAAACTCAGCAGAATAAAAATTCCGATAAACCCGATAAGCATGGCACCAAACATTGATTTTTGAGTGGCATTTGTTTCTTCTAGAGAGCCGGCAATAGCCAATTTCAAATCAGGATATCGTGCATTAAAATCGTGAAGAAAGGTTTTTTGGAAAAAACGTATCAATTCTTTGGTGTTGATCTTGCGCGTATCCACGTCCCCTCGTAATGTCACAGCCTTCATGCCGTTGAAGCGGGCGATGCGGGCCCATCCTTTGTCCATCTCCCAGGTAACCACGGATTTTAAGGGGATCAGGTTTCCGTCAGTCAGAACAAGAGTGAAATTTTCAATATTTTCCAGACTGTTTCGATCCATATCGGTTAAACGGACATCGACTTCATATGATTCCGATCCGACCTGGATCTCATCGGCCACAAGCCCCTGGAATGCGGCCCGCAGCTGGCGACCGACATCCGCGGCAGTGATGCCGAGACCGTAAGCATCTTCCCGCAACGTCATGCGTAATTCCGGCTTGCCAGGCCTGAGATCATCCGCAAGGTTTACCACACCTTCAAACTGGCTGAACCACTCTTTTAACTCTGCCACGGCCTCTTTCATTTGAATCAGGCTTTTTCCCCGCAATCGGATTTCAATGGGACGTCCCCCAGGCCCAAAACCGGGTTCTCCCACGGTCAAACTGAGTAGATCCGGCACATCACCGATTTCTTTGCGCCAGTCCGTCAGGAATTCATCAATGGTACGGGATCTTTTTTCTGCAGTCAGCAGATCCACGGTGATGGTGGCCACATGGGATCCTTTTTCAAAGGCTTCTGTATTCAGATTGTATTGGACATAAGCATTTTTTATCAGATCCTGCTGGCCTGGTTGATATGGTTTAAACGTTTGATTGGTCAGCTCCAAAGCCATCAGGATATGTTTCACCACAGCTTCTGTGCGTGAGAAAGGCGTTCCCTGGGGCAGCAATAACCGCGCCACCACAATGTCGCCTTCCAGATCTGGAAAACCCTGAAATTTTATTTTCCCGGATGCCACCAGCCCCAGCGAAAGAATAAAGACCCCGATAACGGTTGATATAAAGAGGTATCTCCATTTCAGCAGCACATCCACGGTCCTGCCAACCAGGCGGTCGCGCATCCAGGAAAAAAAAGTATCAAAGCGCTGTCGGAAGGGGTTTGTTTTAACGGGATCAAATCCGTGCATTGAATGATTAAGATGGGCAGGAAGAATCCAAAAGGCCTCGATCAAGCTGACGGTCAGGATCAGGATCAGCATCATGGGAACCACCCGCAAAACTTTACCGATTTGACCGTCAATAAAGGCCAGAGGTCCCAGGATGCAGATTGTGGTCAGAAAAGAAGCCATGACACCTGCAGCAACTTCTTTAATACCCTCCACGGCCGCAGCAATAGGAGACTTTCCTGCCTGTCGCTTGGCCATAATATTTTCCGCGATAACGATGGCATCATCCATCAGCAACCCTAACGCCATGAGCATCCCTACCATTGTGAACATATTGATGCTCAGGCCCAGATGGGGAAGAATAATGAAGGCACCTAAAAAGGAGACGGGCAGACCCATGGATACCCAGAAGGAAATTCGAATATTAAAAAACAGCCACATGGTTAAAAATACTAATAGCAGGCCCTGGATGCCATTGCTGAGAAGCATCTTCAAGCGGTCTGAAAGAATGGTTGTCTGGTCCTGAGTGATCGTCAGCTTCATTTGGGGATGACGTTCTTGTTCATCTGTTATAAAATTTTTAACCTTGGTGGCCACCCGGATCGAGTCCTGCTTATTTGTTTTCTCAATATTCAATAGAGCGCTTCGCTGCCCTCCTGCCATGATGATATCTTCGTCAAGCTCAAAGATATCATCGATCCTGGCAATCTCCCCCAGGCGGATTTCTCCGCCTTGTGGGGTTGCCAGAATTATCAATTTAGATAATGCCTCCGGACTGGTTCGCTGGCCGGCAAACCGCAGCAGAATATCTTGTTCCCGGGTTTTAATGCTGCCCAGGGGCAGATCCCTGTTTTGGGCCGTGATCTTGTCCGCCACCTGGGCTGCACTGAGTCCGAGTCGCTGCAATGCAGCTTCAGACAAGGAAACCCTTAGTTGATGGTCGGAAAAACCCGCTATGTTAATCAGTCCAATCCCGGCTTCCTGCATCCGGTCTTTCATATCTTCACAATAGGTTTTGAGATCCGGCACGCTCATGGGACCTGAAACAAGCAAAGAGATAACCGGGTCGGTCCGACCGAGTTCTGAGATGACCGGATCTTCAACTTCCTCTGGAAAATCATCAATGCCATTGATTTGTGTTTCGATATCCCGGATAAAGGTCTGGATATCTCCTGATCCGGTCATCTCAACAATGATCGAGGCAAACCCCTCCCGGGCATCGGAACGAACCTCTTGTACAAAATTAATTTTATCGATAGCGTCTTCCACCCGCTGGCAGACCCCCTCATCGACCTGTTCTGCCGTGGCACCAGGATAGATAATATTAATTTCAACTTCGCTGGGGGCAAAATCAGGCTGGGTTTCACGAAGAATACGGGGCAGGCTTAATGTGCCGGCAATAAGAAATATGATCATCAACAGATTTGCCGCCGTGGGATGGCCGGTAAAAAAACGAATCATTGAATCACTCCCGTTGCCTGACTTATATCCAGAAGGCGTTGCCTCAGGGCATCATCAGATATGGCTGATACTTTCATGCCGATTATTGCAGGAGAGGGATCAGACACGACAACTATTTCATTGCCAGACAAGCCCGACTTGATCACAACAAATTCCGACTGGATAAAATCCACAGCCACTTGTTTTTTATTCAGTCGATCTTGTTCATCAACAATAAACACAAAATTTTCATATACTGCTGATCTTGGCAAAACAATGCTTTTGGGTCTCACCTGGCCCTGAAGTTCCACTTCGCAGAACATCCCGGGCATTAACACTGGATGTTCTCCGGGAACGGCTTGTTCATAAGGACGGTCAACCGCAACCACAACCCTGATCTCTCGGGTTTGTGAATCCACCATCTCGCGGATTCTATCTATTCTGGCCTTCCATTGCGTTGACCCGTCTTTGTTTTTAAGTCGGAGCAGAACGGTTACATCAACAAATAATTGTTTGATCGCATCCGCGTCTATCACTGATTTAAATTTTTCTCGCTTTTGTTCACTTATAATATTGCGCAATTCTTCGATCTGAAATCGAGCTTCGATATTGTTAACAGCAGTGCTGTGGGTTTTGAAAAGCGGTTGATTGGCATTCACAAACTGGCCGACTTCAATGCTCAAATCACTGAGACGGCAATCAAAAGGTGCCATTATTACCGTTTTAGAAAGATTAATCTTTGTCAGCTTAAGATCGGCATGCAAGGCTGCAAGGGTTGCATTCAATGCCTTTTGCTGGGATGGAATTAAAGAAAGGATGTTTTCAAATTGCTGAACGATCTGTTTTTGTTGAAGAAAAAGTTTTTCCTCTCGGTCCACCTCATCAAAGGAGATGGCATTGCGTTTTGCTAACATCTGCTTTCGCTCCAACAATTTTTGGGCCAGCGCTATCGAGCGCTTTTCAATTGCAAGCAATTGTTTGGTATTCTCTTTGTCTGCGGCCAGTTTATTGATGTTTGCCCGGGTTTCTTCAATATTTGCCTCCAACCGGGCAACGGCCAGTTCGTATTCAGTAGGATCTATCTGGATCAATACGCTTTTTGCATCGATCAATTCCCCGGATTTCAAACGCGGGTGTATGGATAAGACAGTTCCCCTGACCTCTGCAACGGCCTCCCATACCTGTCCAGGCTCGGCAACCCCGTAACCCTTTGCTCTGGGAACCAATTCAACCTGTGGTGCTTTAATGGTGCGAAGCGTCCTGATTGATTCACCCACAGGTTTTTTAACCGGGTTTGCCCGATGCATCAATAGATACGCCACCACCGATACAGCCGCCACAATGGGCAGGATAATCAGTAATCGTTTTAAATAGCGAATAATAAGGTTTTTCATGAATCCTATGTCCTGTGTGGTTTGTGTTTATTCACAGACTTCGTGCGCCCGTCTGTCAGTAATTGTCTTTTTGCTGTCCATGCACCCAGGTCACATATCTGATGCAGAACTTCTGCCCATTCCCGGCCTGCTGTCAGGTGTGCATTCTTATTTTTTTCTGTTTCAATTTGATTTTTCCTTTTCATACCGAATTATGAATCATAATTCGGTATGAATATATCTATGGATGTATCTATTGTCAAGTTTTAACATGTGTTCTGAATGAAGAAATCAAAAGATAAAGGGATTCCTGTTAACGCAAACGCTTTCTGAAAACCTCAGGGAACAATACAAGTTAATATGAGGAGATAAATATGCGAGTTCATTATTTACAACATGTCCAGTTTGAGGGGATTGGCAGTATCGAAAACTTTTTGTCGGCAACAGCCGGTGATGCCTGGACCTTGGTTTCCCGGTATGGAATAAGGCTTTGCCGACAATCTGCCTACCCTTTCAAAGGGTGTTTTGCCCACCGTCAAATATCAGGGCATTTTTGCCCATTTCCACATCAATGATTTCTTTGACCTCTTTAAGTGTCAAATACATGGGTTGGCCCAGATTTTTTCCATCATCATTGGCCCAAATCCACCATCAAATTTTCATTTACCGGCTATGCCGTGGGGTTGTGCACTATCCCTGACCATCAGCAAGGTGCCAGATGCAAGGCGGCAAGGAGTGACGAAAGAGGTGTATAAGTCATACTCCGCAGGGAGGAACGACCGCAGTCAACGCAGCAGGTGGTACCTTGATGGTGGATCAGGGTTGACATTTTTTCTTTATGTGAGTAAGTATTACTTACTAATTTAATATTCAACATAGTTGCCAAGCAATATAAGGTTTAAAAGGAAGGATATGAAGCACAAAGGGCAAACCAACCCGCCCGGCAGGATAAAAATAATGAAGTCTTTTTCTCTTTTAATGGCCCAAAAAGATTTTCATTCCATTACCACAGCAGAAATCGCAGGAAATGCAGGTGTCACGGAAGGATTAATTTATAAATACTTTAAAGACAAAAAAGAACTTTTGTACCAGGTATTAAATGATCATTTTTGTAAATTTCAGACAAAAATTGAAAATAGAATAGCAAAGGAAAAAAATAGTATTAAACAGCTTGAAATAATTATTTTTTCAAGCCTTGAAAGTTATGCTGCAAACAGGACTTTTTCAAAAATTCTTTTGCTTGAGGTTCGTAATTCTCTGGATTTTTTTGATTCTTTTGCCTATGAAAGGATTCGTAAATATTCGCGTACCATCCTTGCGATAATTAAAAAAGGCATAGAAAAAAAAGAGCTTAAATCCGATATTGATCCCTATATATTAAGAAAAGTGATATTAGGTGCCATTGAACATGCCTGCCTCGGAGAAATTATTTTCAGTAAAAGACTTGATATCAACAAGATATCTACTGGTATTTCAAACATTGTATTCAATGGAGCAAAAGCATAAATGAAACTTATGGATATTCAAAAACTTATCAATGCAAGATTAAACGATTATTCACTGACCATAACAGAAGACGTGGCAAAAAAAATATTTGCATTATTTCATATACCTGTGGTGGAAGAAAAACAGGAAACTGACGTGAACCAAATCCTGGAAGCCTGCCGGGAAACAGGGTTTCCCGTGGTGTTAAAAGGGATCAGTACAAGTATTTTGCACAAAACGGAAAAAGGACTTGTGCGTGTAGGATTGAACGATGAAAAAAAAGTTCTTGAAGCGGTAAAAGAAATGAAAATATCTGCAGAAAACACTATTGAATCCTTTCTTATTCAGCCCGTTGTGTCAGGCACGAGGGAATTTGTTGCAGGTATGTTCAGAGACCCCCAGTTCGGCCCTGTTATTCTATTTGGCCTGGGTGGGATATATACGGAGGCATTAAAAGATATTGTATTTAAAATTATCCCTTTAAGTGATGCTGATATGGAAGATATGTTTGAACAAATATCTTCAAAAAAACTTTTAAATGAGTTCAGGGGTGAAAAAGCAGTTCAAAAAGAAGAAATCAAAAATATTCTCAAAGGCCTGTCAGATATTGCACAGGCCTTTCCTGATATCAAGGAAATTGATATCAATCCTGTGATTATACAGCAAGATGGTTCTCCTGTTGCAGTGGATGGTTTAATTGTGCTGAAAAAAGCAAAAAAAGAAAAACAAAAAACCTATGACATTGATTTAAATGTATTGGGTTCCTGTTTTTATCCTAAGTCCATAGCCTTTATTGGCGCCTCGGCCACTCCCGGAAAATGGGGGCATATGCTTTTAACCAACACCTTGTCCCGAGATTATAAGGGTAGAGTGTATCTTGTGAACCCCAAAGGCAAAACAATAACCGGGAGAAAAGTTTATAAATCCGTCTCCCAGATTGAACAGGATTTTGAACTGGCAGTTGTTACCATTCCTGCAGACAAAGTGATTGATCTGATACCTGATTTGAAAAAAAAACATGTTAAAGGAATATTGTTGATAAGTTCAGGGTTCAGAGAAATCGGCAATGAAGGAAAAAAATTAGAAGAGGACCTGGTAAAGGCTGCATATGAGGCAGGTATATTGATCCTTGGACCCAACACCATGGGGATATGTAATCCCCATATTGATTTTTACTGCAGTGCTGTCCATGCCTACCCCCTACCCGGCTCAACTGCCCTTGTATGCCAGTCAGGGAATATGGGGACACAACTTCTGGCCTTTGCCGAGCAGCAGGATATCGGTATCCGGGCATTTTCAGGATCGGGAAATGAAGCCATGGTCACTATTGAAGATTATATGGAATCATTTGAGATTGATGACCTGACAAGGACAGTGGTTCTTTATATAGAAAGTATAAAGAATGGATCAAGATTTTTTAAAAGTGCGGCAAGGGTATCCCTAAAAAAGCCCATTGTTGTTTTAAAGGGTGGCAGAACCAGCAAGGGTGAAAAAGCTGCTGCAAGCCATACCGGGGCCATGGCATCCGATACAAGGGTATTTAATGCAGCCTGCAGGCAATCGGGTATTATCCAGGTGGATCAGCCCATGGAACTTTTAGACCTGTCCGCCGTGTTTTCATCTTTGCCCCTGCCTGAGGGAAAACGAGTTGCCATCATGACCCTTGGGGGCGGCTGGGGTGTAATTACAACAGACCTTTGTGCAGAACACGGACTTGAGGTGCCACAACTTTCTCAAGGTATCATTGAAAGGCTCAACCAGATTCTGCCGCCATTCTGGAGTCATGGAAACCCTGTAGATATAGTGGGGGAGAATGATCCTCAAATTCCCAAAACCTGTATGGAAGAACTGCTTAAATGGGATGGGTGCGATGCGGTAATCCATCTTGGTATTCATGGGAGAAGGGTGATTGTCAATAAAATGTTTGAGTCCGTTCTCAGGACCGATCCTGAAATAGATAGGGCCCATGCACAATTATTCAAGGATGTGATCCTGCAATTTGAAGAGGACTATACAAAATATGTGGTCAAATTAACCCAAGAGTATGGAAAACCGATCTTAGGCGTAAGCCTTTTGACCGACGAAGTCAGCAGAACACTTTACAGGTTGGATGGATATGAATATAAAAGTGTATTTTTTCCTTCCCCTGAAAGAGCTGTCAAGGCTCTCTGGGGAATGTGTCAGTATAGTGACTGGCTTAAAAGCCACCTTTGAAGATTTAAGCTTAGCCATATGGGTTGAGTGAGCTTTTCAGATCAGATAGTTTTGGAATAACATTGCAAATCCTAAGAAAGCAAAGAAGCCCAATATATCTGTTACTGTAGTTAGGATTATGCTTGAACTTTGTGCCGGGTCGATCCCTATTCTTTTCATAATCAAAGGGATAGAAGCACCTGCCAATCCCGCAAAGATTAAATTGAAAAACATCCCTAACCCGATGACTAAACCAAGGAATGGGTTTCCATGCCATAGCCAGGCAACAACAGCAGTTACTATGCCGATAATCAAACCATTAAGAGCGCCAAGTCCGCTTTCTTTAAATATGAGTTGACGGACTTTATTTTTTGGAATTTCTCTCATTACAATACCACGCATTACAACAGCAAGAGACTGAGCTCCGGCATTTCCTCCCTGACCTGCAACAACAGGTAAAAACACAGCTAAGATAGTTATTTTTGCAATGACATCTTCAAACAAAGCAACTACTGCTGCAGCCATAAAGGCTGTGACCAGGTTGATATGAAGCCAGAAAAGTCTTTTTTTCAGAGAGAAAAATATACTTGAGAAGGGCTTTTCTTCACCACTGACACCAAACATTTTTTGGATATCCTGAGCCGTTTCTTCCTGAACCCCTTTGATCAGCCGTTCAGCCTTGATAATTCCAACAATAAGGTTTTCAGAGTCAACCACTGGTACGGCAAAGAATTTTCTTTTAGACATCTCATTGGCAGCTTCCTGAATATCAACAAAACAGTGGATCGAAAATACGTTCTCCTGCATAAATGATCCAATTTCCTGTTTTGAATCTGCAACCATCAGATCCCGCATGTTTAGAACACCGATTAAACGCTTTTGGTCATCAACTACATATGCATATGAAACAGGTAAGCGTTTTCGAGATAATGATCGAATTTTTCTTATTGCATCTTTTGCCGTTACATTTTTCTCAAAAGACAAATAATCTATAGTAACCACTCTTCCAACACTGCCCTCTGGATATTCTAAAAGTTCTCTAACTTGTTTTTCAATTGCTCCATCTATATATTTTTTTAACTTTTCACGGGAATCTTGTGAAATTTGCATTAAAATTGCTGTCAACAATTGAGGTTCTAAATGAGGAAGCGTTTTTGACAAGAATTCATCACTGGTTTTTTCAATCAGGATTGCTGCATAGGTTACCTGCAAATTTTTCAAAAGCCGGGCAGCAAGTAGTGGCTCCAATCCTTGAAGAACCTCAGAAGCATCAGTTTCTTCAAGACTTTCAAAAATAGTGGACGCTGTAACTGCATCATTCTCTATGAATTTTTGAACCAATTGTTTATAAGAATTCGATTCTGACATACTGATTTTCCTTTGATTTATGCACTTTCAAAATATGGTGAACTTTTACATTTAAAAACAGATCCGAATCAAAGTTATTTTTTAGATAATTTTAAAGATCTAAGACCAAATAAATTTTTTCCAATTTTATAAATTCGATGGTAATGCTTCCCATCAAAGCCGATCATATAATTATCATTTTGTATTCCTTTAAAACCCGTGTAAAACTTACCGATATTAATTTCTAATAATGCTTCATTTAGAGAAATTTCCTTATCGTGGATATTTTTATCAACAATTGGTAAAGATAATAATTGTTCTTTTTGAATATCAGAATCATAAAATCCTAATTCATAGATAACCTGCTTTGCTGATTCATATCCTTGGGAGGCAAGCTTAAACAAGAGGTTTTTTGCTTTTGAACTTATTATCTTTTTAAATGAAGCAGTGTTGTTTTTTTTGATTAAAATCAATAGTGTCAAGATAATGGCTCTGAGTATTTTCTTCTTTTTTACAGTATCCATGCTTTTTTCACTTGTAGCGTCACCCATCTGTACAAGCAAATCTAAAGCATTCTCTCCGAACTTTGCTATTGAATAGGCTTTTGACTCAGCATCCTCTCGGTCCTGCTTCACATCCATTGAATTAATTAATTTGTTTATTTCTTTGTGCATCTTTTTACCCGAATAGAAAATTGTCATAAGTTGCCGAATTTTGATGGATACTATTAAACATCTATTTGGGATAATAATCAATAGTGCAGGGAAAAAGTATCTCAGGACTAAATTTTTCATTAAAGATGGCAGCAGGGTATTTTCTTTGGGCAATGATTTCAGTGTGATATTGGATCGTTATACCAGCTGGGGGAAGATTACCGTGACCCATGTCCAGTCAAAAAAACTGGACCTGCCTGTTATCGAAAAATGGGATCTACCGACCGGGATTGCCAAAACCCCGGGATGAATATCATTTCTAGTGTGCACAACCACCAATATGACCACCACAGGTATGCGCCATTGTCATTTCTATCAGGGACTCGGCTTCAAATAGTTGGATATTATCTTGAATACTTCCAATTGATGCTTTGTATACTTTGATTCCCATTTTATTCAGTCCTGAAATTGCCCCACCTCCTATTCCGCCAACAACAATTGCATCAACCATTTTCCCATTTAATGCCTTCATGGGGTTGCACTGACCATGGATATGACCAAGATCCTGGTTATTGATGGTTGTAACTTTGCTGGTTTGAGTGTCAAACACTATAAAAAAAGGTGCCGATCCAAAATGACCAAAAATTTCGCTTTCGATGCCATTGTCTGATTCCACTGGAAAACAGAGTTTCATATCCTAATACTCCTTATATTTTATATTTTTAAATTTAATTAGTTGAAATTATTTTTTATACTCAGTCTTTTTTTAAACAGCTTCTATTAACATTGTTATAGGCTGATTTGCAAAGATTTAATAGTTTAAGGGTGACCCTGAGACAAAGGATATGAATACAAGTAAAAAACATGACAATTATTTAAATTTTAAATAAGCTTAATTGTTTTCCCTGTACCCCAAGTTGAATATTTGCCTGTTCAAGACTTTTTTCGTTTGAAATAACGGCTGTACCTTTCAGGGATTCATCAATGGTGAAATATTTTTCGGCTATAATCCGGATTCCTTGTTTATCCAGTTGCAGTAAAGAATCCTTGAACTGCCTGCGTATGCCATCGTCCAATTTTATGATATCCCTGTAAAAGGCTTTCATGGCAGCAGGCCCTGGTGTTTCAGGCTTGTCTATTTCTGAGCAGACCTGCAAAATGGCTTCTTTGACATCGGTTTGGGAATAATCCCCGTTTACAATAAAATCGCAGGCGTTGTTATAGACATCCAGGGTCCTTTTGATATGGGGATCCCTGTATGATCCAAATGAAAAAAGGCCCTCCTCAGGGTTATAAATGGCAAAGCCCCCATATGCTCCTCCCTTTTCCCTTATTTCCCGATGAAGGTACATGGATCTGAGAATTTTGCTGATCACTGCAAGTCCGGGTGAATCAACATGGGTCATCCCGGCTGTCTTAAAGGACTGGCCCACAAAAGAGACTGATGTATTGGTATAAAAACCGTCAAAGGGCACCCCTTTTTCAAAGGATATCTCCGGGGTAAAAAAGAATTTATCCGAATCATTTGAAAGGTGCTCATGGATGGACGTGATCCTTTTTTCAGCAATTCCAATGGCGTTTTTAGCTCCAATCAAGGCGGGTTTGAAATTGCCCTTTTTTAAAATGGACCTGGCTATGCGATTCATCTTTTTTGACAGGGATTCAAGGATTTCATTCTTATTGCCACCAGTGTTGAATTGTTCCGTAATCTCTTTGATAAATTGATATTGGGCAATCCCATGCCACAGCTCGTTAATATACGATGCAATTGAAAGATGTCTGGAAGAAAGGGAAATGGCATACCTGTGACCGGTTGAGACAATGGAGGCTTCCATTCCTGCCTGGTATTGCAGCAAAAGGCTTTTCAACCTTTCCAAATCCTGAAAGCTGTACTCTTCGATTATCTCTTTTATCAAATCAAACATCTTTTCAACATTCCGATCCAGGGCCTTTCCCTGGATGGCTATAAACGAATGGGAGTCAGCTTCTTTTGAAAAATACGATCCTGAGAACGGGGCAACAGATATCCCCCCCGTATAAAGGTCCATAAGTTCAGCAATTTTATCATAGGAATTTTTCTTTGTGCCGCTGTTTGTAAATGCTCTGCAGAAAAAAGGTACCAGGGCAAACAGATCGGGTGGGATATTGCCCCCTCCCACAGGACAGGTAAAATATAGAATACCCGAAGTGGCCTTGTCATAACAGGTGGAAAGCTTAACCCCGGTTATCATATCAGGCTTTATAATTTCTATTTCAGGCGGAACATCTACAAGGTCCAGCGTTGGCAGGATCGAAACATCTTCTTCTGTTTCCTGAAGTGCTTCAAGAGTTTTGGTATCTTTTCGAATCTTTTCAAGATCCTTGTCGCTCATTTGCTTTAAAAGATTTTTAAGCTCTTTTCTGGTATTTTCAATATTTTTTTGCTCAAGATCCTTATCAGGTTCAAGAGTAAAAAGTATTCTGTGGGGATTATCAAGAAAATATTGTCTTAGCTTATTTTCAAGAAATGGGCCGTTCTTTATTTTTTCTTTTAAATTGTTTAAATCTTCATCAATGTTGATACAGGAGACAGGATCTCCATCGTGAATAATAGTACCGGCAAAAGAAAGCAATAATTTTATACCAAATGGATAAGGAGTGTTGGTGATTTCTTTTCTGTAAAATTCTATCTGATGGATGGCAGACTCAATCAGATTCTTTTCAATTCCTTTATCTGCAATTTCTTTAATGGTTGAAAATATGATTTTCTCAACCATCCCAACTGAATCTTTGGAGATATCTTTTAATCCACAGGAAAACATGGTGTCTCTGTTATCCGGATCAAATCCTGTTGAATCGGATAAGGCAGATCCTAAAGAAGAGTCAATGAGAGCCTTTCTCAAGGGCGAGGCAGAATTCCCAAGAAGGATTTGCTCCAAAATACTTAGTACAAGAACTTCAAAAGAATCCTGGATATCACAGGTTAACCAGGCTACACACGCCTGGTATTTTTTTGATATGTCGTCCGGGTCTGAATAAGCATAGGGTTTTGTTATTTTTTTTTGCAAATCCCATCTGGGTTGAACCGGAACCTTTGAATCCACATCAAGCAGTTCAAATTTGTCCAATGCTTTTTCACAGATAAATGATAGAGTTTTTTCCAGCGGTAAATTTCCATAGGTATAAAAATATGAATTGGACGGATGATAATACCTTGCATGAAAATCTTTTAGAGCTTCCCAGGTCAGGGACGGGATACTGGATGGTTCACCCCCGGAATTGTTCTTATAAGTCGTGTCCGGGTAAAGGCCTGTGAGCAGAGACCTTCCAAGCACCTGGCCGGGTGAAGACATGGCGCCTTTCATCTCATTGTAGACAACCCCTTTATAAGCAAGTTCAATATCCTGATCATTTTTTTCAATAATTTCCAGGCGATGACCTTCCTGTTTAAAGCTCAATTCATCAATTCTTGGGAAAAAAGCTGCATCAAGGTAGACATTCATCAAATTGTAATAATCTTTTGAATTCTGTGTAGAAAAAGGATACATGGTCCAGTCGGATGCTGTAAAGGCATTCATAAAAGTGGACAGGCTTCTTTTGATCATGGAAAAAAAAGGATCACGGACATTGAATTTTTTTGATCCGCATAACACAGTATGCTCAAGAATATGGGCAACTCCTGAGGAGTCTTTGGGAACAGTTCTGAAAAACACGCCAAAGGTATTTTCCTTATCCTCATTATATATATGGATGTGCCTGGCCTTTGTTTCCATATGCTCAAGCTGAACCATTAATGAATCTATAGTTTCAAGCTGGGTAATCTTTGTAATAAGATAACCGGAGAGTTTGTGTCCCTCTTCAAATGCAATTTTTTCCATGAATAGTTTATTCCTCTTACGTGTGACCTTCAGGTTACGTGTGACCTTCAGGTTAAACTTTTTTATAGACGCCGCGTTTTACCCGTTTAATCCTATTTATCTTGTCCAGCCTGAATATGATATTTCGCAATTTTTTATCATCAAATTTAGTGGCTGCCTTAACCGTTTTAAAATTTGTGCCGTTTGGATATTTGGCAAACACACCAAGAACTATAGAAGATGCATTTTCCCTCTTTCCTATTGGCCTTTTTCCCGGGATTCCGGTTCCCGGCTGTTTTTGATAAAGTAATTGTTCAAGCTTGTCAAGCCTGCCATGTAAAAAAGTGATATCCCTTTTTGTTGGAATATCAAGACCTTTTAACAGTGTTGTTATAAAATTTTCCCAACTGATTCCAAATTCTGATTTTTCGACCATAATAAGCCTCCCTAAACAAAGGATTGTTGTTGATACGTAAAAATATAAAAAATATCAAAACAAAAGTATTTGATATAAAAGCCAAAAAAAATAAATATTGAGAAAGCCAAAAAACCAGGTCGAATTTGTATTGGTGGTTGAAACTATTTTTTGGTTGAAGTATATATATTTAACTACTTGTATGGAGTAAAAAAGTCAAGTAGTCATTTTTTGTAACGGGCTATGTGACAGACGAGAAACGCAGAATAATGCGAAAAAAGCAATAATTATGGGTGACTTATTTAATGTACGTTCCTTAGCTTAAGAATAATGTTTACAAAAAAATTTGTGGCTGGATTATCCAGAAAAATCAAATATTGAAAAAGGCTATTACATGACACATCCCGGGCAGCTGTTAAGAGAAAAAAACCTGTATGCCGGTAAAGAAAAGGGACAAAATTTTCTTGCTAATCCTGGTATAGCAAAAATGATTATAGAAAAAATCGGGCTGTCAAATGATACCCGGGTGCTGGAAATTGGACCTGGACTGGGTGCACTCACCATACCCATCGCAAGGGCAGCTCTCCATGTGACAGCTGTTGAAACAGATGCCCGCCTGATACCTCTTTTGCAGCAAGAACTGGACAATGAAAATTTAAAAAATGTTACCATCATCCATAAAAATATTTTAAAAATTGATATTGCTGACCTGTCCTGCGACAAAAAATTTGTGGTAATTGGAAATCTTCCTTACAATATTTCATCACAAATTCTGATCAAACTTGTTGAAGAAAGGCGATGCATTGAAACGGCCTTTTTAATGTTTCAAAAAGAATTGGCAACAAGGATAATTGCAAAACCTGGAGGAAGGGACTATTCAAGGCTGTCTGCCGTGGTTCAATATGCTGCTGATGTGAGCCATGTTGCTCAAATCGGGCCATCTTCTTTTTTTCCAAAACCTGATGTGGATTCAACTATTTTGAAATTTGATTTTTTTGAACCCTGGATAATGAATCTTGAACAGGAAAAGGTTTTGTTTAAAGTCATTAAGGCGGCTTTTTCAAAACGAAGAAAATCTTTAAAAAATGCCATGACGGGTGGTGAATTTGAATTTGAAAAACCTTTTATTATCAAGGCCCTGGAATTGGCTGGGATAGATGCCAAAAGAAGGGCAGAAACGCTTACTGTAGAAGAATTTACATCTCTTGCCAAGGCAGTATGGGAAACAAGCAAAAATAAGGACATAACATTCCATTGACTAAGGGCCCACTCAAAAATAAGTTTGACAGATCAAAAAAAGCTGCTCATTCTTTGGAATTGATATTCTTGTAAAAAATTTAATATAACTAGTGAAAATTTATATGGATAAAAAGGACTATTTATGATCAGAGCAAATGACAATTATAGTAAATTACAAGCATCTTATCTTTTTTCAGATATTGCAAAAAAAGTAAACGACTATCAGCTAAAAAATCCAGAAGCGCACATAATCAGACTTGGGATAGGTGATGTCACAAGAGCCCTTGCCCCTGAAGTTATTAAAGGTTTCCATGACGGGGTGAATGAAATGGCCAATGATGCCACCTTCAGGGGGTATGGTCCGGAACAGGGATATGCTTTTTTAAGAGAAACCATTGCAAAAAATGATTTTCAGGACAGGGGTGCCGATATTTTGCCCGATGAAATATTTGTAAGTGACGGCGCAAAATGCGATACGGGAAATTTCCAGGAATTATTTGCAAAGGATATAAAGGTGGCCATTCCTGACCCAGTATATCCGGCATACCTGGATACCAATGTAATGGCGGGCCGCACCGGGGAGTTTGAAAAGGGAAGATATAGCGGAATTATTTACATGGACTGCTTAAAAGAAAATAATTTTCTACCAAAGCTTCCTGAAGAGCAAGTGGATTTGATCTATCTTTGTTTTCCGAATAACCCTACAGGTTCTACCGCCACAAAAGAAGAGCTTACTTTATGGGTTGAGTATGCAAAAAAAAACCAGGCATTAATTTTATTTGACGCAGCCTATGAAGCATTTATCCGGGATGAAGCTCTTCCCAGAACAATCTATGAAATTGAAGGGGCCAGAGAAGTGGCCGTTGAATTCAGAAGTTTTTCTAAGACAGCAGGGTTTACAGGAACACGGTGCGGATTTACAGTGGTGCCCAAAAACTGCATGATTTTCAATTCAAAAGGAGAAAAGACATCGCTCCATGCCATGTGGAACAGACGGCATACTACTAAATTCAATGGGGTATCCTATCCAGTTCAAAAAGCAGCACAAGCTGTTTATTCTCAAGAGGGTAAAGCCCAGGTTCAAGAACAGATCTCCTATTACCTGAACAATGCCGATATCATCAGAAAAACTATTGAAACTCTTGGTTTAGATTATGTTGGAGGAAAAAACTCTCCATATATCTGGATAGATGGATCAGGCATGGATTCCTGGAAATTTTTCGACCTGCTCTTGACCAAAGCCTCCGTGGTGTGTACACCTGGAGCCGGTTTCGGCAGGTGCGGTAATAATTATATCAGGCTCAGTGCATTTAATAGTCTTGATAATGTAACATTGGCCATGGAGAGATTAAAAAAGGCATTAGCCTTGAAGTCACGGGTAACCAATAGGTCAGGCCTAACCAATAGGTCACACGTAAAATGAGCTATTTTTTCAAAGTAAAAAGCCTTGAGGAAGTTATTGCCCTGACTGAAAAATTTTCACCTGTTGAAACTGAGACTTCACCTGTTTCCAAGGCCTTTTCAAGGGTTATTGCCCGGGACCTGGTTGCCAAAAAAGATATGCCCGGATTCAGGCGTGCCACAATGGACGGGTATGCTGTTGAGGCAAATTCTACATTCGGGGCATCTGAATCCAGCCCTGCCTGGCTTAATATTGCAGGAACCATTCTAATGGGTGATATTCCGCAATTCAGTATAGCTCCGGGCCAGGCTGCAAAAATTTCAACGGGCGGAATGCTCCCCACAGGAGCCGACAGTGTGGTCATGGTGGAACATACAGAACTCATTGATGAACTTTCCGTTGAAATTTATAAAAGCGTTGCCCCTTTGCAGCATGTGATTAATAAGTCAGAGGATTTTTCAGAAAACGACATTGTTTTATCCAAAGGAACCTTTATCCGTCCTCAGGAACAAGGACTTGCCGCAGGTCTCGGATTTACCCATATTCAAACCTATAAAATACCAAAAATAGGTATCATTTCAACGGGAGATGAAATTATTCCCATTGAACAAGAGCCTGCCCCTGGAAAAATCCGTGATATAAACTCTTATACCCTGTCAGGGTTTATCAATGAAGCCTTTGCCATACCTGTTTCCTACGGTATTGTTAAAGATGATCCTGATGCCATTAAACAAACAATTAAAAAGGCATTGAAAGAAACAGACATGGTCCTTATTTCCGGTGGAAGCTCGGTGGGAACAAGGGATTTTACCATTGATGTATTATCCTCGTTACCAGACACTGAAATATTAGTCCATGGCATGTCCATAAGTCCGGGCAAACCCACGATTCTTGCTAAAGTCGGGAAAAAACCCGTTTGGGGGCTTCCCGGTCAGGTGGTATCTGCAATGGTAGTATTGAAAATTGTGGTCATCCCTTTTTTAAACAGGCTTAAGGGGCTTGGACATCTGGATAAAACCATCAGGATTCCGGCAAAGCTGACCCGGAATGTACCATCTGCCCAAGGCAGGAGAGATTTTGTCCGGGTTGAGCTTATAAAAAAGGATAATCTGTTATTTGCAAAACCAATCCTGGGCAAATCAGGTCTGATAAGAACCATGATTCATGCCGACGGACTACTTGAAATAGGGGATCATGTTGAAGGCCTGGAAAAAGATACCATGGCAAATATCATTCTTTTATAAAAAACTTTCAAAAAAGAGATCAGATCAATGAATTCCAAAAGAAACGTATACCTTGATATGAAAAGTATTGAAGAGGCAAAAAAAATCCTCTTTGACCATTTTGAACATATGGTGACAAAAGTTGAAACCCTTGATGTGGTGGATGCAAAAGGCCGGGTTTTAGCAACACCTGCCATGGCAGTCATATCTTCTCCCAACTTTCATGCAGCTGCAATGGATGGCATTGCAGTGGATGCTGCGACAACATTTGGGGCAAGTGAAGAAACTCCTTCTACCCTTTGTCCTGATAAAAATGCCTTCTGGATCAATACTGGTCATGCCATGCCGGAAGGAACCAATGCCGTCATAATGATAGAGCATCTCAATATTATTGATGAAAAAAATGTTGAGATTGAGGCACCCGTATTTCCCTGGCAACATGTCAGGAAAATGGGGGAAGATATTGTGGCCACCCAATTGCTATTCCCCCAGGGTCACAGGATCAATGCCCACTCCCTTGGTGCACTGCTTTCCGGTGGAATATTTACTATATCTGCTTATAAAAAGCCGAAAGTTCTGATTATTCCTACAGGATCGGAACTCAAACAATGGCACGAAATTAAAATTGACCAACTCAAACCAGGCGATGTAGTGGAATCCAACTCTTCTGTATTGGGCGGGCTTTGTGAAGATCATGGCGCCCAATTTGAGTCCCATTCCATGCTCAGGGACAATCTTGAAAATATCAAAAGAGCTGTGGAAAACGCAGCAAAACAAGATTATGATATGATTTGTATCATTGGAGGGTCTTCAGCCGGATCAGAGGATTTTGCAAAGCAGGTCATTACATCTTTGGGTAAGATTTATGTCCATGGGGTTACAATGATGCCGGGTAAACCCATGATGTTTGGTAAAGTGTTTGATACCCCTGTATTTGGCATCCCGGGATACCCTGTGGCTGCCATAGTTGCCTTTGAACAATTTGCCGGCCCCTTGTTATTAAATATGCAAAAGCTTCCCAAAAAAGAAATAATATCAGTCCATGTTTCTCCTGCTAGAAAAATCGCTTCAAAACTGGGTCTGGAAGAATTTTTAAGGGTAAAAATCGGTTCCGTGGACGGCAAACTGATATCCTCCCAATTGCCCCGGGGGTCAGGCAGTATAACTACCCTGACAGAGGCAGACGGCATTATCAGAATCCCGGCAAACATTGAGGGTATATCGGCAAATCAAAAAGTCAGGGCCCAGTTATTAAGACCTTTATCCTCCATAGAAAATACAATAGTGATAACAGGTTCCCATGATAATACTCTGGATATTCTGGCTGACCAGATAAAAGAGGTGAGTTGCGATATCAGTGTCTCATCAAGCCATGTCGGAAGCATGGGCGGACTTATGGCCATTAAAAAAGGCGCATGTCATATGGCCGGAGCCCATCTTCTGGATCCTGAAGATGGCAGTTATAATATTTCATATATTAAAAAATACCTTCCCAACCAGAAAGTATGGATAATCAACCTTGTCATGAGGGACCAGGGACTGATTGTGGCAAAGACAAATCCTAAAAACATTCAATCCATTCAAGATTTAAAAGACAAGGGACTTAAGTTTATAAACCGGCAGCCAGGGTCAGGCACAAGGATTTTATTTGATTATAAGCTAAAATCCCTTGGGCTATCTATTCATGATATTCAAGGGTATGAAAATGATGAATACACCCATATGTCAGTGGCTGTTTCCGTTCTTTCGGGAAGAGTGGATGCAGGGCTTGGAATCCATGCGGCCGCCCGGGCCCTTGATCTTGATTTCATCCCCATTGTGACTGAAGAGTATGATCTTATTATCCCGGACAGATTTTATAAGACCCCAAAAATTCAGACCCTGCTTAAGATTATCCAGACAGAAAAATTTAAGGACAGAATCCAGTCTCTAGGGGGATACGGTACTCAAAAAACGGGCAAAATTATTTACTCGTGACCTTTAGGTTATAGATCCTTATACTTATATCAATTCTCATAAGTATGTTCCAAAACCGATGCCGCCCAATGGGCTCATTGCTGATTCGGAACGTTTTTAAAATTGCTATAGTGCCTGACTGGAAACCCGTTTTTTCACAACACAACCGGGCAGGATGAATCGGCTTACAAAATTTAAAGTTGTTTTTGCGCGGGTCCTTAAGCATCAACTAAAAATAAGTAAAAAAAAGCCGCAAAAAAACATAATTTTTTTTGCGGCCAAAAACAGTGGAAGGGAAAGAATCGCATCTTTAAAGATGAAATTTCTTTCCCTTTGTTTATCTTTTAATTAAAAGGGTTTAACCTCAACCCTTCTGTTTAATGCACGACCGGCTTCCGTGCCGTTTAATGCAATAGGTTTGCTAAATCCAAATCCTTCAGTTGTCATTCTGTTTGGCATAATTCCTTTTCCAACCAGGTAGTTTTTCACAGCCTGGGCACGTTTCAAAGAAAGGGCCTTGTTGGAAGCAGCCGAACCGACATTATCGGTGTGACCCTGGATATCAATACTCATTACAGGATCTGCGCCAAGTTTTGCAGCAATTTCATCCAGTAAATAATATGCACCCGGTTTGATAACAGAACTTCCAGTACCAAAGAGGACATCACCAAGAACCCAGACAACTGGTTTTTCAACTACTATTTCCGGAGCAGGAACAGGTGCAGGCACAGCTAATTTGTCCAGGAATACACTTTCAACAAAACATGCTATGTCTTCCGGAGTTTTTAACAACTGGTCTGCTGTTGTGAAAAAACCGCAGTCTCCGGATGCACCAAGGCATCCTCCAATATTTGAAATCTCTTTTAACAGAGCTTCTCCTTCAGCTGAATCCCCTACAAGGATGGTGTGAAAACAAATGGAAGGGCCATAGATTTTTTTCAATGCTTTTGCAGAATCCAGAACATTACCCGGCAACTCCTCACCATCGCTGATGATAATAATGGCATTTCTTTCTCCTGAAAGTCCTTTAAAATCCTCTTGCGCATCATTTAATGCTTTATACAAGGGACTTGTGCCTCCCGGGTGAGAAATTTTTTGAAATTTTTTATCTAAACCGGCAGTGGAATATTTTTCCATTCCATAGATTAGTTCAGTTGAATTTTTTGATACATTGGAAGCATGGCCAAAAGACCTTAGCCCTCCTGTCTGACCCATCTCAGGAAGAGTTACATTTATCTGGTTCACAACTGCCTTGGCTTTTTCAAATTTTGTTACCCCATCTTTAGGGTAAGCCATGGAGCTTGATGAATCAAACACAATTAAAAAATTATCTACCTTTGAAGAGTAAGCATCTTTATCCAAATTTACCGGCTCAAATGACGTCATGGGTGTAGTTACTTCTTTTGCCGCACATCCAAATAAAAAAAGGAATGCAAACAGTGTTAATAAGCTTCTTGTTAAAAGTCTCATGTCTTTTTTCTCCTTTTGCTTTGTTAGTATAAAATAGTGGTAACCTAAAGATATCTAAATAAATGAATATTCCTTTATTACAAAAAAAACAGGCTTAAATCAACCTTTCTTTTAAGCCTTTTTTAATATCTTGCAATTTTGTTATAAGAATTATATACGAGTGCTGTTTGTTGACCGGAGTAATACTTTGAGTATTTGGACCATGCGCTCCTCTATGAGATTGAGATTAACTCGTTTTTATCAGATTGATTGATCCAGGCTAACTAGCCGGGAAAATTGGCGGTTTTTTGTCAGCACTAAATAAACGGCAATGATGGAATATGGAATTATATCAGGGAATAATCCTCGGCATTATACAAGGACTTACTGAGTTTTTACCGGTAAGCAGTTCCGGGCATCTTGTTCTGGGACAGATTTTTTTTGGAATTACCCAGTCCCAGCTTGCCTTTGATATCAGTGTTCATATGGGAACACTTCTGGCCGTTCTAGTAGTCTATGCTTCAAATATTTCAGCTATGCTGGTTTCTGTATTCAACTTTATTTCAAAAGCAATTTTATTAAAACCTGTGGCACATCTTTTTAAAGAGGATAAAAACCTTAAATTAGCGTATTTAATATTACTCGGCTCTATTCCAACAGCATTAATAGGGCTTTTCTTAAAACAATTTGAGCATATTTTATTTTCATCAGCCGTGCTTGTGGGAACTATGTTGATTCTGACAGGGACAATACTATGGGTTTCGAGAAATTATTATTTTACCGAGAATAAAAAAAAAGGGCTTGGCATTAAACAGGCTCTTATCATCGGAGTCGGCCAGGGGCTTGCCGTTACCCCCGGTATTTCACGGTCGGGGACCACCATTGCCCTGGGGATGTTTCTGGGCCTTGACAGAAATAATGCAGCCCAATTTTCTTTCCTCCTGTCAATTCCCGCAATATTGGGTGCTCAGATATTAAGTATAAAAGATATGATAAACAACGGTCTTGTCATTGATCCTGTGACCATTTATGCTACAATTGCTTCATTTATCACGGGTTTAATTGCTTTAAAATTATTATTATCTTTGGTTCACTCGGGCAGATTTCATATATTTGCCCCTTATTGCTGGCTGATAGGATCATTGGTTCTTTTATCAAAATTCATATAAAGGAGATAGTATGAATCCTGGAATTTTCAGAGAATATGACATAAGAGGTATTGCAGGCAAGGATATTGAGGAAAAAGATGTGATAAGCATTGGCAAAGCTTATGGCAGCCTTTTAAGAAGGCAGAATAAAAAAATAGTATCTGTTGGATGCGATTGCAGACAGACATCTGATAAATTTTCTCAATTATTTATCCAGGGAATCATTTCCACTGGTTGCGATGTAATTGATATTGGAACCTGCCCTACTCCGGTTCTCTATTTTTCCATACAGCACCTGAACCTGGACGGTGGCGCCATGGTGACGGCGAGCCATAACCCGCCGGAGTATAATGGTTTTAAACTGATGAACGGCATAGACTCCATTCACAGCCAGGGATTACAGGATGTCCGAATTATTGCTGAAAAACAAGATTTTGTTAAAGGCAATGGAAAGACTTCCAAAAAAGATCTCATCACCCCTTATATTGAATATATTTTAAATAATATTAACATCAAAAGGCCCATCAGGCTAGGAATTGATGCAGGGAACGGGACTGGAGGAATAACAGCTCTCCCGGTTTTAAAGCGTCTGGGGTGTGAAGTACACGATATATATTGCGATATGGATGGGACATTTCCCAACCATGAAGCTGATCCGACTCAGAAAAAAAACCTTATAGATCTTATAAAACTTGTAAAAGAAAACAACCTTGACATGGGTGTGGGATATGATGGAGATGCTGACAGAATTGGTGTTGTGGACAAAAACGGTGAGGTTATCTATGGGGATCAGCTCATGGTTATCTATGCCAGGGAAATCCTTGGGAGAAAACCCGGGGCAACCTTTATCTCTGAAGTCAAATGCTCCATGGTAATGTATGATGATATTCGCAACCATGGCGGCAATGCCATCATGTGGAAGACAGGCCATTCTTTAATCAAGAAAAAAATGAAAGAGGAAAACGCAGAACTTGCTGGCGAAATGAGTGGTCACATGTTTTTTAAGGACAGGTATCTGGGATTTGATGATGCTCTCTATGCAACCTGCCGCCTGCTTGAAATTATGGCAGATACAGGCTTTGGGGTTGATGAACTCATACAGGATCTTCCCAAAACCTTTACAACGCCCGAGATAAGGGTGAATTGCCCGGATGAGATCAAATTTGATGTAGTGGATAAAATTGTAAGTCTTTTTAAAGCCAAACAGGATGTGATTGATATTGACGGGTTAAGAGCATTATACGATGATGGATGGGGACTTGTAAGGGCATCCAATACCCAACCCGCACTGGTTCTTAGATTTGAAGCTTTGAGCGAAAAAAGGCTGGATGAAATAAGAAATGAAATCGAATCCGAACTAAATATCATTATTAAGGAGATAAAATAAGATTTTTTAAAATCTTATCATTTAAAATTTATGGGGTTATCAGTACAGCAGCAGGATGCAGTAAATCATACCGGCTCCCCAGCACTTGTTGTTGCGGGAGCCGGTTCAGGTAAAACCCGCACCTTGACTGCCAAATTTTCACACCTGGTCAATCTTGGTCATGATCCCAAAAGGATTCTTGCAATCACATTTACAAACAAGGCAGCCGGCGAAATGAAATCCAGGCTCATTGAAATGACAGGGCTTAATTCCCAGAATTTTGCCTGGGTGAGAACTTATCATTCCGCCTGCCTTATGATTTTAAAAACCCATTGCGAAAAATCAGGCTATTTATCACCCTTACAGGTATTTTCAGTCTATCAGCAGCAAAAGCTTATCAAAGAGCTCTGTGTGAAAAATAATATTGAAAAAAAGCATGTAAACAAAATTTTATCCATTATCTCAAGAGCCAAAAATTTTGGTAACCCGACAAAATATTTTGATTTAAAGCCTGCTTTTTTCAATATAAAAATTGAAGATCTATTTGACCAATATGAAGAACGGCTAAAGGAAATGAACAGTGTTGATTTTGATAATATCCTTTTAAAGACCCGAGATCTTTTAAGGAATCATAAAGAAATAAGAACTTTTTATCAAACCTGTTTTTCCTATATTCTTGTGGATGAATACCAGGATACCAATAATCTTCAGGACGATTTAACCAATCTGCTCCTGGGTGAACACAGAAATCTTTTCTGTGTTGGAGATGACTGGCAGTCTGTCTATGGATTCAGGGGTTCCAATGTGAATCATTTTCTGGGATTTTCTGAAAAATATAAGGATTCAAAAATTTTCCGGCTTGAAGAAAATTACCGTTCTGCAAATGAAATTGTTCAGGCGGCAAATGATCTAATCGATTATAATCCTGATAAAATGGAAAAAAAATGCTTTTCTAAGAAAAAAGGTGGGGTGGTAGAAATTTATGACTTTATATCAGATTCCCATGAAGCAGAATGGGTTGCCAGAAGGATTAAGGGGTTAAATCGGCAGGGCCTGGGTATAGGTTATGATAAAATGGCGGTGGTCTACAGGACTAAGTTCTGTTCACTCCCCTTTGAAAAAATTTTCAGATCCTACAGGATACCCTATAGCCTGAAGGGATCACAGGGTTTTTTTGAAAGAATGGAAGTTTTGGATATTAATTCCTATCTGAGTAGTGCATTTTTCCCCAATGATGATGTTTCGTTTGAACGGATTGTCAATACTCCCAAAAGGGGAATCGGACCTTCAATGATTAAAAAAATGGCAGACATGAGAACCCCTGAGACCAGCCTTCAGGATGCTGCCAGAATAATGGTCAAAGATCGGGTGTTAAGTAAAAAAATGCATGAAAACCTTTCCCAGGTTCTTGAAATCCTGGACAAAATACCGGAACTGGCACCTGCCATGGCCATGGAAGTTGTCTTAAAAAAAACAGACTATTTTGAATATCTTAAGAAAAAAACAAAAACAAATGCAGAGTATATTTCAAAAAAAGAAAACATTGAGCAATTGATTTATACAGCAAGGTCAAAAAGTGATCTTTTAGAATATCTTGAAGAAGCAGCCTTGATTAGAGAAGACAAGGAAGACGATGAGCAAATGGATTCATCCAGCGTATCCCTTCTCACAATTCATTCAGCCAAAGGCCTGGAATATGATACGGTTTTTATTGTTGGGTGCGAAGAGCGTCTATTTCCCCATTGGCGGTCAATTGATGCCGGCGACAATGCGCTTTTCGAGGAAAGGCGGCTTATGTATGTGGCAATGACCCGTGCTGAAAGATTTTTATACCTGACACATGCCAATTACAGGAAAGGTGAATTTGCAACTGCAAGCCGGTTTATAGATCAAATCCAGGAGTGTATATCTTAGGGCGCAAAAAGGATCCAATGGCTCCATTGTATTTAATTAAAACATCATTGTCCCAGCTTGCGATAAAGCTGTTCAATAACGGAAAAGGCATCATCCCCTCAAACCGGAAAGGTGTCTTTCTAACCCTGTTTTTTGCAATTTTTACAACTGTTACAGGGGTTGGAATCGTGGTGCCGCTTCTTCCTGTCTATGCTAATGAGCTGGGAGCCACGGGGATATACGTGGGTATGATATTTGGGTCATTTTCCATATCCAGGATTTTTCTTTTGCCTGTTTTCGGGAGACTATCCGATCAAAAGGGACGAAAGCCTTTTATTGTGGCAGGCTTAGCAGCCTATACATTGATTTCATTTGCATTTATATTTTCAAAAAATATAGAAACATTAATTATATTGAGATTTATCCAGGGGGCTGGATCTGCCATGATTATGCCCGTGGTCCAGGCCTATGTCGGGGAAATAACCCCTGAAGGCTCTGAAGGATATTCCATGGGGCTTTTTAACCTGTCCATGTTTTTGAGCCTGAGCCTGGGACCTTTAATTGGGGGTGGAATAAAGGATATATGGTCCCTTGATGCTGCATTTATCTGCATGGGTGTTCTGTCATGCATAGGCTTGTTATTATGCATTTTTTTCCTGCCCCCGGTTTTTGAGGAAAATACAAAAACCTCAAAAACAAAAATCGTTCCATGGTCTAATCTTTTAAAAGATAAAGGTATTATTTCTCTTTTTGTATTCAGGTATGCTTACACTGCATGTATCGGGGTGATTTGGTGTTTTCTGCCGATATTTGCAGATACTGAATTTGGTCTTTCCGGTTCATTAATTGGTGTTCTTGTAATGTTGGGTGTATTTGTGTCAGGATTCTTAAGTTTGCCCATGGGATATGTTGCAGACAGGGCAAATAAAGATTTAATGATTATTTTTGGCGGAACATTATCAACCATTGGGATGCTGCTGCCCTTTTTTGCATCCTCTTTTTATGATCTTGTGATTGCCGTTTCAATATTTGGAATCGGAGGTGGTATTTCCATGCCTGCAATCATGGCATATGCTGTTATAAAAGGAGATGCAAAAAAGGCAATGGGATCCGTAATATCCATATTAACGGTTGCCCACAGCATGGGGATGCTGACAGGTTCAATTGTAGCCGGGCTTGCCATGGATTATCTAAATTTGAGACTGTCTTTCCCCTGCGGAACAATTATCATGATACTGGGAACTTTTATTTTCTGGATACTTACGGATAAAAGATCTTATATAAAAAAATAGCATTGTAAAAAAGATGAACATCAGGGGTCTTTTGTTTATCCCTGATGTTCATCTTCCAAATGGCCAAAATACCATGGCCCTTATTGATTATTCCCTGATTCCCAGCTCAGCCTCGGCACCTTTAATAATATCGCGAATCTTTTTGAGCACCTCGTCTGAAAGTTGCGGGGGTGTATAGGTTTCAAGAATATGTTTCACCTCGTCGCAGGCCCTTTCATAAGCGTCTTTTGAACCGGCCTTTTCCCATCTGGGTCTCATTTTTCGATCCATTAATTTAGGACTTGTGGTCAACCGCATATTTTTAAAGGTGGTTTCGTGGGCAAGATAATCCTTAAAGGGACCGATCTCCTTGATCGTATCCAAAGAAAGGGTTTCATCATTGACCTCAATACCATTAACCGTTCTTTTGATGAGTCCGGCTACCTCATTATCCAATACCAGTTGTGCCAGGTCGAAAGTGATTCCCATTTCCAGCATTCCCAAACCGTAAATGACGTTGCACCCTGACAACGCCGGCAGGAGACCGGTGATGGTTTTTTCGTGGCCCGACTGGTAATCGGTAACTTTGCTGTCGCCCTAGCCACCGGCGGCAAAGCATGGCAAACTGTAAAACTTGGCCAGCTTAGCCACTGCAGCACTTATCATGCCGGTTTCCGGTGATCCAACAGTTGCCGTTGCCTGCCTCAGATCAAGGGGACAGGTGGAGTTGCCATAGACAAAGGAGGCGCCTTTTTTCACCAGCTGACTCAAGGTCAGGCTTGCCAGTATTTCGGCATTCTGCTGTACAATGGTACCGGCAAGGTGGATGGGAGAAGACCCTCCTGCCATAGCCATGCCCACGCAGTTGACCCCTATACCGTTCATGGCCGCCTCAATGATGATTTCGCAATGGTGGGAGGACAGCTTCAACGGGCTGATGGGACAGGTGACAAAGGTAAGAAAGGGGCGTTCCCTGAATTTTTTTTCACCACCTGCAATGGCCCAGCACATTTCCATAATTTTACCGCACTGGTACCTATCCACGGGGCCCAGCCAGTGGTGCTTGGTGGTATTGGTCAAAGAGGCTTCTGCATTGTGCAGGGCCTGGACCAAATGGTGCTTGTCATGGGAAAGCATGCACCGCTCATAGGTTTCCACATTCTCCAGGTAATCAATGATCCTGGAGGCCATCTCGATATCCTTTTTCGTTGTTTCCCGATGTTCGCCTGTGTAGGGGTCCACAAACATGATCCCTTCCCCAAAGTTGGTAAAGGTGATGCGGTTGGCTTCCAGCACCACATCGCTTTCCGGAATCCGGCCGTAGGCGTAAAAGGTATCCGGGGTTGAATTGATGCACTCTTCCACCAGATAATTGGGAAATGTGACCACCTTGTTTTTTTCATTGACACTGGCACCGCCAATTCTGAAAATTTCTCTGGCCTCCTCGCTTTCCACGTACACCCCGACGGTTTTCAGCACCTCAAGGGTCCCCAGATGAATCTCGTACAGTTCATCATCTGTAAGGACGTTGAGACTGAAGCCGCCGCTTTGCAGCTTGCCTGACTTAATAGGTCGCTTCATGCTCTACTCCTTTTTTAATGTACCGTTATACTGAGTATCATCTCCTAATCCTGTCACCACTGTAGAACCTTAGATAAACGCAATGACAGGAGAAGAATTGTTCATAGTCTCACTAAAAAAGAACATTATAGATCTTTATCATTGATTACAACAGATTTTGTTTTTTTGAAGGACCGGGCCGTTTAAATTTAATTCATATAAGGGTATTTTCTTTTGCAATGGATTCATTAAAGGAATGTTCCTGCAAAAGCACTTATAGAAATACCGACAAAAATATGATACTGACAGACAATTAAAAATTTATAAAAAGGCTGCAAGATAATGAAACAAATTGATTTAAGAAGTGATACGGTTACAAAACCTTCGGCTGCCATGATGGAAGCAATGATGAAGGCAAAAGTGGGAGATGATGTATACGGGGAAGATCCAACAATAAATAAACTTGAAGCAATTGCTGCAAAAATGCTGGGGAAAGAAAAGGCTATTTTCTGTACCAGCGGTACACAGAGCAATCTTCTGGCCCTGCTGGTTCATTGTGAAAGAGGAGATGAGTATATTGTGGGACAGCTGGCCCACACCTATCGGTACGAAGGAGGAGGAGCGGCTGTTTTTGGCAGTATTCAGCCCCAGCCCCTGGATTTTGAAACCGATGGAACATTGAGTCTTGAAAAGGTTTCTCAATTTATTAAACCAGATGATTTTCATTTTGCCAAAACCGCTCTTTTATGCCTTGAAAACACTCAAGGTGGAAAAGTGCTGCCCCAGGAATATCTTAAGAAAGCAAAAAAATTCACCAAAGACAATAGCTTATCCTTGCATCTTGACGGTGCAAGAATTTTCAATGCTGCTGTAAAACTAAATATTGACGTCAAAGAGATCACACAATATTTTGACACGATTTCCTGCTGTCTTTCAAAGGGTCTGGGGGCTCCAGTGGGATCTGTCCTCTGCGGTCCGCAACACCTGATTAAAAAAGCCAGGCGCTGGCGCAAAGTTCTGGGCGGAGGCATGAGGCAGGCAGGTATTCTTGCTGGTGCAGGCATTTATGCCCTTTCAAACAATATCCAGCGCCTTGAAAAAGACCATGGAAATGCACTGGCCCTGGCCCGTGGCCTGGCAGAAATTGAAGGTATTAATATTGATGTTGATCTAGTTCAGACCAATATTTTTTTTGCAGATATCAAGGCAGATATGGTGCATCTTTGTGATTATTTAAAGAAAAAAGGGATTATCATCGATAAAAGCAATAATTTAAGAATTGTCACCCACCTGGATATTTCAGAAGAGGATATTGATTATACCATAAAGGCGGTTAAAGGTTTTTTTACTTAGAGCTTCCTTGTACGAAAATTTGCGGAAAATCAGTAAAGATCCCATCAACACCTATCTTTACAAACCGTAAAAATTCTTTTGGATCATTTATAGTAAAAAGATTGATCTTCTTGCCCAAGGCTTTAAGATGCTTGATCTGGTCCGGATCTATACAAAGGGCATTGGCATTATAGGTTGAAAACTCCAGATCCCCGAAATCAAGGGGATCTGTATCATTTTCTCCAATAAGAGCCTGAACCTCGATATCCGGTTCTTTTTCCATGACCCTTTTGAGCCAGTCATGGTTAAAAGAGGAAATAATAACCCGGTTCAGGGCAATCTTTGTATGATAAATCGCATCAAGTGTCTTATCAGGGATATCTCCATCTTTAAGTCCTGAAGAGTAATCCTTAAGCTCAAGATTGACTTTCCAATTCATCTTTTTTGTAAATACAAGTCCTTGTTCAAGTGATGGGACACCTTCCTTTTTAAAGGAAACAGCTGTTTCTTTAGTAACATGGCCTTTTGAAATCTGAGCAAAAGGATCAGCGTCAGCAAAATAAGACCCGGCATCCAAAGACTGAACCTCTTTCAAAGAGAAATCCCTTAAAAGATATGACGATCTTGACGGGAACACTGAGGCAGCATTGGTACACCTCAAAAGGTCTTTATCATGAAAAAGAACAAGCTGACCGTCCTCTGTGATATTGACATCCGTCTCCCAGAGAGAGGCACCTGTTTCAAAAGCCTTTTTAACTGCTGCCATAGTATTTTCCGGTGCAATGCTTCTGGCACCTCTGTGGGCAATTACCTGGATCACTGTTTTACAGCCTACCCTCTTTTGTTAATGTGGATATAATCTCTTATCTGACTACCGGAATATATTTGTCTAGGCCTTGATATCTTCATCTCAGGGTCTGCCAGATCTTCTTTCCACTGGGCAATCCAGCCGGGCAGGCGCCCTATGGCAAACATGACCGTAAACATATTGGTGGGTATTCTCAAGGCCCTCAATAATATGCCGGAATAAAAATCCACATTGGGATAAAGATTTTTTTCCTTAAAATAGGAATCATTTAATGCAGCTTCCTCAAGCTTTTGGACAATGTCCAGGAGCGGGTCTTTTCTTTTTATTTTTGAAAGAACAACATCACAAACCTTTTTCATGATTTTGGCTCTTGGATCAAAAGTTTTATAAACCCTGTGTCCAAATCCATAAAGCCTGAAAGGGTCATTTTTATCCTTTGCTTTAGCAAGGCACTCATCCACAGTGAACCCATTATTATAAATTTTTTCCAGCATATTCACCACAGCCTGGTTTGCACCCCCATGCAACGGACCCCAGAGAGCTGAAATCCCAGCAGAAATAGCCGAATAGATATTGACCTTACCACTGCCCACAACCCGTACTGCTGTTGTTGAACAATTTTGTTCATGATCGGCATGGAGTATCCAGAATACATTCAGGGCTTTGATCAGGTCATCGTCCAATCTATAGGGAACCACGGCAGAGTCAAACATCATATTCAAAAAATTGCCACAATAACAAAGGTCAGGTCTTGGATAGACAACCCTTTCCCCCAATGAAATTCTATAGGCCATTGCCGCCATTGTCCTGATTTTTGAGATAAGGCGAAGATATGTTTTATTCATCTCCTCTTCTATCTCTGTCAGTTCAGGATAAAAACTTCTCATTGCATTGACCATGGCGGACAAAATCCCCATGGGGTGGGCTTTTGAAGGATAATTCAGGTAAAACGCCTTCATGTTTTCATGCAAAGGAGAAAAATCATTCAAATACACGCTGGTACGTGTCAATTCTTCCCGGGTGGGAAGCTCTCCTGTAATCAAAAGGAATGCTGTTTCTACAAAAGTCGAATGTTCAGCAAGCTGCTCGATAGGGAACCCTCTATACCTTAGTATGCCTTTTTCTCCATCCATATAGGTAATAGAACTTCTGCATGTTCCCGTATTACCGAATCCAGGATCAAATGTAATGTATCCTGTTTCCTGACGAAGGCTTCGGATATCAATTGCCTTTTCTCCTTGTGAACCCTCTATCACTGGAAGTGTCAGTTCTTTACCATCGATCACAAGTTTGGCAACCTCACCCATTAAAATCTCCTTTAGCCTGAACTGCTGAATTAGTAAAAATTTAGAATTGACAAAAACTTAGGATAATATACAAATATTACGCCTCTATTTTGTCTCGCCCGGAACGGTATAGGTTTTACATGATCCGCCTGAACATTCTCTTTCCTGGGTCTGAACTCCCGCAGTTTGCCCTGAAGATGAACTTCCCATTGCAAAATTGGTTTTTGAAACAACTCTCTCATATTCATTTGATTCGCATTTAGGACAAGCCACTGTATCATTATCATTTGAGGCCATTACAATGACTTCAAAGAACTCTTCACATTTTGAACATTTAAATTCATATATCGGCATTACAGCTCCTTAATCTGACTTTTAAATAATTTAAATTAATTATATTTGAATATTTGTCAAGATGATGCCTGTTCAAGAAGTTCTCGTGCATGGGTCAGGGTTGCATCCGTAATATGTGCTCCGCCAATCATCCGGGCAATTTCTTCAATCCTTGCATTCTCTTCTGCCAATGGAACAATGGTTGTAAAGGTCCTTCCATTGATGACATTCTTGGAGATTCTGAATTGATTTTGGGCATATTTCGCAATCTGGGCCAGGTGCGTAATACATATCACTTGATGTTTTTTGGACAATTGTTTTAATTTTTGACCCACTTTTTCAGAGGTTGCTCCCCCAATCCCGGCATCCACTTCATCAAAAATCAATGTTTCCAGAGATTTAGTTTTTGATAGAACGGCTTTTAATGCCAGAACAATTCTTGAAAGCTCTCCACCTGAAGCAATTTTAACCAAAGGCTTTAGCGCTTCACCAGGATTTGGACTTAAAAGAAAGCTTGATTTATCCATTCCATCAGGACCAATCTTTTCAAGATCTGCCGTGGCAATATCTTCTGAATCATTTGTAGTCTGGATAGAAAAAGCAACCTCAAATTTTGCTTTCCCCATTTCAAGAGCATCCAGTTCCTTCCTGGCAAATTCAGATAGCTTTTTGCCTGCTGTTTTTCTTAAGGCTGATAATGTTTTTGCTTTTTGACCAATGACTTTAAGAAGCCCTTGAACATCATTTTCAAAGATTTTTATTTGTTTTTCAATTTCTGTGGTTTGAGAAAGCTTTAACTGCATGGTTTCATACTCATCCAACAATGCATCAAGACTTCCGCCATATTTCCTTTTCAATTTTGAAATAAGGTCCAGTCTTTGATCAGTCATTTCAAGGGAGGCTGGATCAAGATCAATATTAGAAGAAAAATCTCTTAATTCATTGGCGATATCCTGCAAGTCAAACACAATTGAAGAAATCCGATTTGCAAATTTTTCAAGATTTTCATCAGCAGCACTTAGTTTTTCCATATCATTTCTTAAAAAAGATAATCTTTCAGACAAAGAGCCTTCCCTGTCATGAATTTCATGGATAGAACGATTGACAACTTCAAATATTTTTGACGAATTTACAAGAATTTCACGCTTTTTTTCAAGATCTTCATCTTCATCGGGCAAAATAGCGGCATCACTGATTTCATTAATCTGAAACTCCAGAAAATCCTGCTCTTTTCTTTTTGTATCAAGACTTTTCTTAAGTTCCCTTATCTTTTTTTTCAAAGGAATAATAGTGTGGTAAAGTTTCCTGACTTTATTTTTCAGATCCTGGGTCTCTGCAAATTCATCTAAAATATCCAGATGATTTTCCTGTTTTAAAAGCCCCTGGTGAGCATGCTGGCTCGAGATACCGGCGAGATTGAAGGTCACCTGTTTTAAAAGATCAAGAGTAGACTGCCTTGAATTGATAAACACACGGCTTTTGCCAGAAGATGAGATAATCCTTCTGACAATAAGCCCGTCGGAAGAGTCAATGCCCTGGTCATTTAAAATCATTGCAGCCCTTGAGTTTGCATCTATATCAAAAAATGCTTCCAATTCAGCTGTATCACACCCTGCTCTTACCAGATCTGCTGAAGCTCTACCTCCTAGTAAAAGGTTAACCGCTTCAATAATTATTGACTTTCCCGCACCCGTTTCACCCGTCAATACGGAAAATTCATTCTTAAATGAAATCTGGATATCATCAATAATCGCAAAGTTTTTTATGGTTAGCTCGCTTAGCATAAAACCTCCTTGCAGTTATGAAATCCTTTGTCAGAGAGATGGGAATTATAATTTTTAACAGCCATACAAGCCCTTTCCAGCCTTTGATAAGACCTTGGCTTGTCCTGGAGTTTAATTGTGGAAAGATATCTTCAGTCTTGTTTGTCATTTGAAGGAACAGCTTTGTTCACATTTTCTTTGACTGTTTCATTGACAACAGCATAAATATCTCTAAAAGATTCATGAAGATTTGAGGGGGACAACCTTCCCATTTCAATGAATTTTACAATAATCTCTTTTGTTGCTCTCAGTATATGTTCATCTATTGATTTCATAAAATCATGAATATCAAAACAGTTGATCCAGGTCAAGAATTTGGATTATTTTGTATTGCCATGAAAAATATAATGATTATACTACGAGACAATATTTAATTGATTTGAGAGGTTTTATAAGGTTCATGGAAAATTCCCCAGATAAATCCGGCACTTCAGACATATCGGATAAAATGAATAAAAAAGACAAAATGATAGACCGGATATTCTGCAATGGAAAAGAGATATTACTTGTTGGAACGGCCCATGTGTCAAGACAGAGCGCCAAACTCGTAGAAGATACCATCCATGAACAAACTCCTGACACTGTTTGTGTTGAACTTTGCACAACAAGACTTGCGTCACTCAAAGATGCAGACAGATGGCGAAACATGGATATTGTCAAAGTTATCAAAGAAAAAAAGGCCCTGCTTTTATTTGTGAACCTTCTTCTGGCCTCTTTTCAGAAAAAAATGGCTGATAAATTCAATATCAAGCCTGGCCAGGAAATGATCAATGCCATAAAGACTGCAGAAGCAATCAATGCTCGTATAATTCCTTCAGACCGTGAAATCCAGATCACTCTTTCCCGGGTCTGGAGAGGAATGGGGCTCTGGGAAAAACTAAAACTCATGTTCTCCCTTGTATTTTCTTTTGGCGTTTCTGATGATATCAATGAAGAAGACATTGAACAGATGAAGCAGGAAGATATCCTTCAAACCCTTTTAGCTGATGTAAAAAAGACACATCCCATTATTGAGAAATCTCTTATCAATGAAAGAGACCAATACCTGGCAGAAAAAATCAGGACTGCACCTGGCGAAAAAATCGTGGCTGTTGTCGGTGCAGCGCATGCTCCGGGAATTAAAAAATATCTTGCCTCCAATGAAGAGATAGACCTTGATGAATTGAATATTATTCCTCCTGCCGGCAAGGCCGGCAAAATCTTAAAATGGGCTATTCCGGCGGCCATTTTAGTTTTGTTTGCAACGGGATTTTTAATGGAAGGTAAAAATGCTGGAGCAGATATGATCTGGATCTGGATTGCAGCCAATGGTATTTTCGCAGGAATCGGCGCCCTTCTTGCGCTTGCTCATCCCTTTACCATTATTGCATCGATTATTGCCGCTCCTTTAACCTCTTTAAACCCCATGATTGCAGCAGGCTGGGTATCAGGACTTGTGGAAGCCTTTTCACGAAAGCCCAAAGTAAAAGATTTTGAAGCAATTCCTGCCGACATAGTTTCTATAAAAGGATTCTGGCGCAATAGTGTAACCCGGATTCTTCTGGTGGTTATTTTCACTAACCTTGGATCGGCCATTGGAACCTGGACTGCCGTGCCCCTAATGCTTAAACTGCTTAATTGATTTAAAACTGGAAATTTACCGTCAGAAATCTTCCAAAACCCGCTACAGGCTGATTTCCTTACATCCGCTGGATGGATATGACAACAAGTTCTACGATTACCTTTGATGACCGCCATGAACTCGCTCATTCTTCGCTCAAACACCATGGCGGCTTAAACGCTGCGGTTATCAAGAACTTGTAAGCCTTGATCCATAATGCTCCCGTAAGGCAAACAGCCTTGCACTGGCGGGTGTGGTAAGAATGCAATTTTCTTATGGCAAATATTCAGAATTAAAAATAAACATCTTAATTATCTGTTCAGGGAATCAGCAAATTTCTGAATACATTGGGGATAAAGCTCCCACTCTTTTTCAAGACCTTTTCTTTTTATATCATCAAGGGTGTCACTATCTTGAATCTCAAATGCTTTCTGCCCGATAATGGGGCCTGTATCTTCCCCGTAATCAATATAATGTACCGTGCACCCGCCAATTTTACAGCCGTAACGAAAGGTGTCTCCATATCCGTCCGTACCTGGAAATGAAGGCAGAAGCGCAGGGTGGATATTCATTATCTTATATTGTCCCGGTTCCGTGTTGATCCTGTCAATTAAATAGGGCGTAAACACCCTCATAAATCCTGCCAGTACAAGAAGATCCATGTCATAGGCAAGCATTATATCCAAAAGTTTTCTTTCTGCAATGGCACGGGTTTTTAAAAAAAATATTTCATTTATTGCGCCGGTTTCCTTCAATTGCTGCTTTGACAGGATCTCCTCTAAATTGAAATCACTTGGGAGATCTGCATCATTTATTCCCTTTTTACAGGAGGTAATGATTTCGGCATAATCAACCACAAAGGTATCAATATTTGCTTTTTGGGCACGTTTCAACCCTTTTACTCCGGGAGTATCCGATCCTGTAAAAATGATGTCCGCATCAATGAATCCTTTCAGGCATGAATCGATTATTGCCTGGAGGTTTGTCCCGCCGCCTGATATCAAAGTCCCCACATTGATTTTTTTGGCCATGTTCTCCTCCCTTAAAATATCTATTGATTGCCAAATCCGTTCTGTTCACCACAATCAGGACACTCCCAGGTAATCCCGTTGCAGGACATACCCCAAACATTTTCATACATGCATTCCTGGCATATGGAAAACCCGCATCTGCAATTCCAGCAAAATATAAAAATCTGCTCACAGCAATGGCATTGTTTTGAGTTTTTTCTGCGCCTTTTTTCTTTTCTGATTTTAGCTTTTTGATCCATAATAAGAATATATACTTCTCCTTTAATCAAAAAGATAGTATATATCCCTCACAGATTGAATAATTATTCAATATCCAAAGCAAAGGTTATTAATATGGAAGATTCAAAAAAAATATTCCTCATCGACGGCAGTGCTTTCCTTTATCGCGCCTTTCATGCCATCAGAAGCCTTTCCACATCAAAAGGACACCCAACCAATGCCACCTTTGGTTTTACCCGTATCCTGTTAAAACTATTAAGGGACAACTCCCCTGAATATGCTGTTGTCATGTTTGATGTCAAGGGTCCTACATTCAGGCATAAAATCTATGATCAATACAAGGCCAACCGTCCTCCCATGCCTGTGGAACTGGCAGCTCAGATTCCGGATATCAAACGGATCATAGCAGCATTAAATATTCCCATTGTCGAAAAACTGGGATTTGAGGCTGACGATCTTGTGGGAACCTATTCAAAACTGGCTCAGGAAAAAGACTTTGAAGTGGTCATGGTAACCGGAGATAAAGACTTTATTCAGCTTATTACAGGAAAATGCACCCTGTGGGACCCAATGAAAGACACTATCTTAGATGAAAACAAAATAAAAGAGGATATGGGAATTGAACCAAGGCAGTTTATAGATGTTCTCGGACTTGCCGGAGACACGGCAGACAATATTCCAGGAGTCAAGGGAGTAGGCCCCAAAACAGCCATAAAGCTGATTAACGAATTTGGTTCCATTGAAAATATTTATGATAATCTCGACAAGATTAAACCCAGGAAAAAATTGTATGAAAATATTTCCTCCAGCAAAGATATTGTATTCTTAAGCCGGGATCTGGCCACTATTGATAAGTCTGTTTCCATAAAAAAATCCATTAAAGACTTTAAACTGGAAGCATTTGACAGAAAAAAAGCCTTTGAATTGTTCCAGGAATTTGAATTTAAAGCCCTTGCTGCAGAATTTGCGCAAAATGCTGATAAGACCGAAAAAATATATAAGCTGATCACCACTACCAAAGAACTTGAAAAACTGGCCCATGTGCTTGAAAACAAACAAATTTTCGCCATTGATACGGAAACCACCTCCAAACATCCCAACAAAGCCGAACTTGTGGGCATATCTTTTTCTTTCAGGGAAAACCAGGGATGTTACATCCCTATAGGCCATTCCGGCGAATGCGAACAGCCCGCAAAAGAAGAAATACTGAGGATTTTCAAACCCATCCTTGAAAACCCGGATATTAATAAAGTCGGGCAAAATATCAAGTATGACTATATTGTCCTGTCAAAATTCGGCATAACCCTGGAGGGAATTGCCTTTGATACAATGATTGCTTCTCATCTGCTCAATCCCTCTGTAAGGAGGCACAGCCTTGATAAAATAGCTATGGATCTGTTTGGGTATAAAACAATTTCCTATGAAGAGGTTACAGGTAAAGGCAAAAATCAGATCAATTTCAAGGATGTTCCCGTCCTTGAGGCCGTAAATTATGCCTGTGAAGATGCAGACATAACATTCATGGCATATATAGAGTTTAAAAAGCGAATAAAGGATATGGGTTTTTCAAGCCTGATGGAGACAATTGAAGTTCCCCTTATCAGAGTTCTGGCTGACATGGAAATGGAAGGAATCAAGGTGGATAAAGATGCCTTAAAAATTCTTTCCACCACCTTTGATACGGAACTGAAAAATCTCGAAAAAGAAATCTACTCACTTGCCGGTGAAGAATTCAATATTAATTCTTCCCAGCAGCTGGGGGTCATTCTGTTTGAAAAATTAAAATTAAAAACCATTAAGAAAACAAAAAAGAAAACCGGTTATTCCACAGACGTGGAAGTCCTTACCAAACTTGCCCCGACCCATGAACTGCCGGAAAAGCTCTTAAGATACAGAACACTTGGAAAACTAAAATCAACCTATGTTGACTCTCTTCAGAGACTAATAAATAAAAAGAGCGGAAGAATCCATACCTCGTTTAACCAGACCATAACGGTTACGGGAAGATTAAGCAGTTCCAAACCTAATCTTCAAAACATCCCCATCCGAAAAAAAGAAGGAAAAAAAATAAGAGAGGCCTTTATCCCCAAGGAAGGCCACACCCTTATATCAGCCGATTATTCCCAGATAGAACTGCGGGTTTTAGCCCATTGTGCCGAAGATAAAATTCTTATTGAAGCCTTTAATAATGGGGAGGATATTCACACCAGGACAGCTTTGGAAATTTTTCAGGTCCTGCCACAATTTGTGACAGATGATCTAAGAAGCCAGGCAAAAACAATTAATTTCGGTATTATATACGGCATGAGCGGATTCAGGCTGGCCAATGATCTATCAATCTCCAGAAAAATGGCCAATGCCTATATTGATAGTTATTTTAAGCGCTATTCAGGTGTTAAAAAATTTATTGATACCATTGTAGAAGAGACAAAGAAAACCTGCGAGGTCCATACGATCTTTGGCAGGAAAAGGCGCCTGGATGATATCAATTCCTCCAATGTAAACATTCGAAACTTCGCCCAGAGAGCTGCTGTTAACACACCTATCCAGGGCAGTGCTGCTGATTTAATTAAACTTGCCATGATCAAAATGGATGCTGCCTTAAAAAAAAACAATATGGCATCGAAAATGCTTTTGTCTGTCCATGATGAAATCATATTTGAAACCCCATTTGAGGAGAAAGATTCGTTGATAGATCTGGCAAAAAACGTTATGGAAAATGTTCATCCCTTAAAAGTTCCCCTGGAAGTCAATTTCGGCTCTGGGAAAAACTGGGCACAGGCTCATTAACAGGGAAAAACTGGGCACAGGCTCATTAACAGGGAAAAACTGGGCACAGGCTCATTAACAGGGTAAACCTGCATAGTAATAAATTGTCTGGCTTGAGTTTGCTCAACAATATTTTATAAGGTGAATTACAAATGAAAAAAGCGACAAAAGCATCCATGCTATCAGCTTGTATATTTCCCGGCACAGGGCATATTTACTTGAAAAAGTATATTCCCGGTATCATTTTAGCCAGTGTTTCATTCAGCGGGATCTATTATTTGACTTCAACTTTAATAGGAAATGCTTTACAAATACTTGAAAAAATACAGAATGGAGAAGTTCAACCAGAGTTCGAAACCATTAGACAATTGCTATCAGGGCAATTAGCCGGCGGCGAATCTCAAACTCTCAATATTTATATAATTCTCATAACCATTTGCTGGATAATAGGTGTTATTGATTCTTATAGAATAGGCAGGGAACAAGATAAATAGGCTTTAACTACAATAAATATGAAAAAAATAATAATTAGTTTGGCAATTCTTGTTATTGGGCTACTCCTGGCTGAAATAAGCTTTGCCTACGACCTGCCTTCAACCAGAAAATCAAAAAGGGTTATAGCAAAGATTCGGCCGGTTCTGGCAAAAGACCTTTTAGAGCAGGGACTATCTTTGGGTTCACCCATATTCATGAGAATATTCAAAAAATCAGGGGAACTGGAGGTCTGGGTTGAAAAATCCAAACAATTCAAATTGTTCAAAGCATACAAGCTGTGTCGGTTTTCCGGCAGTTTAGGCCCCAAGATGCGCCTTGACGACTGCCAGAGCCCTGAAGGCTTCTATTATGTCAAGCCGGATCAACTGAATCCGTCAAGTCAGTTTCATATGGCGTTCAATATAGGATATCCAAATTCATATGACAGGGCTCTCAACAGAACCGGAAGTGCCATCATGGTACATGGTGACTGTGTATCCATCGGGTGCTATGCCATGACCGATGAAAAAATAGAAGAGATATATACCATTGCTGACGCGGCTTTCAGGGGCGGTCAACCATTTTTCAGGATACATATCTTTCCATTCCGCATGACAAAAAAAAATATGGAACAGCATAAAAGGTCAAAATGGATCCGCTTCTGGAAAAATCTTAAGCAGGGGTATGATATTTTTGAATATGAAAAAAAACCTCCCAATGTAATGGTAAGAGGAAAAAAATATATTTTCGAGAAAATATAAAACAAGCATATCAAAATCCTGATTATGACTGATGACTTACAAAAATTTATTCATTATTACAAAGTCTATGGGTAAAATAAGGCTATTTAGTTTTCTCTTTTTTAGGTTTCATCTAAATTATTCCAATACCCTTTATCGCCTCTAATTTTTTTTGCATGAGCGCATATTGGAAGCAAACAGATAATAGGCCCTCCCGATTTTCTGCCCTTGATGATGTTCTAATCATTCTTAAAAAATACAACAGCTTCCAGTGGAGGTCCGGTTGCCTTACAAAGCGTCGGATTTTGGATCTGTTTTTACAAATTCTTAATGAAGCGGAACGTGAAATAGCAAACTGTTTGAGGACATACTTGCCCGCAGTTTTTGCTGTTTAGTGAAGCAAATTTAGAAATTGTAAAACAGGTTCAAGTCCAGAGCGTGTAAGGCGGCCTGGCCGGAATGGGTACTGGCTTTATTTGCCCATTATTTCTAAATTGTCTGCTTTGTATTTATTGGTGACCGAGAATTGCTCCCCTTTAACCTTTAAACTTGACTTTAGGATGCATTTTCGACAATAACCTTTGCAATGCATATGATAAAGACAGGGAATAAAAAATGAACACAAAACGGATCGGACTTGTTATTAAAAATGATGAACAGGCTGAAAAACAAGCCCGTCAGCTTGAAAAAAGACTGGGAGGCCAATGTGTTGTCATAGATGCTCACCAGTCCGAGAATAATGATATTCCAAAAGATCTTTTGTGCATCGTTGTTCTGGGCGGTGACGGAACTTTTTTAAGTGTTGCACGGTTTATAGGCAATAAGGATATCCCTTTGATGGGCGTTAAATTCGGTGAAGTCGGTTTTCTTGCCGAGACAACGGAAGACAACCTTTATGAAGCCATAACTTCACTGCTCAAAGGGAAATACCTCATCCAGACAAGGACCCGACTGGATATTAAAGTTGTGCGGGACAATAAGCAAATTATTGATGTTGATGTGCTCAATGATGCAGTGATTAACAAATCAGCCCTGTCAAGGCTTGCTTCCTGTGCTGTTTATCTTGATTCGACCTATTTGACAACTTACAGGGCAGATGGCCTTATTGTCGGAACTCCCACGGGCTCAACCGCCTATTCTCTGGCAGCCGGCGGTCCTGTGGTTCACCCTGCTGTCCCTTCCATTATCCTGACCCCGATCTGTCCGTTTACACTGACCAACAGACCATTGATCATACCGGACTCAACCAAAATTGAAATCCGGTTGGAAGGCAGTCCTGAAGATATCGTTCTCACCCTTGACGGCCAGGAAGGATTTGAAATGGATCCAGGAGATAAGATCTTTATCAAAAAAAGCAGAAATTACATAAAAATGATATCTTTTGATGACCAGTCTTATTTTAAAGTTTTAAAAACCCGTCTTAAATGGAGCGGGGGTAGAAGCTAGTTTGGTTTTCTTGGCCTTCCCTGAAAGGGCAATAATTTTCTGCAAATACTTTTCATATTCCAGAGAAGCTTGTTTTCGCAGCCGGATGAGTTCATCTAAAAGAACACTCATTTTCTCATAATAAATCGGGTTGGTTGGTCTTTTTGCCACAGAAATAATGGATATGAGCCAGGGTGTCTTTGGGTGGTTCAACTGCTTCACATAATGCTTTGATGGATTCCAAAGCATCCACAAGTCGCTTTCTGCCTTTTTGCAGGCGTTCTTTTTTCTCCATGTCCAGCATCATGTCAATTACAATCTTTTCCAATCGTGATTTTGAACTGAACACTTTTTTCAAGGTGCCCCATTTCTGTTTCAACTCGGCTTTGGCAAAATCTGTAAGTCCGCGGGTTTTGAGTTCAAACCATTCGTCAATCTTTTCCGATGATGTGATTTTTTGTTCAATGTCCCGGGCTTCATAGCGTAAATCCAATACCACCTTGTCGTTCACTGCTTCGTCAAATTTGTAGGTATGAATGTATCTGCCGAAAACTTCCAGACTGGTTTGTTTGTCTGATTTTAATAAAGGGGTTCCTGTAAACCCGATAAATAATGCATCGGGTAAAAATTGTTTCATGGCCACATGCAATTTGCCTGTCTGTGTCCGGTGACATTCGTCCACAAATACAGACAGATCGCCTTTGGCTTTAAAGTCGGATGGGATATTGCTGCGCAAATCCTGCACATAGGCATCCATATCTTTTTCATCCACTTCTTCCTTACCACCAAATTTGTGAACAAGGGAACACATCAGCAAAGGTGAGCTGTCATTGAGTTTATTCAGCAGATCTTTTCCGCTCTGGGTGCGGTAAATATTTTCCTGAACGCCTTTATAAACTTTTTCTATCTGTTCATCCAGCTCCTCACGGTCGATAACAATCAGCACCCTGGCGTTTGGATTGGTTTCTCTTAACCATTTGGTGAGCCATACCATGGTCAAACTCTTGCCACTGCCCTGTGTGTGCCAGATGATGCCGCCTTCCCCACGATTAATAAAATCCTGGGCCGCTTTAATGCCGAAATATTGATTGGATCTGGCCAGTTTTTTTTGCCCCCGGTCATAAACAATAAAATCGTGCAGCAATTCTAAAAACCGCTCCTTATTCAGCAGTTCCACCACATTTTTTTCCAGGGGATAATCGTATTTAGCAGCCCTGTCACGGATAGGCTGGGTCAGTTCCAGCAAATAGGGGTGATCTTTGTTGGATTCAGGACTGACCCCCAATCCACCATCAAAAAAATAAAAAACCTCGTTGCGCTTGATGGCTCAAGCAGATAGTATATTTGTGCAACCAA
>JABGOU010000150.1 GCA_018645325.1 Desulfobacula sp.
AAATTTGAAAAATTGGTTGAAATTTAATAGGGATATTATAATTTTGTCAGATTTTGGACGGTTTCAACACCCTTTATTAATGTATTTTCATGAAAATCAATTGTCCTATCCATTGGCCCCCACGCAAAGGCGTGATTTTCATCTGGGGTTCACCAATATTATTTCTGCTTTTGCAGCAGATAGGGTTTTATTTAATTCTAAATTCCATTTAAATGATTTTATGGAATCAGCAAGCCGATTGATAAAGCAGATGCCGGATTTCAAACCGGGATGGATGATCCGGCAAATAAGGGAAAAGGCAGAGGTAGTTTATCCAGGATGCCAATTTGCAACCGGCCTTATGAATTTAAAGAAAAATAATATCATAAAACCTTTGATCATATGGAATCATAGATGGGAATATGATAAAAATCCTGAAGCTTTTTTTGATGCCCTGGACGCTTTAAAAGAAAAGAATATTTCTTTTTCCCTGGCCTTGCTTGGGGAAAAATATGATATTTTTCCTGATATTTTTAAACAGGCCAAAGAAAAATTTAAAGATGAGATTCTTGTTTATGGATATGTTGAATCCCGGAATGAATATGAAACCTGGTTGAAAAAAGGGGCGATTGTAGTGAGTTGTGCAATTCAGGAGAATTTTGGTATTTCCATTGTCGAGGCAGTCAGGTCTGGTTGTATCCCATTGCTCCCGGACAGGTTGTCCTATCCTGAAATTATGCCAGGGCCACTTCATTCCAAAGTTTTATATCAGACAGCACAGGATTTTTTAAAAAAACTGGAAGACATGCTTGTAAATTATAAAGACTATTTGCCATTGCAAAAACAATTATCCTCAGATATGGAACACTTTTCATGGGAAACCCTTGTAAAACAATATGATTCCATTCTGGAAGATTTTTTGTTATAGCTTTATTCAATGTTTTGATTGTTGCTCCTTGATGATATCTGTTTTTCATCAAAGCTATCCCAGAAATCCTTGTCCGTTTTTTTCCAACCTTTACCAAATAGTTTATTAAACATCGGCTCAAGCAATGAAAACCATTTGATTTGTGACTTTTTACCTTTTCCCCTTGCTGCCAATACGTCTTCAACAAATATGGAGATGTCAACCAACTTGTCTTTAGGGATATAGGCATCTGCACCCTTTTCAATTGATTTCTTTAAATTATCCGGAGTGAGAGCATGGGCAGTCAGCATCAGCGAGGGGATCTGTAACCTGTTGGTAACTTCTAAAAGCTCATAGCCTTTAACACCCATGATATCCAGGACAGCAACATCATAAGTATTGTTTTTTAATAAATTGATAGCCTCTTCAAAGCTTGAGGCTGTATCAACGGAACACATATAGAGCAACTCCTCAAGGGTTTCCAGAATGTCTGGTTCATCATCAACCACAAGAACGCTTTTATTTTCAAGAATATTTTCCATTATCCACCCCTGTTTTCATTTGCAGTCAAATGCAAAAAATTCATATTTATTCCAGTTTAGTCAAAATTACTTAATAATTCAATAAGATCTTCTATTTTTCTAGGGCAATCGCATGTAAATAATATTTGGTTAGTATCCGCAACAAGGATTTTAATTGTCGCCAAGGCAACTAGTTCAGGTCAGTTTGCCTTGGATGAGCATTTTGGGACCTGTCAACATGTCCCTTACAGCGAAGGAAAGGTAAACTGACCTGAACGGGTATGGACGAATCATAAGGAAACTAGATGGGATTGCCCTGTATTTTCCTGCAAGCCTTAAATAGTATTTTCGTAATTGTTCAGCCCGTTAAAAAAAGTTATCCCCAAAGCCCTGTCTGATGGATATTTGCAGGAGGTTAAGCGTTTAGCATCGAAACAAATATCCATCAGACAGGGCGGGTTCAAGCGTAAGAGCTGAATAATTACCATATTTTTTGCTTTGGCACCTGGCATAATAAATGCACCTTCTTCAGGTATGGCTCTATACTTGAAAGTCACATCTTACAACCCTTAAAAGAGGAGAAACTATCATGAATACTCCAGATCAGATAACACAATGTCCATATTGCGGAGACGAAACGTCTTTTGAATTGCCAGACAATTATGCCCCGGTTTTTGTGCATTGCACTATTTGTAATAAAAAATTTATCATTGAGCGTCTATCAAAAGGTTTTCAAACCTTTACTGTAGAAGCGGCGCCCTCCAGTAGCAACCCAGACTGCATAGAAATCGATGGGGGAGCAAGTGACGAGCAATAACCTTTGTATTGTTGTTGCGATATCCTTTTGGCGGGGTAACATTTAAAGAAATTTTTTTAATAGGTCATAATATTAAAAATCAATACGATAAATAGAGTTCCTTGAATCTTGGGCATATCTATATGGTGCGCTGCCCTCTGGAGTTTGAGAAAGGCTGCTTCTTACCACTAAATAAGTATAATTCCTCTGGTATAAAAAAAATCCAGGACAGCTACTGGCGGTATTTAAGCTGCCCCGGATTACGGTGAGGTGGTTAGTCAGACTTTGGAGGTAAGTAAATGCCTTACATCTGATAACTAAGAACATATTATTGCATACTTGATGCCAAGCCATCCACTTAAAACCATCAACCATGCG
>JABGOU010000151.1 GCA_018645325.1 Desulfobacula sp.
AGATTAGAGCAAAGGTCAATCCATACGATCCTGCATGGGGGGACTATCTCAAAGCCCGTTGGAAACGAAAACAACTGCTGGGTGTGGCAACACGCCTTATCAATGCTTGAGCCCTGTGAGGTGAAAGTCTCACGCAGGGTTCTTAAGGGGCTTGGGACCGGTAACGGTCCCCGGCTACCTGGCGATAAACCGCTTATTTGGAATGTTATTCTGATAAAAAACAATATGGTTAAATAATGCCAAGAGTATGGACAAAAAAAGAAGTTGAGTTAATTATAAACGATTATTTTGTTATGTTATTGTCTAAACTTGAAGGGACACCATTTAATAAAACCCAGCATCGCAAAAACCTCTCTCAAATGCTTTTAAATCGATCAATGGGTTCAATTGAATTTAAACATCAGAATATTAGTGCGGTTATGATTGATTTAGGATTGCCATATATATCTGGATATAAACCTCGAAGTAATTATCAAGGATTGCTTAAAGAAATAACCGCAGCTTGTCTTGATTCATTTCCGGAATTGATCAAAGCCATTGAAATAGATGTTAATAAATGTGCTGATCTTCAAAATATGAATGATATCCTTAAAGTACTTGTTTACCCTGGCGATGAATCAGTATGGGCAAAGGGTGGTGGACATTATTCAAAGCTAAATAAGGCCTTGGCACGTCCTCCACCTAAGCGTCCCAACCAGAGACATAAATCATCAGTAACTATACGTAAAAAACACCCTCTAATAATCGGTGCGAAACATCATTTTGAAAAACAACTCTACGTTCATGAGTTAGGGTATCTCAAACCGACGAAAAAATTACTCGTGGACCTGGTAGTCTCCAAACCATGCCTTGATAAAGCTTTGTCATTTGCTAATGAGCTTTTTCTTTTATTGGAGTCTAAGGATTATCATGTGGTTATTGCTCCAGATTCGGAGCAATTTCGACGAGCAGACTTTGAAAATCATGAAGTCCCCCAAAATCACGATTACCAAGGCCTCTGGTCTCCATGGCGGTGCACCACAATCTATCTTGGAACTGTTGCGATTGGTTTGACAATAGTTGAGATGTCAGAGGAAATAAAAACAATCATTAAAAATCTGGAGCAATCAACCCACAAAATTGCCTGTCTTGTAAAAGAGGTCGAGTGTCAGGCGGAAATAGAACGAAAAAGATGGGAGGCTCAGCAAGAAAAATGGCGTAAAGAAGAGGAAAAACGTCGGAAAGCTGAAGCTTTAAAGCAAAGCCGGGAAGGACTTTTCCAGATAATTCATGCCTGGGCTAAGGCAAACCAAATTGAACATTTTTTTAAAGACGCAGAGCAACGAGTAAATGATCTGAGTGAGGATAAAAAATTAAAAATGTTTGAACGACTCCAAAGGACCCGGGAACTAATTGGAAATACAGATGCCCTTGACCATTTTCTTAAATGGAAGGCTCCTGACGAAATAAAGTAAGATAAATTTTATTAACAGTCTATTTATGGTACAGATTGCTGATCAAAACCTTGATTCTTGAATTATAATCTTAAAATAAATCAATTGCTGCAGGCGAGCCGCAGATTTAGGTCGTTATAAAATTAGAAGTAGAGCTCATCGATAAATTATTTATCAGATCGGCAGAATTTGAAGGCTATGTCCTTAATGTACTAAGCCACCCAGGTGACAGGTGATCCTCCCCCACAAAACTGGAGACAAGCTTAAGCTGCTTTTTAAAGGCCTCGTTTTGATATCAAAATGGGTCTTCTAAAAAAATCATTGAAAAAACGGATAATGATGAATCGGCTTGTCTTGTTTTTAAATAACGTGTAAATTTGAATATAGCGAAGTTAAATTAAATAAGGGAGCCTGGATATGCCTACCATATTAGAAGAATTTGAAAATAAGGCCAAGAATCTGCCGCTAAAAGATCGTGCAGCGTTAATCGAAAGTCTAATTTCCAGCCTTGACGAACTGGATGAAGCGGAATGTGAAGAACTCTGGGCCCAAGAGGCGGATAAACGGTATCAAGCTTACAAAGCTGGAACGATAACAAGCAGACCAGTCGAGGCCGTGTTCAGTGATGCGAGAGAGATGTTAAAGGAAATCCGGTGAAAAGAATCCGATTCCTTTCTCCTGCTGAGATTGAGATGCTTGATGCTGCAGCTTATTATGAAGCACGTGTTCCAGAATTAGGAACCGATTTCATCTCAACCATCGAAATTGCTGTTCTTGACCTATCCGATAATCCGGGAAAATGGCCAGTGATTGGCAAGGGGATTCGCAGTCGTATTCTCCCCCGTTTTCCATACAGCATCCTATATAAAATTGACTCCGAAGAAATCATAATTATTGCTATCATGCACCAGAAACGACGCCCGAATTATTGGATAAAAAGATTGTAAAGGATTATGTATGAGTTTAATTCTGAATTTAATTTTTGGTCGGACCAAATCAACAGACAAACACCCTTAAAATAGTCTTAAGCTACCGTTTTTAACCCAATAATATCATTTTAAGAATTACATTTG
>JABGOU010000152.1 GCA_018645325.1 Desulfobacula sp.
AAAATATTCTATGCAATATCAGGAGCAAAAAAACCACCCCAGGCAGTGAAACCCAGGGTGGAATGACAAAATTCAAAATGATGTGGTGTATTAGGTCACATCATTTATTTCATATCATAATTTTTTTTAATTAAAAAGTTTTATAAAATTATATTCAGGAGCAATACCCGGGTATTTAGATGGCTGGTTTTTTTATTTATATGATAAAAAATGTGAGTTTTTAATGAGCAACACATACCCTGATGTCCCCCTATTGTCCCCCCAAATAAAAAACGGGGATTTCAAATAGAGCTTAAAAGCTCTTGAAACCCCCGTCTTTACTATATGGTACCGAAGAAAGGACTTGAACCTTCACGTCTCGCGACACTAGATCCTAAGTCTAGCGTGTCTACCAATTCCACCACTTCGGCTTAATCCTTTTTTCATATCATTTGGTGCCGAAGGGGAGATTCGAACTCCCACAAGCGTTCGCTCACTTGTCCCTGAAACAAGCGCGTCTACCAATTCCGCCACTTCGGCACTAAGCTGTCCTTTTGCTGCCTTCATTCCGGCAATTAAAGATTGCTTAAAAATGACAGTTGAGCTATATATATCTGTTTATAAGTTTTGTCAAGATTATTGTGCAAAGTTGAAAAGGTAAAAATGGAATTAATTGAAAATATAAAGCAAATCAAACGCCCTTTTAAAAATGCTGTAATTACCATCGGCAATTTTGACGGGGTTCATAAAGGACATCAGAGTCTTTTTGGGCAAGTGATGGAAAAAGCCAGGCAAATCAACGGGACATCAGTTGCCATGACCTTTGATCCCCACCCTTTAAAAGCCTTGGGAATTAAGGGACCTTCCTTGATTACAAGACGTGACCAGAAAGTCGAACTCATAGAACAATGTGGACTGGACGTATTATTGTGTATCCCATTTGATAAGGCATTTGCCGCCATTACTGCCCATGATTTCATTGAAAAAATACTTGTTAATAAAATCGGAATGAAAGCGATCATTATTGGTGAAGACTATTCATTTGGAAAAGGCAGACAGGGAAATATTGAATTTTTAAAAAAAGAAGAGGATCGACTGGGATTTAAAACCATTGTTGCTCCCTGGATAAATAATACAGATTCAGACCATGAAAGGATCAGCAGTACCATAATACGCAAAATTGTTATGGATGGAAAAGTCGATCAAGCAATGAAATATCTTGGCCGGCACTACCAAATCAGGGGAAAAGTTATCAAAGGTCGTAAGCGCGGCGGAAGCCAGCTTGGATTTCCCACTGCCAATATAAAACTTCATGATGAACTCTGTCCCAAACTGGGTGTTTACGCCGTCAATGTGGAAACTAGTAAAGGCAATTTCTGGGGAGTTGCCAATATTGGTTTTTCACCGACCTTTGGTGATCAAATGTTTACCATTGAAGTTCATATCCTTGATTTTAGCCATGACATTTATAATACCCGAATCCGTGTCAATATGGTTAAAAAACTAAGAGATGAAAAAAAATTTTCGTGTATTCAGGAGCTATCAAAACAGATTGAAGAAGATATAAAAATTGCAAAGGACATCTTAGAGAAAAATGGCTATTCGTAAAATTCTAACTTATCCTGAAAAGTCCTTATTGCTTCCCTCTGTTAAGGTTGACTCCATTGACGAGGACATAAAAAATTTGATTAAGGATATGGGAGAAACCATGTTTGATGCCCCTGGTGTAGGGCTTGCAGCATCACAGGTTGGCATAAACAAAAGAGTTATTGTCTATGATTCCAATGCGGAAAACCCGGACAGAGATGACTCAATTCAAGAATTTACTGCACTAATAAACCCTGAAATCATTGCCAGCTCCGGCAGTATTGTTTCTGAAAAAGAGGCCTGTTTAAGCGTAGTTGATTATAGTGCTGATGTAAAACGATATGAAAAGGTGACGGTCAAGGCAGTTGATATTAAAGGAAAAAAGCTTGAGTTTGATGCCATGGGAATTCTTGCAATCATTATGCAGCATGAAATAGATCATCTTGACGGCATCTTGTTTATTGAGAGGATCAGCCTTTTAAAAAGAACCATGTATAAAAAAAAAATAGCCAAAATGCAGGACAATAAGTGAGACAAAGTACCAATATTATCTACATGGGGACACCTGATTTCAGTGTTCCTGCATTACAAAACCTGGCAGTCCAGGATGATTTCAATGTAAGCCTTGTGGTCACACAACCGGACAGACCAAGGGGCAGAGGGAAAAAACTTGCGCCTTCACCTGTCAAAACCGCTGCCCTGAATATGGGCATTGATGTTTTTCAACCAGAAGACATCAATACAGAAGAAGCCAGTGAAAAACTTTTATCCCTTAATCCTGATTTTTTTGTTGTGGAGTTTAAGTTTGACAGGAATGATCGGGAACTGGCTTCTCGTTATATCCAAACTATACCGATCAGAATTAGTAAAAGTTCCAAATATTGTAATGGTCTAAGGTTTTTAAGTGGAAACTAGTCTTATTT
>JABGOU010000153.1 GCA_018645325.1 Desulfobacula sp.
CATTTCAAACGCTCATGTCACTAAAGATCATGTTAAATGATTTTCATCTTAATCACTTTTTCATGAGGTCTACATTTCAAACTGAAAGAGAGCAAGAAAAAACACCGTGATGTGGTTGGTCTTAATCCCTTTTTCATCAGGTCTACATTTCAAACTGGCAGAAAGCCAAAGGGGTTGGCAGATAGGCGTCTTAATCCCTTTTTCATCAGGTCTACATTTCAAACGAACGAGAAGGGAGAACCTACTCGTTTGGGGAGAAGTCTTAATCCCTTTTTCATCAGGTCTACATTTCAAACTGGGTGAGCTATCTATCGCTCATTCATTAATTGTCTTAATCCCTTTTTCATCAGGTCTACATTTCAAACCCCACGATATGGTCGGAGGGCTGGGAGGTGATGAGTCTTAATCCCTTTTTCATCAGGTCTACATTTCAAACCAACCTACAGGACATCAGCGGATTCGACGTACTCGTCTTAATCCCTTTTTCATCAGGTCTACATTTCAAACAAGAAAGCATTACAGAGACGTTGTTTGTCGGAGGTCTTAATCCCTTTTTCATCAGGTCTACATTTCAAACTAAACGAGATAGCAATTAAGACCCTCATCAAGGGGGTCTTAATCCCTTTTTCATCAGGTCTACATTTCAAACACAAACGACAAACGACAAGCGATCGGTGGTGGTGGTCTTAATCCCTTTTTCATCAGGTCTACATTTCAAACGTATGTCTTCATCCAACAGTTAGGGAAGAAGGATGAGAGTCTTAATCCCTTTTTCATCAGGTCTACATTTCAAACGATTATGTTAAAGCAATATCACACGCAATCAGATCGTCTTAATCCCTTTTTCATCAGGTCTACATTTCAAACTGATGAGCAAGAAGCAATATAACGCCCAGCATGAGGTCTTAATCCCTTTTTCATCAGGTCTACATTTCAAACGGTTATTGGGAAGAGTATGCTTATGATGATAATGTCTTAATCCCTTTTTCATCAGGTCTACATTTCAAACCTAACGTAACTGCGCATTACGATATTGATATGGTCTTAATCCCTTTTTCATCAGGTCTACATTTCAAACATGCTCAGTTGGAGCAGATAGAGGGTATTCTATACGTCTTAATCCCTTTTTCATCAGGTCTACATTTCAAACGAAGAATCACACCGTATATTGAATAGAGCATTCAGTCTTAATCCCTTTTTCATCAGGTCTACATTTCAAACATCTTGCGCACGCTAACCCTTATATTCGGGGATGGGGGTCTTAATCCCTTTTTCATCAGGTCTACATTTCAAACAATCTATTATAAGGAGTAATAAAATGAACATAACGTCTTAATCCCTTTTTCATCAGGTCTACATTTCAAACCTTAATCATAATTCAGATAACCGTTATTAGGTCTTAATCCCTTTTTCATCAGGTCTACATTTCAAACTTGTGCTAAAAATACTAAAGCAGCAAAAAAAGAGTCTTAATCCCTTTTTCATCAGGTCTACATTTCAAACGCAGCACTGGTACATATAGGAGAGGGCTTCTATAGTCTTAATCCCTTTTTCATCAGGTCTACATTTCAAACGTTTAATGAGGAAGAAGTATCTATCTTATCAGGAGGTCTTAATCCCTTTTTCATCAGGTCTACATTTCAAACCAACAATAGGGTGTCTCTATTCTCATCTCGAGGAGGGTCTTAATCCCTTTTTCATCAGGTCTACATTTCAAACTATCTCTTTGTGGGTATACCGTATATCTCTTTGGTCTTAATCCCTTTTTCATCAGGTCTACATTTCAAACCGATAGAGATATCGTAAGCCTGACCGGGGGCAGGTCTTAATCCCTTTTTCATCAGGTCTACATTTCAAACACAGAACGTTATCCTATATCAACATGTTGTGGGGTCTTAATCCCTTTTTCATCAGGTCTACATTTCAAACAGAATCATCAGCCAAGATGACAAAGATGGAAGCGTCTTAATCCCTTTTTCATCAGGTCTACATTTCAAACGTTATCTGCAGCATGTAGCCACCCACGGCTACGTGGTCTTAATCCCTTTTTCATCAGGTCTACATTTCAAACGCATTAAAGGCGCGTGATACCCAAAAAACTGACCCGTCTTAATCCCTTTTTCATCAGGTCTACATTTCAAACTACTAAGCTAGGGTTCATGGTAGGTATGGAGACTCCGTCTTAATCCCTTTTTCATCAGGTCTACATTTCAAACGAGGCAACAGTTGAGGAAGTCATCAATGATTATAAGTCTTAATCCCTTTTTCATCAGGTCTACATTTCAAACTGTATGCGATCGGCGTATTACTACGCTGAAGAGGTCTTAATCCCT
>JABGOU010000154.1 GCA_018645325.1 Desulfobacula sp.
AATGTCCACACGTTGGCGAATATAGGCCGATGGCACCTCATAGATACTACCTTTAAAACTTATGGTAGCATCATTATTAACCACCCTTTCATGTCGAACCAGGAAAATCTCATTGAGTTCTGCTTTGGTCAGCCGTTGGATATCCACCTTGCCGGCAGAGTTGTGGTAACGGTCCAATGGGCGCTCCTTAATCCCCGAGTGGACCCGGTGGTGATAATCATCATTGAGCCATATAGCAAAGGACCCATTGAGCTCTTCCAAGGTACATTTTTCCACAATCCCTGGCAGAAAACGGTCCCTCACCGTGCGGAAAAATCTTTCAATTTTTCCACGAGAGGGAGAATCATAGGGCTTACTATGAATCAGGGATATACCTGATAAAGCACAACTTTTGGCTAAAAAATCAGAGCTGAAAGATGCACCGTTGTCAACGTAAAAGCGTTTGGGCACACCATAGGCCCCAAAGGCCTCTTTCAAGACCATGGTCAGGGATGAGACAGTTTCACTGGGGGCAAAAGCATGACCAACGATCATGCGGCTGTGATCATCAATAATGGCACACAAAATTGCTTTGTAAGAACGACGGTTAATCAGCACCGAAGGACCGTGCATGAAATCACACATCCATAAATCGTTGACATGGTCCACTTCAAATCTCTTTCGGATATCTTTGCGTTTCTTGCCAAATCGCAACAGGTTTTCTTCTTTGACAATACGAAGAAGGGTACTGTAATGGATGGATGGTTCACCGGCAATGCCTTCTTTGATCAATTTTTCATGCAAGTACTTCACTGTCATATGGGGATAAGCTTTGCAGTTTATCCTGATGACATCAAGCAGATGCGAGGAACATTTTCTTGGTCTCCCTTTGTCTTTACGCACCTTGGGCTTCAGACCTTCAAAGCCCATTTCTTTGTATTTCTTCAGCCATAATTTCATGGTGGATACCTTTACAGTACGCCTTCCATAGCGTGGAAAATCATAGGCAATGGCTGCTTGGGTCCGAAAATATTCATTTTGGACCCTGCCGGGCTCTACCAGAACCGGGCTGATTAATTTGTACCGTATTAAAGCGATCTGTTCACGGGTTTCTTTGTCCATAACACCTCCTTAATTGGATATGATTGAAAATAATCATGTTACGGATACTTTATTAACCTATTGAAATTTAAACAGTTAACAATGCTCTGGCAAAAATACTCAAAAATAGTATTGCAAAATCTCCACGCCCAGGTGGTCAGCTCAATTTTAGACTGCCTGGGTGGAATCCATGCCAAGTGGCTGACCTATGGAGATCGGTTCCGGTCACTGGAAGACAGTCCGAACAAATGATTGTTTGTATTTTTAAAAAAATGAATCATTGCCTGGCTTACGCCAAAACGGCCTGGTGGTTCAGGTGAGCAAATTCCTTTTATATAAAGATAGATTTTTTTGATGATTGAGAAAATATTATTGTCTTCAGGAAGTTTGCCCGGGAACAGTCTGTGGAGGATATGATGGCCCCTTTTTAATCCAGTTGCCAGCAACTTAGCCCAGGTTAAAATCAAAAATGGAGTAGCTGAACAATCCGGATCCATTTGAAGACAGACACCATAATAGCCCTTTTGACCTCTCTCTTGAAAGTTGTAAACCTCTAATAGGGTTTGGATAATGGCATTGACCGTGTATTGGCAGTAAGGAATTAATTGATGGGGTAAAACTGAAAATGTCAGCCCAACAATTTTGCAGCGGAAACGGGCTATGGGAACCTTTTCCTTTTTAAAAGGATTTGTATCAATGGCATATCGATAATATGGTGGAATCTCATTATAATTACATTTTTTTCCACAAACTGGACAATGAGTTCCGATCTTGGCCTGGAAATTAATTTGGAAAAATTTGTCTTGGTATTCCCAAATATCATTGAATGTGTTATCGAAAAGGTATTGGATATTTAGGTATCCTTGTTTTCTTTAGGAGAAGGAGGGACTATTGATGTAGAGACTCCTTCTCCTTTTCTTAATCATATCTTCCAGTCAAAATAATTGGCACACTTTTGTACATCAATAAACCGACTGATCACATATCAATGGTTGGGAAAATTTGCAATTGGTGATTTTGGAAATCACATAAAGATCGTCTTAATTAACAGTTTGCCATTCTGATCTCCAAAAAATTTAAAATCTACCCATAGGCTGATATCTCCTGAAGGTGACTTATATATTGC
>JABGOU010000155.1 GCA_018645325.1 Desulfobacula sp.
ACGAATATTCGACCTCCGTTCAGTATAGATAACTACCAGCACTCGCCCCTTGTCGGATATTCCCAGATCAACGTACCGTCCCTCGTCCTCTGAATGATCAGGGTCAAGCATGGTTATTGAGAAAGGACCAAAAAAAACAGTTATTGCTTCTTCAAAACTCACTCCATGTTTTTTAAAATTTGTTTTGGCTTTTTCTTCGTCCCACTCAAAGTTTAACTACATTATAGCACCTTTGAACCATACTGTATCGTTTTCAAAAATAATACATAATAGTCCTGACATTGAATTTTATCAAGGTAATTTCAATAATGGGCTGAGGTCAGGTATACTTTCCCCCAATAACCACAATAAGCGAAGCCTGACCCTAAGATTAATAAGGTAATTTCAATAATGGGCTGAGGTCAGGTATACTTTACCCCCAATAACCACAATAAGCGAAGCCTGACCCTAAGATTACCCCCAATAACCACAATAAGCGAAGCCTGACCCTAAGATTATGCTGATTCTGTTCGATATATTGCCGGCTTCCTACAGCCAGACTATTGGTCATAAATTTTTATTAATAAACCTTTTATATATCGGGTCGGAAAAATCATATCTTGATTGATTTCGTTCGATAATGCCATCGCTGATAAAAACTTCTATTGCCTTCTGGGTACTGGATACGGCGCCCAAATCAAAATCCTGCGCAGTTTTCTTTGAGAACAATTCAGATGCTGACTGACTTAACGCGTGAAGCACCTTTTTCCGATAGCTTGTGTATTTATTTGTTATCCGTGGCAAATTTTTCCGGCAGATTAATCACATCAAGCAATGTCTGTTGTTTGTCTTTTCCTTCAATCCACGAAAACGAAAAACTTGGCATTATGGATTCGTTTTCATTTTATCAAGATGGGGTCTTTAGTTTTTGTGTGACCATTTTCATTTCTTTTAAGTAAGCATCACACTTTAAATAAATCGATTGAGCCTGCTCTTCGTTATAGGTATGAGACAATCTATTTCTAGATTCAATCATTTCGATAAATATTTCTTCATTTTCAATTAAATCAATAGCAAAAGCTTCTTTAAAAACCATTCGAGGCGATACAGCTCTAATCCCATGAATATCTTCCAAATAATTTTTTAATGTTTTCCAACATAATTCATATGTGAATTCAAATCTTTGAATAGTCGCATCTCTTACAATCGGTGACTCTGGCTCTTCCAATGCTTTTTTCAGTTGAGATAAGGCTTTATCAAAATTTTGTAAATTTCGATTCAATTTTTCTGAATTAGTCATAAAACAATCTTCTTTGTATGCTTTAAAGCTATGGATCTAAAATCATCACTGACTGTTGTAAAATCTATAAAATCAATTTTTAATAAGGTCGGTATCTCTTCGATCTTTTCTTTGATTGACTGGATTTGTTTGGGACTTAACAATTGCGCCGGTATTATACCCACGTCAATGTCTGCTTTATCACTGTTTGTCCCGGTCACCCGGGAACCGAATAAAAATAATTGATAATCACATTTTATGTTTTCTTTCACTATTGAATAAATAGACGTCAGAATCGGTTTAATATCTTTCATGTTTCCTAAAAATGGGGTCAGGCTTTCCTTATTGTTATAGTAGCTATTGCGCCATAAAATCTCGTTCTGTCAACAGATTAACAGGTACACCCTTCTGATCACATGGACTTCCATTTGCTTTCAGCAGCTCTGGAATCATCACCTGTAACTTTTGCTCTAACTCTTCAGCCGTAGCAGCCTCAGTCACCAATCCCGGCACATCTTCACTGGTAGCGACCCAGACTGATACTTTCTTATCCCATATTGCTTTGACTGTTAGAGCTTTCATGAATCCTATCTCCTTATCCAACTCATATAACTCATATAATTTTATTCCCAAAACTATAACTAAATAACTATTGCATTATACCCCATCATACTCTGGAAATAAAGGGTTTAAGTTTGGGTGAGCACTTTTTTTGCTATTAAAAGGGTTCTTCCAATCGTTCCCAGGATGCGTTTATCCTGCATATTTTGCACCATGTTTCCAGTCAGGCGTTCAGAGGAAAGGGGGCACTCTATCCTATGGATTATTTCCCATCCTGTTTCTGATAAAAGTCTGTGATAGTCAAATATTGTGATTGATTTGCAGGATTTTACTTCTAATGCTGG
>JABGOU010000156.1 GCA_018645325.1 Desulfobacula sp.
AAAAGTTGACATGCCGGATGAAATTAAAAAATTACCGGCATATGACCCTACAGGTAAACTTGAAGGGTATAAGTTTGCAGATCCTGCCTATTGGAATGGGCACCAGCTGGACTGGGCTGAAAAATGGGACAGGGTAATGGCTGGCAAGTAATTTAACCACAAATGTCTTCAGGCCCTGGCCTGGGCCTGAAGATTAATTTGCTCAAAGATGACTTTAATGGATAATTTGGGAGCGTATGGCTTTGAAACAGGAAAAAGATACGGCATTTGTAAAGTTCAAAGGAATTGAAAAACGGTATGGAAAAGTTGTTGCCGTTAAAAAGATGGATCTTGAAATTCCGGAAGGGTCTCTGGTAACACTTCTGGGGCCGTCAGGGTGCGGGAAAACAACACTTTTACGAATGCTTGCAGGGTTGGAAGAACCCACCCATGGTGATATTTTTGTAAAGGGTGTAAGGATTAATGCTACTCCCATTCACAAGAGAAACCTGGGTATAATTTTTCAGAACTATGCACTTTTCCCCCATAAAACCATTTTCGATAATGTGGCATTTGGACTCAAGTACAGGAGTGCATCAAAAGCCATTATGAAAGAAAAGGTTGAACGAGCTCTGGAAACAGTTCGGCTTCCCGGAGTCGGGGACAGGATGCCGTCCCAGTTATCCGGTGGCCAGCAGCAGCGTATTGCCCTTGCCAGAGCCATTGTTATTGAACCGGATGTTTTGTTGATGGATGAGCCTTTATCCGCTCTTGATGAAAATTTAAGGGAAGATATGAGAAGAGAGATTGATAATCTACAGCAGGCTTTGGGAGTGACCACTATCTTTGTTACCCATGATCAGAGAGAAGCATTGTCCATGTCGGATAAAGTCGTTGTCATGAAAGACGGGTTTATCCAGCAGGAAGGTGATCCTGAAGAGGTTTATAACAATTCCGCCAACCATTTTGTTGCAGATTTCCTAGGGCATTCTAATTTCATTAATTCCATTGTAAAGGAGAAGAAAGGCGACTATTTGAGTGTCACCCTGGAAGATAATACCACCTGCCTTGCCGTTCCGGCAGGAAAATTTGACAAAGGGGATAAGGTGGAAATGGTCATCCGGGCGCAAAAAATTAACCTGGGTCACAGAGCCGACCATGTCCCGGAACAGGGTATGAATAGTTTTTTTGGAAAGATAAAGGATAGAAGTTATATGGGAGGAGAAGTCAGTTATTTTATAGAACTTGACAACAAGCTTGTGCTGCATGCGATTAATTTTGTCAAACGATCTCCATACCGACGGGGTGATGAGGTATTTATGAGCGTAGATCCTCAAAACTGTCGGCTGCTTAAAATTTGATGCGCAAAATAAAGATCAGTTAAATTTAAAAAAAATCAGATAAATATATAGAATTAAGACCAATTCAAATGGAGTGGTGCGTTAAAAATAAGGTTAAAGAAGAGTGATGCTTAAAAATTTTTCAGACCATAAAATAATTCAAAAAAGTTTTGGCTGGATTAAGAAAAACCTGGATCCTTCAAGGAGTTATATTATTCTTGAAAATGATTTGAACAAACAGCCCGGCTCTATTTTTTCCGAATCACTTATCGCATATCAGTATTTGAAAAAAGGAAACTATGCCTGGAAAAAGGTGAATGATGCCAAATCTTCTAAAGAATACCTGGTCATACAGATTGATCCGGAAAATGAAGATGAAACATTGGGAAGTGTTATGGGATATGGGTTTTCAAAAGAAACCATATCCTATTTGTACAAGGCGGAAAAGTGATTATAATGCATAAAAATATCCAGTGATGATTGTGTTTCTGGATGATGTGAAAATGAAAATTTTTGTTTAAAGGAAATAGGGTAATGGAAAGTAAAGATCGTTCAATTAACATAGAGTTCAAACATTCAGGGAAAAAAGCAGATGTCAGCCTAGCCGCTTTGACAAGAACAATAATTGAATTCCTCGATATCTATGGGACGAAAACACTTGCAGGAAAACAATTCTGCAATATCACAAAAGATGGCAGCGGGGTACAAAAGTTTTCCAATTTATTGGAAAAAACAGGATAT
>JABGOU010000157.1 GCA_018645325.1 Desulfobacula sp.
GGAATATATCCCTTGTTAAATTTACCTCTCGTGGGCCTTGAATCGACAATCAACACATCTGCCGGTTTTGGCATTTTCACATGCTGCTGAACAAATTTCACATCAACAATATCATGAAATTGCCAGCTTGTGTCTGCTGTAGCCTTTTTTACCGGTTCTAACCCCATCACCAGCACCAGTGCCAGTACAACAGACAGCCACAATAACCTCCTGGTTTTTTGCATTTTTACAGTCCTTTTTTTTAAAATTGTTACAGCTTTCTGCATAAAAACCGCCATGCAAATGGCTGTAAAGTAATATTAACCACCTCTTATCCTTCTTTTGAACTTGATTCTGACTTCCAAAAATTTCGCGGCATATTAATATTACCCGGAAGCTTTGGCGTTACTGCCCAGTCTAAAAGCCGGGTGCCTTCAAAATAGTAAATATTGGGCTCAGTGTTGATATGCGGTGCTGCAATCCGTATCAGTTTTTCTTTTTTGAACATCTTAGCAACCCGGGAGTCAGGGTTATTTAAGTCCCCGAATACCCTTGTCTTGGTTGGACAGGTCACCACACATGCAGGTTCTTTTCCTCGCTTTAAACGATCTTCACAGAAATTACATTTATCTGCGATGCGTTTGACAGGGTCCCGATAACGAGCCTTGTATGGGCAAGCTGTCACGCAATTACCGCATCCGATGCATTTTTCAGGATCAATCACCACCAAACCATCATCCTGTTTATAAGTTGCCTGAACCGGGCAGGCAGCCACACATGAGGGATCATCGCACTGCATGCACTGGCTGGGTTGAAATTCAGTCCTTAGCGATCCGTCTTCCCCGCCAAGGACATTGATTCCATTTCGCCAAAACCCCTCCGGGACATTGTTTTCAACCTTGCAAGCAACCATGCAGGCCTTGCAGTCAATACATTTTGCCGTATCAACAATGATGACGTATTTTTTGCGTTGTGTCATGCTTGTATCCCTTGATTATAAATCATGTTTTAGTCACCGTTACAAAGGTTTCATGCATGGCCATATTACCGGAAATTTTATCTGCTTTATCTTCCAGAAGTTCTGCAATACATGCGCCTTTTCCAAAAATATTTGTCAACCCCTTTGATAAAACGCCAAATCCTGTGTCCATATAAACAGTGTCAGGCCGTGTCTCTTTTGTGACTCTTGCTTTAATCGTTACTTTTCCGGCAGGGCTTTTTACGAAGACTGTTTCTCCGTTTTTAATACCCATCGCGATTGCCGGCTTTGGGTGTATCCAGAGGGTATTTTCTTTTTCCAGTTCCCACAAAAGACTGTTATTGGTACTGGCACTCTGGGTGACATATGCATTACGTCCCACAACGATACGGAAATGATTTTCAGGAATTGTTTTGGGCTGTTTGTATACCGGCATGGGGTCAATCCCTTTATCTTTATACCGGGTATTATAAAGCTCAATCTTTTTTGAACGCGTTTTAAATGGTTTGCCTTTGTGAATACCAAAACTCGGGCCTGTAATATTGTAGACGCCATCTTCCTTAAGTGCTTTTGCCACCTGGGGGATTTTTTTAAGCTGTGCTTTTCGAAAGTCATCCACGGTAAAGTCAAAAAATTCTCCCAGATCAAGTCGTTTGGCCAGCTCTTTCACTATCCAGAATACGGGTTTAGATTCAAACATGGCCGGAACAACAGGATCACGTGTAATCACGCCACTGCATGTAGAGGCTGCAAGAAAGGCAGACAAGGGGTCCTGCCTTTCCAGATAACTTGGAGCCGGTAAAACCAGATCCGCCATCCAGGCAGTATCACTCATGGCAATATCCACTGTCATCATGAAATCAAGTGTATTGATCATTTCAATGGTCTTGTTCCTGTTTGCCCCTGTCTGCATGGGATTGGTCTTATAAGTCATCCAACCCTTTACAGGATAGGGTTTTCCCTCGATTACCGCATCCCGGGTATGCTTGAAAGATCCTTCCTCATCAAACATCATCTGGGCTCTTCCTGCATCAACCCGATCATCTGGATTGTCTTCATAAAAAGGTGCTTC
>JABGOU010000016.1 GCA_018645325.1 Desulfobacula sp.
TCTAACTGTTTTTAGGTTTATCGGCTTTTCTCTACAGATTTAACATGAAAAATAACCGGTGAAATCCGGTTCATTTTTGTTGTTTTACAGCCTCATTTCTTAAAATTATCATTATCAAATTTATCAATAATTTCAGTCAAGTCGAATTAATGCGAGGGACAGGTTCCAGTAAATTTTGTTGAAAGTATCACTTCTCCAAAGTTGCTGAAACGCTGAAAAAGCACTCCCCTTGTGGTCCGCTGCAATGATTGGTAGTGTTTTTTTTAATTGCTTAGTTTAGAACTAGCAAGACGATTGAGACTGACGCCGGCTTCTGCTGCTTTAATGGATAGAGCTCGATGGATTTCAGGAGGAACCCTAACCATAAACTTCCCACTAAAATTTTTGATAGCAATTGGCTCTGGGATTTTTTCTTTGTTGCTCTTCATATCTTCAGTCACGTCAGCAACAACATTTCTAATACCTTTTAATGCAGACTCCGGTGTTCCAGCCAACCAACTAAGGCTGGGGAATTCTGCACATAAACCCACATATTCATCGTCATCTGCTGACCAAGTTACTCTATAAGTGTAGTGATCATTTTTTATTGCCATTTTCCACCTCCCACCTTTCAATAGCTTTTAATACTTGCCTTACTTGATAGGCTTTTGCTTTCCCTTTAGAGTTTTGGATATTTACACGGGGATCACCTCTCCATGGCGTTTTATAGACTTTATGACTTGAGCCAGATTGACGACCTCTTCATAGTCTTATCCGCTTGCCTGAAAATTTATATGATCACCTATGATTATGTTCTAACATTCCTGTCCCAGGATAATCACATACCTGCTGATAACACCCAGTATATTTTTTTTCTGCATTGCAGAAACCACCCCGGCATTGAAGCGCTGGGATGACATGGGAGCCTGGATAATATGCGTATGATACCATCCCGTTTTTTTCAGGATATCAAGGTAGTCGTCTATGAGAATGCCGCCTTTATATTTTTCTTCTATTGCCGATGTATTCTGAAAATCCCGCCAGTCTGCATTGATAAACGCCATTCGTGTCGTCTTTTTGACATTTTGTTTCAGCAAAACAAAAAAGGCCTCGAGAAATTCAAGGTATGTTTTTCTGGATAAGCCTGAGATACTTTTTTTATCATAGTCACCAGCTTTTTTATCAAAGTAGGGCGGATCAAAGATGATCAGATCGGGTTTTCCCTTTGCATTTACAGGCCATAAAAGCCCTTGATCAGATGAAATATCCCATGTAAAGGGTTCGATCTCAGGGCGCGTATCCGGCCGGTCCATCAGATCAAAGGCCCAGCACCTGCGGCCCATGGCAAGACAGGTATCCGGAGTCACCCCGCCTCCGGCCATGGGATCAAGGATCAGGTCATTGGGCTTTGAGAAATAACAAAGGATATGCGCGATCAACTGGGCCGGGATACGTCCGGGCCAGTCATCCCCCAATCTTTTGTCACAATCATTGAATTCCCATTTGTCCCAGGTTCTGCGTCCCCAGCCAAGTTCTTTAAATCTGTCATTATCATTTTTGCCTTCCAGGGCCAGAGACCAGACCATGGGATCAGTCCAGCCGTGCTTTTCCGCCACCTGGGAAACGGAGAACCCCCTGGATAAATCACCATTTAGGAGAAATGCCAGTGCTGGCATTTCTCCTAAATGGTTATGAATTGTTTTTTGATCTAACCCCAATCTCTTCGCGATCCTGTCCTGGGGAATGCCAAGGCGGTTCATGCGGGATATCTTGATGTCAAGACCCATCCGGTTTGCAGCGCGAAGATCGGCTATGTAAGCGTCCACTGTCTGCCTTGACCGTCCGATGGCCTTTCCGATATCTGTAGAGCTGAGACTTGAGTTTCCCGAATATGCCCGCCGGGCAGTGTCCCTTGCCTCATCTTCCGTTAATTGTTTTGGCCCAATGGCTTTTGTTGCAGCATACAACAGGGGATCATTCCCATCCAGATCCTTTATGATGGCTTTTACCTCTTCCACCCCCGTTGATTTATAGGTGCTCCATCTGTGAGCCCCATCCAGCAGGCGATAATAACCGGGCTTGTCAGGGCAGGGCTCAACTTCAATGGGATCAAAGGTAAAGCCATCCCTGAGGTTTTCGGAAAATATACCCACACGCCTGTGATCAATTCCCTTTCTCGGATAAATCTCTTCATCAAGGATAATTGAAGAAACAGGGATTTGTTTTATCTGTTGAATCATGATTTTTTACACCAGCTGAATTCTTATTTGGCCTGCACCTTCCAGCATCTTTTGAATTCCATTTACTTCCCATTCGATTAATTTCATAATAATCCTCCTTTTTTAGGACTCCATAAAGAAAAACCAAGGAAGAGACCCCCTGGTAACCAGTTTTTTTGGAGGAATGCTATGGTCTAAATTTTTTGATCTGAAGATCTTTTAATATTTTGTAATGTTTATCATTTGCAGTTAGGATTGAAGTTCCATAAGTGATAGCCGTGGCACCAATCAAGGCATCTGCTAATTGCATGGAATGGCTGAGAAAATGTTGTTCGACGAAAAACATTGCTTTGGCAGAAATTTCTTCCGAAACATAAAGGATTTGTGTATTCCAAATTTTAAGTGCTTGGCGCAGACTATTTAATTCTTTTTTGTTTCTCATCCCTTGGACCAATTCCATATAAGTTACTACTGAAATGGAAAAGTTGTTTGAATTCTCAATGATATCAAATGCATTCTCATTCCCTTTTAAATACCATATTAAAACATCTGTATCGACAATCATTTAGAATCTTCCTTTTCTTAAATCCCTGACATATCCATCAACATCTTCGACCATATCGTTCTCTTTCCAAATTCCAAACAAGGCGACTTTGTTTTTTTTATTCTTTTTGCGTTCTTCATAGGGAATGAGTTTGGCACAAGGCTTTCCACGATATGTAATAATAACTTCTTCACCTCTATTAACAGTATTTAAAAGCTCCCTTGAGTGAAACCGTAGGTCTTTTGCTGTGGCTTTCATAAAAATCTCCAATCTTTAAAGTTTACATTTCAAAGTATAAACTTTAAATTTATATTGGTCAAGACACATGTCTATAATAAGGATAATTGTTGGTGGTCGGTTTGGGCTGCGAGCCGTAAAGTATTTGTTAAAACAAGATAAAGCATTTCAGGTAGTGCTTGTGGATCGGGATCAAAAAAAACTGGATCAAGCCAGTGAACTGGATTGTATGACAGAATTGGCCGATGGCATTGCCTATTTGAATACCCATTTAAAATCCGGGAATCTGCCTGCCTGGATTGTGCTTTAAAGACTTTTCTTCCCTGGTCATCCAAAGTCATCAGCTGGGACCCGGGGTCGGGGGCTATAGTCCCGGTGCTCTTTTTTCATTGATAGAAAGAATAGAAGTGCAAAAAGACCCCTTTCTCCTAAGCACCGCATGCCGGTGATTACCGGGTTTAACCGAAAGGGATAAGTGTCCTTCAATTGAAGGAGGAATATGGGCTACACACAAAACCATTACTGGTAATGCATGTCGAACTGGAAAACTGCCGGGAATACAGCAGGTTGGGTCGAGCCCAACATTATTAAAATCGACATCTTGTCGCAACCCCTGCATTTCTTTAGCTATAAATCTGCATGAGGAATTTTGTTCAAGTAGGATCGTGTTACGGCAAGGGCAGATTCTAAAGTTTCAATAAAAAACTGATTAATTTTACCACGAACGGGTACTTTTAAAATTTGGTAGAGTTCATTTACCACCGGAAATAATATTTGCTCTTCGGTAGGTGTTGCATTCTTTTTCACCCTTGCTTTATTTGAAAAATCTTTTTCTCGCCTCAGTAAACTTTTCAAAACACCATACTGATTTATTATTAATGGCTCGTCATGAACTTCTGCCTTTGCCAATTGAATCAGCTCAACTATAAGGGTTTCTTTGGCCAAAAGAAAATTTCTAATTTCAAATGCTGTTTTCGTTTGATATGAAATCATTGTTTAATATCTATATAATCACTATCCTATTTTGAAACCATTAAATCTGTACTTTTAGAAGATGGCTTTTGCGCACCCATGGCAAACTCTCTTTATAAATCCAAACCGGCGCCGTATTTTTTCAACCAAAGTTTTCTTTCCCGATAATCCGGCATCACTTTATCGACCTCATTCCAAAATAAATCTGTGTGATTTCTATGATGTATATGACATAGCTCATGAACCACCATATAATCAATGATCTTTGGAGGAGCCATCATGCACTTCCAATGAAACTGCATTAAATCACTTTTTGTGCAGCTTGCCCAACGGAACCCCAGGTCTTTAACTTTAAGCCCGCTGGGTTTCATGCCCACTTTGGGTGCAAAAAAGCCAATCCTTTTGCTCAATCTGTTTTCACCTTTAATGCAATAAAATGATTCAAACGCTTTTTTGGCAGCCATTTCCCCGCCCTGATCAATCAGAGATCTTTTCAGACAAAAACGGCCTTCCTTTAATTTTAAATCTGCCTTCTGCCCTGCAACCAATGAAAGGCGGTAACTTCGACCCAGATAAAGAAAAGATTCCCCATTTACCCATTCTCGAACCACGGCTGTGGCATTCAGATCACGCCACTGGGCTAAATTTTTATATATCCACATGCGTTTGCTGTCAACAATCGTATCCACTTTCTCAGGGCTGAAACCTATGGGAGGATGCACCGTCACAATTCCATTACGTTCGATGACTATATCTGTGGTTTTGCGCTCTGTACCGGGTAAGAGCACATAATCTATATCTTTTATGCGTCGAGCATTCATTTATTATTACCTTTCAGCAAATCATCATGTCTATTTTTAGCCAATTTCATTATTTCTATTGCCACCCGTTCCCGGTTTTCTTTTAGTTCGGCAATATCCGTCAGCATTAAAGCAGTTTTTATATTACTGCGAGCCTTTTTTTGTTTGTCTGCGTTCGTCCAGAAATCAATACTGCCGATGCTGTCCTGCAGGGTATCAACAATTGCTTCCATTAACACCTGCATTTTGGATTTTGTTTCATTTGTCATCTTGGTATTGGCAAATGTTTCACTGACGATATGCTCAAAAAAGATGGTGGCTTCTTTAGTCATACCGTTTTTTCCAATCTTACGACCTTCTATTGCTTCATTCCTTAGCTTTTCAAGTTCATCAACCAGCAGATTCCAATGGCCCTGGTATTGATCAATCAGATTTTCAACTTTCTCAGACAGACTTTTATAGAATGCCGGGTCTTCATCATGATGCACTGTGCAATGTTTACGGATGGCATGTTCCATCTCACTTGCTTTGGCTTCAAGATTCCCTCCGGCGTGTTTGTTCAGATTTTCAAGAAAATCCTCGGATAGCAGCTCGATAGGGGGTACCTTAGGATTAATCCCCAAACTGATCAAATGCGCATTGATCAGTTCTTTTACCTTTTCACCGGCATCTCTTAAGTTTAAACTGGTATCTTTATATCGTTCTTTTGTAACGCGTAAAATATACCCGAATCGTTTTGCAGGGACACGGTAAGGATTGGCTGCCTGATGGGGTAAAATAATATCCATGCTCATTAAAAACTTCTTCAGGTATACATCAAAATCAGCCCTGAGTTTTTCATCTTTCAGCAAGGTAACCGCTTTATGGACAACCAGAGCATCCGCCGCCATATCCGGCAGTTTTCCTTGAACAAACTCTGCCACATGAGCCACCTTATTATTGGAAAACAATTGCAACAGTCGTTGATATCGCTCTTCCAACACTGGCATTTCAGAGGTGATACTTTTTAAGCCCTGGGCCAGTTCTTCTTGCTCATCTGTGGCGGCATAAAGGGTTAACGCTTCGGTCAGATGATTGGACAGTCCGATATAATCCACCACATACCCCCGTTTCTTGCCTTTTGCCACACGATTGGTACGGGCAATGGCCTGCAACAGGGTATGCTCTCGAATTTTCTTGTCAATATACATCACCTGTTCTATGGGGGCATCAAAGCCGGTGAGCAACATATCGCAAATAATTAAAAATGCAATACCCGTGTATTCCTTATCCGGATCATCAAAATCAAAGGGCTTGCAAAAATTACGCTTTGCATCCCAGATTTTGGTCTGTTTTCGAGATTCAGTGATATAGGCCGCTTCGTTGGTCCCATCGCTTGACACCACAACCGCAGCCTTTAAAAAGCTTATCTTTTTTATCAGATTCAAATCGGGCTGGGCTTTGGCCTTTTCCTGTTCCAGTTTTTCCTTTAAGACGTCCTGAATCGCCGTCTGATACCGAATAACAGCCAGTTTGGAATGGCAGACAACCTGGGCCTTAAACCCGTTGGGCAATATATTATGGATGTAATGATCCACCATATCCTTGGCAATGGCTTTGATCCGCTGTTCTGCCTCAAGAATATCACCTGCGGTGCCGTATTTCTTCTTAATCGCCAGCACTTCTTCTTCGGTTCGATCCTTGAACATGTCCTCAAAGGCAGTCTCAAAACCGTGCTTGTCTGTTAAAGCAGCATCAGCGGTTTTGCCTTCATAAAGGATCTGCAGGGTGGCTTTGTCATTCACCGCATCCATCAATCGATAGGTATCGATATACTGACCAAATCGTTTATGGGTTTTCTTTTCACCGTGGCGTTCCATGATCAAAGGCGTACCGGTAAAAGCGATCCGGGCAGCATTGGGGAAGGCTTCAAAAATATTATCTCCCAGATCAGACCCTTGAGTCCTATGGGCTTCATCAATCATTAACAAAATCCGGTCAGACGTATTCACAACGCCAAAGGTTTTTCCCGAAGGCATGGCCTGGTAAGTGCCCAATGCTTCGGCAACCTGTAAACTTAAACTTTGCTCTCGCTGTTGGAACTTATGAGCCATCACCATATTGATATCAGAGGTGTCCCAACCAAGATCAGCACGCAGGGCAGTGGTATTCTGAACGATATTAACCCGGCCCCCTATCAGGGTGGCTGTTTTACTGAGCTGATCTTCCAGATCAATTCTGTCATTGATCAAGACGATTTTATAATCATTCAAGTCTTTTGAGACCCGGATCATACGGGCCACAAACACCATGGTCAAGGACTTGCCAGATCCCTGGGTGTGCCAGACCACACCACTTCGCTGGGCCGTTGTTTTCCCATTGCGCAATTGCTCACAGATTTTATTGGCCGCCCGAAATTGCTGATATCGGCACACCACTTTTATGCGCGGTCCGCTGCCTGTATCCATGAATACAGATGCGGTTCTCAATATCTGTAACAGGTTTTGTTTGTTCAAAAGGCCTGCAATCATTTGCTGCTGCTGGTTCATGCCGACGGCAACAGCATCCTCATCGGGCCACTGGGTTTTCCAGGGGAAAAAATGTTCCTCCCCGGATGTAAGGGTTCCAAAATCCGCTTCCAAACCGCAGGACCGGATCAGCAACAATGCCGTATGAAAAAGCTTGGGCTCTCCTTCCCTTAATCCCTGGCTCTGGGTGGCCGGACGCTTGTTCATATACCGCTGCAATTGTTCAAACGCCTCAATCATGGGATTGGCACAGGTTGGCCCGCCTTTTTTGCACTCCACCACTGCAAGGGGTATCCCGTTCACGAACAATACAATATCAGGGATAATAAATTGTTTAACACTTCCGGGTGTATCAATGCGGAACTGGTTAATCACATGGAATTGGTTGTTTTCAGGTGTATCAAAATCAATGAGCTTTACAATCGGGTCCTGTTCCCCCGTGAGTTCATTAACATCCACCTGGGTCTTAAACATCAGCTTTTGAATGGCTTCATTGGCTTCTAATAGTGTCCGGTTGGGCTGACGATGAATTTGATCCTGTAAATCATTTAACTGCTTATCCGTCAGCCAGGTTTCCCCCGCTGCTGTTTTATTGATGGCAGTAACAGCTTTGGCAAACACATCGGGTAATAGCCACTGGCGGAATGTTTGACGCAGGCTTTTATTCGGATCATGGGGAATGTCCGAACCCTGATCAATGGCGGCCCAGCCAAGGGATTCAAGCTGATGCAAAAATGGCTGCTCAACTTCAGTGTATTCAGACATGGACGACTTCCTCTTGATCGATTTTGACTTGGACTTTGCCGGTTAGGAGATCGTGCATTAGGCCGGATTTCTTTTTAAGGAGCTTTATCCGAAAATCGTTTTCAACATTTATTTTTTTGGATACTTGAGCTAAAATATTTGAAATACTTGTTAGTTCAGTATCATCTTTTGGAAGAGGTATTTCCAAATTTGAACACATTTCTAAGGTTAGATTTACTTGACCTGATGTCTGCTTTGAGCGCAAATAAAACCATTTTTGTGCAAAATCAGAAAGTAAGTAATACAATAGGTAACTTCTATGCCTTTGGTTCAAAACCCTGTAAATTGCAACGGCCTGATTGGTGTTCCATTCTTTATATTCATCTGTTATGAGACTAACTTTTCCTAATGGCGGGCCTACAATATTCATTAATATATCGCCAGCGAACACTTTTGAACGTGCCAACTCTAAATTATGTATCGCCTTATTTATAAACAAAGAATCCCTATCAAAATGAAGTGAGCCATTAAAACTTAAATTTTCAACACGGATATATGGGACAGCATTTATTTGGCTGGAGGAACTTATAAAATTTGAGGGTGTCGTGCCTTTTGTAACAGGATAGCACATATTTAATGCTCGTACTAAATTCCACCCCCTCGGAATCCAGCCAATGGGGCTTTTTTTATAAAGCTCCGGGGCTTGTTCTCTGGGAGGGCGGAGTTTGCCATTTTCGGTAACACCTCGGGTAAACAAATCGTGCATTAAACCTGTTTTAATTTGTTGGTATTTTTGGATCAGGGTTTCAGTTTTTTTGATGGTTTGGTCAATATTTTCTAAGATTGAAACAATTTTTTTTTGGTGCTTTCTTTCTTTAGGGTATCTAAGCTTGAGTATTCTCGCTAAATCTCTTGGGACATGAGGTACTCCTGTGCCAGTTCTTCGATTTTGAATCCATTCAAAACTATTTAATAGATAATAATAGAGTAAACTGCTTATAATTTTTCCATTGGGTGATAGCTTTGTAACAGTTGAAGACACAACTCCCTTTAAATCATGACCTACTAGTCCACTCCGTTCGCCATCCCAAAGCATCAATACATCATTTTCATTTGTTTGGACGGATAGATATGTTGACGCATAACCGTCATGCCTACCAACTAATGAGCCCGCACCCAAATAGCATTCATATCCAGTTAGCTGGAATTCGCTTGTTTCAACCTTTTTACCTTTCTGGAAGTAAGCCAAATCACCTAAATTATCTTTTGCCCATTTATTCATACCCTAACTCCACCAAAAACTCTTTTAGCTGGCTTGAAGCCGCATCTCGCGCATTTTCAATTTCTTTGGCCGTTACAGCATATTTATTCCACAGATTCTCTATAGCTTTAATGCACCCCCGTAAATCTGCACGCAAATGAGCTTGATAAGTGTCCATCAACACCTGGCATAACCGTTCAATGATCACAACACGGGCTTCATCATTGGAAATTTTCTCCCGCGCACTTTCCACCAATTCATCCCGTTTATTCTCAACACTTTTAATGGTTAAATTCAACGCTTTAACCTCATCCTCCAGCACCTTGTGCCGGGCAAGGCTTTTTTCAACAGCAAAAGCTCTATTTTTTGCCTGCCCCCCTTGTTTCACGGCGTGTACCAGGTCATTTGCATATTCGGAAAAGTGGTTCACCTCCTTTGCCAGATCAAGAATCCGTTGACCATTGGCAAATTGCGGTTCTGTTTGTGTCAGCCCTTCCGAGCAATAATATCCCTTTAATTTCCCCTTTGGCAGCAACCCTTTGACCTTAATTTCTGAAAAGATATTTCCCACCAAAGCCTTAAGCTCTTTTAAATGGGCCTTCCATTCGATATTCTGGGCTTTTAATTCTGCCTTTTTGTTTTTCACTTCATCACCCGGCAGAACGCCTGTATCTTCCGCATCTTCAAAGTCATCCTCGTTGGCAGCAGAAAACAGGGCCTGCAATTCTGAAAGGCGGGTTTTTGCCTGTTCCATTTCCGCCAATACTTCCGGGAACTGACTTTGGAGAATGTCGTTGTCAGGGATCAGTTCCGGTCCCCAACCGCTTGCGGCAATGGATTTAAAATCAGCTTTCAGCAGGTTCACATAATTGGCAAAGGCACCTCTTACCTGAAAAGGGGTGAGCAGATCCTGGCCGGAAAATTCAAGGGCAACACTTTTTATCAGGCTGCTTCTCATAATATAGACGTTGCCGGAATTTTCATGCTGATTTTCAGGATCAGGCGCCAGGGCTTCAACAATAGGCAGATTGACCTGCCACCAGGCTTCCAGCTGCTCCATAAACCGTTGGTGGCGTGTCACCACCCCTGTGTGGTTTGTGATAAAGTCCACAATATTTCGTTTGTCCATAATAGCTTTTGCAATGTCCATATAGATCTCATCTTTTGGGACAAAACAATCTTCACGCAAACCTTTGTAGTTTTTCCAAAAGTGTTCCAGGGTATTGATCTCCACAATGGGAACACCGCCGTGCAGATGGGCCCGCACATCATGGGGTTCCGGGGGCGGTGCATTATCCACATAACGGCGGATATTGCAATTGTATTCTTCTTCTGCGATTTCTGTCATTGGAACGTTCCGGGCATAGCCCGGGATATCCGCTTTCTTTCGATAGGCATGAACAATTTTGTCAATATCTTCGGGCCGCAAATGCTTTTGGGCCTTGCCTTCTCTAAACTCCCTGTCGGCATTGATAAACAACACATGTTTTCGGCTTTTTGCCCCTTGCTTGTTCATGACAAGAATACAGGCAGGTATACCGGTCCCGTAAAACAGATTACTTGGCAGTCCGATAATGGCTTCCAGATACCCGGCTTCAATAAAATATTGGCGTGCTGCCCTTTCCTCGCCCCCGCGAAATAACACACCGTGGGGCATGACGGTTGCCAAGCGGCCGTCGTGCTTGAGAACGGCCAGCATATGCTGGACAAACATCAGATCTGCTTTTTTACCTTTTTCCGGCATCATCACGGGAAAGCGACCTGGAAACTTCAGCTCTTTTTTAATGTAGTTCTGACTGAACGGCGGATTGGCCAATACCCGGTCGAACCTTTTAAGCTCATTGTTTTCATCCAGATGCTGGGGTTCCTTGATCGTATCCTCCTGCCGGATATCGGCATGGGAAATGCCATGGAGCAGCATATTCATTTTGCAAATGGACCAGGTGGTACCGATCTTTTCCTGACCATTGAGGGACAATTCACCGGGATCGCCGCCGTGTTCGCGCAAATAGTCCCGTGTCTGGATCAACATACCCCCGGACCCTGCTGTGGGATCGTAAATACTCATGTCTTCTTTGGGATCACAGATTTCCACACAGATCCGGACCACTTCGGCAGGGGTATAAAATTCACCTGCCTTTTTCCCGGCTGAATCCGCAAAAAACTTAATCAGCCATTCATAGGCGCTTCCCAATAAATCCGGGAATTCAAAATCGTCATCCTTTAATGGGATTTTTTCGAAATTTAATACAAAATCAGCCAATGTATCATCATCTAATGTCCTCTGGCCGATCTTTCGGTTAAAGTTTATCCCTTTTAAGACATCCTGCAGGGCATCCACATTGGCATCTTCAATTGCCTCAAGCGCCTTGTTCAGTTGCGTCCCGACATTTTCCTTGACATGCTTTAAGGCGGGGTGATGAACTAGTTTTATTTCACCGGTTTCTTTGTCTTTTACATTTTCATCCCATCCCTCATTCCATCGTGCTCTTGGCGGGACATAAAAATATTTACCCGAATAATTATCCGGATCAATCAATGCTTGTGAAATATCATCTTTCGACATACCCTGATCGGCAAGTTCTTTTTTAAGTTCTTCTCTCCGTTGATCAAACAGATCACTGGCACGTTTTAAAAACAGCATGCCGAAAATATATTCTTTATATTCGCTTGCATCCATACTGCCGCGAAGATCATCACAGGCGGTGAGTAAAAGGTTTTCAAGTTTTGAAAGGGTGAGTTTATTTACCATTACAGGGGTGTTTCCTTAAATTATATCAAAGCAATATTTCACAAATCAGTATCAACAAATTGGGACCATCAAATCCGGCCCCAATTATGTTACCCCATGAACGTATGGGTAACATTCATCAGCTACCAGATTACCACGGGGTTAGCAATTAATTTCTAAATGGAAAATCAGTCTGAATTGAATCTGGATTGGATGTAGGACGCAATTTCACTCAGCGGCATTTCAGGTGATGAGTTACCGCTTCGGACATAGAATTTTTCATGTCTTTGTCCATTTTTATCTGTAGCCTGTGTATAAACCGGCTTTAAACTGGGCTTAACTTCAACAAGACAAATTTCTGTTTCGTCAACCACCGGAAAAGAGACCATTAGATTATTTGATGCAAATTCAACCCCATATGCTGTATTGACAAGATTCCTTAAATGCAGTTCAAACCCGTCATGTGTGCTATCCTTTAATGTATTGTAGTCATTTTCAAGGCCGATAACTTCCATATCGTCTTTGACACCCATGATCAGGTTTCCGCCCTGGCCGTTACTGAATGCCGCTATGGTTTTAAGTATGACTTCTTCTAATTTTTTATTCACCTTTTGCTGGCGCACGTCATATCTTAAAGTTGTTTTAAATTCCACATGGTGAGTTTCTCCCTGATTAATCATTTCAAGAATATCTAAGTCTACTTCTCCTGTATCGGTTTCTGTAATACCATTCAAAAAGGCGTTGAGTTCATTTGCCAGCATTTTTCTTCTTTGTTCGAGAAACAGATCATAATTCTCTATTTTCCAAAGCTCCTTGTCGACAGGGATACTTTGAAGTTCCAAAGCATTTGGAAATTTTACCAATACGCCTTCCAAATATCCTTCGGCTAATTTTGCACTCTTTGTTCGATTGGCAACCTGTGTTAAAATCGCTCTATTGGTAATTTCCTGTGCCAGAGCAAACTTCCTGCGATTGTTCCAGTCATAGCCATGAGCTTTTAATACAGAATAGGGAAAGATATGATCCCATTCAAGATCATATTTCTTTCCCATGTTTTTCCGGATGCTGATACCTGTGCTCAAACATTTGGCGTCCTTACTTTTGAAATAAAATTTCATCAGGCTCCATAAGGCATGTCTTACATCCACACCAATAAACTCTTCTTTTTCAATTTCAAGTTTTCGTTCCAGCGCGATGATATTTAAAAGTTTGTCAAAAGGATTATCTTCATTAACAATAATTTTTAAATCCTTGTCCAGTTTTTGCGGTAATTGACTGATATATCGCTGTCTGATCTGAGAATAATAAAACCATTTGATCACTTTTTTGATTTCAATTTGTGAAAGACTGTTTTTACCCTTTTGATAGGCATAAACGATGATGGGAATGAATGCATACACTGAATTGACCTCTTTGGTATGATCAATATACGCCTGGCTCTTAAGAATATTAAAAACATAATCCAAAATATCCGTGTTTAATTTTTCCCATGCAATTTTGATCGATTCTAAATTCTCAATATTGTGGAGCCGTTCCATTTTGGACCCAATATTGTACAAGACACCCAAAAGAACATAGACGATAAAATCAAGCTTTAATACAAAACCATTGGCTGCAAGTTCTAGGAGTTTCTTCTTAAAAAGCTCTCTTGCTTCCGGCCAATAACCTGTAATTTGTGCAAGGGCAAGTTCAGCATCTGTAAGGTTAACACCAGCCGAATTGACGACATAAAATATATCAATGGCTTCCTTGATCGTTGCATTTATCGGGATGACCTGCTCTTGAAAATCCCTGTCTTTTATTCTCTCAATGGCTCTAAAATTATCGTCAATAATATTCTCTCTTGATCTTGGCAACCGCTCTCCGTCTAATTGTTCTTCAAGTTGATCAACCACATCCCTGTATCTTACAGTACCTTTGAAGATATCGGTGATATTTACCCAGAACGGCGCTTTTTCCATGATTGTTTTTTTATAGTATTCAAGATCCAGACTCTCAACATTTACATAGAGGCCTCTAATGTTGTGAAGGATCTCATGTTCTTTATAATAAGGCGGGATTTGGTTTGTCATCAACATATAAAGCGTTGTAATCCTTTGCTGTCCATCAAGGATCAGTTTTACTGATCCTTGCCTTGGATCATATTTATGTTTGCCTTTCAGTTCAGGTGGATTACCCGTTTCCCAGGTAAGCATTGTTCCTGTTGGATAATCTTTTATTAATGAATTGATCAATTCTTTTGCGTCATTTCGTTTCCAGACATATTCGCGTTGAAATGCAGGAACAAAGAGCTGTTTCTCATCAATTTTATCAATGATTTGACTGATTTTCATTTTGAGGCCTTTCTTTTTTTTGTGATATAATCGATCAGTTTTATTTCATCCCAAATAACCGGCTTGCCTGTGTTCATTTGGATTGTTGAAATATCTATCAAGAGTCAAATGAAAATCTGACCCCTTTTTATTTTAAATCATAAGATGCTTTCTCTTAACATATAACCAATTACTGACTCCTTCTCTATCATGAATCTAAGTTGGTGTAGAATCTGATTTTTTACGATTTGGTTTCTCTTGATATATTCACGATTTTCATAAATATATTTTCTTAAGAAATTTTCCATAAAGAAAATAGTATCTGGTTTAAACTCTCTTTCAACAATGTCAGGATTTTTCTCAAGTATGTCTGATACCCATTTAATCCCTTCGTGAGCAAAGTTGCTTCCTATCTCATTTAATAATTTACTGACAGCATATAAAGCAGTCGGACAGTGACCTATTTTAGGTAGGATTTCTTTAAAAAAACGTTTTTCACGATTTTTCAATGTATGCCATTCTTTAGTACCTTTATTCCACGGAACCGATGTAAAAAGGTAAGAGATTATAATTTTATCTACGAACCAATGTCTATCACCGTCTTTGCACAATTCTATAAATTTTTCTTTGAAGAAATTCCATACAATCCAAAAGTTTTCATAAGCATTTAAAGTGTCCTCCGCCCAAATAAATTCTTCGAAAAAGTCTGCAGTGGATTCAGAAGCGTTAAGGTTATCTCTAAAAGATTTAAGGTAATCTTCAATATCTGTATCCTTGGCATTTAAGACTAAATAAGCTAATTTGCGTAAAAAATTATGCTTAACGGAGTAATCAACCCGATCATCCCGATCCTTGCTAAATAGGCGTTTAACAAAAGAAGAAATTATCATTGCAACAATTTTTTTATGATCGTCGTAGGTCGTTTTGTTTGGTATTAGCTGGAGTGCTGTCTCTTGTATAAGGAGTTTTGATTGTTCAAAATTCGATATATCATTGAGTTGGATTTCATTTTTGATTATTTTTTTTATATCGTTTTCACGCTCTTCTAAAAATACAACACGAGCTTCATCAATATCAAACTCAAATATCCCCTTTTTTCGATTCGCCTCTCTTATTTTTTTAATTGTCTCCTCATACGGTGGTTTTAGATACAGATATCCCAATAAAAGTGAATTAGCATCTTTGTATCTATTCTCCCACAAATTTTGAATCGCACTGATCGCAAAACTACTATAACGTGAATTTCCCATATCAATTGGGTAATCATTAAAGAGACAAAATAGTAATATGACTTTAATTCCATCCTCTTCCTCAGGGAAAATTTCAATTAGATTAGGAAGGACAGAAATTGCAGGCTGTGTGCCATCAGAGATTTGATATCGATACTCTTTAAGTAAGGAGAAGGATGCTATTTCAATTATAAGGTCTTTACAAAACGATCTATCCTCGTCTAATAAAATGTCGGAAAAATCTCGAATCAGAACAGAACAAACATAAGCAGGAATGGTATGATTGAATAATCTAAATTCATCATCTTTTTTCTCTTTTAACTTTTCAAATATCTCTTTAGTTTCTTTCAAGGCAAGGTTTGGGTCGTTTTCATAGAGTTCATAGTCTTTATATTTTTTATTACCTTCAAATCGAAAAGTCGCCCATAATTTTAGTGCTCCATATCTTGTTTTATTAGATATTTTTTCTAATGATTTTTCGCTGTATTCTTTTAATTTGGGTTCTATCTCAGGATTAAAATGAATTTCTGTTCCAGCATCAGTTTTTTTAATTTTAGGTTTCATCTTTCGCCTATCCATTCTGGATAAAAATATTCTCCAAGTTTTATCAGAATCGGTCTCATTAGCTTCTTCTGGTAATTCATTGTAGAAATGATCTAGAATTTGCCATAATTCATCCTGCCTCTGGTTTGCCTCCTCATCACTAATCTCTTCACTTCTAAACATTTGATAGTTTAAAAAAATATGTTCTAATGCAAATTTTCTGTGTTTATCATCGCATGTTTTTATTCGCTCATCTGCATACATCTTAGTTTTATAATTAAGACCATATCCAATTGAATAAAGCCCTTTAACAGTTTGATCTGACATCATTCGAGTTAAATCATAAAGAAAGAATTCTTTTATTTTAAATAGTATTTTGGCTATATTAAATATTTTCTCGGGATATGCTAAAACAATACTCGCAACGACTGATGTAATTGAAGCTGATTTGGTATTTTTCAATAGGTATAAAAGCCAGCTCTCCAAAACCTTTGAATCCATATTCTTACCATTTTCTAAAAAGTACTTCTCTAATGCCATGTGAATTGATTGCAAAAGATATGGACTTACTGGGGAGCCTGAGCCTCTATAAAGATTCCAAAGACAATTGCTTATATACTGTTTCCTTATTAAACCATCTACTTCTATCTCAATAATTTCAACTGAATTATCAAATGAGGAGTTTTTATAGACTTCAACAACTCTATTAGTAAATTTTAAAATAAAATCTACCGTATCTTTTAATGAATTACATAACAGCCAATAGATTGGTGTTTGAAAAGCACTTGCAGGATAATATTCACGCAGATTGGATTCTAGTCCAAAATGCTGTCCAATTTCAATACGTGTCGGGTGACCATATCGATTTTCTTTAGGAGTGTATAACCAAAATAATTCTGCTAAACTGAATACATAGTTGGGGAAAACTTTGTATACATTAATGGCCTCGATTTTCGTTAAAATGCTATTTGAAAAATCATAATACGGGTCTCGGCGGTTTTTCCATCCATTTTTGATAATTTCTTGAAATATTAATTCCAATTCTGCTTCTATCTCTGAAGCTGAATTAACAATGGTTTGTATCAAGTTATCTTTTGTTCTATCTTGAGAAAAATATACATCTTCATCTATCGTCCACTGATAGTATTTTAATGCTATAAGCCCAGCGTTTTTAGTACTTTCACCTTTTTTCGTAGTGCTATTCCAATCATTTAAAATTGGAATAATAAAACCCAAATTATTAATGCCAATTTCATCAATATTATCCAGAATAAACTTTATAAAAGCTTCCCATCCTCTTCCTTTTGGTTTGGTTAAAAAATATTCTAATGATGATAAAGCAGTAGCTTTTAAATTAAACTGTTTAAGGATCCCAAAATCGGCTTCCTTGCATCCAATTTGCAATAAAAACCGAATTCTTTTTAACAACTCACTATTATTTGCTAATAATTCTCCTTTATAAAATCCAAAAAAAGAATCAGAATAGGATGACAACAAAACTGAAATCAGGATTTCATCTTTCCAAAAAGATTCCAAACTGTCTGTTTCAAGAGTCTCCTCTATAAAGTCTTTTATTTCATCATTTCCAACGAACAATTTTTCTGACAACCAGCTCCGAAAACTTCTTCTAATTGGTAGAGATTGACCGATTGCATCATAAAAATTTGAAATCGAACTTTTGTTAGTGAACTCTTTTTCTATAATTCTCTCTAATGCCCACTCTTCATAAATATCGTGCGTTATAAAATATCCTGCTACATCATACCCAAGGACACCGTCTTTTGTTAATTCATTATCCAAAACATCTGCAGAACAATCAGGATTAACAAAGAATTGCCCAGAATTCGATCTTTCAAATGCTAACTTTAAGAAGCATTGTTCCCTCTCTGGACGAGATTTTTTTATATTTTTATTCCATAATTTATCTTTGAAACGAGAATAGTCTAATTTGTCTTCATCATTATAGAACTTAAGATATTCATTTAAATAGAATGGATTCCTTATCAACTCCAACATCTTAAAATCTTTAGGCAATTTAAATGCATAGTCTTTTGAAATTTCTCGTAACTCATCTAATGACAAGTTTTTAATATTAATATTTTTTGGCACAATTTGATAAATTTCTAAAAACTCATAGTTTAAATCATCCAAATAATTTTCTCGCGTTGTAAAAATAACTTTCCATCCACCTTTAAGAATCGAAGAAATTATTTCTTTGAAAGGCTCGGTATTATTCAAATCTAATAGCTTTTCAGCAGAGTCAATAATTACAACTTTCGTTTCAGATTCATGTGCTTTCACAAACTCATAAAAGCTATGTTCTGCGAATAGATCATCAATATTTTTAATTTCAAATTCAGATGCTTTGAAAATATAGATAGGAATATCTTCTATTGTTTTTTGATAAAAGTCTTTGATAACCGCGGTCTTTCCTACGCCACCAACACCACTAACTATCCAAACACCTGTGAATCCGTCCTCTAATTCTTCAAGTTGGTTAGATCTATCAATTTCTATGACTTTATTTCTGAATGTGATTGAAGAATTAATTCCATTTAAGATGTTTTCAGAATGTTTATTTTGATCATCAATTAAATTAAAAATGTTTTTGTCAAAAGAAAAAAATTCGTTAGAAATGATTTCATTTTTGGTGGTAACAAACTCAGATTCAAAGAAGCTTGCTGTTCTCCAATCTATTTTGATATTAAGCTGTTTCGCTTTCTTCTCAACTTCTTTGAGTCCAGCAGGTTTTTTACCTTTATTCTGTCCCCACTCTTGATTTGAATAAATAAGTAAATTTGATAAATCAGGATAATCCCGACTTGTTTTATCAATAGTGCTTATCACCTCATTTTTATGAGATGAAAGAGATGAATCATAGAATTTAGCCTGCCAACCAATGATTTCATCTCCTTTTTGAATTGGTTCAGTCTCTATTCCTGATTGATTTTTATACCTAAAAATGCCGATTGGCTTATCGAATTCTCTACAAAATAATAAATAGCAGAACCATTCAAAACTATCTTGTGGGTTTTCGTTAAATTTCGCTTTAAAAAGACCCCAGTTTGGTTTGATCATTTATTTTCCTTACTATTTTAATCGAAAAGTAGATTCTTGGAATATATAAACCAGCTATTAAAAATCAGTTTGCATTCAAGAGATAGTTTTACTTTTTTAAATCATTTCATTTCGAGAGCTTGCCCTATGTCTCGCGATACATCGTCCATGATTTTTTAACCAATTTAACAAGTAGTTGTGTGGTTCTGTGTATCTTGCAATAATTTTATAGATTGACAACGAAATAGAAGTCAAGTATAAAAATTCTAACTGGATAACACTCTAACTTGAAGATTATCAAAATTTGATATCATGATAAAAGTACCTGAGGCACTTCAAAAAAAATATAATCTGCTGTTGATGAACAGCGATATTGCATTGGATCAATATGTCCATTGCAAAAAATGGCTCCGATACTATCTGGATTTTTGCAAAAAATATTCACATTCGTATACTGATGCAAAAAGTCTTTTTCTTTTTGTTGAAAAATTAAAGCAAAAAGCCCAGACACCTTCACAGCAGTCTCAGGCAAAAAAAGCAGTGGAATTATATTATTCCGGGGTGGAAAAATCAGAAAGCGTTTCTGAGATTACAGTGTCTGATCCGGATATTTGTGAAGAGATAAAACCCTTTAGTTCAGATGTAATTGATGATCCATGGGATATCGCCGTTGATTCTATTAAAAATGAAATAAAACTGCGGCATTATTCTAAAAAAACATTAAAGGCATATTCCTTATGGGCTGAAAAACTCAGATATTTTACAAAAAATAAACTGCCGGAATCTTTAACGCCTGAGGATGTGAAAGCATTTTTAACATTTTTGGCTGTAAAGAAGAAAGTGTCGGCGTCTTCCCAGAATCAGGCCTTTAACGGGTTGCTGTTCTTTTTCCGGCATGTGTTGAAAAAGGAATTCGGGAAAATAGATGGTGTTGTCAGGGCCAAAAGAAAGACCTATATACCCGTTGTGCTCTCCAGGGAAGAGATTGACTGCATTCTTCAAAATCTGCAGTATCCTTTTGATCTTGTGGTAAAGCTGTTGTATGGGTGTGGTCTCAGATTGTTTGAATGTCTTAATTTAAGAGTTAAGGATTTTAATTTTGATGCCGGTTTATTGACAGTACATGGAAAAGGAAAAAAGGATAGAACCGTTCCGCTTCCGGAAACTATCCGTAATGATTTAAAAACCCAGATTAACCGGGTGATTGCTTTGCATGATACAGATTTGAAGGATGGTTATTCCGGTGTGTTTTTACCTGACAGAATTGAAAAAAAGTATACAGGGGCTCCCAAAGAATTGATCTGGCAGTGGTTCTTTCCTGCCAGAGAGCTGACATTTGTTTCTGAGACCAATGAATACCGGCGGTATCACCTTCACGAGACCCATGTCCAAAAAGCAATTAAATGGGCAGTGCGAAAATCAAAGATTTTAAAAAGAGCCTCGGCCCACACCTTCCGCCACAGTTTTGCAAGCCATCTGCTCCAGGCAAACTATGACATCAGGACCATTCAGGAGCTTTTAGGGCACAGTGATGTTCGAACGACAATGATCTATACTCATACTGTCAAATCCAGAACCATAAAAGAAACAAAAAGTCCGCTGGACCTTTGATGGGAGTCAAGGGCACAGCTTCGCTTTGTCGGTTACGTTTTCGTAAGCCGGGGGTGTTGAAAAAAACAAGTTTACGAACTTACTACTACTTATATAAAGGCGGGAGAAAAAACAATAGGTAGAAGTACCTATTATTGAATGTTTTTGTGAATTTGAATGGTAGGATAACTTTTTGAAAAAGCTGAATATTCTAAAAAAAGAAAGGGTCCAGGATCTTTAACAGACTCTGAACCCTTTATTACTCATTGAATGGATCAACTATTTGAAGCGTTTACTCCTGGGGTTTACCCATTACTTCAGAGAACATCTCGTCATCCCACAGTCTTGAGTCGGCTACGTTCTGGCGAAATTTAATGAAGTCGATGGTGTCCTGACCCGTAATTTTTTTGGTGTTGAATGCACCAAATCCAAGGAAGGCTTCGCCGCCCATGTTTGCTGCAAGCCAGTGTCTGTGATCATTTTTCATGGTATCCCAGAAGAATTTCTTTTTCTGGCGGATACCGTCAATGGATTTAATCAGGCAGCCGGGAAACAGATTGGCAAACTTCCAGATAATATTGTTGACTTCCTTGTCAAGCAGTTCAAAATCTGCATTGGCCTGGTGCTGTTTGAGAAGGGCCTTACCGTCTTTAAAGGCCTGTCCTGATTTGTATTCGCCATAGACGATCTCTCCGTCTTCAACATATTTGTCCGTGATAATCAGCGGGTTTCTCACCCATTCCCCATCGATTTTAAGAACAGGGACAACCTTGGAGATCATGCCTTTGGCTTTCATTTTATAGGAAGACCACATCTCACAGGATACGCAGTTGTACATGGCATCTTCTGCTGTGAGGAACCAGGGCAGGAAGTCTGAAGAACCGCCAGCAGGGGCGGAACCATGTTTGGGTCCGGCCTGGCCGAAAATGGCAAGGTCGGAAGATACGGCAAGGTCACAGGCAAGGCCGATTTCCTGGCCGCCGGCCACCCGCATGCCGTTGACCCGGCAGATAACGGGTTTTTTGCAGGCAAGGATGGAATCCACCATGTGGTTGAACAGCTCCATGTACTGGCCGTATTCATCACATCTTTTTGAATAGAATTCTGAATATTCTTTTGTATTGCCGCCGGTGCAGAATGCATAGGGGCCGGTTCCTGTAAAAACCACGGCAACAACACTTCTGTCCAGGGATGCATTTTCAAATCCGGCAATAACGCCTTTTACCATGTCCGTGGTATAGGAGTTGAACTGTCTGGGGTTGTTCAATGTAATCCATGCAACAAACAGTTTTTCAGTCACATTTCCCTTGGGATCGGTTAAGGGTCTTTTCTCGTACATGACGCAGGGGGCTTCTGTTCCCCAATGGGGGTTTCTGTGCAGGGCATGATCTTTAACTTCGTTTTCTCTTGGCATCCACTTTAAAGGCATATTTACCTCCTTATATTATATTTTATTGTTTATCCGATATATCCGCCATCAACACCCAGTACCTGACCTGTGATATAACTTGCATCGTCGGACGCAAGAAATACAAAGGCAGGGGCAATCTCTTCAGGTTCTGCAAATCTGCCCAGCTGAATACGGCCTTCATAGATTTTTTTAAGCTTTTCATCGGTCTGGAGTTTGCCGGTCATCTCTGTTTTGGTAATACCGGGGCAGATGACGTTGACATTGATGCCATATCGTCCCAGTTCCCGGGAGGCAGATTTGGTGAATCCAATGATACCGGCTTTTGCAGAGGCATAGTTGATCTGTCCGATGGTGCCGAAAATACCGGCCGTTGAGATTACATTAATGATTTTACCCGATTTTTGTTCTTTCATGTGGCGGCCGGCTGCCTGGGTCGTATTAAAGGCTGCCTTTAAATGGATATCAATAATGGCATCCCAGTCTTCTTCCTTCATTTTAAGCAGCATGGAGGGTTTGGAAACCCCGGCATTGTTGACAACTATATCAACGCCGCCCAGTTGTTTGACGCATTCTTCAACCATGTCCTGGGCGCTTTTATAATTGGCAACATCAGCTGCAACGGCAACGCCTCTGCGACCCAGTTTTTCAATTTCAGCCACGGTGTCTTTTGCGGCTGCATCATTGGAATGGTAGTTGACCAGGACATCTGCCCCTTCTTTGGCATACATCAGGGCAATGGCTCTTCCGATACCGCGGCTGCCGCCGGTTACAATGGCTTTTTTTCCTTCAAGTTTCATGTTCTTTTCCTTTATTTTTTAAAAATCCGGTACGAGTACAATTCTTTGATCCGGAGATTGTTTGTGGGCCTCGTCAAAACTTTCGGCTATGGTGCTCATGGGCCGTGTCTGAACAAACTCCTCAAAATTAATTTTCCCGCTGGTAATCATGCTTAAAACAGATGGATAGTATTCCGGCAGGCATCCCCAGGTACCGATGAGTTCAGCATCAAATGCCATTAGTCTTGAAATGGAATATTCAACCTTGTGGGGGCCAAAACCCACCACAATCATTTTTCCTGTAAAGCTTAAAAGAGCAAGTCCCAGTTCCTGGCCCGGTTTTGAGCCTGATACTTCAAAGATCTTCCAGCCTGTTGAAACAATGTTGTTTTGTTTTCGATAGGCTTTAAGTTCACCGGAAATCTCCCGTGGGGTTTTGCCCATGGAATTAACAGCAAAATCAGCACCATTTTTCAACATGACATCCAGGCGTTCCTGGTTAATATCAATGGCAACAACATTGGCAGCACCCAGGGCTTTAAGTACCTGGACCATGTATTGGCCCACACCGCCGACACCAATAACAATGGCATTATCTCCCACCTGGAAATCAGCTCTTTTGGAGGCCTGGAAAGGGGTTGTTGCAGCATCTGCCACAACGGCCAGTTTTTCAAGGGGGATGTCACCGCGGTTTTTAACTTCGCAAAGATCAATGGCAGGAACAGGGATATGGCTTGAGAATCCGCCGTAGATTCCCATGCTGTTGCCCGGCATCTTCTGTGCAAGACATCTGTTGCCCCGGCCTGTTTTGCACAGATAGCATTTTCTGCAGGGCATGACAGCCGGGATGATGACTTCTTTGCCTTTCCAAAAAGCAACGTCGGAAGCTGCATCCACAACTGTTCCGGAAATTTCATGGCCCAGTGTTAAAGGGGGTTTGTTCACCGTTGGCACGCCATAATAAAAATATCCGAGATCAGTGTGACAGACACCGCAGCCAGCTACTTCAACAAGGACTTCTCCTGATTGAAGATCTGGAACATCGATCTTGGTTTTTTCCAATTTGCCTGGAGTGACTTCTCCTGTTTCCCTGTCTTTTTTAAAAGGGCTGACCATTTGCCAGGTCGAGATTTTATCAGGAATTGTTCCCATTTTATTCTCCTTAAACTATTTAAACTATTTAAATTATTTAACTATCTATATTTCACTAGGCCATATTTTCTGCAACAAGCTCGCAGATATCTTTTGCCTTGATCTGTTCGTCTTTATCCAGTTCTTTCATGCCGTCTTCAATCATGGTCAAGCAGAAGGGGCAGGCTACGGCCACATTGGCCACATTTTTACCGACAATCTCTTCGGAGCGCTCGACATTGATTCTTTTACCAATGGTTTCCTCCATCCACATTCTTCCGCCGCCTGCACCACAGCAGAAACTTTCACTTCCGTGACGGTCCAGCTCTGTTAGCCCTTGTTTTGAAATGCCCTGTAAAATGGATCGGGGTTGATCATAAATTGAATTGTAACGGCCTAAGAAACAGGGATCATGAAAGGTTAAAGCGCCTTCCAGAGATTTGTTCAAAGTGATTTTGCCGGATTTTATGAGCTGGTCAATAAAGTCCGTGTGATGGATCACTTCATAATTTCCGCCCATTTGCGGGTATTCATGTTTCAAGGTATTTAAACAATGGGGGCAGGCCGCAATAATTTTTTTAACCTTGTAATTATTCAGGGTTTCAATGTTTTCCTGGGCCATCATCTGATACATCATCTCATTGCCCGCACGTCGGGCAAAGTCACCCGTGCATTTTTCTTCCTTACCCAGGATGGCAAAATTTATACCTGCTTTCTGCAGAATTTTAACCATGCTTATGGAGACTTTTTTGCTCCTATCATCAAAGGAACCGGCACAGCCCACCCAGAGCAGATAGTCGACATCTGAATCATCAGCCATGATTTTAACATTAAGACCGTCAGCCCATTCAGCGCGCTGGTCATAGCCTATGCCCCATGGATTGCCGTTGCGCTCAAGGCCCCTGAATGCCACATTCAACTCCTGAGGGTATACCCCTGCCATAAGTGCCTGGCCCTGTCTTAAGGCAATGATGCGGGGAACCTGTTCAATGGTAACAGGACAGACCTGTTCACAGGCCCGGCAGTTGGTACAGGCCCAGAGCGTTTCTTCGGAAATCACCTCGCCGATGAGCGTTTTTTTGCAGTTAAGCTCGGCCATCTGGGCTTTTATTTCTTCCACTTTTTCAGGGTCTGTGTCCGCTTTTATGGAGGCGGCCAGTTTTGATCGTTTAATCAGGTTGTCTGCATTGTCCAGCAACTCTAACTTCAAGGTGTCATTCAAGTCATGCAGGCTTAAAGGTTTATCCGTGGTATAGGTGGGGCAGACCTCTTTACAACGGCCGCACTCAGTACAGGTGTAAAGATCCAGTCCCTGTTTCCAGTTGAGCTGGTGGATGTGGTTTATGCCGAGAGATTCGTCCTCCCACACGGATTCATCTTCCAGGTCCAGAACTTTGGTTTTTTCATGGGGATAGCCAAGTGATTTTAAAAACACATTGGGCAGGGCCGTGATCACATGGAAGTGTTTTCCTAAGGGTAGAAAATTTAAAAAGGTCAATTGTGTGATAATGTGTAACCAGAACATCCCCCCTAATAAATAGCTTAAGGCATCTGCACTCATCCAGGAGACAAGGGATGCAGCTCCTACGGAAATTGGGGTCCAGGCAAATTCAGAGCCAAACTGGGGGTTATTAAAAAAATGAAGATGGCCGGGGTTATTGTGCAGCATAATAAGGTTATACCGGGCACCGTCCAGCAATAGATCGGAGATCATCAATACTCCTATCATACACAGGACAAAATAGGCTTCCCAGGTGTTGTGCAGACGTTCAGGTTTAACAATGGCACGGCGGTAGATGGCATAGGCGGCCATCAAAAGTACAATACCTTCCATTATGTCTTTTAATGCGATGTAAAGGTAGCCGACAATGGAGCCATCCCCAAATAAAGGCAGTTGAAATCCTTTTACAAACCCTTCTCCGTACAGGTTCAGGCTGCGGATTAAAAGGACACAGAATCCCCAGAAGATAAAGGCGTGCATCAATCCCGATGCCCATTCTTTTTTTCTTCCCACCAGGCGTTTCTGGCCCAGTGCGATAATTACAACATTCTTTATTCTTTCTGAGATATGATTGGCCCGGGTCGTAGGTTCAAGGGCCATGAGCAATTGGATTTTCTGAACCATTGTCCGGGTAAAAATTGCCAGCCCGACAATCAGGAGTATGGACATAAAAAGCGGATTCATGGGTATTTTATCCTAAGTTTCTAAGTTTTTTAATTTCTTCTCTTAAAATCGGAACCACTTCAAAAAGATCTCCGACAATACCATAGTCAGCCACATTAAAGATGGGGGCTTCAGGGTCTTTATTAACGGCCAGGATGGTTTTGGAACCGTTCATTCCCGCAAGGTGCTGAATGGCGCCTGAGATACCAATTGCCATATAAAGAGTGGGGGCAACTATTTTTCCTGTCTGACCAACCTGCTTGTTATGGGCCATAAGACCACCGTCCACCATTGCCCTGGAAGATCCAAAACCTGCGGCAAGATCATCGGCCAGTTCTTTTACAAGATCTATACCGGCCTGGTCCTTTGCGCCTCGTCCCACTGAGATGACAATATCAGCATCGGCAAGATCGATTTCACCGCTGGCATCTGATATAAGTTCTTTTATCACAGCCTTTAAGTCGGGTGCCGGTGCAGACAGCTTGACAAGGTTTTGAGTTCCTATGATGTCAGGGTCTGCTTCAAAGGCTCCAGCCCTTACAACGGCCACAACTTGTTTTGTATTGACTTTTATTCGCTGGATCACTTTGTTTGCAGTTGCAGGGCGGATCACTTCAATCTGTTCGTCATTAAGGGTCACATCCGTGATTTCAGTTGCGCAGGCACAGGAAAGCTGCGCTGCAACTCTCGGGGCAACGGCTTTACCTGTTTCAGAAAAACCAAACCAGATCATATCGGCTTCAAACTGGTTGGCCGCATCAACGACACAGGAAGCAAAAGGTCCTGCTGAAAAAAGCTCCAGGCTTACGTCGTCTGCAATGTACTGGGTGTCTGATCCTGCGGCTGCCAGATCAGAAGTTAAAGATTCTATATTGGAGCCAATTGCAACCACGGCCGTTTCGGCGCCAATGGCTTTGGCCTTTGATAAAAGTTCGGCTGTGCTGCCTTTGAGAACGCCTTGTTTAATGTCTGCAATTACGAGTATTTTAGCCATAATATTATTTTCCTTATATAAAAATCAGGTATGCCTGTGATAAAAATTATAAAACCTTTGCTTCCGTGGCCAGGAGATTAACGACCTGTGCTGTGATTTCTTTTGCATCACCTTCAAATTTCTGTCCGGCCTGTCGGGTTTCTGAAGTCATATATTCAGCAATTTCCGATTTTAGATCAGCGCCTCCCACTTCTTCAAAGGAAGTTCCAAGACCTGCAAGATCCATGACATTGATTTTCTTTTTCTTGGCCATCATGATACCGCGCATGGCAGGCAGCCGAGGCTCATTAATACTATCTGTAACCGTTACCAGGGCAGGCAGTTCAAGTTCAATAATTTCAGTTCCCGCATCTCCCAGCCGGGAAACCTTAATGTGCTGGTCATCCATAACTTCCATGGCAACCACATTGCTGACGCAGGGAATTTTCAAGCATTCAGCCAATATGATCCCGGTCTGGCCGTTATCTGTATCCTGGGCCTGTTTTCCAGTGATAATAAGATCATATTCTCCCTGTTCATAAACCTTTTGCAAAACGTTTGCATAAACATAGGAGTCTGCTTTTTCAAGAGCAGGATCATCAATATGAATGGCGTCTTCGATCCCCATGGCATAGCATCGCCTGATGATATCCGTGTTATCCGGTCCGCCTATGCTCACCAATGTTGTCTGGGCGCCATTATTTTCTTTAAGCTGGACCGTGGCTTCCACTGCATTTTCATCCCAGGCATTGATAACATATTGCAGCCCGTCTTCTACAATGGCACCATTTTCCACGTGGATATTCAATTCCACGTCAACTACTTTTTTTACGGTTGTGAGAATTTTCAAATTTATCCTCCTCTTTATGATTTGGCTGTTTATTTATTTGATAGTTAATTATTAAAATTTAAGTATTTTATGTTAAATCCTGTTGTTTCCAGGTAAATTTTTAATATCCATTCTTGTCTTTATTGTTTCTTAATCCTGTTTCCACCACAGAGGATTAATAATTTTGAAGATTCAAACGCACAGGCAAGGGTCATGTTAAGGGACTTGCCCATTTCAACTGCAAGGGCCGTGGGTCTTGATTTGCTTACAATCACAGGTATCTTTGCCCGGGCCGCCTTCTGGACCAGTTCATAACTTATTCTTGAAGATAAGACAAGCAGCCTGGCTGAGGACAGCTTTTTTTCCATAAAGGCTTTGCCGATGGCCTTGTCAAGTGCGTTGTGCCTTCCTACATCCTCGGCAAAAGAGATCATCTCCAGCCGCTGGTTAAACAGCAGTGCTGCATGGGAGCCTCTGGTTCTTGGATAGAAGTGCTGTTTTTTAGACAGCATGCCCACACAGTCAAAAATATGCTCAATATCCACTTCAAACCCATCTTTGGCCGGTGTTAAAACCGAATTCAAGTCCTCCATCATCTTTTTGCCGCAAATTCCACAGCTGGTCTGGCTGACATAGGTTTTGCGCTCCAGGATATGCGAAATCTTTTTGTATCTTTCAGGGGTCAGCCAGATATCAATAATATTAGGGTCAAGATCTTTATCATACCCAATGGTCTTGAAGTCATCAACCTTATCCACAATCCCTTCACCAAGACAGAGCCCGGCCGTGTGGAAGATTTCTTCACCAGGTGTCCTCATTACTACTGAATAGGGCTTCTCATCAAAATGAATCAGAAGAGGTTCCTCCCCGATCAACTCAAGGGAATCAGTTTTGCAGCATCCTTTTTCACACCGGAGTGCCTCAAAGGATTTGATATTGTTTTCCGCGTTCAATCTCTCCTGATCCTTTGCATGAAGAATTCTTAGACCTTAATATTAGACCTTTTCAAGTTTTACCGCACAAACCTTTAATTCCGGGATCTTGGCAATGGGATCATAGGCCGGATTTGTCAGTTTGTTCACGTTCATCTCTTCAAAATGGAAGGGCATGAAAACAACCCCTTTTTCCACCCGTTTGGTAATCTTTACCCGTGTTTCGATTTCGCCTCTTCGAGAGTTTATTTTTATCCTGTGTCCATCCTTAACATCAAAGGTTTTTGCATCAGCCGGGTTGATCTCTATGAATCCTTGAGACACTTCAAAATTCAGGGATTTTGATCTCCGTGTCATGGTCCCGGTATGATAATGGGCATAGACGCGGCCCGTTGTCATCCAGAAGGGATATTCTTCATCGATTACCTCTGCCGGTGGTTTATAGTCTATGGCATGGAACATCCCCTTTCCCCTTGCAAAGTTCCCGTCCGTGTGAAGAATCGGGGTTCCCGGATGCGCAAGAGACGGGCAGGGCCATTGAATACCCTGGCCTTCGAGACGCTCATAGGTAATCCCGGCATAGGACGGGGTGAGTTCGGCAATTTCCTTGAATATGGCTTCAGGTGAATCATAGTTCATTTGATAACCGAATAGGTTTGAGATATCCTGGATAATTTTCCAGTCCTGATGAGATTCACCAACGGGTTCAATGGCTTTTCTCACCCGCATCACACGTCTTTCCGTATTAACAAAGGTGCCGTCTTTTTCTGCAAAGCTCACTCCGGGAAGAACCACATCAGCCAGCTTTGCCGTTGCACTCAGAAAAATATCCTGGACAATGAGAAGGTCTATCTTTTCCAGGGCTTTGATCACATGATTGGCATCAGGGTCTGACACTACCGGGTTTTCGCCCATGACCCAGAGGGCTTTCACCTCATCCTTTTCAATACCGCTCATCAGTTCAGGGATGGTCAGGCCGACCTTTGTGGGAAGTTCGGGAACCCCCCAGGCATCGGCAAATTTTTTATTGGCAGCCCCGAGGGTGACGGACTGGTAGCCGGTATAGACATCAGGAAGGCTGCCCATATCACAGGCACCCTGTACATTGTTCTGTCCGCGCAAAGGATTGACACCCGTGCCGGGTTTCCCAAGATTACCGGTCAGCATGGCAAGATTGGCCAGGGATTTAACATTGCTGACCCCGTTGGTATGCTGGGTAATCCCCATGCAGTAGACAATGGCGCTGGATCCTTCCCGGGCATAGGTCAGTGCAAGGGTTTTAATATCTTCCACTGATACACCGCAAATTTTTGATACAGCGTCCAGGTCAACTTTTTCTATCAGATTTTTAAAGGCATCATACGCTTCCGTCTTCTTCTTGATAAAGTCTGTGTCTTCAAGCCTCTCATCCAGAATCACCTTCATCATTCCGTTAAGGAGGGCCACGTCAGTCCCGGGCCTGTGGCGGACATAGAGATGCGAAAGATCCGCGATCTGATTTTTTCTAGGATCTGCCACCAGGATTTTAGCCCCGTTTTCCCTTGCCCGTAAGATTCGGGTGGCGACCAGGGGATGGGAGGTGGCAGTATTGGATCCGATAATGAAAATTGTATCCGACCCTTCCAGATCAACCAGTGAATTTGTCATTGCACCACTACCGAAAGATGCGGCAAGACCTGCCACAGTAGAGGAATGTCAGAGCCGGGCACAATGGTCGACACTGTTGGTGCCAACGCCTGCCCGGGCAAATTTCTGCATGATGTAATTTTCCTCGTTCGTGACCTTGGCTGAAGCACAAAACCCGATTGCATCCGGACCATTTGTCTTCTGGATCTCTTTGAGCCGGGTGGCCGTAAAATCCAGGGCCTCGTCCCAGGAGACTTCCACAAGCTCTCCATCCTTTCTTAACAGAGGTTTTTTCAACCGTTCGTCAGACTGGACAAACTCGTGGGCGTTCCACCCCTTGATGCAGAGTTTGCCTTCATTGACAGGGCCTGTTTTACAGGGAATGGTCCCGGTGAGTCTGCCGTCAAGGGACTCAAGAAAAAAATTGCATCCGCATCCGCAATAGGTGCAGGTTGTCAGCGTATTCTTGTAATCCATAATTTTTCCTTTATATATAACCTATATTACTTTTCAGGCATTGGGCCCATCAAGCTCAAGGGTGATATTTCATTTTTATTGATCCCGGACGTAAATCCGAATTCATGGTTCATAACCTCGGCTGTCTTTTTATACAGCAGCCTCAAAGGGATATCCACGGGGCATGCTTCATCACACAGGCCGCAGTCAATGCAGCGGTCGGCCATGTGCATGGCCCGGACCAGGTGAAATGTCGGGATATCCACAGGAAGATCGCCCTTTGATACGAGGTCTTCACATTCAAGACTGCAGTCGTAGCAGAAGCACATGGGACAGATATCTCTGCACCCATAGCACTTGACGCATTTTAAGAACTGATCCTTCCAGAAGTCGAACCGCTCAGGCTGTTCCTTGCCTTCTACATCCTGCACTCCTTTTTGTTCCGTACCGCCCGATTCTTTTTCATTTGGTGCTTCTCCGGCAGTCATGTCATCGGGCCAGGGTTTTTTGCATTCACACGCAAGCGCAAGATCCCGGGGGCAGGAAATCCCTATGGGGACCACCTTGTCCGGCTCAAGCTGTTTCAACCGGTAAAGGCCATAAAGACCTCTTTCATCACAACCCCGGACCAAAACCCCGAATACGTCATCCGGGTATTGTCTTGCAAGGGTGATCAGCACCTTGTTCAGGGGATATCTGACATCTCCTGCCTTTTTTTCATCCCCCAGGCAGAGCGCATCTAAGTCATCGCCCTTCTGGAACAGGCAGGGGCCTGCATGACCATGGGCATAGGCAAGGGCTACAACGCCTTTTACAGACCCTTGTGAAAGAAGCTCGTTGATTTTTTGTTTTACTTGATCAATCATAAACACACCTTATTCTAAGCAAGCATCTTTGCTTGTTCATTTTTCAATGGTGATGGCCCCAGTTTTTTCAAGACACCAATAAAGTCATTGATTTCATCAATAAATTCAGGTGCTTCAGCTGAGGATACCCACCTTGTCCTGAGCCTCTGTCTTTCTATACCGCAGAAATCCAGCATCTGGGATAAAATGGTCATCCGTCTTTCAGTGGAATAATTACCATACAGGTAATTGCATTCACCCTTGTGTCAGCCACCCACAAAAATGCCGTCCACTCCCTGTTGAAACGCCTTCAACACATGATGGGGAGATACACTCCCCGTGCATGTGACCCGGATAACCCGGATATTTGAGGGATACTGCATACGACTGACCCCAGCCAGGTCAGCAGCGGCATATGCTCACCAGGTACAGAGGAATGAGACGATATGAGGTTCAAAATTAGCGTCATTCATTGGCTTCTTTCCTTATATAAATAGTCTTCATAAATTTTAAATCGCCCCGATCTGGGTCAATATCTGCTCAGGTTTATATCCCAGAAGATTTGCACAATGGCAGGGACAGGCAGAGGCACAGTTTCCGCATCCCTTGCACAAAATCTGATTCACGACGCAGACCTTTTTTTTGCTGTTGTATGAGATGGCCCCGTAAGGGCACAGAGGCAGACAGGTCTGGCAGCCGACACATGTCTTATAGTTGATCCGGGCCACAGTGCCTGAAGTGGTTACCGTATCCTGTGACAGAAGGGTTAATGCCCTTCCGGCAGCGCCGTAAGACTGGTTGATGGTTTCCGGAATGTGTTTGGGATAATGGGCGGTTCCGCAGAGAAACACCCCGTCTGTTGCAAATTCAACGGGCTTAAGCTTTACATGGGCTTCCTTGAAAAATTCGTCCACACTGAGGGCTGCCTTGAACATACGGGCTATTTCAGGAGTTGTGGAAGCCGGGATAACGGCAGCAGCAAGAGAAAGAACATCAGCATCCAGCTCAAGTCTCTGGCCAAGAATTGGATCGGACACTATTACCCTTATCACAACTTTACCGCCTTCTTTGGTTTCTTCAACCACTGGCGGGTCTTCCGGGGTATACCGTATGAATTGAACCCCCATTTCCATGGCTTCCCTGTATGAATCCTCTCTGAATCCATAAGTTCGAACATCTCGGAACAAGACATAGATTCTCATTTCCGGATTGAGTTTTTTCAGCTTAATGGCATTTTTAACGGCATGACCGCAGCAGACCCGGGAACAATAATTCCTTTCTTCATTCCGGCTGCCCACACACTGTATCATGACCAGAACTTCAGCGTCGAGGACGACGTCATTTTCCCGGGCAATCTCTTCTCCCAATTCCATGTGGGTGAACACACTTTCATTGGTACCATACAGGTATTCACTGGGTTTGTACTCTTGGGCACCAATGGCCAGAACCGATGCCCCATGCTTAATCTCTTTTGTCCGCCCTTCGGTTTCAATGGTAGTGGTAAAATTTCCGATATACCCGTCAACATGTTTGATGGTCGACTCATGGGATACATGAATCCTGGGATTCTGATAGACCATCTGAATCAGGTTATCAAGATGGGCCTGGACATCCAGTCCTTCTAAAGTGGTGTGCAGCCGTCTGGACATTCCACCCAGGTCTTTGGCCTTTTCAACAAGCTGGACCTCATGCCCCTGCTTTGCAATGGACAGGGCACAGGTCATGCCGGCTACTCCGCCGCCAACCACAAGAGCTGTTTTGTTCACAGACAGATCAAATTCCTGGAGCGGTTCCAGGCGGCTTGCGCGCGCCACGGACATCCTGACGATATCATGTGCTTTTTTGGTGGCTTCATCTTTCTGTTTGGCATGAACCCAGGAGCAGTGCTCCCTGATGTTGGCCATATCCAGGTAATATTGATTTAAGCCCGCTTCCCTGAGCGTATCCTGGAACAGGGGTTCAAGGGTTCTGGGGGAACAGGCTGCTATGACAACCCGGTTGAATCCTTTTTCTATTGCAAGATCAGTTATTTCCCTTGCAGAATTGGTGGCACATGAAAAGATCTGTTCCGTTGCATAGACAACATTGGGTAAGGTTAAGGCATATTCAACAGTTGAGGGTACATTGACAACACTTGAAATATTGGCTCCGCAGTGACAGACAAATACGCCGATTTTTGGTTCTTCACCAGTGACATCACGCTCAACTGGATAAACTCTTTCTTTGGCCAGTTTTCCACGTCTGTAGTCAAGGAGTTCACCGATCTGGGAGCTGGCTCCGCTGGCACTGAAAACCGATTCTGGAATATCTGTCGGCCCCTGGAAGGCGCCACTTACAAAGATCCCGGGCCTGTTGGTTTTAATGGGATTTGAAGAATCTGATTTGCTGAACCCGTGGGAATTAAGCTCGATTCCAAATTTTTGGGAAATCTCTTTGTAAGCCTCTGGCGGATTCAATCCAACAGATAATACCACCATATCGAATTCTTCTCTTTTTACGCCATCATCGGCAGTGGCATATCTGACAATAACATTCCCGCTTTCAGGGATCTCTCGTTCAATGGAGGCATAGCTTCTGATGAATTCAACCCCGGGCAGTTGCTCAGCCCTTTGAAAAAATCGTTCAAAATCCTTGCCAAAGGAACGAATATCATTGTGGAATATGGTACATTCAGCATCTTCATAATGGGTTTTGGTCAAAATCACCTGTTTCTGGGTATAGGTGCAGCAGACACCAGAGCAATAGCTGTTGTCACCTTTGGTCACTCTTCTTGAACCCACGCATTGAATCCAGGCTATTTTTTTAGGATTGGTCTTGTCGGAAATTCTCTTTACCTCGCCTTCAAAAGGACCTGTAGAGGATAAAAGCCGTTCATAATCCATGCTGGTTACAACGTTGTCAATCTTTGTGTAGCCGTATTCCTCTTTTACCGAAGGATCAAAGGGGGTAATGCCTGAAGATAGAATGATGGCTCCGACATTTATATCGGTTTTCAAAGGTGTCTGTCTGAAATCAATGGCGCCTGTCTTGCAGACACCACTGCAGATATCACATTTGTCTTCTTTCAGCCTGAGACAGGAGTCATCAATATAAGAAACAAGGGGAATTGCCTGGGAAAAATAAACATGTACAGCCTTATTCTGGGATATTCCCTGGTTAAATTTATCAGGGTATTCCACGGGGCAGTACTCCACACAGGTTGTACATCCAGTGCATTTGTCCTCGATAATATACCGGGGTCTTGTTTTAAGGGATACCTTAAAGTCACCTTTTTTTCCTTCTACTCGTTCTACTTCACTGAATGTAAGAATCTCTACGTTCGGATGCCGGCCGACCTCGACCAGTTTAGGAGAGAGAATTCACATCGAGCAGTCATTGGTGGGGAAGGTCTTGTCAAGCTGGGCCATATGGCCGCCAATGCTTGGGCCTTTTTCCACCATGTAAACCTTGAAACCGGCAGTGGCAAGATCAAGAGATGCCTGAATACCGCTGACACCGCCGCCAACAACCATAACATCTCCAAAGTTTTTGTTTTCTGCAATATTTGAAATAAGAGTATCAGAAAATTGCTGAACTACTTCTTTTGGCAATACGTCATTTCCCACGTTCCATCTCCTCGTCATATATTTAGGTCTGTCATATCCGGTCCGTCATATCCAGACTATCATGCCGGGTTTGGCTGGTTCAGACCACGCACTCAATTTTTTTCCTAAAGCATCTCACTGATAATTTCCGTGATGTCTTTGACCTCCAGGATGTCTTCATATTCAAGATTAAGACGGCTTTCTTCAAAGTTGGTGATGCAATATGGGCAGGATGTCGCCAGAACCTTTGCTCCGGCTTCTTTTGCCTGTTCCAGTCTGATATCGGAAAATCTTTCTTTCTGGGGTGTATCCATCCAGATCCTTCCGCCGCCGCCGCCGCAGCAAAGGCTGTTACTTCGAAAATTTTCCATCTCAACCAGTTCCAGACCGCTCACCTTATTTAAAAGATCCCTGGGCTCATCATATACATTATTATGGCGGCCAAGATAGCAAGGGTCATGAAAAGTCACTTTTTCTTTGTAATCTCCCGTGAGTTCAAGCCGGCCGTCATTGATAAGCTCAAGAACATATTGTGACATATGAATAACCTCAAAATTTACCATAAATTCGGGGTATTCATTTTTAAAGGTGTGAAAGCAATGTGGTGAAGAAACAATGATTTTCTTTACCCCGGCATCAATAAAGGTTTTAATGTTTTGTTTTGCCAGGTTTTTAAACACCTCTTCACTGCCCGTCTTTCTGATGCTTTCACCACAGCAGCTTTCCTTGTCACCCAGAATTCCAAATTGTACACCGGCTTTATTAAGGATATTGGCCGTGGCCGTGGCAACCTTTTTCATTCTCGGGTCATAGCTTAAATAGCAGCCGACAAAATACAAGGCTTCCATATCTTCGGTAAAGGGTTTCACAGAAAGACCTTTTGCCCAGTCAGATCTCTTTTTTCGATCTCCCTGCAAAGGATTGCCTTCGGAAATCAGGCTTGCCCTGGCTGTACGTGCAGATTTAACAGAAGCAGGAAAAACTTCATATTCCGTTGCCACTCTTCGAAGGGCCACACTGATATCTATCTGTTTTACACCTCTTGGGCATTGGTCGGGGCAGGTCCCGCAGGTTGTGCAGCGCCATATATCTTCGCCTTCGATTTCAGTTAAACCAAAAGCCGCCTCCCGGATCAATTTGCGCATGCTAAAGTTGCGAACCTTATTCCACGGACAAACAGCATCGCAGAGTCCGCATTGAAAACACATCTTAAAGACTTCTCCACCGGCTTCTTTTATTTCATCTATTACTTCTATGAAGGGCGCTATAGTTTCCACAGTCTATCCTCTTTTGTCTTTAATGGTTCTTTCTTTAGTCTTTGTTATTCAAGCGTGAAAGGGCATCCATTATTTCGTCCATTCCATATTTGTCCGCCAGTGATTCCAAACCAATCTCCAGCTCTTCCAGCTCTTCTTGTTCTTCAAGTTCCTCTTCTCTTTCTTCTAGAATCAAAGCATCATGCATGCACCATTTTACACACAAAGGCTCTTCTTCACCTTCACACATGTCACATTTAAGAGGCAGTCCAGAATCAGGTTCTTTAAATTCGTCCCTGGATGGGCAGGAAGCCCTGCAAAAGGCACACTCGTCGTATTCTTTGCCGTCAATGGTGTATTTGTCCCTGCCCGCACATTCAGCCACGGTATACTCTCCTGCATAGACAGGAACATATAAGTCTCTTAAAGGTTCACGAATGATTCTAATACGGGATCTGGCCGGGTTATTGCTGCTGTATTTCGGTGCAGCGTGAAAGGCTGAACAGATCATCTCACAGGCCCTGCAGCCATTACATTTATCAACATCAATTCTAATTGTTTTTATTATTTTCTTTTCTTTATCAGACAAGTTTCACGCCCTCCACTCTAATTTGTCTCTTTTTTTGTTAAAGCTTCTTTAGCAGGATCATCTTGTGTGTCTGTCAGGATCCCCCTTTTTATAAATTCCTGTGCCACATAATCCAACCCCATTTCCTGCAGGGATTCTTTAGTGGGAATACCGTCATTGTTCCATCCCTTAAATTTGTAATATGTATCCAAAAGTTCTTTTTCAAGTTCAGGGAACCTTTTTTTCCAATGGTTCTCAGGCGGTTTCTCATCTTTTCTTCTCATTCCGCGGCTGATATTAATGGATCTGACCAGGGTTCGGTATCTCTTGGCTGCCTGGGACAGTTTATTTTCATCCATTTCGATCCCGGCACCGGCTGAGATAAATTTGGGGTAATTGTGTATATGATAGGGTGGTTTCAAAGGGAAGGATGATAAACCGGCACACTGGCCGAGAGCATCATCAATGTAGTGCATTCTCTCCTGCCAGTCGACAATATCACAGCACATGTCAACGGTGGGATAAAAAGGCATTGATTTTTCTCCTCTGGGTTCCCAGTCCAGGAAATATTGTTTGAATTTTTCATCAGGGACATGGAACCAGTCTTTAACAAATTCTTCTCTATGTTCTTTTTTAAAATAAGGGGCCTGGGGGAACTGGCCTTCTATCTGGGTAATGTTCATTTTCTCGCCTGTGGAATACATGAGAAAATAGATGGGATTCAGCATGGACAGCTTTAAGGGGAGCTGCTCATGCTTCTTAATATTATTATGGGCAAAAGCTTCAGCTCCGTTGCCGATCTTTTTGGCTGCCCAGTATGTCCCCTCGGCCAGGACATCGCCTATACCTTCTCTTCTGACAATCATGTCAAGCAGATAAAAGAATTTGCCTTCGTTGTCTTCAGGCATTTCAGGAAAATCATCCTTATGTAAGATTCCCTCTTCCAGGAGTTCAAGGGCAAAGGCCATTACCTGGGGGGCTGAAAATCCGTCCAGTCCGTATTCAGTGGCTTTTTGAGCTATTTTCAAACCAAAATCAAGATCGGAAAAAGCGCCCATTGTATAGGTTAACTTTGTAAAGCATTTCATCATGTAGGTTGGAAGTCCGGGCATGGAAATAGTTGCCCCGCATGTCATGGGGCAATTGTAGCAGGAAATAAGCCGGGTCCTTGACTTCTCCATTGTCTCAAACCAGTCCCTTGCGACTTCATCCGTCCAGAACCCTTTTCTTCGGGTACGCGAATTTCCCCACATGAAATTTTCCGTGTGCCATTTTTCATCATGGACTTTCATCTCCTGGGGGGAACCCAGTCCTGCCAGAATAGGCATGACGCCTGGAATCGGATTATCATTTCTAAATTTTATATAGTCCATCACCTCGTTGCAAAGTCCCATGAATTTTTCCGGGTCGGCAACGTTGATATCCTGTGTGCCGCGAACAACTATGGCTTTTACCCCTTTGTCGCCCATAACGGCCCCTATCCCACCTCGACTGGCACTGGATCTTCCCTGCTCTACGGAAGCATAAAAAACCCTGTTTTCACCTGCCATGCCAATAGCTGCCACCTGGGCTTTTGGTTGTTTTAATTCTTTTCGAATTATTTCAGCAGTTTCAATGGCGCCTTTACCCTTTAAATGAGATGCATCCCTCAATTCTATCTTGTCATTGTTTATCCATAAATAAACAAGGTCCTGGGACTTGCCGCGGAAAATTACCTTGTCATATCCTGCATATTTCAATTCCGGAGCAAAAAATCCCCCCATCATTGAAAATGCCATTAATTTGGTCTGGGGGGAAATGGTTGTAAGAATAGTACGATTGCATCCAACAGCAGGTGTGCCGCATAAAAGACCTGCACCGAAAATGAGTAGATTTTCAGGAGAAAAAGCGTCAACTTCCGGTGGAACCCTGTCCCATAATATCTTGGCATTAGTACCTAAGCCCCCCAGATAAAGCTCTGTGTCTCTCGGGTCGGTTGCGACCTTCTCAATGTTTTTCCGGGTTAGATCAACTTCTAAATTAAACCCTGTCTCTGCATACCTCATTTTTTTCCCCTTCTATATTACATAAATCCGTGATATGTTTTGCATCAAAATCTATGCCATTACTTCATGGCCCGGCAAGCCTCTAATACAGAATATAAAATCATTTGTGCTGCCCGGTACAATGTGATTATATCTAAGCTATAACATAACTACGTGTCAAGAAAAAATTGGCTTTTTTAAAAAAGGGTTCCGCCTTTTGTATTTTTATATAAAATAATGCTGCAAACCAGTATCATTATTCACTACCGCATCTCACAACTTTTACCTTTGTTCCGATCCATTCAGGCGGCAGGTAAACCCTTCCACTGTTACCGCTTGCATTAACAGTCTTTTCGATCAGTTCTTCTCCATAGATTTCAAATTTCACTCGATTGCGTGAATATTTTTTTTTAAATACCTTATTTTTTGCATCGGCATTCGCCATCTTATTCAAGCTCCTGTTTAAAGCTGGGGATATAGTATGTTTAAGCTATCACATAGATACTTTATAGCTATAATGCATCTATGCGTCAAGAACTAATTTTTTAATTTGTTTTAGCGACAATCTCCTTAAAAAATTAGTAATTACTCAGTTCTTACGCTTGAAACCGCCCTGTCTGATGAATATTTGTTTCGAGGCTATTCGCTTAACCTCTTGCAAATATCCATCAGACAGGACTTTGGGGATGATTTTTTTTAACGGGCTGAACAATTACAAAAATTAAAGCTAAACCATAGATATTTTATACAGGATAAGAATGGTTGATATATCAACTACATGGGATTTTTGTATTGCCAGAATTCAACTTTTTCCTTGACATGGTTTATTTTTTTCAAATATATATGTCCAAAATAGCTGATTTATAGTTACATTATAACACTATTTATAATTTTTTTTATGATAAGGAGGCAAAATACAAGAAGGTAAAATACAAGGGTAAAGTTTACAATCATATATTCAAATTACAGGGTTCCAAATTAATTTATGGCTCTATTATAAACATATTTCAGGAGATCAATATAATGAAAAGGATTACAATACTGGCTTTTTTAGCTTTTTGTTTTAGTGCAATGTTCGCTTTTAATGCATCCGCTAAAACCCAGTTCACATATGCAAATTTTTTCCCGCCTTCCCACATTCAAAGCCAGCTTGCAGAAAGTTGGTGTAAAGAAGTAGAAAAAAGAACCAATGGTGAAGTCACTATTAAATATTTTCCCGCAGGCACCCTTACAAAAGGCCCGCAAACTTACGATGGTGTTGTTAATGGTATTGCAGATATCGGCATGACGGTTCTTGCTTATTCAAGGGGCCGTTTTTTACTGGCATCAGCCATTGACCTTCCTTTAGGTTACAAAAGCGGTGTGCAGGCAACAGCAGTTGCCAATGCTGTTTTTAACAAATTTCAACCCGAAGAATTTAAAGATTCAGAAATAATGTTTCTCCATGCCCATGGGCCAGGACTTATCCAGACCCGCAGCAAACCCGTCTCTTCTCTGGCAGACATGAAAGGTCTTAAACTCAGAGGAACGGGAACAAGTGGTCTTGTCGTCGCCGCCCTTGGTGCATCACCTGTTGGTAAATCCATGAGAGAAGCCTATCAGATGCTGCAAAAAGGTGTTGTTGACGGATCTCTCCATCCTGTGGAAGCCAATAAGGGATGGAAATTAGGTGAAGTTGTTAAATATCTGACTGAAAATTATTCCACTGCCTATACAACTACTTTTGCTGTTTTCATGAACAAAGGAAAATGGAATAAATTGTCTCCTGCCACACAAAAAACTATTCAGGATATAAATGGGGAATGGTCTATCAAACACGGCCAGGCCTGGGATGCTTCCGACAAAGCCGGTCTTGAATTTTTTATATCCAAAGGCGGCAAGGCTGTCAGCCTTTCTGACGCAGAATCCAAAAAATGGGAAGCTGCTGTTGTTCCTGTAATTGACGGGTTTGTCAAAAAAGCAGATGCAAAAGGTATAGATGGGAAAGCTGTTGTTGATTTCATTAAAGCCAATATGTAGTTAGTTTACAATAAATGGCCGGCATTTTGTGTCAAAGCCGGTCATTTATCAATAGTTTAGTATATTCGCAGGATATTGTATGAGCATTATTTTCAAGACCCTGGACAAATTTTCCGGAATTTTAAAATTCATCGGTGCCATTGCCATCACGGCCATGATGTTATTGACCGTTGTTGATGTTATTGGCCGTTTTTTCAAGTATCCTATTTTCGGATCTGTAGAACTTGTAGGTTTTCTGGCAACCATTATTGTAGCCGCAGCCTTACCCTATACATACAAGGTTGAGGGTCATGTCGGTGTGGAAATACTGGTACGTCTTCTGTCTAAAAAAACTCAGTTGATCATCGACCTTTGTACCCGGACGTTAACCCTTGTTCTGTTCGGCCTGATATCCTGGCAGATGTTTCTTTATGCCGCGGATATACATAAAACTGGTGAAGTCTCCATGAACCTGGAATTTCCTATTTATTACATTATATACCTGCTCGCTTTTGGTCTATTGATCTTCTCTGTCACCATAATAGAGACTATTTTTGAAAATATTAAGCAATTAAGAGAATTAAAAACAAAATGAGTCCTACAATTATTGGTATAATCGGTATTGTGATCATGATCCTCTTGTTTCTGACTAGAATGCCGGTTGCATTTGTTATGGCCTCTGTGGGCTTTGTTGGATTCAGCGTTATGATTACACACAATGCCGGCCTGGTTCTTCTGTCCAGAAATGTGTATGAGGTCTTTGGATCATACGATTTAACAACCATTCCCTTATTCATCCTCATGGGGCAGCTTGGATTTAATTCCGGAATCAGCAAACGTCTATATGATGTAGGCTACAAATTCCTGGGAAGTACCAGGGGGGGGCTTGCAATGGCTACTGTTTCCGCCTGTACTGCCTTTGGTGCTGTCTGTGGTTCAAGTCCTGCAACAGCAGCAACCATGGCAACGGTGGGTCTTCCTGAAATGAAACGATATAATTATGATGATGAACTGGCAACGGGATCAGTGGCCTCAGGCGGTGGAATCGGTATGATTATGCCTCCCAGCGTTGTTCTTATCATCTACGGTATTCTCACAGAGCAGTCCATAGGTCAATTATTTGTTGCAGGAATTTTTCCTGCACTGCTTATTACTGTATTATTTATTATCACAATATATATCCGCTGCAGAATCAATCCTGAACAGGGTCCCTGTGGTGAAAAATTTACATGGGCACAAAAATTCAAGGCTTTAATTGGATTAAGCGAGACCCTTGCAGTATTTACTCTTGTTATAGGCGGCATTTTCATAGGCCTTTTTACACCGACTGAGGCCGCTGCCATCGGTGCTTTTGGCATACTTGTCATTGCAATGTTAAGAAGGCAGATCACATGGGCCGGGTTTGTTAAATCCCTTAGGGAAACCTTAAGAACTTCCTGCATGGTTATGATGCTCATCGCAGGTGCAGTTATTTTTGGAAAATTTTTAGCTGTCACAAGAATCCCCTTTGAAATCGCAGGCTGGGTAAGTGAACTTCAAATGGCACCTTTTCTGGTTATGGCCGTTGTAATAATGATCTATTTCATCGGCGGATGTTTTATGGATGCCCTGGCTTTTGTAACCTTGACGGTTCCCATTTTCTTTCCCGTTGTCATGGAACTTGGATATGATCCCATCTGGTTTGGAATCATTATCGTCATGGTCACGGAAATGGGTGTTATAACACCTCCTGTAGGTATTAATGTCTATGTGGTTTATGGGGTGGCAAAAAATGTACTGGACCAGGAAATTCCTCTGGAAAAAATATTCAAGGGTATCTTCCCCTTCCTTTTAGCTGTTATTGTGGGAGTGATCATCTTGATAATTTTCCCAAAAATCATATTATTTTTACCCCAGCTCATGTATTAACAATTTGATTGGGGTCAGGCTTAATTTTACCCCACGCATTTTTATCCCTCTTTATTAAAAAAAACTTTCCCTTTGACACTATGATTGATATGACATTTAGAATGTATCATCGGGTCATTAAATTTATTAATTTTTTAAAGGGAGAGTCTTATGAATAAATGCAAAATTAAATTTTCATGGATATTGTTTATTGTTGCAACAGGAGTGCTTTTTCTTACCGGGGCTATGACGATAACCGCCAGTGCGGGAGAGACCTTTGCCTGCGCCAAAGATTCAGATGTAAACAAGATGATTGCTCCGGAAGCTTCTCTGGAAGATTTTTCATGCTTTGTTAAAAGATGGGACAGTGCTGATACTCTTCATTTTCAAGTCGCAGTTAAAAATGTCAGCAGCGAAGACCAGCGGTTCAAGGTTAATATCTTTTTGGAAAACGGCAAGGCTGTCGGCGGGCTCTTACCCCGTAAAACCAAAAAAGGTCTTGTCAAACCCGGCGCTACAGCTAAATTTTCCTACCCTGTTAAGGGAGTGACAAGTGTATCCGGAAAAATCGATCTCATCATCAAAACCATGAGCAAGTAATATCTAAATTTAAATAAGGAGATTTGCCCAATGAAACGAACAATAATCATCTTGTCAATTCTATTTACAGCCATGATTTTTACGGGGAGTGCAATTGCAAAGACAACCTTTATAAGCATTGGAACCGGTGGGACCGGCGGGATTTATTATCCCTATGGAGGAGGAGTTGCAGAAATATGGTCTAAAAATGTCAAAGGAGTTAAAGCCGTTGCAGAAGTCACAGGTGCAAGCGTTGAAAATGTAAAACTTGCCCACAAGGGTGAAACAGTTATTGGCGAAGTAATGGGAGATGTAGCTGTTGCAGGTTACAACGGCCTTTCAAAATTTAAGGGTAAAAAACATGATATCCTTTCCATGGCCATCATGTATCCCAATCTGCTCCAGGTGGTTGCCCTTAAAAAAAGCGGCATTAATAATATTGAAGAAGTACAGGGAAAAAATGTCAGCACGGGAAGCCCTGGAAGCGGTACAAATTTTATGGCGGAAGCCGTGCTGAAAGCACTTGATATCCCTTTGACATCATTCAAGGACAGCCGTCTGTCATTTACCGAGACAGCAAACGCTTTAAGGGACAACACCATCCAGGTAGGTGTATGGTCTGTGGGACCGGGTACAAGTTCCATCCTTGATTTGTCCACCACCCATGATATCAATATTCTGCCTTTTACACCTGAACAGGCCCAGAAAATAATTGCATCCAAATCCACCTATGCTTCGGTTGAACTTGCCGGAGGAATTTACAGGGGTGTTGAAAAGGCTGTACCGACTATTGGTGTCTGGAATGTTATGATCTGCCAGAAATCCCTTGACACTGATCTTGTATACAAACTTGTAAAAGTATTGTTTGAAAACAATGACTATCTTATGAAAATTCATCCGTCTTCAGCATATACAACCCCTGAAAATACAGTGAAGTATTCTTCAATTCCGCTTCATCCCGGAACAATCAAATATTTGAAAGAAAAAGGTATTGATGTACCGGCAAGACTGATTCCTTAAAGGAAAAGAAAAATGACCAGGCCGGGTTCAATTATTATATTCTCTGTTCTTGGCCTGGTTTTATCGCTGATCATTCTTTCCTTTTTTGTACGGGGTGATCCGGAACTTCAGGTTACTCTTGTAAAAGAGAATAAAACCGTGCTTATTCTTCCCCTTAAATCAAAGGAGAGATTTACGATTCATTATTATCACTCCGTTGAAAATGCCCCTATCTGGGAAGAACACAGTATGGATAAGAATGGCAGAATCTATATTGAAGAAGAGCGCTATGAAAAATTTGGAGCTGGAATGGGGAAAATGCCAGGTGTGGGCAGGATGGTAAAAAAAGGTATTTATGAAGCCATTACAGATATGCACATGCCAACGGGTAATTTCATATTAAGGGTGGGAAGCCCTGGAGTGGACCACACCATTATCTGGCGGAACCAGCGTTTTAATCTTTCAGATACACTTGCACACAAGGCCGTAAAGTTTTCAGGGAAACCCAGAAGTATGCTGTATCAAATATGGAGATCTTTTAAGGGCTTTATGATTGGCATTATAACTCCAACGACAGGTAAATAAACTATATCCCACAAAACATTTGGTAACTATTCAGCTCTTATGCTTGAAACCGCCCTATCCGATGGATATTTTTGTTTCGAGGCTATTTAACCTCCTGCAAATATCCATCAGAAAGGGCTTTGAGATTACTTCTTTTAACAGGGTAAACAATTACAACATTTGAAGGTTTTGGATCAGATACTGAATATATTTAGAGGAGCACAATGGTTAAAAACGTTACATCCGTTCAAGACAATGATTCTAAAGAAAGTTTGAGTCTGGCAGATGCCAATCAAACCCTGATGAAAATAACGGCATGGATTATCATGGCAATTGCAGTGACCTTAAGCCTTTATCAGCTTTATACTGCAGGTGTGGCAGCACTGACAGCCCTGGTTCAGAGGTCCATCCATCTGGGGGCCATTTTAAGCCTTACGTTTTTGCTTAAACCTGCTTTTTCAAAGCTGAGAAAAGATAAATTTTCTTTTGCCCTTTTTCTGGACTGGGTCCTTGTTGCCCTGTCCATATACTGCACCTTTTATATCTGCAATAATCTTACAGCCATTTTTGAACGCCAGGGGGACTGGCTTATCCAGGATCGGATCGTCAGTATTATCGGAACACTTCTGGTGCTGGAAGCCTGCCGCAGGGTAATAGGATTTGTTATGACGGCTATTTGCGCCATGAGTATTGCCTATGCCATGTTCGGGCCTTATATGCCTGAACTGATCATCCATAAAGGGTACAGCATTGAACGGATTGCCACCACCCTCTGGCTCACCACGGAGGGGATTTTCGGTTTGCCCATAGGAGTTGCAGCAACCTTTGTTTTTGTCTTTGTCCTTTTCGGGGCCATACTTGAAACAACAGGGGGAGGGACGTTTTTCATTGATCTTGCCTATGCCCTTACCGGTCGATTTTCAGGGGGCCCTGCCAAAGCATCAGTAGTTGCTTCCGGATTTATGGGGTCAATCTCAGGGTCTGCAGTGGGCAATGTTGTTGCCACAGGATCTTTTACCATTCCAATGATGAAAAAGGTGGGGTATCGGGCCCATGTTGCCGGTGCCATAGAGGCCGCAGCATCAACGGGTGGGCAGCTGATGCCTCCTATTATGGGGGCCGGGGCTTTTTTAATGGCAGAGTTTACCAATACAAGTTATCTGACCATCATAAAAGTGGCCCTGGTGCCGGCAATCATGTATTATCTTACTGTTTTGATATTTGTTCATTATGAAGCCAAGAAATTCGGTTTAAAAGGCCAGCCAAAAGAGAATCTGCCAAAGTTTATGAATGTGATTAAAAATGGGCTGCATTTTATTATTCCAGTCCTGATATTGATCTATGTCCTTGTGTCCAATTATTCTCCCATGATGGCAGGATTTATTGCCGTGGTCAGCACACTTTTTATCAGTATCATTGCTAATTTTATTCGCTGGGCTGTGAAAGGGAAAGAAGAAATCAGCCTGTCTGGATTTGTAACGTACGAGTTCAAATTGATTGTTAAGGCCCTTGAAAACGGAGCAAAAAATGCCGTTATGGTTTCTGTTGCCTGTGCAGCTGCAGGAATAATTGTGGGCATGGTAAGCCTCACGGGTATGGGGCTTAAGTTCTCAAGCCTGGTTATGGATTTAAGTTATGGTATCAAGGTCCTTGCCATTCTCCTCATCGGAGGTGCTTCCCTTGTACTCGGCATGGGACTTCCTGTTACTGCAAGCTATATTGTTCTTGCGACATTGGCAGGGCCGGCCCTGCTTGATATGGGCGTTCCCATCATGGTCGCCCATATGATCGTGTTCTGGTATTCCCAGGATGCCAATGTAACACCGCCTGTCAGTCTTGCAAGTTTTGCAGGAGCAGGAATTGCAAAGGCAAATCCCATGAAAACCGCGCTGGTTTCATGGAAACTTGCCAAGGGACTTTATATTATTCCCATCATAATGGCATACAGACCTCTTTTAGGAATGGGAGCTGATTATGAGTTGTTCCACTGGGAAGTTATCCTGACCATGATCACAACGACCCTGGGTCTTGTTTCTTTTGCATCGGGTTTGGAAAGATATTTTTTAAGAAAAGCCACCCTGATTGAAACCCTTCTTTTCTGGCTGGCCGCCATTGGACTTTTCTGGCCGGCGTACTGGGCTGATATGGCCGGTTTTACAGCATTGATCCTGGCCGTTGCACTCCAGAAATTTTATACTCCAACACCAACCACTAACAAGGGTACGTTATAATGACCAACCACTTAAATAAGGTAATGCCTCTTAAACAGGCCATTGAACAATATGTAAAAAACGGTTCTCACATATCCATAGGGGGATTTACACTAAACCGGAATCCCATGGCAGCCGTTTATGAAATTATCCGGCAGAATATCAAAGATCTTCATTTATATGCCCACTCAAACGGCACAGGACTGGATGAGCTCATCGGGGCGGGCTGTATTTCAAAACTGGAAATTGCCTATGCCGGGAATGGGAAAGCCGCACCTACCTGTATCCGTTTTGCAAGGTCTATTCAGAACAATGAAATATTATTTGAAGATTATTCAAATTACATGATGAGCCTGCGATTTATGGCAGGGGCAATGGGCGTGCCTTTTTTGCCAACTCTTTCAGGTCTTGGATCAGATATCCTGACCAAATGGGGTTTTTCCAGATCAATGCGAAAATCTGATCCTAAAATTGCAGATAAAAAACTTGCAGTCATTGATAATCCTTTTGGCGACTGGGCAGAGGCTTCAAAGGTTGTTCTGGTACCGGCCATCAACCCGGACATTACCATTATTCATGTTCAAAAAGCCGATGCTATGGGGACTTGCAGTATTAAAGGTCTATCCTTTGCTGACATTGAGCAGGTAAAGGCATCAAAAAATGTTATCGTAACCTGTGAAAAACTTGTAAAAAAGGAAGAATTAAGACAGAATCCTGACTTGAATCAGATCCCTTTTATCCATGTATCAGCAGTATGCCATGTTCCCATGGGTGGTTATCCTACGGCAGTATATGGTCATTATGACTATGATTCTAAGTATTTGCGAAAGTTTGCAATTGCGGCAAAAGACCAGAATAAAAATCAGGACAAATTTAAAAAATATCAGGATAAGTATATTTATGGTGTTAAAGACCATGAAGCGTTTTTAGCCATTGTCGGGCAAAAGAGAATTGATGCGATCAAGGCTGATCCAAGAACGGGCTACTCCGTTAATATGAAAAGGGATTAATATGATTACAGCTCAACCCTATACCCCCAAAGAAATCATGACAATTATGGCGGCAAGGGAAATAAAAAATGGGGATATTGTATTCAGCGGTACTGGTATTTCAATGCTGGCAGCTATGGCGGCAAAGAACATCAATGCTCCGGAAAGTGTGATTTTTTTTGAAACAGGGGCTATAGATTCCCTTTTGGAAGAATTGCCCTTTGCCGTTGCAGATCCCCGCATCATGTACTGGGCCGCTTCAAATTCCAGGCTGACGGATTCTTTTGCCACCATGCAGAATAAGATAACCGGAGAAAAGGTCATTGCCATACTGGGAGCCGCCCAGATAGATATAAACGGTAATCTGAACACCACCTGCATAGGAGATTATTTTTCGCCTGAAATCAGGTTCTCGGGAAGCGGGGGAGGGTGTGATGTGGCAAGTTTTGTTCCCAGGTGCATTGCATTTATGCAGCATGAAAAACGAAAGTTTGTTAAAAAACTTGATTACCTCACAAGTCCGGGACAGCTTGGGGGTTCAAACAGCCGCAGGGAAGCAGGGCTCAGACCCGGCGGCGTAAGTGCAGTTGTAACCAATCTGGGTGTGATGCGGTTTGATAAAGACAGTGGAAGAATGTATCTGGATAAATTTTATCCGGGTATCACTCCTGAGAAGATTCTTGAAAATACGGAATTTAAAATGGATGTTTCAAAGGCTACACAGGCCGACCCTCCAACCAAAACAGAATTGAAAATCCTGAGGGAGGACTGCGATCCCCAGAGACTGATTCTGGGCAGATAAAAATAATAAAGTCTCTGGACGATAAATCGTGCAGAGACTTTATTTTTTCAAGTCATAAGATTAAGATGACTTTTTTTTTGAGCAAATAAAACGGTTAACTAAATCACGGTTACATTTGCTGCGGCAGGGCCTTTTTGACCTTCTTCGATGTCAAATGAAACGCGGTCTCCCTCATTGAGGGATTTAAAACCTGCTGAATTGATACCTGAGTGATGAACAAAGACATCTTTTCCGCCGTCTTCTTGTTCGATAAATCCAAAACCTTTTGAGTCGTTAAACCATTTTACTGTACCGTTAGCCATGTTGGCAATCTCCTAAAATAAATAATAAAAAATACTAGCTTCTAACTTTGGGGGCAAACCGCATTTGAATGTTGGGATATACACCTTAAGGAGGAAACTTTTGCGCGTCTATTATATCTGCGCTACTTGCGATATATTATACCAAAACGGAAAGATGTCAAGTATTATTAAGCATTAGTGTTTAAAAGGGTAAAATATTGGATCTATCTAAAATTATCAGGATTGATATTAAACCGTTTAATGATCTGCTGCAGGGCCTGGCGTTCCATATGACATTGCCTGGCTGCCCTGGTGATATTGCCGTTGCTCACAGATAGTTTGGCACCAATATAATCGTGATTAAACTCATGGAGTATTTTTTCTTTTGCTTCTTTATATGGCAAGGCATTAATGTCGGCTTTATCAAACCCTGTAAAATTGTTTTTCTCCCGGCTTACATTTTCCAAGGGTATATCGGGCAGATCAATCATCTTTTCTTTTGAATAAAGAATTCCCTGGACAAGAATGTTTTCAAGTTCTCTTACATTTCCAGGCCATGGCTGTTTCATTAAAAGATCCATTACGTCCTGGGAAATCTTTTTAGGTTTTTTTTTTAACTTTTTGCAATGTTTTGTCACAAGGTGTTCGGCAAGAAGCGGGATATCAGTAATTCGGTCCCGCAAAGGGGGAAGTTCAATAGGAAGAACATTTAAGCGGTAAAAAAAATCTTCTCTAAACTCATGGTTGGCAATTTTTTGTTTAAGGTTTCTATTGGTGGAAGCAATAATTCTTACATCTATCTTTTTGACTTTTGTATCTCCCAGGGGCTTTACCTCTTTTTCCTGGAGTACTCTCAAGAGTTTTGTCTGGATGGATGTCCCGATATCACCTATTTCGTCCAGAAAAATGGTTCCCTTGTCAGCTTCCTGAAAAAGGCCGTCCTTGTCCCTGGAAGCATCAGTAAAAGCTCCCTTTTTATATCCAAATAATTCACTTTCCAGGATGTTCTCAGGAATGGTCGGGCAGTTGACGGGTATGAAAGATTTGTCTTTTCTTGGACTCAGAGCATGAATGGATCTTGCGGTCAGATCTTTGCCCGTTCCCGATTCTCCTGTTATCAATACTGTGACATCACTTGATGCAACCAGACTGATCTGGTCATACACCCTTTGCATGGACTCACTTTTTCCAATCAATTGCAAAGGGTTGAATTCTTTTTCTTTTAAAAGCCGTTTATTTTCTTTCAGCAAAAGGCTTCTTTCAAGGGCTTTTTGAACTTTAAAAATAATTTCATCCTGGTCAAATGGCTTGGAAATAAAATCATAGGCCCCTTTTTTTATAGCTTTTACAGCAGACTCGATATTCCCGAAGGCTGTAAGCATGACCACTGTCAAATCAGGATAATTATTCTTTATTTGGCCAAGCAGTTCAAATCCGTCCATACCAGGCATCCTGATATCACAAATAACCAGATCAAAATGTTTCTGTTCCAGAATTGACAGTGCCATTTTTGCAGAGAATGCCATGGTAACACTGCAATTGATTTCAGGTTCAAGGGTCCTTTGCAAAAGCCTTGTCATATCCTTTTCATCATCAACTGCAAGTATGTTTGCTTTCATTTTTATCCTCTGGTCCTAACTTGATTTTGTATTTTTTCAGCAGGAAGACTTATGGTAAAAACAGTGCCTTTTTCTTTGCTGCTTTCCACATGAATATCTCCCTGGTGCCGTTTAATAATACCATATCCGACAGAAAGACCAAGCCCTGTTCCCTGACCCACGGGTTTTGTGGTGAAAAATGGATCAAAAATCCTGGATAGATTCTTTTTTTCAACCCCTTTTCCATTATCTTTTACCATGATCAGGATTTTGTCTTCTTGTGTTTTCAGGGTGACAATATCAATTTTACCTTTTCTTTCAACTGCATGGCAGGCATTGATAAGCATATTTATAATCACCTGGGCAAGCTCCTGCTCATTGCCGATAATATTGAGCCTGTCCCCCGTATGCGGATTCAAGGTTATTTTAATATTTCTGAAATCAGTATGGTTAGATAAAAAATTGATGACACTGTTAACCACCTTGTTAATATCAACAATACCCATTTCAGCAGATCCTTTTCGTGAAAATGAAAGAAGATCGGAAACAACGGTTTTACAATTTTGTACATGTTTTTCTATTATTTTTAAATCATCATTATGTTCTGGTTCCGATTTTAACAAAAGCTGAGTGTACCCGAGGATAATCCCTAAAGGATTGTTGATTTCATGGGCCACGCCGGCTGACAATTCTCCCAAAGCAGCCAGTTTATCTGCCTGGGCAATCTGCTGTTCCATCTGTCTTTTTTCACTCACGTTCTTTATGATAAAATGGTAAGATTTTGCACATCCAAATGCGCCGTAATCAACAACACCAGTGATCAGAACCAGTAGAGACTCCTTGTCCGGTCTTAAGAACTCGGCCTCCTCGTTGAATATATACTCTTTTAAAGATATCGTATTTTTTATTCTATCCCATTCAGCAGGGTCGCAAAAAAAGTAACCCACATCCATTTTATTAATAATCATTTCGTCCCGGGGATATCCTGTCAAAATAATCCCGGCCGGATTAATCTCCATTACCTTGAATTCATTATCCGTAACAATTATGGTATCCAGGGATTGCTCAAATATCCTGCGGCACTTATGCTCGCTGCTTGTGAGCCTTTCTGTTCTCTCAACGACTTTTTGTTCAAGTGTCTGATTCAGATCCATGAGCTTGATATGGGTAGCTTCAAGTTTTTGTCTGCTTGAAAAAATTTTTTCATTTATATTCCAGGTATGGTTAAAAAAAAGGGTGATCATGCCCACCAGCATAAAAGTTCCTGTATTAACACTTCCTGAATAGGAACTTATGGCATACCAGGCATCTGGATTAGATGAAAGGACTAAAAACTGTTTTAAAATATGTCCGAACGCCCTTGACAGGGCAAAAATTGTAAATCCCATACTGATCCACAACAGATAAAGAAAGACAGCATTATCAGTATCCATTTCCCTTAGCATTCTGGCTTTATAAAGGCACAGCAATGCAATGACAACCATGGCCACAGATCCTATAACATCCACCGCAAGTATGGGAATAAAAGATACGATCATGGGGTATCCTTTTTTGTCATAGCAAGTCTTTGATCATTAACAAGACGAGAAAGACCCTTGTAAAGAAAGAACATGGCAGGCACGCATAAAAAGTGATCCAGTTTTAAAAAATAATACAGCCAGCCTATAATAGATGAATCATTATGGGTAACCACTTTTATCCTGGTTAAAGATATGTTTTCAATTTTTGCTGCAAGGATCTGGTTATCTAAAAAATGTGCGGCAATGGCGTCCAGGTTCCAAAGGATAAAAAAGAATGCTGAATATTGAATCAGACGCCAGCCTTTTTGTTTGTTCAGGCCTTTGCCTGTGACTGTAAAAATAAGGGCAGCCATGGAGAAAAGAAAGAAAAGATGCCCCATCTGATGGGTGATAACTCCTTCGGAACTTGCGTGAAGCTGTGTGGCAGATACATCTATTGGCAGGAAAATAAAAGTAGCAATTGCGATTATTGTTAAAAATTTAATAATCTTACGTATGCTATACAGATTTTTTAGCATAAAGTTTTTTAATTACCATTTTTAATATTGCAAAGATTATATATGACAATATAATACAAATAACAAACCAGAGCATGGAACTGACATTTACCGTTGAAGAGGATCCAAAAGAAAAGGAAAACACCCATTGTTTCCCAAAGCGTTCTAAAAGATTTGCAGGCGTGTACACAGTTGTCACATAGGAGACCACCAATAAGATGGGAAGGACATTGACCATAAAATGTTTTAACAATCCTTCAAAAAAATAATCATAATAAGCCTTGTTTAGTTCAGCCTGGTCGACATTTTTAGCCAGAGCTTTGCCTTTTTTTCTGTCAGGATGCTTCATGGCCTCTTCTCTCACACCCTGCCAGTGCTTATAATCCTTTTTCAGCTTGATATATCTTTTGGTCACATAAAATTTACCTATAATTCTTGTAAAAATAACAACGAAAAATGCAAGAACAAATATCACAAATTCAGGGCCCAGGATTTCAAGGGGAGAGAACAGGCTGTCCATAAAAACCACGGTATTGCTCAAAAAAACATAAATTACGTTCCACGCCCTGTCCAGAAAACTATCCATGAATTTCTATCCCTTAAAAACCTGAGTCAAATATAATTTTATTGTAAATCAATGCCTGATGTACAGGCTTTCGGGGTAAGAAATTATCACCTTGGTACTGACCATTTATTCACTGCTTTTCTCAAGGCCCCTTCCCGTCTCTTATCTGATACACGATCATGCTTTTTAAAACATTCCGGGCAGATATAATCAACCAACTCAAGACCCTTTGGATTATACGCTTTTTTATTGATAAGTTCAAGATATCGTTTGGGTGCAAAGGGTTTATGGCAGTGCTCGCACCGTTCCAGGGTAAATCGGGCAGTCACCTGTTCCCATGTGAAAATTTTTCGCTGGTCACCCTTATCTTCTACTTTTATGGCGCCCGTCGGGCAGACATGGGCACAGGCACCGCATCCAATACAATATTCCGACAATCGCTCAAAATCTGTTGTTATTTTCCTGGCTGGCCCTCTGTTGATAAAACACAGGGCATGGACACCTATTTTGTCCCTACAGACCCGTACACAGCGCCCACATAAAATGCAGTCATTGCTTTCACCCGTCATAAAGCGACTTTTTGTCACCCCGTATTTTGCTGCAAGATTTATCACTGCAGTAGCTTCAGGGGCGCGCCCAAGAAAAAGCTCCAGTATAAGTCTTCGGCTCTTATTAATCCGTTTGGTTTCCGTTTCCACAATCAGCCCTTCTTTTACTTCCTGGATACATGAAATTCTAACAGAATCACGTATTGAGCCGCTGAATTCAGCAATGCAGAGCCTACAGGTCCCTTCAGGATCAAGGGCATTATGATGGCACAGGGTGGGAATATAAATGCCCTCTTTCTGGGCTGCTTCAAGAACAGTAGAACCTGCCGTAGCTTTAATTTTCTTGCCATTTATTATCAAATTAACCATCTTGGCCATAATCTCTCCCTATCCTTTTTTCACGGCATTAAACTTGCAACTGTCATAACATACACGACATTTTGTGCATTTGTCCTGTTCTATGAAATGGGGCTCCTTTTTTTCACCATAAATAGCACCTGCAGGGCAATTTCTCGCGCACAGGGTACACCCCGTACAAAGGTCTTCATCAATTATAAAGGTAGTCAAATTTCTGCATACTCCAGCCGGACATTTTTTATCAACCACATGGGCTTTATATTCATCCCTGAAATACATCAAAGTGGAGAGCACAGGATTAGGAGCACTTGTTCCCAGGGCACAAAGTGAAGCATCCTGGATCATCTGTGCAAGCTCTTCCAACATATCAATATGGGCCAGACTTCCTTTCCCTTCCGTGATTTCCGTAAGGATTCTCACCATCTGGGCCACACCTTCCCTGCAGGGCGTGCATTGTCCGCACCCTTCATCCTTGCAGAAATCCAGAAAATACCGGGATACATCCACCATGCAGGAATCTTCGTCCAGCACAACCATGCCGCCTGATCCCATCATGGAGCCTGCCTCATAAAGGTTTTCATAGTCCACTGGTTTGTCAAGAAAGCTTACCGGCAGACACCCTCCTGAAGGGCCGCCTGTCTGGACAGCTTTAAATTCTTTCTTTTTAGGAATACCACCGCCGATATCATAGATAATTTCCCTTAATGTGATACCCATGGGAACCTCCACAAGGCCGGTATTGTTTATTTTACCCACCAGAGAAAAAATCTTGGTTCCCTTGCTTTTTTCAGTGCCTATGGATGCATACCAGTCAGCTCCTTTTTCAATGATCATGGGAACATTTGCCCAGGTTTCAACATTATTCAGGTTGCTGGGTTTTCCCCACAGACCCTTGTCCGTGGTATGTACATATTTGGGACGTGGTTCTCCAGGCTTATCTTCAATGGAGGTCATCAAGGCAGTTGATTCCCCGCATACAAATGCGCCGGCACCCAGAACGATCTTGATATCAAAGGAAAAATCAGAGCCTAAAATATTTTCTCCAAGAAAATTGTGTTCCCTTGCCTGGTCAAGGGCCAGTCGAAGTCTGTCAACGGCCAGGGGATATTCTGCCCTTATATAAACATAGCCTTCACTGGAGCCTATGGCAATGGCGCCGATAATCATTCCTTCCAGCATCAGATTGGGGTGTCCTTCAACAATGGAGCGGTCCATGAATGCCCCTGGATCACCTTCATCAGCGTTGCAGAGAACATATTTTGGATTTCCTTTGGCATTTCTGCAACTTTCCCATTTTATTCCGGTAGGAAATCCACCACCTCCCCTTCCCCTTAACCCGGCTTTTTTAATGGTGTCTATGATTTCTTCCGGGTCCATGGACAAGGCCTTTTTTAAACTCTCATAGCCGCCTATTGCCAGATATTCATCAATGGATTCAGGATTAATTTTACCACAATCTGCTAAAACAAGTTTTTGCTGCTTGTCATGGAAATTATGATAATCCTCTTTCACCATCCATTTGTTTACAGGTTCTTTGCCGATAACATGGGATGATACTATTTCACGGGCCTTGTCAGCAGTCACATGCTGATAGGTTGAAACCTCTCCGTTTATATCAACATCCACCAGAACATCTTTTGCGCAGAATCCTCTGCATCCCACCTTATGGGTTCTCGGACCCACTTTGGCAGTAGAATTGATCTTTGCCAGTTCTTCCTTAAATGCATCAATAACCTTATACCCGCCCGTGGCAACACCACCCGTACCGGTACAGACACTGATGACTATGGAATCGTTGTTTTTCGCATTCATAGTTGAAAGCCTATTTCCACATTTTAATTATGGTTTATATTTGCTCAAAATTTTACCCACCATTTTCGGCTTTACCAGCCCATGGGTATCTTCATTGACCACCACGGCAGGGGCTAGGCCGCAGGCACCGATACACCGCACCTCGTCAAGGGAGAACAGCAGATCCTCTGTTGTTTCACCCTTTTGGATCTGCAATTTTTCCTGCAGTTCATTCATTATTTTTTCAGAACCCTTGACATGGCATGCAGTACCCATACACACACAGATTTGATTATTTCCCTTGGGTGCAAGACTGAATCTATTATAAAAATTTGCAACACTGTAAATCTGGGTAATGGGGATATCTATTTTTTTTGAAATATACCTTAATTCCGCTTCAGGCAGATAGCTGAAATAATTCTGCACTTCGTGGAGAATACCAATTAAATTGCCTCTTTCTTCGGGAAATTGCGATAAAATTTCATTGACCGCTTTTAAGTCCATTGAATACAAGCCTTCTTTATTTTATTATCATAAACACCCAATATATTGCCGCTTGTAAATTACAGCTGATCAGAATATTTTACAGTCAGGGGTGCCTAAAACAGCACCCCTGACTGGATTTAATCATGAATAGCAGCACCTTTGGAAGCAGCCATTGCCTTGGCATACCGTTCCCGTTTGATTAACGGCATATGCTCGGTCTGGCCAAAACTTAAACAATGGGTAAGACAAGTCGTCACACATGCGGGTTTTAATCCCTCATCTATCCTGTCCATGCAATAATCACACTTGACAACCTTACCGATTTCAGGGTTCCACTGCGGTGCTCCCCACGGGCAGGCAGTAATACATGTTTTACAGCCGACACACAGTTCATGATCGACAAAAACAATTCCATCTTTGCTGCGGCGCTTCATGGCCCCGGTGGGGCATGCGGATACGCACCAAGGGTTTTCACAGTGAAAACAGGGCATAAAAATAAAGGAAGCTCTTGGTAGATCATTGATCATTTCCGGCCCTACCGGGATTATCTGGCAGGGATTTGGACCATTGGGAAGTCCTTTATTGCTTTTGCATTGTATTTCACAAGAATGACAGCCAACACATTTTTGCTGATCCTGCAACATAAAATATTTACTCATGGTTTTCCTCTCAAATCATATTTGTCGTACGAATTAAGCCGGTTCGACACTCACAAACGTATCGTGGTATGCCGGACTGCCGCCAATCTTATCATAGATGTTTTCCTGTAACTCTGCATCAGACACTCCTTTGTCAAGAGCACGGGTGCCGTATTTTGCTTCATGGCCAAATCCATGGAGCATAAAAACAGTTTCAGGGTGGATCAACTCCGTGACCTTGGCTTTAATGATACCATTGCCCACACTGGATGCCACTTTAACTTTGTCACCGTTACTGACACCAAGTTCAGCTGCTTTTTTATCATTAATCCATAATTCATTTTCCGGACAGATATGATTCAAATACGGGTTGTTTTGGGTAGAAACATGGGTATGCTGGGCAACTCGTCCCACCACCAGTCTGAATCGATTATCTTCTGGTGCTGGGACAGGTTCGTATGATGGAAACGATGAGAAACCGGCATCTTCAAGCAAGGATGACTTCATTTCAATCTTGCCTGAAGGGGTCTTAAATTTCAGTCCATTCTCGCGATCCCAAAAAATAGGGCTCTTGCCATAGGCGACAAAGCCTTTTTTCTTGAAATCATCCCGGGTAAATCCGGTTCCTTTTAATTGCCAGTCAACCAGTTCGTCCACACTGTCATATGGAAAAAACTCGCCAGTACCCAGCCGGTTTGCAATCTCTTTCAATATCATTACCCCGTCTTTTGTATCATAACGGGGATCCACAACCTTTTCCCTCAAAAACATCTGGGGTTTTAGACCATTCATCTGCTGGATACAGTCCGTTCGCTCAAGAAAACTTGACTCTGGCAGGATCACATCGGAATACCAGGCAATATTGGAGTAATTGATATCAATACTGACAACCAGGTCCAGTTTATCCAGGGCTTTTTTAGTCTGATTGGCATCAGCAATGGACATTAAAGGATCAAACCGAAATGCAATATAGGCTTTAATCGGATACGGGTCTTCATTCAAAATGGCATAGGGCAGAATCTGGGGACAGCCATGGGCTGGATCAGGCAATGGAAAATCAGGCGTCCCTGCCTTATCACACCGGATAGCTTCTGTTTTTGGGAAATCCTGGGAAACAAGTTTTCTTGCAGCTTTTCCACCTTCATCACCAGGACCTTTTTTAAAGAACAAACCGCCCTTTGATTCTATGGACCCCATAAGGGCGTTTAGAATCAAAATAGAACGGCGCAGGTAAATCTCATTGACATGGTGGGCTCCCCTGTAGCCGAAATGAAAAATTACATTTGGCTTGTCCTTGCTGATTTCTCTAGCGAAATCAACGATTTCATTGGCCGGGATACCAGTTTCTTTTTCTGCCCATTCCGGGTTATAAGCATTGACAAATTCCTGAAGTTCCTTGAATCCTTCCACCCACTTATTCACATAGGCGGCATCATAGAGCCGCTCCTTCAATATAACATGAATCAAGGCATAATTCAGCGCCAGATCCGTTCCGGGCCTTATCATCCAGTAACGATGAGCCTTGGTGGCAGTTATGCTGACCCTGGGATCAATATAGGTCATCTTTGCTCCGTTTTCCAGAGCAGCCATGAGGTTATTCACCTCTTTTACACTGATGGACTCAAATATATTGCGGCCATAAAGTACAATGTTTTTTGTATTTTTATAATCCATACCCATCTGGCCGTCAGTATATCCGAAGAGTGAACGGCAGGCCGTATTTACAGACCCTTTACAAAGTGCATCATGGCTGAAATAATTAGGAGATTTAATGGCCTTTAGAAAGGTCTTGGAAACATGGGTGGCCAGCTGGGCTCGTTCACCCAAAACTACACTGTGGCCTCCATGTTCATCAATAATTGTTTTGAGTTTGTCACCGATCAGGTCAAGTGCCTCATCCCAGCTTGCCTTGCGCCACTGGCCGGAACCGCGTTCCCCTACGCGTATCATTGGCGCCTGAACCCGTTCATCATCATACAGCATATTAATTCCTGCAGCACCTCTAGGGCAAAGACTGCCTTCCATTCCAGGAACATGGGGATTGCCTTCAATCCACTTTACCTGGCCATCCTCGGCAAGCACCCTGATGGGACACCTTACCGAGCACATATGACATAAACTAAATACTTCTTTTTCCATTCCATTCCTCCCAAACCACAGAACAAAAGACCTATCCTGGATTATATTGAGCTTAATATTTTTTTGCTTACCAGCCGGAATGGGCAGGGCAAATTACCCTACCCATTTTTTAATATGTTTACGACTTAATTTTGTCAGTTAATATTTATATCCAGATTTCAATCTTGAAAAATCTGAAAAACAAGAAGAACAATGTAACTGCAAGAACAACCTTTAAGGTCATTTCAGAAAACATTTTCTGGGCACGGCTACCAAGCATACCACCGGCAAACCCACCGATAATGATGGAAATGGCCAGGGTCATGTCAGGCAGGTATCCTGCCATCAAATATCCGATAAATGAGCCGATACTGGAAAAGCAGGTTCCGATCAAAGATATGGGAACGGCCACATACATGGGAAGCCCGGCCAGAGTTGTCATGGCAGGAACAAGTAAGAATCCGCCGCCAATACCAAAGGATCTGGATACGATACCAATAAAAATACCCAGGAATGCAAAAAGCAAAGGGTTGATTGTGAATTCTTCACCCCAGAATTTAAATCTGTAATCCGTCAAACCTGTTTTTACCGGCTCAATACTGCCCATTTGTGCAGAACGGCCTTCAGCTTTTGCTGCAGCAACCTCTTTATTAAATTTCTGGGTCATGGCCTTGATGCTTTTTCTTTTATTCATGGCCTTAGGGGTCATTTCCATCAAGGTCTTGATTCCCATGATAACAACCAGGATAGCCAGCCATTCTTTATAGGCTTTCATGGGCAGAATGGCAGACACGTATTTACCCAGCCAGATGGAGCCGATAAAAATACCGGCCCCAAAGGAGAGTCCCACGGGCCATGCAACGCGTTTTTCAACCATTGCATACCGCCAGAAAGCGCCAAGGGGAGAAAACAGGGTGAGAGCAATATTGGATGGTTTTAATACATTGGCTGCATTGATACCCACAGGCCCCATGGTGTTAACTACCAATACCTGGAAGGCTGCCATCAGCATACCACCGGCAGCACCGATCATGGAGAAATAAGTTCCCACGAGAATGGCACCGATAACAACCCATAAAGGATTCATATATCTGTAGGCCTTGGACATCCAGAATCCATTTTTCTCCACAGTATAATCGCCGATTTTTGCATTGTTCACATACACATCGAATTTTGTGTTGGGCGGGGTATGTCTGAAGGATTTAAAGGAGGCTGTAAATTCACCCGTTGCTTTATCGAGTTTTACAGATGTGCCTTTGTCCCAGTAATTACCGCTTGACTGGTCACCAATGACTGTTTTTGAAAAAATAACAACTTTTCCTGTTCTGTTACTTTCTTTAACAATCGTATTGATACCATATCCACTCTCATTAGCATACCTTAAGAAATTCCATTGTTCCTCGGATTTGATGGGGCCCATCATTGTGCGAGCCACAGAATCCACATCATTGAATTTATTTTTCAGATAAAACATGGTGGTGCTGTAAATCCCTTGTCCTTTTTTAAGAAGAACTGAAGGACCGCCAAATCTTTTCTTGTCTACTTTACCGAATTTTTCAGGTACGTTGGTAATCATGTAATAAAGGGGCGGAATTTTTGTGTCGTTGGCAAAACCTCTCTTTTTACCATCTTTTTTAAGTCTTTTGATCTCAAACGCACCCTTAGTGTCTTTTGGTGCAAACATTTCAGTTTGAGCAACGGCAAGATATAAATCCTGGCCCGGTTCGATCTTTCCTTTGATCTCAACCACATCTCCCGCTTTATAGGAAGATGCTGAAATAGAGTTAGCAAAAGATCCTGACGCTGCAAACAACAAAACCAGCGAAATCATAATAAGATACGTAAAAATTTTCTTCATTTGATTCTCCTTTTTTTAAAAAAAATACACATCAATTATAAATTAAAATATCTGACAGCAAGTTTTGCCCCCAGATAACTTGTAATTCCTGATACTGCCATATAAATAAATAAATCGTAAATATTGAGTAAAACCCCATTGCTCATATATGATCCTGCAAAATTTAAAGCAATAAAGGTAAGCGCACCTCCTCCGACTCCCAGCACAAAAGAAAAAACAGGAATATTCATAATCTTGGTTTTTAATGCTTCAACCAATCTGTAACCTGTCATTGCACCGCTAAAGGCAATAAATATGGGCATGATAAAAATAATTTTATCCAGGGTAATAAATGTTGAACAAAAAACAGCCAGGATCAATGATCCTCCGACACCAATGAAAATTGATTTTAAGGCTGCAATGGTCATTTTTATTTCCTTTTAAGTCAGGACCCTTTTTGCCATAATCTTTTTTAGTATTATACAAAATTTATCAGGACCTGTGTTTACTAATCCTGTGGATCAGCCAATAAGTCTTAAGCAATCCTGGGGCAGTCGGTGTGTGCCCTTGGCCTCAAGACTGACCTCAATTAATGCATCTGGGTCATTTATTGTGGTATCCGGATCAGTTACAAAACCATGAAGCCCGACAAAATCATCCATATAGGGCTCCCATGCTTCATCCTCTGATTTTCTATACACCTCTATTTTATTTCCTCTCTGGAATTGCATGATGATTTCCTTTTGTTTAACTTTGGTTGACTGGTCGTGTTTCAATATTAATTTTTGCACTTAATTTACGCTGGCAATTATTGCACAATAGCCTGTTTTCAATTACTTTTGTTACATCTGATGTTTTCTGGGAAAGAAATTGCATATACTCTATGGATGGAAGCATAGCACTGCACTCTTCACAATATTGAATTTCCTGTTTATTTAAAATAGTGCCGCAAAGTTTCAACGTCCTTATATCATCTGCTTCTTCGATAACAATGGCCTTGTTTTCACAATTGGCTGCACAAGCCCCGCAGGTAATGCATTTTTCAGATGTTGCTCTGAAATCGGTTTCTGAAGGATTGTCAAAATCCATATATCCAAACTGAAGGGCATCAATCCCCATTTTATCCCGGCAGATTTCCACACATTTGGCGCATCTTCTACAGATATCGCATCGAAGACACCTGGCTGCTTCCCGACGGACACTTTTTTCATCATACCCCAGTTCTGCCTGCTGAAACATGGTTCGCCGCCTGTCCACATTAAGCATGGGCATTTCAGGACGTTTCAAGGTCATTTTCCGGCTGGCCGACATTTCCATTGGCGCTTCCATATTATATCGGATGGGTATTTTAGGCATCCTGGGCTGGGGGATATTGTTCAGGTATCGGTCTATTGCCTCTGCCGCTCTTTTTCCACCACCTATTGCCTCAATCACCGTTGCAGGGCCGGATACAGCATCACCTGCTGCAAATACCCCTGGCATGGTGGTTTCCATACTTGCATGATTCACTTCTATGGTTCCCCTCCGGGTCCAGTTCATGGTGTCAAAGGCTTCCATTCCATCATCATCCACATATTGACCAATGGCAGGAATGACAGCGTCCGCTTTTATGGTAAAGTCCTTGCCAAGAATTGGAACCGGTGCCAGTCTGTCAGAACCCTTTTTCTTGATCAATTCGGCTTTAATACAATCGAGCCCTGTTATAACATTGTTTTCACCAACAACTTCTTTTGGAATCGTTAAAAAAGAAAACTCAATGCCTTCTTCTTCTGCCTGCTCAACTTCCTCAATATCCGCAGGCATCTGAGTCCTGGATCGCCTGTAAGCAATTGAAACCGTCTGCGCCCCTAATCTCAGGCTGGTTCTTGCCGCATCTATGGCAACATTTCCGCCACCGATCACCACCACATGTTTTCCTGGAACATGGCGGTCTCCTAAAGCCACGTCCTTTAAGAATTTAACTGCATCAAAAACCCTTGGAAACTCTTTTTCCCCTTTTATTCCAAGATCCCAGGATTTATGGGCACCAATGGCAATAAAAAAAGCATCTACTCCTTGTTTTTTCAAATCTTCAAATGTGACATCTTTGCCAAATCGGGTATTGTAGGAAAATTCAACCCCCAGCTCTTCAATCGTGGCAACTTCCCTGTCAATAACTTCCCTTGGCAGTCGATATCTGGGAATTCCAACCATTAGCATGCCTCCGGCAACGGGCAGTGCTTCAATAATTTTTACCCCGTATCCCATCAGAGCAAGGTAATAGGCAGCAGAAAGTCCGCCAGGGCCGGCCCCGACAACACAGATTTTTTTCCCGTTAAAATCTTTTTTCACAGGATTTATATATGCCCTGTCAGACATTGCCCTTTCTGCAGCAAAAGCTTTTAAGAATTTGATGGAAACAGGGGTGTCAATCCTGGCCCGAACACACATCATTTCACATGGTCGTGTGCAGACAAGCCCGCAGACCCAGGGCAATGGATTATCCCGGCGGATCACTTCAATAGCCTGGGCATCCTTGCCTTCTGCGATAAAGCTAAGGTAGGTCGGAACATCAATTCCGGCAGGACACGCCATCTGGCAGGGTGATGGGACAAGTTTCACACAATCATGGGAAGGACAGTTCTTTGATTGAATATGGCTTTGAAAAATTTCCCTGTGCTCATCCAGAATCCCTTTCAGGGTTTTGCCCGTGTCCTGGTTCTGCAAAGGGCTTTTAGCATGAAAATATTCTTCAACCAGAGAATTGATGGCGAGAAGATGGTCATCACCTGCTGCACCCTCGGCAATCTCTTCCGTCAAATGCAAAATCTGCTCAGAGATTCTCCTTCCTCTGGGATCTGTTAAGCATCCTGAACTAATCTGTTCAGAAAGATAAATAATAGTTTGTCGAACGGGACAGGTTTTTTCTGCCATTTTTACTCCTCACAATAACTTATGCCATTCTGGATGTAATAATTATATCCAGAATGGGAAAAAATCCGTATGGATGAACAAAGCAAGCTTTATTCTGCAATATTCCAAATATATAAAGCCATAAGTGTGCCATTTGGAATGACCAGCTAAAAAAAATAATTCCATTAATTAATCAACTATTTGATATCTATACTAATATTGTCGATTTTAAATAATTAAAAAAATAAAATTAAAGTATTTTTTTTATTCTGGTTATAATCTTTGTTTTTATCTTATTCTTTCCAAGTACCTGAAAATCAAACATTAATATTAAATTTATTAATTTTAAAGGAAAAAAGCAATAAAAATCTTGCGCAATAAAAACTTTGCACCGCATTTTTTTTATTGCATGGATGGATAGAAACAAAACTTTTCCAAATTATTTTTTTAGCTTTTATCAAATATCGGGTTTGTATTCTTTTATTTTCAATGCTATCTTTATAAAGTCGTTAAGAATGAAGCATTCAAACAATAAACTTCAAAATAGATTATAGATCATGCTGATTAAGAATTTGTTCAGATACTGGAGCTACCAGGTGTTTTCACCTGGAACTATTTTAAGGGAAAAATACGAATCATTTAAGGCCTTGCTGGAATATGACAAAAAGGCCCATGAATTGATGGCAACCCTGGAGGATATCTATTACACCCAAAAAAAATCAGATTTTCAAACTGTTGTAAAAACCTATGAACAATTTGCACATTCGGTTCTACAAATGGTTGAAGAGCTTTTAAAAATGAGCCCGGGTAGTTATTGGAGCCTGAAATCCTATTTTAAGAAATTTGATTTTTATATCCGGTTTATGCTTGCCCCGCCGGAATTTGAATTTTCACCGCCATTTACCATTGCCTTTGATAAAATCTCGTCATTTAATGAAGCAATTGCCGGTAAAAAAGCATTCTCCTTATCCTGCCTAAATAAAGGTCTTGACCTGCCGGCCCCGGATGGGTTTGTAATTACCACCAATGCCTTTAATTTTTTCTTGGAGGCCAATGATTTACGGGACCCCATTAATGAAAAACTGGCCAGGCTTGATATCAGTGACCCTTCATCCCTGGAACTAACATCCCGTAAAATTGAACATCTCATATTAAATGCCATTATACCGGAAGATATTGAAGACGCTCTTACCAATGCCATACATTCTCTTGCACAGAGCCATGAAATCAATTTCAGGGTTGCCCTAAGAAGCAGCGCTGTTAAAGAGGATGGAAAAGCATCCTTTGCCGGTCAGTATCAAACCATATTAAATGTAAATAAAAAAAATATTCTTAAGGGATATAAACAGGTCATTGCCAGCAAATATTCTGCCCAGGCACTGTTTTACAGAATCAGTCATGGCATAATTGACCATGATACTCCCATGGCCGTCCTGGTGCTTGAAATGGTTGATTCAAAAGCCTCGGGTGTGATGTATACCCGGGATATTGAAGATACTACTTCAGATAATTTATTGATCCATTCAGTATGGGGCCAGGGAGGGCTGCTGGTGGAAGGGGAAGTATCCCCGGATGTTATAAGGGTTTCAAAAAAAGATCCAGATACCATTTTCAGCACAAAAATCAGCAAAAAGCTAAAACAGATGGTTTTGGAAGAACGGATTCAAACCCGGACCATTGATACAGATCACGCCACAAAGGATGTTCTTTCCCTTGACAAACCATCGGCTTTAACCCTTGCTAAAATGGGATTTTCTCTTGAAGAGCACTTTGAGCAGCCACAGGATATTGAATGGTGCCAGGATAAAACAGGCAAGCTTTTTATACTCCAGTCCAGGCCATTGAACATCCCCAGGGCTAAAACCGGGAATAAAATCAGGAATAATGCAGAAAAGGTTCAAACCCCTAAAAATAAAAGACCTGATAAAATTATTAATAAAATAATTTGTTCAGGAGGAGAATCTGTCAGCCTAGGAGCAGGAGCAGGCCCAGTTTTCCGGCTTGAACAATTATCACAAATAAATCATATCCCGGATGGATCAGTGCTGGTGGTAAAACATGCTCTGCCTCAATTTGTTATGGCAATAGACAAAATGGCTGCCATTATTATAGGCACGGGAAGCCGTGCCAGTCATTTTGCATCCATTGCCAGGGAATATGGGGTTCCGGCCATTGCAAATATCAGCCATGGGTTTGATGATCTTGCCCAGAAAGTACCTGTGACGGTGGATGCTGACAAGGGCATTGTATACGAGGGAATGGTAAAACCCTTGTTGGAAAATATCACACCAAAAGAGGATTTTTTTACAGACAGCTCTTTTATGATCAAATTGCGGTATGTGATTAATTTTTGTTCCAAATTAAAGCTTACAAATCCTGCTTCGGAATCTTTTGTGCCGGAAGCATGCAGGTCTCTGCATGATATTATCCGGTTTACCCATGAAACATCCATGAAAGAAATGTTTTTAATCGGAAACAGGAAAGGCAGCAGGAAAAAAGGGGCAAAAAAACTTGTCTCCAATATCCCAATGCTTTTTTATGTCCTTGATGTGGGCCAGACAATTAAAGAAGACTCAAAAAATTATGACCAGAACAATGAAAATTTTTTAAAACCTGAAAATATTGCCAGTATTCCCATGAACGCAGTATTAAAAGGACTTTTAAACCCAAAAATATGCTGGGCTGAAACAAGCCATTTTGACTGGGAGGAATATGACAGGATCGTCATGGCCGGGGGCATTATCAGTGCTGATTCTCCGCAGTTTGGCAGCTATGCAGTTATGTCAAAAGAGTATTTAAATGTAAATTTCAGATTTGGATATCATTTTGTCATCCTGGATACCATCTGCTCTAATTCAAAAAAAGATAATTATATTCTTTTCAGGTTTTCCGGTGGTGGTGGAAGCCCTGCCGGACGATCCCTGCGGGCCAATTTTATTAAAGAAATCTTAACCCGGCTGGGATTTATGGTTGACATCAAATCAGATCTTGTTGATGCAGAGTTCAAACATGGGTCGTTAAAAAATATGAAAGAAATACTGGATATCATTGGGCGACTTTTGGGTGCTACAAAGCTCATGGATATGTATCTTAAAGAAAATTTGGATATAAATTTTTTAGTTGATGATTTTATGAACGGCAAGTATGATTTCAGGTCGGCTGTTGAAAATAAAAACCCAGGGCCATTTAAAGGAGCTTAATATGTCCCAATACCCAATAAAATGGATCACGGAGAGTCTTGCTGTGGGATATGCCCCCATGTCCTATGCTGAGCTTGAATCCATAAAAGCTCTGGGTATTGATGCCATTGTGAACCTTTGTGCTGAATTCAGCGACCTTCATGAGCTTGAAGCCTCTTCAGGATTTGAGGTATATTATCTTCCCATATGGGATGAGGATATCCCTGAAATAGAAGAAATGGAAAAAGCCCTGTCCTGGCTTGATGAAGCCATTTATCTTGGGAAAAAAGTACTGGTCCACTGCCGCCATGGTATAGGAAGGACGGGAACCTTTGTGACTTCCTATATGATTCGAAAAGGCCTTACCCTTAAATCAGCTTCAAAACAATTAAAGTTTTCCAATGCAAATCCCTCCAATTATGGGCAGTGGAAGCTATTAAAAAAGTATGGGAAAAAATCAGGCGTCCTGAAAATCCGGGAACCCTCCCTGGAAATTAAAAACAGGGTGGACCTGAGCCTTTTTTTTTCTGATTATGAAGTTTTGATTAAAAACATTGATAAAGAAATTCAAAAGCAATCAAAAGAGACTGATATACAATGCGGCAAAGCAGAGCACAATTGTTGCAGAGAAAGCTTTGATCTGCAACTCATAGAAGTTATTTATCTTCATTCTAAAATAAACCGGCACTTTACATCAGCCCAAAGAGAAGTTCTTATAAAAAGAGCAGTTAAAACCTATAAAAAAGAAAATCTGCTATGCCCGTTCAATGGGGGACAGGGGTGTGAAGTATATGATATAAGACCGGCAAGATGCAGGATTTATGGAGCAATTGAATTTTCAGCAGATAAACATGAAATCCGGGACATGCTTTTTGAACTTTCCCAAACATTATTCCTGGCCTTTTCAGGAAAATTTTTGCCGGATATTGATTTTACTTTTTCCGTGGCTGATACGATTTCAGGAAAATTTGTTCAAAAATATTTTCATTATATGTCTGCCATTGAAAAAAAGACAATAAAGGGTTAAACAGGTTTGCACACCAAACACGATAAAAAAATGCCGGATAAAACAATAGACTTTCTTCACCTTTTTCAGAAGGTCACCAAAATGATAACATCCACCCTTGACGTAGAAAAAGTATTGGATGTGATTGTGCAAAAAGTACCAGAGGTTCTGGGAGTTGATGCCGCAACCATAAGGCTGCTTGATCCGTCAGGGGAGAGGCTTCTTCTTGTGGCTTCCTGCGGCCTTAGCAAAGAATATCTCAATCGAGGTCCCATAGACGCTGAAAAGAGTGTCACAAAAGCCCTGGCCGGAACTCCCGTGGCCATCCATGATGCTCTTTCCTATCCTCATATCCAGCATCCTGAAGCCATTCGCAAAGAAGGGATCAAAAGTATTCTGGTGGCCCCTATTATCATGAAGGGGGAAATCAGCGGAGTCTTAAGGCTGCTCACAAAAAGTCCGCGCCATTTTAAAAACCATGAAATTGAGTTTGTTGCAGCCCTGGCTGAACAATGCGGTATTGCCATTGAAAATGCCGGAGCTTATGAGGAGCAGAACCGCCAGATACAATATCTCAAGAGTCTGGAAGAAATCGGCAAGGCCCTTAATTCAACTTTTCAACTGCAGGAGGTGCTTGATTTTATTGTTGCTAAAATTCCTGAAGTAATGACCCTGAAAGGGTGCACCATAAGACTTATTGATCCGGGGAAAGGACATCTGGAGCTTGTGGCCTCCTCTGGCTTGAGCAAAGAGTACCTTGGCCGTGGCTGCATCGATGATGAGCTATCCACCCACCAGGCAATGACGGGGGCGCCTGTTATTATTCATGATGCAACCATTGATCCAAGGATAAGTTTTCAGGAAAATGCAAAAAAAGAAGGGGTTGCCAGTATTTTGGCCGTGGCTATTGTTGTGAAGAAAAGGATCATAGGCGTACTCAGGCTTCTTACTTCTGAAAAGCGGGATTTTTCAGATGCTGAAATCAATTTTGCCACAGCAGTGGCTGAGCAGGGTGGAATTGCCATCCAGAATGCCAAAAATTACGGCAAAATAACAAAACTCATAACAGAGCTTGAACAGCATGAAGATTTTCTTCAGATGGTGATTGACAGCCTTAATGCCCAATTGCTCGTGATAGACATTGATCATCACATCACCATGGTAAACCACGCTTTCCTTGAGAACCATGACTTAAAAGAAGATGATATAATCGGCAAATCTTGTCATCAGATGGTCAGCATCTGTAATCTTGATGATTGTCCTTTAAAACATATTAAACAAGGGGAAAAAACATCTGCCTGTATAAGAAAGATAAAGAAAGGCCCTGGAGAAAAATACCTGGAAGAAAGGGCCACACCCGTTTCTGCCTTTGGTAAAAAAGAGGGAACAGATTTTATTATCTTAACGATCAGGGATGTTACTGCCCATATTCAGCTTCGGGAAGAACACAGGACAAAAGAAAGGCTTCAAGGTGTCCTGGAAATGGCTGGAGCCGCAGCCCATGAACTAAACACCCCAGTATTTTCAGCACTTGGAACGGCCCAGCTGCTTCTTGATGACCTTACCGAATCCCAGATGCAAAATGACCTTGAGACGATTATCCGAAATCTCAATTCCATTTCAGAGCTCACGCGAAAGATGACCCGGATTACCAAATACGAGGCCAAGGAATATGTGGGTGATGTAAAGATCGTGGATATCCAAAAAGCGTCCGAAGATCCAACTGAGTGAAATAAAGGAAGAATACTGACATTTGAATCATGGTTTGTTTTTCAATATTATTTTTTTATTTTCTTCAAGCAGATCCTTATATCTTGTATATAATTCCTCATATTTGAAATTATTCATGCCTTCACATCATAGGGTAAAATCACATGGTATATTGTAAAATCATTTTCAATATTTATGTGGATGGTTTCATAACACGGATGATCCTTTTCATTCAGCAGCGATTTTGAAAATAATTAATCAACCGCCAATCACGAGGCGATCCTGAATAACGACTTTTCCACAGAACAGAAGCTTGTTTTGTCACTGTCACATCAATCACATCTTTTAAACCATTCTTTTTGAAAATTGTCTGTTTTATTAAGCAGTACTCCTGATGGCAAAAGCATACAACAATTGCCGGATTTCCCAAGATGAAGCAATGCTTTCCACATGAAGGTATGGGCGACCTGATTTGAAGGGAAAAAACGCTTTTTCGATATGTTTTTTCCCAGGAAAATTTGGGTCACAAAGCAACGAGTTATGTTTTTCATCCTCCACCCACTGTAGAAGAATTTTATCAGGCATAGAGGTTCGCCCAGTCCAGGGAGGATCTAAAAAAGTTTTATCCAGCAATGTTGACAAATTGGAAACTGCCTCATCAATAACCATCTCGGCTAAATAGCGAGGGGTATAGAATGCACCTTTGGATTTTTTATCATCCGGATTTTCAATCTCAAGCAGGGATTCATATATTGCACTGATGGTTTCAACCGGTATGACAGAAAAATCATAGGCCCAAAAACTCAGTTGACTTGAACCGATTTCCTGACCTTGAAGGAATTGCCGCAAAGAAATAAGATTTCTTTTGGTCAGCATTGAGAGTTCCGACTCAAAATCTTCTTAAAACATACTTCCGTTAAAATCTTTTTTTAATGTGGTGAAGAGAATAGTAAGGCATTGCCGAATTTTTGAAATGGACTTTTGTTCAAATAAATCCAACAAAGACCTTATTTTTTGTTCTGAAAGAATAGGGTAATCATTCAGCGAGATTATTTCGCGGTCTATCAGGTAACAGGTAAAAATAAGGCGCCCAACAAATGAATTGATTTTTCTTCTATACTCAACGGTATTTTCATGGGCCAATTGATCACTTAAACCCTTTAATTGATCAATTAAATAGTGATCCACCGTCTCTTTGGGGTTAAATTTTTTTGGGCGAGACCGATAATACTCTCCTGTTGTAATTCGCTCAAATAACTTATAATTTTCAAGTGTATCTGCAACCCTGTTCAGCTTTTTGATAAACGCTTCATGTTCTTCAATGGGCTTTTTAATATCATCCTCCGGTTTGACCATACCTGAAAATATATAGATCATTTGAGGGTCTTGGAGGATAAGAACTGTCGCTATGGACTAATTCCAGAATTTTTTATGCCAGTGGTTAATTTGGGAGCGGCTAAGAGAAGAAGTGAAATTTTTTAATTATACCGTTGGCTTTTCTTCTATGCAAAAGATGCCGTCAAGTGCCATTGCCTGAAAAGCTCTCTGCATATAGTGGGCTTGCCCGTCAAGGGCATATTTATCTACATCTTCTATGGAACTGAAATATTCTTTTTCAGGTATGGATTTCAGTCCGAAAATTTTAGCTGACATTAATCTACTCATACATTAATCTTTCTTATTAATAAACCAGCCAATTTACCAGCAATTCTGATATGGCAGCTATCGGACTTTGGTATTATAATATTGGGGAAGTCCGGGTTCTCACTTTGTAATTCAACTCGGTCAGTATATTTAAAGAATCTTTTCAGAGTTGCTTCATCTTCAAGAATCACAGCCGCAACCTCTCCATTTTCAACGATGTTCTGATGTCTGATAATAGCTATATCACCTGTATTAATACCGATGTTTTTCATGCTGTCGCCCGCAACATGCAAAGCAAAATATTCGCCCGAGCCCAGGAAATCGGTTGGCACCTTCAAATGATCTTCTGCTTCCTGACAAGCAAAGATGGGAGCTCCGGCTGCAATCTTTCCAATAATCGGAATTTGGTCATTACAGGAGAGGTGTTCCGGTATAGTATCCATTAATGCTTTAAGAACCTGAATACCACGTGATTTACCTGGATGTACTTTTATATATCCCTTTTTTGCGATTAATCGGAGATGACCTCGAACGGTATTAATACTTTTATATTGAAAATTTATTGCGATTTCGTCTAAAGTCGGTGGGATACCTTCTTTGTCCAAGTGCTTTGTTATATAGACAAAAATGCTTTTTTGAATTGATGTTAGGGTTCCCATAAAAATCATATACTGTAATCATATACAGTATGCAAGAAAAAATTACTGAAAGCCAGCCAATGCTGTACTAACCAGGGTTGGGGGCATGCTGTTATTGGAAATTAAAACCCTTATGAGTTTTTAAGAATCTGGGCCACCTTGTCTTCCAGCTCGTCCTTATCAATGGGCTTTACACAATACTCCCCGGCACCAAGCTTTAAACACTCCCTGGCAGTTTCTATGGTAGGATAACCTGTGAGCATGATAACCTTAAGGGATGGCAATCTTTTTTTCATTTCTTCCAGGACTTCAACACCGCTCATTTTTTTTAATTTGATATCCAGGATTGCCAGGTCAACCTCATTGGATTCCACAAATGAAATAGCATCTTCTTCTTCCGTAAAAGGAATAACCCTATGCCCTTTTCTCTCAAGAATCCGTTTAACCAGGTTTGCTGCATCCAGTACATCATCCAGTGCGAGAATGTTAGCCATTTAGTTCTCCCTTTTTCATGTTTAATCCTGTGGGCAGCACAACAATAAATTGTGTTCCATTGCCTTCTTTTTTTCCTGATAACGGAGGCGAATAAACGTTAATGGTTCCGTTATGCTCTTTTATAATACCAAATGTCACGGACAACCCAAGCCCTGTTCCCTGGTCCGGACCTTTGGTGGTATAAAAGGGTTCAAATATCTTTTTTATATTATCTTTGGAAATTCCACAACCCGTATCTGATATGGATATTTTGATCTCACTTTGAGTTTTTCCAAATCCAGAGTTAATAAAGATGCTGCCATTTTCTTTAATGGCATCAAATGCATTGTTCAAAAGATTGATAAAGACCTGTTTTAATTTTTCTTTATCACCTTGCATCAATAAAGGATTTTTATCGTACTCATGTTTAACTATAACATGATTAAGACTGAATGTATGTTCAACCATGGAAAGTACTTCTTTGATAGCTTCATTAATATTGAATTTTGTTATGTTCTTTTGACTGGAACGAGAAAAATTTAAAAGATCTACAACAATTTTGGAGCAAAGTTTTGTCTGCTTGGCAATTGTTGCCACATCTTCATACATCTGCCCGTCCTTTTCAACATCTTCAAGCAAAAGCTGAGCATATCCAAGGATAATACCAAGGGGCGTATTGATCTCATGGGCAACTCCGGCAGCAAGACGGCCCACAGATTCCATTTTCTGGGACTGGGTGAGCTGTTCCTGGACAGCCTTTAGCTTGGTAATATCCCTGCCGCTGCACACTAGACCCTTGACATAGTTTTTAGTTTCCAGCACAGGAATTTTTACCACATGTAGCCATTTTAATCCTTTTAAACCCGGCACTCTATTTTCTTTAACAAGGGGGATTCTTGTTTCAAGAATGCTTTTATCCTCTTTATTAAACATCTCTGCCAGGGTTTTGGAAAACAAATCACCATTTGCCTTTCCAATAATTTCTTCCTTGTTTTTATTCAGCATTTCACAAAAAGCCCTGTTTACGGATACGTAACAGCCTTCATTATCCTGCAGGGATATAAAATCCGGTATGGCATCCAGGATTGTCTGGAGAAGTGCTTTCTGTTCATTTAAAATGCTTTCGGCAGTTTTCAGGTCAGATAAATTTCCCTTTAAAGACAGGGTCATGGCATCAAAACTTTCCGCAAGGCTCTGGATTTCGTCCCCTGAACATTGTTTATAAACCTGGCATTGCTGACAGGAGTCAATTCTTTTAGCGTATTCTCCTTCAACACAGCTTGTACAAAGGGTGCCGGCCATGTACCAGCACCGGTGGCACTGGTTTTCATATGCAGGACATTCTTTTTGACTGCATTGCATAATATCCCAGCAGTTTTTTTTCAACATCGGGGCAGTTCTGACATCAAGATCTCCTCTCAATGCCTGTTCTGACGAGTCATGCAGTTTTTTAATACTTTTTGTCACGGGTTTCAGCAGCAGGGTTCCCACTATGCCTGCCATGAGTATGGCAAAAATTATGGTTACAATAGTGGTAAACATAATCTTATTCACCATTTTTTCAGCCTGTGTTTGAAAAAGGCCCAGCCTAAGGGTTCCCAAGCGATTGTCATTGATAATAACAGGTACTGCATAATCAAAAATCAATTGATCCCCTGTATCCAGAAGCTGCATTGATCCTTTTTGGCCGTCTTGAACCGTGTTTGCCGTCTTAAGCTCCACTGGAAACCCATGTTTAAAAGTATGTATAAGGGGATTGCCTTTTTCATCCAGGACAAAGGTATAAAATATACCATTGTCCAATTGAACGGTTTCATCCACAAGCACTTTCATTCTTAAAAAATCCATGGCCAGCATGGGCTCTACCATGCGGGCGGAAAGGCTAACTCCTATTGAAACCCCTCGATTTTTTATCTCCTCCAGCATGGAGTCTTTCATGACCTGGCTGACCCATAGGAAAATGACAAGGCCCTGGATCAGGAGCAAGGAAAAAAAACCCAAATATATTTTACTACGGAAACCCAATTTCATTTATTTTGTCATTTCCTTATTCCTCAAGACTCATGCCCACCCTTTCAGCCAATTGTCGCACAGGGTCGAAATCTTTATCAACAGAGTTTATCACTTTGATAAAACTGGCAGCTTCTAGTATTTCACGATGCTCTTTATTGTTAAAATCAAGTTTTCTAAAAGCCTGGTTTAATTTTTCCACGATTTTTTTATCCAGGTTTTTCCTGGCAGCATAGACCCATCCAGGATAGGGATTACTCATTGAAACAACCTTTATCTTATTAATATTGATTTTATCTGATACAACATCCAGGGTGCCTTCCCTGATGGTTCCAATATCATATTTACCGGCATAAACGGAAAGCACAACCTTTTCCTGTTTTCCTCCAGGCCCCGGTGCAAAGGCAATCTCTTTAAAATCTTTTTTTGTGATTCCGTGGTCAATGAAATGGCCCAGGGGATACAGATATCCCCCTGCTGATGTTGAATCCACGGCAATCCATCTTTTGTTACGGCAATCATATATATTCTTGATGGATGAATTATCAGCTCTGCAGATAATCTGGCCCCTGAACTTATCTTTGCCCGTCATTTCCACGATCCTGGCAAAGGCTTTTGCCCCGTAGCGGTGGGCAATTTTTATATAAATAAAAGGATTGGAGTATGAAATATCGATTTTTTCCTGACCCACCATTTTCATGTGCTCATCAAATGTATCTGGAAATATCTGTTTGATATTCAGTCCTGTCTCTTTTCTTAAGTACTGGATAAGGGAATGGTGGCGGAAGTGGGATATGGTATGGGAGTATTGGGGGAGATAGGCATAGGTGATAACACCATGTTCTTCTTTAAGTATTACCTGCTCTCTTTCAGTCAAGTCCACCTTAATGGCAGATTCATTTTCTCCGCATCCAGAGAATAATAAAAAGCAAAGCAAAAACACCCATCCATATTTCACTTTTATTTCTCCTTTACCCTGACATTGCAACTATAGGGTTTGTTTTTTATTATCCCATACTTATGTGCAGATCAACCATACCATATAGATGAAGGTTTTACTAAAAAAAATTAAAACGGCTGTTTCAGCCCCACTTCCTATAGCAAGAGGCAAGTGTTCTCATCCCTGAAATATAAATTCAGCACTGAAAAATATCCATACCTTATAGGTTTTGTTTATGAATATAAAACTAAAAAAGGATTTAACCTTATTCAAGTTAAATCCTTGTGTTTTTCATGGTAGGCACGAGCGGACTTGAACCGCTGACTTCTACCGTGTCGAGGTAGCACTCTACCAACTGAGTTACGCGCCTGAATCGCTTGTTCTTCTAACATAGGCTTTTTTATGTGTCAAGAAAAACTATTCAGCTACTGAATACCCCCCCCTTTATCAGTTAAGCGGATATCAATCGAGTTCTCTGTAACCTCAATAATTTCCACGCCAAAGGTGTCAAAACTTTTTAGCATAACTGCATTGGCAAACTGATCAGT
>JABGOU010000017.1 GCA_018645325.1 Desulfobacula sp.
AGGGAACTTGAAAATGCAATTGAACATGCTTTTGTTCTTTGCAACTATAATCAAATTGAATTAGCAGATTTACCAGTGGAACTCAGAGAGACTCAAATGGAAAAAACAGTCAACACTTTTAACCAATATGACAAAACTGATCAGATGAAAAGTAATTATCAGCCCCATTCTTTGACAAGGGAATCCTTGGTTAATTTGCTTGACGATTGCGGTTGGAATAAAGCAGAAGTTGGAAGACGGATTAATAAAAGCAGAACAGCAGTTTGGAAATATATGAAAAAATGGGATATCCCATTACAAAGAAAATTATAAAAAAGTCTTAGCAACTTTTAGAATTGCTAAGGGTTCACTCAAAAATAAGTTACCAATTTTTGCGCGTGACCTTTAGGTTAGGAGTTGAGTCACCTGTTCCGACAGGGCATGGCTGTTGTGGTGACCCCCTGCAAGCGGCATTTGCTTTAACAAATTAAAGCTTTAAAATTATTAAATGGACGCTATTCAAGCATTCTTTCAATATGCGTGATAAGTTTTTCAGTGGTGATGGGTTTAGCAAGGGTCGGACGGCCCTCTATAATTCCTTCTTGAAATTCTGCTTCTGCTTCAGTTACAATTGCCGTTAGAAAAACAATGGGAATGTCTTTAAGATCCTTTTCCTGGGAAATCTTTTTACATATTTCAGTCCCATACATATCCGGCATGACCACATCCAAAATAATTAAATCCGGTTTAAACTCCCGGGCAGCAGACAGCGCCATGCGGCTTTTGCTCTCCGTTTTAACTTCATATTCACCCGTTTTTTCAAGATTTATTTTCACCATCCAGCAAAAAGTCTTCTCATCATCCACAATCAATATCTTTTTTTTTCCCATCTTCATTCTCCCCTGCTAAACCGGATATTCCGGAGTCAAAATTAAAGATTGATTATTGACATAACTGCTTTGTTCTTTTCTTATCCACTATTAAGAGACTGTTTAAACCTTTAGCATCACGATGACTTTGGCGCCGCCCTTTGGTCTGTTTTTTATCTCGATCCTCCCGTCATGCATATCGATGATACGCTTAACAATGGATAAACCCAGGCCTGTCCCTTCCTCCCGCAGCCGGGTGGTAAAGAAAGGATTAAATATTTTGTCTAAATTTTTTGCTTCGATTCCCATACCCGTATCTTTGATTTCAATAATTGCAACGGGGCCCCGGGGTTTTGAATAAGTGCTTATTTTTGCAGGCAAATCAGATTTCAGGTTGGACAAATTTTGGATATATGTTTTAATTATCAGCTTGCCACCCGTGGGCATGGCCTCGGCAGCATTGATAAAAAGATTGATAAACACCTGTTTGAGTTTATTGCGGTCTAAAGCCGCACAAGGGAGTGGATGGTTTAAATCGGTATCAATCTCGATGTGACGGCGTTCAAATTCATGTTTCACCAGCATTAGCGATTCCTCCACAATTGCGTTTAAATTTTGAGGCGAAAGCTCCAATGGCTTGGCGCTGGAGAAGTCAAGTAAATCCTTGACAATCGTATCGGCGCGGTCCACTGCATTTACCATAAAATTTAATGTCTGAGTGACGTTTTCGTCATCCGTTGAAACGGCCTGTGCAAGGTAGTCGATCCCCTGCATGATAATGGCCAGCGGGTTTTTCACCTCATGGGCCACACCACTGGCCAGACGTCCGACCAGCTCCATTTTCGCGGCTTGAATCAACTGGAACTGGGTATCTTTAAGTTTAAGATAGGCCTCTGATAAAGATGCCTGGACCTTTTTGCGTTCTTCGATCTCAGCCTTAAGCTTTATATTGGCCATCATCAGTTCAGTGGTCTGTTCGTGACGTTTGGTAATATCACGCAATGAGGCAAGATAGGCACCTTTGCCTTCCCATTGGGTTTGGGCGATGCGCATTTCCACAATCACCTTATTCCCATCGCTTCGAATGACATCTAGCTCCGTTGACTCCCCTTTGCATACAGGAAATCCGAACAGCTCATCCTCAGCAAATTCTGCTTTCCGATCAAAAAGCAATCTAGCGGCTGGATTTATCAACTTAATGTACCCTTTGTGATCCAAGACAACAATTCCATCCACCACCTTTTCAACGATATTGCGAAAGCTTTCCTTACTGCGCAAAAGCTTTTGCTCTACATCCTGCCGCTTGGCAACTTCGTCCTGCAGCTCCAGCATTTTTTTTTCAAGTTTTTGCACCAGACGTTCGCTGTAAAGTTTAAGAATCTCAGCTTGGGGATCCGGCTCCATTGGTGTACGCTTTGCTTTTTGATCCTGTTTTATTTTGTTAATGACGCCCATTAACTCATCAATACCGGCCGGTTTCTGAATAAAGGCATCTGCTCCTATTTTGTCCGCCAATATCTTATCCTTGGTATCGATATAGGTACCGCTGTATAAAACAAAAAAGACGTCCTTAATTTTTTCATTACCTCTTACTGCCCGGCAGAGCTGATATCCATCCATGATGGGCATTAAAATATCGGAAATGATCATCTCAAAACCTGGGCCTTGCGACGTCTGCAACATGTCAAGGGCTTGGGCCCCGTTACCGGCTGAAAACACCTTGTGGTCAAAGCGTTCAAGTTGCTTTTGCAGCAATTTGAGATTCTGCTTTTCATCATCCACAATTAGTATTTTCATGAGATTTCATGTACCTGTTTATGTGGGAAGTTTTTTAACTGATATTATTAATATTCTGAGTTATAAAAGAATATTTTTTTCATATTGGCTATATGCCAACATGCAGGTTAACAAAGTCAAGAATAAACCTAAATCCACCACCTGATGATTGAGAACCTTATGGCAAATTCAATTCTTCCAAAGCGCTTATTTTTACCCGTTTCACAAAAATTCAAATGCTCATGCTGATACCCGAGGGTAAAAGCTTAATTTAAAAATAGTGAACAAGCCAGGATTGCAAACAACACGCCGGCCACATCTGCCGTTAGGGCTGTCACAAGGGCGTGTCGAATCCTTCTTATCTGAACTGATCCAAAATACACAGCCATCACATAAAATGTGGTTTCTGTTGATCCCTGCAATGTAGAAACCAGAAGCCCTGTATAAGTGTCCGGCCCTATGGACGGGTCATTAATAATAGAGGCCAGGATTGCATAGGCACCAGACCCGGAAAGCGGCCTCATTAAGGCCATGGGCAATGCCTCAGCCGGAAGACCAAAATTGGCTGTAACACTTGAAAGAGCATTTACGATAATCTGCAACCCTCCACTGGCCTTGAGCATGCCTACTGCAACAAGGATGGCAACCATGTAGGGAATAATTCTCAATGCCACCTGGAATCCTTCTTTAGCCCCTTCGACAAAGACCTCATAAATTTGAACCTTTTTAACCAGGCCAAATCCTAAAAATCCAACCATTAAACTGGGTAAAATCCAGGGCGATACGCTCCGTCCAAAAAGTATTGCCACTGGAATAAGGGAAGATAGAATCCCAAGAGCCAGGAGAGTGACCCACAAGGGATATCCATCAGATGCGTCTTTTAGCGTATCATCCGTTGATGAGTCTTTTGCCCCTGTTTCACTATCTTTTATATGGGTGATCTGTTTTTGTGGGAAAAACCTCTGATAAATTTTGGCAGCCATAATGGCAACGCTTGTAGAACCTATGGTGGCAAATAAAGTGGTCGGTAAAATAGCAGCCGGATCAATGGAGCCTGCTGCAGCCCTCAGGGCAATTACACCCGTGGGCAGAAGCGTAACCGAAGATGTATTTATAGCCATGAAAAGTGCCATTGAATTCGTAGCCTCCCCTTTCACGGGATTGAGCCTGTCAAGCTCCTGCATGGCCCTTATGCCAAAGGGGGTGGCTGCATTACCCAGCCCAAGGGCATTAGCCGCAAGGTTTAAAATCATGGCGCCCATGGCAGGGTGATCAGGTGGCACATCCGGAAAGAGCCTGACCATTAAAGGCCTTATCAATTTTGCCAGAATGGTCAGCATTCCACCTGCTTCAGCCACTTTCATCAACCCAAGGAATAGAGCCATCACCCCTACAAGACCGATGGCCAGGTCAACAGCAGCACCAGCAGAATCAATCATTGCCTTTGAAAGGATCTCCATGGGCATCTGATCTGCCTGACCCGGAACAAAAATAATCTGCTGCCATCCAGCATAGATAAAAGCTAAAAAAACAATAATGATAAATATTTTATTCATTTCACCTTTTTCATTTAAAATAATTTCTATTGTTTCCCACGCTTAACATAAGTTCTCCTTTCTTAATAGACCATTTTTTTAAAATATCATAAAAAATGTTCTTGATCATTTCGCATGGATAGCTGCCCCCGGATTTGAAGGAACTATTATTTGAATCTTTTTAAATAAAGATTGCCAAGTGATAATTTGAATTATAAACAAAGAACATTAAAAATATGGAGGCCATTGAACCCTTGAAGTCAAATAACCAGAATACTAAAACCTTCCAAACCAAAAGCCTTTCAAATAAATTTTCAATCCAATTAAATAATCGTGGCGTAAACGAATATACCAAGGTCAGTTTTCCTGTAAAATATGGGCTTTTTTCAAGGTTTGAAACCAGAGATTATATATTTGAATTTAATCTTAATCATGAAATCAGGCATGCGAAATCCAAAAAAAAAGACTGGCTCCATCCATCCGAATGGCTTAAAAGAACCATGGGAAATGACTGGGTCTATTATTCCACTGGTGGTTATTCAGGAGTTTTTGAGGCTCTGGGGGAATATTATCTGCCCAACCTTATGTATCCTACAAATTCACTTCTTGGCGGCAGGCCTTTTAAAGAAAACCAAATAGATTGTATTGTAAAAAATTGGTATCAAATCATATCACAATTACCAGATACAGGTATGCCGGAAAAATTTTCCAGGTGGATTCAATCCATCCGGCAAAAAACCCCTGAAGAATTGCATAAAAAGGCTCAAAAGCTGTTTGAAATATCCGGCTCAAGGGTGACTGTGATGCCGCCAGATGCCCGGCATGTTGATTATAATATAATCCCTTTAACTATTTCTGACGGGTGTCTGTATAAATGCCGGTTTTGCAAAGTAAAAAATAATAAAAAATTCTCAATACGATCCAGACAGGATATTGATAACCAGATCATCCAACTCAGGAAATTGTATAACCGGGACATCATTAATTTTAATGCCTTGTTTTTAGGGGAACATGATGCATTAAATGCACCTTGTGAATTAATTCTTAATACAGTGCAGGATGCCTATGATGCTTTTGAGTTCCAGACATCAATCATGAAAAAAGCCTACCTGTTTTTGTTTGGGAGTGTGGACTCTTTTTTAAATACTGACGAAATTCTTTTTAAAACCCTCAATGGTCTTCCTTTTCAAACCTTTATCAATATCGGCCTTGAATCATATGATCAGGCAACATTAGATCTTCTGGGCAAACCTTTGAACAAAAAACAGGTGAGACATGCATTTGAAAAAATACAAGTTATAAATAATACATTCCCCAATATAGAAATCACCTGCAATTTTGTCATGGATGAAAGTCTTCCTGATTCTCACTATGAGGCTTTAATGACCCTTATCAGAAAAAGTGTCAACAGACCAAGGCCCAAAGGATGTGTTTATCTGTCTCCTTTGAAATTCGGAAGTCCCTCCCGCCAGGTGCTCTATGATTTTTATAAACTAAAGTCCTTAAGCCGGTTTCCCACCTTTCTATATATTATACAGCGGCTGTGAAAATTTCATCCCCTACTGAAAAATATTATTAATTGTTCAGCCCTTTTCAATCTTCAGGCCAGAGGTCGTAAAAATGATTGACAGGCCCATGACCTTTACCTGTTTTATATTCTGCCCCTGCTTTAAGGGCGCAGGTAATATAAGCTTTGGCATTCTGGACAGCAGTTTTGAGCCCAAACCCTTTGGCAAGATTGGCACATATTGCTGAAGACAGTGTGCACCCCGTACCGTGGGAATTTGGGGTATCAATTCGTTTACCAGGCAGCTTTGTCATGGTATCTGTATTTTTTTGGTATAAAAAATCACAACTGTCAACATTGTCGAGATGACCACCTTTGAGCAGGACACTGGGACATCCCAGACCTGCAAGATCCCTTACTGCCCATTCCATATCTTCCTTGGTTTCAACATCACGGCCCAGCAAAATAGAAGCTTCCGGCAGGTTGGGTGTTATAATGGTCACCCTGGGAATAAGGATGGTTTTCAATGCATGTACTGCATTATCACGGAGCAGTTTATCCCCGCTTTTGGAAATCATTACAGGGTCAAGGACAATATTGGAACTATTCCATTGAACAAGTTTTTTAGCCACCATTTCAATGACTTCAGGGGAATGGAGCATACCTATTTTTACTGCATCCGTGCCAATGTCTGAAAGCACTGCATCAATCTGTTGTCCGATAAATTCGGGTGGAACCGGAAAAATACCCGTGACCACCCGGGTATTTTGTGCAGTCAGGGCAGTAACAGCAGACATGCCAAAACAGCCCAGAGCACAAAAAGTTTTTAAATCAGCCTGAATACCGGCACCACCACCGCTGTCCGAGCCTGCAATGGTCAATGCCCTATAATAATATTTCATGATCTTTTCTCCTTTTGAAATTGAGTTTTTTCAAAAAAGCTGACCAATTTTGTTGTTGCATTAAAAACATCCTTTGCTGAACAAATTGCAGATACAACTGCAATAGAATCTGCACCTGATTTTATAACATCCTGGGCATTTGATGCATCAAGCCCGCCTATGGCCACAAGGTGATGGCGCGAATAATCTCTTATTCTTACAAGTCCTTCAAGGCCCCATGGGGCTTTTGTATCTGTCTTGGTTGGAGTTGGAAATACAGGGCTGACCCCAAGGTAATCAACTTCCAGATCCTGTGCCTTTTGTACATCTTCCCAGGTTTCCACGGACAGACCTATAACAGCCTTGGGACCCATCAGCCTGCGGGCATGTTCATAGGGCATATCGCTCTGGCCAAGGTGAACACCATCAGCTTTTACGGCCAGGGCAATGTCAACCCTGTCATTGATGATCAAGGGAATTTTTTCAGGTTTCAGTATGGAAACAAGATCAAGCGCTTTTTTCAAAAACATCCGGGTGCCAATATTTTTTTCCCGGAGCTGAACACAGGAAACACCAGCCTTTACAGCATCTATAACAATTGATTCAAGGGATTTTGCCTGGCAGGCGTTCTGGTCTGTTACAAGATAAATTCCTTTCATGATCTTCCTTAATCGTTAAAGAGTTCCTTAATATGGGTTTCAGACAATTGATAAAGAGCATCAATAAAATTCACCTGAAGTGTTCCAGGACCCGGGGCATTTTGTCCTGCCATTTCCCCTGCAATGCCCATAACTGCCATGGCATGGGCTGCTGCCATATCAAATTCCTGATTGACTGCAGCAAAAGCGCCGCAAAGGGCTGTGGCAGTGCAACCAAGGCCTGTGACTCGAGGCATCATGGCATGGCCGTTTTTCACCTGAATTATTGCGTCTTGTGATACAATATAATCTTTTTCACCTGAAATGCAGACCACACAGTTAAATTCCTGTGCCAGGGATTTAGCGGAGTCAATGGCCTGATCAGAAGCATTGGTACTGTCTACCCCTTTTGTTCTCTGATCTTTTTTGCAAAGGGCTATTATTTCAGACCCATTCCCCCGGATAATGGATGGGGACGATGCCTGGATAAGTTCTCTTGCAGTACGGGTTCTGTATTGGGTGGCACCAACCCCCACAGGATCTATGATGATGGGAATCTGCCTTTGTAAAGCTTTTTTGGCTGCCTTGAACATGGCCTCAATCCAGGCATCGCTCAAGGTTCCTATATTGATAACCAGGGCTCCTGCAATCCCTGCCATATCTTCCACTTCAGGCACGGCATGGGCCATAACAGGGGAAGCGCCTATGGCAAGAAGAGCATTGGCCGTAGTGTTCATTACCACATAATTTGTGATATTGTGCACCAGGGGAGCATTTTTTCTTATTTTTTCAACGTCTTTTATAATACTTGATGGGTTGATTTTCATTGGGGTTCTCCTTATTTCCAGTTATGGATGAGCATTGCTGCATCCACTTTATTTTTAATGAGGCCGTATTCCAGGGCAAAATCGGCAAATGCCTGCCATTTAACTATGTTGTGACCGGATTTGACTGCAAAATAAGGCCGGGTAAGTTCAAAGGCCTTGGTTTCAATATTTTTATCTGCCTGGGGTACGGCGGACAGATAAGTTGCCAGGGCATCGTCAGGATCTGCCTTTGTATAGGCAAAAGCTTTTTCAATAGCAGTTACAAAGCCTTTGACAACGTCTGGTTTTTCCCTTAAGATTTTTTGCCCGCAGACAAAAATCAATTCTTCATAATCCGGGATTCCCCATTTTTCCAATTCAAAAAACTCTGCCTTATACCCGTGCTGGGCCATGCCAACTGTTTCATAGGTCTTAAAAGGTCCCATAACGGCATCCACTTTATTGGAGACCAGGGCCGGCAGGATGGTAAATCCCACATTCACAGGAGTGTAATCCTGGATCTTGTTGATGGAGGCAAAAGCTTTTAAGAGAACATCCATAAGCCCGGGTACGGTATAGCCAATCTTTTTATGGGACAAGTCTTTGGGAGTTTTGATTCCCCTGCCCTCAAGGAAAAGCAGGGTTGTCAATGGATGAACCACAAGGGGTGCCACCACCTTGACTGGAAGGCCCTGATCTGCAGCAATAATGGTCTGGGGCTGATATGAAACTGCAAGATCCATAGTGCCGGCTGCTGCAAGTTTCAACGCATCTGAGGTTTCAGATGGGCTGATGATATTCACGGAAAGCCCCTGTTCAAAAAAATATCCTTTTTCTTTTGCCACATAAATGGGCAAATGATCCACATTGGGAAACCAGTCCAGCATGAGGTTGAGTTTTTCCCCTGCCATAAGGCCAGGACTTCCTATCAAGGTGGCCAGCAGAATAATACCAATAATTTTTTTCACCTTTTATTCTCCTTTATTATTTTATGTAATTGTTCAGCCCGTTAAAAAAAATATCTCCAAAGCGGGTTCAAGCCTAATAGCTGAATAATTACCATTTTATTTCCATTTTATAATTTTTCTTTCCATGACACCCACCAGCCACCACATGGCAAGACCCATGGCAGTGAGCCATAGGATAGCGGCAAAGACAAGGCCTACCTGAAGCCTTGCATTGGATTGAATCATGAGAAAGCCTAAGCCTTGCTGGGCTCCCACCCATTCCCCAATCACGGCCCCTATGGTGGCCACTGTTACCCCTACCTTCAGACCGGCAAAAAAACGAGGCAAAGCCCAGGGCCAGTAAAGCAGGACCAGGGTTTTAAAAAAAGACGCTCCCATGAGGCGGAACAACACCCTGAACTCAGGATCACAGCTTTTGAAGCCTTCCAGCAGGCTTACGCAGATGGGGAAAAAAATAATGATCCATGCCATGAAAACTTTGGAAGCAATCCCATAGCCAAGCCATACCACCAGAAGCGGGGCCAAAGCAAACACGGGTATGGCCTGGGAGGCCACAAGGAAAGGAGTAAGCGCCTTTTCCAGGGCAGGCTTTGCAAACATGACAATGGACAAGGGTATTGCAGTACACAATGCCATGCAAATACCCAATAAGATTTCCGTAAATGTTATGACGGCATGTGGCAGAATAACAGGAGCCTGGATCAGGGCAATGGCAAATATACTTGAAGGGGGCGGGAGGATAAACACGGGCACAGCAAGTATTCTGACACAGACCTCCCAGAGTCCCAGGATAAGAGCCACAAACAGCACTGCCAGCAAATTAACCCGGTTCATGGTTCAAATCTCCCTCAAGCTTGTCTAGGACATCTGCTTTTATATCCAATAATGCCGGATCATTAAACTTTCTGGGTTTGGGTGAATCCAGAATGAAATGCCTGAATATGGTCATGGGCATGGGGCTGAGCAGATAAATTTCATCTGCCAGCAGCAGGGCTTCCTCAATATCATGGGTAATCATGAGAATTGTTTTTTTAAATTCGGTCTGGAGAAGTAACAAAAGGGATTGAAGACTTCTCCTGGTGATGGTATCAAGCGCTGATAAAGGCTCATCCAACAGGATAAGATCCCGGTTGAACATCAGGGTTCTGACCAGAGCACACCTCTGACGCATGCCGCCGGACACCTGGTTGGGCATGTGTGACTCATATCCATTCAGTCCCAGGCGCTTAAAAAGGATACAAGCCTGGTTTTCAGCAGCTTTGATATCCTTGCCACGGGTTTTTGCAGGCAGCAAGGCATTGTCCAAAAGGGAAAACCAGGGCAAAAGCATATCCTTTTGCTGCATATATGCTGCATGATGGCTCAGGTTTGAAAGGGGTTCATGGTTCCATGAAAGTCTTCCCCCATCCAAATGTATGACACCTGTCAGGCCGTCGAACAAGGTACTTTTCCCACAGCCGGAAGGCCCCACCAGGACATGAAACCTGCCCTTATCAACTATGAGATCAAACCCGGAAAAGATCTTCTGGTTTTTAAAATACTTTGTGAGATCAGATACCTGGAGCATAAAACAATCAACCATTCGTTAAAAAAATAAATACCAATGTGCAAATTGAATAAAGGCGGATGTAAATCCAAGGTAAATGAAGGGGATCGACTTTCCTTCGCCAGCATGACCTGGATCAGGTTCCAGGGGTCGAAACAAAATTTTTAGTTTCCTCTCAGCCGATATTATCGGCTCCCCCAGTCCACCAATGCATATTGCATAAGTAACAAAGAAGATATCACGGACCCGGCCAACTTGTCAATCACCAGATGGATATTGCTATTTTTGCCCTGATAACTTGAAAAAACGATAATGATCAAGTAAAATTTCTTTGAAAAATTTTTTAGCTGTGGAGCTGAAAATGTCTATGAAAAAAATAACAATTTATTTATTCAGGTGAATTTAAATGACTATTCGCGATAAACTCAGCGATAAAATCGCTATCATGGATGTCACATTGGATGAATCTATTTATCCAAGAGAAAAGATTGATCACACGCGTGTCCATATTTTTTCTGAAAATCTAAGGGAGGGCTTTAAATTTGACCCCATTGAAGTTCAAATTCATCCTGACAAAAAAGGAAAATACCGGATATTGGATGGGGTGCATAGATGGAACGCTCATAAAGAAGTTGGTTTAACTGATATATCCGTAATTATAAGAGATTTAAAAGCAATTGATCCTTTGCTTTATGCCGCCAAAATGGCAATTGGACCAAAGCAGCTCACTGAAAAGGAAACCAGATCTACTGCTCGACGCGCTTTTAAAAAAAATCCCGGATTAACCTCTTCAGAAATTGGCAAGCTTATTGGAAGATCCCGGCAAACTATTGACAATTATATTGCCGATTTAAGAGCGGTTCAACAAATTAAACTTGATCGAAAAATCTGGCTAATGAACCGCTTAGGAATCCCTCAAGACAGAATTGCCAGGCGTTTAGGGGAAACCCGAGATATTATCCGGAGCCATTTGGGGGAAATGCCAATATTGGCAAAATCCCCATTTGCCGATTTATCCCTTGGATTAACCATTCCCCAGGTGGCAACCAAACATAATTGGAGTGAACCCATGCTGTGGTCACTTGTTTTAGAGGGACAAAATGATCAAGCTCGTTTTAAAGCGTTGGGCTGGGGGTTGCGCACATGGGATTTGTGGAACTTCAATGAGTGTGATTCCCGGTTCGGAGATGACTGGCCTGGGCGTATTCCCGCCCAGATGATCGGGCACATTCTTTTTTATTTTTCCCATCCCCGTGACCTGATTTTTGATCCAATGGCAGGTGGCGGTGTAACAGCAGATACCTGTCTGGCATTAGGCAGAAAATGCTGGAGCCTGGATATGGAAGACCGGCCGGACTCTCGCCCTGAAATTGAACCCTACTACTGGGACATGGGGATTAAAAGCTGGGGAAATACCATCCTTGGGGGCAGGGAAAAGCCGGACCTGATTATTTTTGATCCTCCCTATTTTCAGAAAAAAGCTGCCGACTATGGAGAGAAAAGCATTGCCCAGATGTCCCGAAGTGCATACCTGAACTTTCTGGATAATTTTTTCAGGTTCCTTAAAAAAACAACCAAGAAAACAACCCGGCTTGCCTTAATCAATTCTGACTGGCGTGACTTTCAAAGCTGTCCTGCTTTAGAAGAAGAAACGCAAAACGCGATCCTCTTAACGGATTATTATAAAATATTGGAGGGGGCAGGCTGGGAATTGACCCATATCATACAGGCACCATTGTCCTCAGAACGGTTTAATGCGATCTCTGTCAGTGCCATGCAGAAGAAAAAAATTCTGGGCGTTACCAGCCGATATATTCTCCTGCTGAAGCAAAAAAGCTAAATAATAATTACATGTCCGGATATCAAAAGGTTTTCAAGAATTCAGAATCAATTAGATAAATACTATAGTGAAAGAAATGAGCATTTTAGGCAGTACCCGAAACAGGCGGGCAAAAAAAATTTGGGGCAAAGAAAGGGTGACACCAACTTTTGATGAAAGTAAGAACTGCAAAGATCCAATGTATTGATAATAGTTATTTTACTAAATTCTTAAACCGCAATAATCATGGAACATTTTAGATTAACTGATGAATGCTTCTATCCACCTATAAAAAATATTGACGATTGACGTAATACGTCATATTATATTAGCATGATTAAATCTTTTAAAAATAAAGATACGGCAAAGCTTTTTAACGACTTGGATGTAAGAAAATTCAGGAGTATATCCAGGGCCGCCAGAATAAAGCTTGAAGTGTTGAATGCAGCCGTTTCTTTAAGCAGTTTAAGGGTACCACCAGGGAATAGGCTTGAACAATTAAAAGGTAATAGAAAAAATCAACACAGCATTAGAATCAATGACCAGTGGCGCATTTGTTTCATTTGGAAGGAAGAAAATGCCCATGATGTTGAAATTATTGATTATCATAAGGGGGAAAAATTATGGGAAAAAAATTATCTCCAGTAACACCAGGCGATGTGCTCATAGAAGAATTTCTAAGACCAATGGGCATTAGTCAGAGTCAATTGGCAAAAGATATCAACGTTCCACCAAACAGGATAAGTCAAATCATTCATGGCAAAAGGGAAATTTCTGCGGACACAGCACTAAGGTTAGGCAGATATTTTGGAATCGAACCAGAATTTTGGTTAAATTTGCAGCTCCGTTATAACATGAAAATAACTATAAGTAAGATGGGGGGGAAAATTGAAAAGGAGGTAAAAGTCCATTTTTCAAATACACACGGTCAAAATTTTTCTCCTACATAGTATTGCAATCTGCCGCCTTGTTACAAACTTGCGACACAACTTATGACATCCCTCAATAAACTTTTGTCCCATCAGTTCGGACATATGGGCCACAATCCAATTTGTGACTAAATCGTGGGCTACAAAATCCCAACAAAAAAGTACTAACGGACGTGCCACAAATTTTTGTGGTTGATTTCCGGTGTTTTTTAGAAAAAGAAAACCCCACAATGTGTCTATTTTTAAACCCTATTTTCTTACCTTGTTTCTATGTGTACTGACATTTCAAAGACTCAGTGCCGGCAAAAATTGGTAACCCCATATGTTGTATATGAATGTTTTTCAGTTTTGAATTTTTGATTCAACTGGTGCTCTTTATAACTCTGTGGCAGCTGTTCAGGATGATTTTTCATATTCAAGTTGATAAAGTACCAATATATCAAAATTATTTTGATATTTTTCTCCGGGATCTGAACAAAATTATCTCAATCTCCAATTATGTTGAATGGAAGCTTCGCCCGCTCGCTTGTGGCGGTTTACCATATACTTGAATGGAAAATTTTTGCAAAACAAATGCTGCTCCTATAGGTACTTATACCTATTGTGCTTACTACAAAAATATGTTCTGTTACAAAGATTGAATATGAAATTGACCTGAGAAAAAATAAAATATTTTTGCCTTTAAACATTTTTAAGATGCATAAAATATTTTAGATCACTGAATTTGGAGCTTTGCCATATGATTCAAAAAACCACCTATGAAGAATTAGAAAAATGGATTCAGGAATTAGAAAAACAAAATCCAAGGGTCTTATTAATAAATATCATGGAGACATGTAACAAATATGTCTGAAAAGCCTAATTATGAAGCATATGAACAAAGAATCATAGAGTTATCGACTCAACTTTCCGAAAGCAAAAAACTTGAGAAAGCACTGCAGGAGAGTGAGAAGAAGTATCGCCACATAGTGGAATCCACCGATGATTGGGTCTGGTCCGTTGATATTAAAGGTATTCATACCTTCACGAATAAATCAATAGAACAACACTTGGGTTATAAGGTAGAGGAGAGTACAGGCAGTGATTCTTTCCAATTAATGCATCCTGACGACAAAGATGGTATTCAGAAAACATTTCAGGAATCAGTAGACCAGAAGAAAGGATGGTCTGATCTTGTAATACGTTGGATTCATAAAGATGGATCAATTCGATACTTTGAGAGCTCTGCTCATCCAGTTTTCGACGGTGATGACAATCTGATCGGCTTTAATGGTATTGATAGGGATATCACTGATCGCAAACAGATTTTAGAACGAACCGAACGTTTGAATAGTTTAAATGAAAGATTGCTTGTCTCAGGCGGACTTAACTATAAAGTTAAACTAATCACTGAAGAAATAATAAAAATATTTAAAGCAGACTTTGCTCGAATTTGGATGATTAAACCAGGAGATTTATGTGATTCTGAATGCAAGCATGCTAAAATCACAGAAGGGCCAGATGTATGCCGCTATAGAGAACGTTGTCTTCATCTTTTAGCCAGTTCAGGACGTTATACTCATATAGACGGTGGACACGGGCGAGTGCCATTCGGAAGTTACAAAATTGGAAAGATTGCTTCAGGGGATGAACCTAAATTTCTTACTAATGATGTTGTAAATGATCCTCGTGTTAGCGATCATGAATGGTCCATAAAGCTCGGTTTAGTTTCCTTTGCGGGTTATAGGCTTCTTTCCGATGACGGTGGTGTTATTGGAGTTTTGGCTTTGTTCAGTAAACAAGCAATTTCTCCAGAAGAAGACGCTCTGCTTGAAAATCTTGCCGCCACGACCACCCACATCATCCAGAAAGCCAAGACAGAGGAAGCACTGCGGATATCCCATGAAAGATTTATTACTGTTTTGGATGGTATTGATGCTACCGTTTATGTGGCCGATATGCAGACCTATGAAATCCTGTTTATGAACAAGTTCATGAAAGATACCTTCGGAAAAGATCTGGCTGGTAAAATATGCTGGAATGTTTTTCGGGGAGAATCCGGCCCTTGCAAGCATTGCAAAAATTCCAGCTTAGTAGACAAAAATGGAATGCCCACAGGGGTTAAAGTCTGGCAGGATGAAAATCCAATCACAGGAAAATATTATGTTAATCATGATAGGGCTATCCAATGGACAGATGGACGATTGGTTAAACTTCAAATAGCGACAGATATTACTGACCTTAAAACGATGGAAGAAGAACTTCGTCAGGCACGGAAAATGGAATCCATAGGTACTCTTGCCGGTGGTATCGCCCATGATTTTAACAATATTCTTTTTCCCATAATGGGCCATACTGAAATGCTGTTGGAAGATATCCCTGAAGACAGCCCATCCCGAAATAGTCTTAAGGAAATTCACACCGCCACCTTAAGAGCTAAAAACCTGGTAAAACAAATCCTTACATTTTCTCGTCAAGAAAGAAGTGAATTAAATCTGATGAAGATACAACCAATCATAAAGGAAACGTTAAAACTCATCAGGGCTACAATCCCTACAACAATTGAAATCAAGCAAGACATTCAAACTGACTGTGGTGCAGTCAAAGCTGATCCAACACAAATTCATCAAATTGTAATGAACCTTGCAACCAATGCTTATCATGCTGTGGAAGAAACTGGTGGAGAATTGAATATAAGATTGAAAGAAGTTGAATTTGGAGATCTTGATTTGTTTAATCCAGACATAAATCCGCCTAAATATGCTCGCTTAAGCATATCGGATACAGGCAAAGGCATGGATAAAGATATAATAAAGAAAATATTTGATCCTTTTTTCACCACTAAAGAAACAGGTAAAGGCACAGGGATGGGACTGTCAGTTGTTCATGGTATTGTAAAAAATATGAATGGTACTATCAAGGTTGACAGTAGACCTGACAAAGGCACTGAATTTCATATATATCTGCCATTAGCAGAGGCTGTGATAGAACAACAACAGGCAACCAATGAAGCATCATACATCCAGAATGGTACTGAACACATTTTGCTTGTGGATGATGAGAACATTGTAGCGACAGTAGTGAAACAAATGCTGGAGCGTTTGGGTTATCAGGTTACAGCACGTACCAGCAGTATAGAAGCACTTGAAGCTTTCCGTGCATCATCTGATAAATTTGATATAATAATTACTGATATGCAAATGCCTAATATGTCTGGCGACAAACTTGCATTTGAACTGACTAAAATACGTCCTGATATTCCTATATTGCTTTGCACAGGTTTTAGTGAAACCATGTCTGAAGAAAAAGCATTTTCTATGGGTATTAAGGGTTTTCTATTAAAACCGATTGTATTGAAAGATCTTTCCCAGAAAATACGGGAAGTCCTGGATAGTAACAAGAATAAAAATACAAATTAATTGCCTACATCTTGTGGTAGGAGAAAATTATTCTTGGTTCAACTTTATGAACCTTGCAGCACTATCGCAAGCCATTCTTCCATATTAAACGATATAATAAAAATTTAGAGTCGCATATTTCAGGGAATTATTTTTCAGGATTTGAGCGGCTGTAAAGTGTATCTCCAATTATGTTGCCAGTTTTACCCCGCTTGATCCTGCAAACCCCGCCCCAATATTTTAAGTAATGCCCCGCCAGTTCTCCGTTTAGGACTAAAATTAGGTAACCGCTCAACAATAAGGACCATTCCTACCTAAATTCATCAACTACTAAAAGTGTGGCACACCAATAATAAATTAGCCAATGCGGAACTATTATTTATTCCCTAATACAATGAAAGGATTCCATCCTCATGCCCCATATAGATGCTTCCATCCTCAGAAATCACAGGAGATCTGTTAAACCAACCAATTGCATTACCAGAAGGAGAAGTTAGCTGCCAGGCATCAATCTCCCATTTCAATACTCCATCAGACTGTATAGCATAGAGCTTAGCCCCCCCATCCGTAATAAGTACAGTTCCATTACCATCAATTGCCACAGACGAACCATTTAGGGAATTAGAGAGCAAATATTTCCATTTAAGGGTTCCTTCAGGATTAATGGCATAGAGATAGTAATCATTTGTTCCTATATATATTGTACCATCTGAGGCAGTCCTGGCTTGTATGGATTAGGGGTATAGTATAGCGTATAACCAGTTGCAGCTGTGATAGATGTCCAGGAGAGTGATATATCAAGTCCTGACGTTGAGACACTAAGAGATGGAGCATCAATGGCAAATGCGTTGACAGTCAGAGCAATAGATAAAATAATACCAACCCATCCTGCTAAGAGTTTCTTTTTCATTTCGATGTTCCTTCTGAGATTTTGTATATGCATCTTGATTACGTACATTCTAACTTACGTCACAATTAAATTGGCACTTGCTTTTTGTCAATAGAATTTTAAAAGATTATTAAAGAGTTGAAATGTGCATCCACCCCTAATCGAGAACAACATGTTCAGTGTTTGAATTACAATATATGAACCAAAACTATTGTCAGAAGCTATTCTCTCGCATAATTTTTATAGATCGTTTGAAATACTCTCACAAATTCACACCATCAATTATTTTTAAAGGATCTTTGCTTCCCCCGTTAACAAGAACAAGAGCGGGTGCTCTTCTGGATACAACATCCATGCCCATTTCCCAGGCTGCAGTAATCATATCCATATGCATCATTTTTGCCATATCCGGTTGAGACTTGAGTAAACTTTTCATCCAATCTATGACGTGTGAACTTAATTCGGTGACCTTTTCTTTTTCAACCGCCTTGCTTTTATAATTTCGTATGGATCGCCTGTACCGCAAGAAATGTTCAGTCTGTTGCATTGCGGCTGACCTTCAGGGTTTCGTAATAACCTTGTGAACGCATGGGTTTTAGTCAACAACCGGTCGGGGCAGTACATTTGCCCTTTCTGCAATTTCAGGCACCCTGTGCTCCCATTCAATGGCCATTAGATGGACACCGGCCACACCTTCCATCTCTTTGAATTCTTCAATCTGTTCCAGCGAAAACTTGATACCTTCCTCTGACTGGTCTTTCTTAGCCACCCCTCTAAGGCGTTTGATCAAAGGTTCGGGTATATCCATACCCGGAACAAACTTGGACATGAAATTGGCCATACCCGCACTTTTCATGGGTGTGACACCGGCCAGGATATAGCACTTTTGGTGAAGCCCCATATCCACTGCCTGTTTCATAAAATCACGGAATTTCTCCATATTGAAAATGCATTGTGTCTGGACAAAATCCACACCTGCTTTTATTTTTTTGGCAAGCCTGAACACCCGGTATTCATAAGGATCCGCAAATGGGTTGGCAGCGGCTCCGATAAACAGTTTCGGCGGACCGTCAATGTCCTCGCCATTCATGAATTTACCCTCGTCCCGCATTTTCTTCACCATGGCGATCAGCTGCATGGAATCGATATCATAGACACCTTTTGCCTCGGGATGATTCCCGAAGCCCTGGTGGTCACCGGACAGACACAGCATATTCCGGATACCCATGGCATAGGCCCCTAAAATATCACTCATCATGGCCAGGCGGTTCCTGTCCCGGCAGACCATCTGAAAATTGGGTTCAAGCCCCTTTTCCATCATCAAAACAGAGCCGGCAATGGAAGACATGCGAACCACGGCCGTCTGGTTGTCCGTCATATTAACGGCATCCACAACCCCCACAAGGTGACTTAATTTTTCATTTAAATGGTCGACATTGGCGCCTTTCGGGGGGCCGCATTCTCCGGTAAAAGCAAAATGGCCCGCATTTAGAATCTTTTCCAGATTGCTGCCTGATTTAAGCTCACTCATCGCTAGTTTCTCCCTCTTATTTATCTATACGGTATCCGGCTCATTATAATGGTGGCCTGCGGATACACGGATTGTATCAAGTTTTCCGGGTGTCATGGAAAATCAGTGACTTAACGGTCACAGGGAACACCTGGTTTTTCACCAGCGGCTCACCGATGTCGATCCAGTCGCCATCCTTAAGATCCAGTTCATCCAGAGTGAGCAGATTTTTTTTAAGACCTGTTTCCCGGCGGATGACGTTTCCCACACCGCAGGCAATATCGGCCTGAAAAATGAGAATGATGGGAATGTTTTTCCCGATTGAATTTGCCAGTGCCGACTCAATAGATTTTCCGAACAATACCAGCTTCTGGTAGGAATTGCGGGTGAGACCCTTAAAGTAGAGCGCCACTGTATCGGCCCCCTCGGACAGATCAAACCGCTTATAAGACTTTTCAATTTCAGATGTGATATGGGCAAGGCTTAATTTGTCCTGTTCCACGTCAACCCTGAGCACCGGTACATTCCACATGGGAAAACTAAGCTGGTCGTCCATAAATCCCGAGGAGCCCGATATGGATAATGTATGGGAGCCGGCACCGATTACCGTCGCCCTTATCTTGTTTTCAGGTTCAAAGACCGGTCCAGGAAGCCCTGGGAGCAGCGCCTTAATTTCAGCGGCAAGATATACACCGATATCGTTGTGCTGATACCCATTGCACCGGTACAGCAATTCAGAGACACCGCCTGAAAAGGTGTATTCATCGACTTTCCTGGAAAAGTCCAGATCGTCGGTCACCATCAAATCTTTGGCAAGATCTGAGACAGCCGGACCATTTATGACCTCTACGAGGGTTTGGGCCAGTACGGCAGTCATTTTCTCAAGCCATTCTTCAGGGATTACATCTCCCACATCATAGTGCACCCCCAGATGGGTCATCACTTTTTTGGCAGCGTCACTGGCCCGCAGAATTTTTCTTTTGGCATCCACGGCCAGCAGCCGGCCGCCCACAGCAATGCTGCTGGTGGATACGACCTGTCCGTTGCAGGAGATGGCCATATTGGATGTACCGCCGCCAATATCACAGGAAAGTACGGTATTCGCATTTTTCTTCGAGCGGTCGACAGCACCTGAACCCATCGCCGCCATCAGGCTCTCAAAATTGGGTCCCGCAGTTGCAGCGACAAATTTACCTGCATCGCTGGACAAGGCGGCAGCGATCGCTTCCGCATTCTGCTTTTTGGCTGTCTCGCCTGTGATGATCACAGCCCCGCTTTTGACATCATCCTGTTGGATTCCCGCACGGTTGTATTCATCTTTGAAAAACCGGGTCAATTGCTCGACATCTATAGTCTGATGGTCCTTTAAGGGCGTATCGATAATCTCTCCCTCATAAACGACCTTGCGGTCAACAACATGGAATCGCCGGGTTGGGGAGGTTTCATCTCTTTTGAGCAGTAGGTTTGAAAAAGCCAGATGGCTGGTGGATGATCCCACATCAATCCCGACACTGAGCAGTTCTATCTCATTAATTTCCATGGACACATCCTTAAAGCGGTTTGTTAAAAGGCCGGACCAGTTTTCTGGGCCCTGCGCCTCCGGCAGGCTGCCAGTTTTTCGGTTCTCTAACTTTCATCAGATAGTGGAGCTGATTGGTCTTTTTAAGCTTGTAGTAAATCATGGCCCAGGCACAGGGTATCTTTTGATCAACCTCGCAGCTTCCGTTACTGGAACCGCCGCAGGGTCCATTAAAAAGGGTTTTTGCACACCTTGCAATGGGACATATCCCACCAGTTACGCCCAGCATACAGTCCCCGCAGCCCTGGCACATCTCCTGCCAGACACCCGGCTCCACATTAGAGCCCATGAACGTGGTATTGATGGCCGGAATAACGGGCAAAGAATCGAAAATGGACGCCATGGTCTGAACACCTGCTCCGCAGGCCAGGGTCAGCACTGCATCCGTGTTTTCTGGAATTGTCAGATACGTATTCAGCCAGTCCGGTTCACATTGACGCTCAACGGTATGCACGTTAAATTTGGGTTTTCCGGCTTTGTAATGCCGGATATGGTTTAGATCCGTTGCCAACTCATGGGCCTGTCTGTCTCCTCCGGTGAGACAAACGGAAACGCACCCGCCGCAGCCCAGGACAAAAATATTTTTATAGTCCGCAATGCTTGCGACTATTTCTTCCAATGGTTTAAGATTGCCGACGATCATATTGCACCACCTCTCATATCTGGGGAACGCCCTTTCAGAAAATGGGCCTTTGCAGCCCGGGTCACCTCATCCCGATGTTTGGAACAGGTCGGTTCACCCGATGTGCCCAGTTTCTCAGATAATGTCCGCTTGTAATCCATTGTATATATTGGAACGCCACAAACGCTGCAGTAGACCAGTTCAAGGGATTTTACCGCATCCCAGCCGTTCTCGAGCATAAATTGAAATTCTATGGCTTCCTGGGGACAGATACGCCAGCAGTTGCCGCAGCGCGCACAGCGTGCCATATTATGGGAAAGTACGCGGTTTGCATCTGAATCTTCCGCGCGCAATGCATTTGCCGGGCAGTTCTGGACACAAGCCAGGCACCCGTTACACTGATCGTTTACTTGAAAATAGCGCATGACGTTTGACTCCGTCTGTTCTGTTGTTATTTTTCCTTGATTCATCTACTAGATTCATCTCCTCATACCAGCGGTGCGTTTTAACGCAGATACCCTGGCCTGGTCGTATTGAATCATGGTGGGATCCTTTAATGTTAATGCCCCTGGCTCGCAAAAATGAACGCACAAGGGATCTCCCCCGCAAAGATCACATTTAAACGGCCGCCCCCGATCCTCATCAAACCCGATGGTGCCGAAACTGCAGGCGTTAAGACACATCTTACAGCCCACACATTTATTGTAATCAATGACGGTCCGCACCACCTGGTCATAACTTCTGCTGATGGCCTCTTTGGGACATGCCGCAATGCAGGGTGCGTCTTCACAGTTCTGGCAGACCAGGGGCAGATACCGGTCGCATTCATCCATCTCGATCACGCGAATACGGGATTTTTCCGGGTTGCAGACCCCGGCTTTCAGGATTGCACAGGCCGTCTGGCACATCCTGCAACCGTTGCATTTATTTGGATCTGATGTCAGTATTTTCATGGTCATGGGCTCTCATCATTTTTATATATTAGTATGTAACAATTATTTCTATTTTAACCGACTCCACAGATCATCAATCCGAAGCGGGTCAAACACCTTTGCCTTTTTTACCACAGCCTTCCGGGTCCATCCGTTTTCCCGGTAATCCTCGGCCGTCCGCCCTTGTTTTGCGGCAATCCCCTCCCTTAGGTTGTAGATGCGTTCCATGGCAATACAGCGGTAGGCAATCTCTTTTAATTCATCTTCATCCAGGGCAAGTCCGGTATTGAGCAGAATCCTGTCGGCAGCGGCTTGAAAATTGAGTTCACTGCCGTTGGCACCGTTCTTTGTTCCTGACGGCAGCCCGAGGCACTGTACCCCGAGACACTGCATAAGGGTCTGTTTTATTTGTGTCAGATCAACGGATCCTGCCGGACCTTCAATGGTTTCCGGATCTTGGATGTCCGTCTCCGGGCGGTTCTGGGTCAGCGGTTCATCAATCCCTTCAAGTAACTTTTTCTCATAGGCAATAATGCCTTCGGGGTCCTTTACTTCCAATGCTATAGTACCACTGCAGGCCAGGGCCACGACGTTTTTTGCCGCTAAGACTTGTGCCACGCCGCTTTTGTCCGGCTCCATATCCTCCACATCCTTGGACAAGGCCAAACAGGCATCTGCGGCAAAAAACAGATCATCCCCGTTTTTTTGGATACAGATTAGCTGCGCTTCATACCCTAAGGCCTCTTTACGGAGTATTGCACGCTGGTCAGATAAACCGTTATCCTTTAAACCGGGTACCACTTTAAACTCAATGCGGCCGTCACAGATCAGCATACAGGTTTCCTTTTCAGCCCGTCCCTTCAACACCACGTGTTCAAAACCGGCCCGACGCATTTGCCCGGCAAAGGGACCGTCTACGCACGCTCTGGCCATAAGCCCAGTGGCAGCGGTTTTGCTTGTCAAAACAGCCGCCCCAAGGGGCGCGCTCAACGTACCGCTCAGATATCCCGCACTGACGATGCATATGTTATCGGCGGAACCCGGGTCGACCATTTTGGGCGCTTGCTTGCAAAAAAGGTAGGTGGCAACACCACTGCCGCCAAGGAATCTTTGCTCAAGATCCATTGATACCGGAAACGTTTCCACCTCACACCGGCCAAGGTCCACCAGTGCAATTTTTCGGTCCGTCGTCATATCCTTTCCTCCTCATTTATCACGGAAAGCCTTTTTAAATTATCTGTCAAGCCATCTGAATTTTAAACTTGACAAAGTTGAATTCTGTTCGCTATATTGAATAATTAAATATCAAATGGCCATCACAGATGTCAAGTAAAAACAGCAATATCTGGCCGAAAGTGTTTCGTTATTTGATATTTTGGACAAAAAAATAGGGTCTAAAACCGAGAAAAGATTCATTATAGAGAACAAGTCCAAGCGACAAAAAACACCATAGTGAACTTTTCCGATAACTCAAAAAGGAGATGGGTAACAATGGCAAGGGAAGAGAATCAATTAACCGGCGCGGAAAGTCTGCAGAAAACAAGGACATTCGGCAAAGTCAGGTGCCACAACCCAAGTTGTATGGAGCGCATCGTTCCTGAACAAGGCGCAGACCATGCCAAATGCGCAACCTGCGGCATGGAGTTTCGTATTTTCTGGATCAATCCCAAACTACCGAGAATCAGAGGACCGGTCTGGGACGTGAACAGAAAGATCGCACAGGATCGTTTCAAAGAAGTCACTGAGGCTAAATTAAAAGCGGCTGAAAAAAAAGGGGGCAAATAAAATGGCATTAGACAGAAAGATCGCCTATATCAATCTGACCACCGGCGACATTGAGGTAAAGCCCATACCTATGGAAGTTAGGAAAAAATTTCTGGGCGGCAGGGGCCTTGACGCCTACCTGCTATACAACCATACGGAAAAGGGGTGTGATCCACTTGGACCCGACAACGCGCTGATCATCAGCGGAGGAATTCTGTGTGCCACTTTAGCATCCGCCACCGCCAGAACCCATGTAATGGCAAAATCGCCCCTTACCGGGCTTCTAGGAAGCTGCAACATGGGTGGTTTTTTTGCACCTGAAATGGCCTGGGCCGGATTCCACCACCTGGTCATAAAAGGCAAAGCGGAAAAACCATGCTATATTTATATTAACAACGGTGAGATCGAAATCAGGGATGCGGCCAACATCTGGGGAAAAACCGTTACCGACACCCAGTGGGCCATTCATGATGAATTGAATGACAAAGAAGTGAAAAGCCTTGTCATTGGACCTGCCGGTGAAAACCTTGTGGCTTATGCCAACGTGATGACCGGTGTCAAAAATGCCGGCGGCAGAACCGGTATGGGTGCTGTCATGGGATCCAAAAACCTGAAGGCTGTGTCCTGCCGCGGCACCATGGATGTCAAAATCACCCATCCCATGGAAGCGCTGGAATACAATAAAAAATTCATCGAACAGATCACCGGTGCAAAAGTAAACCAGACCCAGGGCACTTTGGGCACACCCTTTATCTGGGGCGCAACCAATTCCTGGGGCGGTGTCAGGACGGAAAATTTCAGGTACAACCAGCTGGAATATGCCGATGACATCGAGCCGGAACGCATTGATGAAATTGCCACTGAAACCATGGGACCCTACCATATGGCCGGCTGCTTCGGCTGCCAGGTTCACTGCCGGGCCCAGTATAAAATCCCGTCGGGAAAATACAAGGGAAAATACGACGAAGGCCCGGAATATACCTCCCAAGGTGCTTTTGGCGCAGAAGTCGGGTGCCGGAGCGCGGAAACGGTTCTGGCGGGCAACCATCTTGTGGATCAGTTCGGTATGGACAACCTTGAAACCGGAAGCATGATTGCATGGGCCATGGAATGTTTTGAAGAAGGCCTTATCACCAAAGAGCAGACCGACGGTATTGATTTGAGCTTTGGTAACGATGAAGCTGTCCTGGAAATGATCGAGCGCATCTGCTACCGCAAAGGATGGCTGGGCGACGTTCTGGCCAAAGGCGGTATCCCGGCCTCTAAAAATGTGGGAAAAGATTCCTTTGATTATCTCATCCAGGTGAAAGGTATGGCCAACCTGCACTCGGACGAACGTGGCACACCCGCCCTTGCACTCAATATTGCGACCTCATCCAGAGGGTCCGACCATCTGAGAAGCCGGCCGGCCATCGACCTCTACCACCTACCGGAAAAGGTTCTGCGCAAAATCTACAGCACACCGGTTCCCTATGACGGCCCCTTAAGTTCAGAACATACCGAATATGTGGGCAAACCCTGGCAGGTCTTCTGGCAGGAAAACTGCTACATGGCCGTGGACAGTCTGGGTATCTGCAAATACCACACCACTTTCCTGGGTGCCACCCTGCCCAATTTCGAAAACTGGCCCAAGGTGCTTTACTTAAACACGGGAATTGAGATGACGCCCGAGGAAATCTGGGAAGTCGCAAGAAGAAACAACATGATCGAACGGTTGTTCAATCTTCGGGAGGGGGCAACCCGTAACGACCCGGAAAAAGGTGATGTGCTGAATCATCGCTATCATGATGAACCTTGTAAGAGGGGGGCCATCGACGTCATCGGAAAATATATTGTCAAAGACAAATTCGATGCTATGGTCGATGAATTCTACGAACACAAAGGGCTGGACAAAAACGGTATTCCCAAAAAGAGTACACTTAAAGAACTTGGCCTTGAAAACGAACCCTCACACCTGGTGTAACCGGCAGGCCGTATAGAAAAGGAGAACACAATGCAATCAAATAGCAAGGTTTTATTGATTAATCATGAAAAATGCACTGGATGCAGGCTTTGTGAACAGGTTTGTGCGGTGAAGCATCACGGCGCATCCAACCCGAGTCGAAGCCGCATTCGCGTGTTGAAATGGGAGATGGAAGGACTTTACGTCCCTGTCTCCTGTCAACAATGCCAGGACGCCCCCTGTCTGAAAGGATGCCCTGTCGGCGCCATTTCCCGCAACGAAGAGCTGAACCGGGTCGAAGTGGATTACGACGTTTGTATCGGCTGCCGGACCTGTGTTTCGGTTTGTCCTTTCGGCGCAATGCACTACAATGCCATCGACGGAAAAGTCGCCAAATGCGATCTTTGTGACGGTGATCCCCAGTGTGCCAGATTCTGTGATATAAAGGCTATTGAGTACACGGATGGCGGTGATGTCAGCATTGAGAAAAAAAGAGTGGCTGCGCTTCGCCTGTCAACGGTAAAGAAACAGGCAGCGGCTCTTGACGAACATACTGCTTAAGGACCGACTCAAAAATAACTTGATTTTTTGTAACGATCCTAATCAGATTTTCTGAGAGCGGTTGAAAAACTCGGGGCCCCATTAGGTTGATTTAATTTAATGGGGCCTTTATACTCCGGTATCATTTAGATAACTTATTATGGTGAACAATGGCAAAAAAATATCAGGCCCCAATTGTTAAAAAGGCATTTACCATCCTGGACGCCATATCCAAAAGCACCCAGGGACTTCGAATCAGTGAGATTTCTTCAAATCTTGACATCAGCAAAAGTACGGTTCACGGCATTACGGCCGCCCTGGAAGATGTGGGCGCCGTCATGCGGGACTCGGTATCCAAAAGATACACCATTGGTCTTACCCTTATGACGCTGGGCAAAGCCGCCTATGAACGGATCGATTTTAAAAACATTGCACGCCCTGTCATGGAAGATCTGATGGAGCTGTGCAAGGAATCGGTTTTTTTGGGCGTCCGAAACGGCGAGAAAGTCACTGTGATTGACATTGTTGAATCCAGGAAGGATTTTAAAATCAGTTCTCCCATCGGCACCACCCTGCCGTTAATGGCCGGCGCCGTGGGCAAACTGTTCTTATCCCAGATGGAATCCCATGACCTTGAAAAGTATATGCATGCCAACCCACTGGTAAAATTCACCGCCAACACCATTATTGATTTCGACCTGTATGCAAAAGAACTTGGGAAGGTCAGACAGTCAGGCATTGCCACTGATGATGAAGAATATCTATCCGGTGTCCGTGCCGTGGCCGCCCCCATCAAAAAATACGGTGCCCACATTCCGGCCCTCTGGGTCGTCGGTTTCAAGGCATCCATGTCGGATAAAAAGATGTCCGCCATTATCGAGCAGACACGGTCCGCAGCTGAAAAAATCAGCAAAAAGCTGGCCCTCGAGTTCTGATTCCGGACCCCGATGCCATCCAACATGCCATGGCCAGGGTCATCGCTGTTGCGTCATTCAATTAAAAATAGACAGGATATCAAGTTTTCTGTTCGCTAATTTGATCCACTCAACTTTTTAATACATCAAAAACATTTTTACAAAATTTGAAAAATTTTTTCCTAGAAGTTGAACAAGAATCAATTTGTCTTCAATTATGTTGAATGAGATTTTGATTTTTTTTGCTATATCCTATTTATTATTGTATTGTCATAATGTGTCAATTTTATAGTTTAATAGATCAAATAATTTTTAGCGAAATTAAAAATGGTTCATTCGTATGAAAATATATTTATTTGTTATAAAATCATTCAGGCTCTTATTTATAGTATGTTTCTTTATTTTAATTCATTACGATTCAATATTTGCTGATGGAAATAAAGGAGCTGTTTTTATTTCCGGAATACAAAATGAGCAAACACATGCAGTCGCAAAAGAAGTGCTTTGGGAAGCCTACCGAAAGATTGGGTATGAAGCTAATTTCGAATTTTACCCAGGTTACAGATCAATTGATATGGCCAATAGCGGTGAGTCTGATGGAGATATCGCTCGTATTGATGGAACACATAAAAAGTTTACAAACCTGGTGCGTGTGCCCACACCAATAATTCATTTTAAGGGAGTCGTTTTTACAAAAAAAATAACTAAGAAAATAACCAACTGGAAAGATTTAAAAGGACTTCGAATTGGTATCATCCGTGGTATTCGATACTCAAAAATTGGCACGAATGGATTGTCTCCGTTTTTTGCAGAAAATATGACACACTTATTCAAATTATTGGATCAAGATATGATCCAGATCGCAATAGCCGTTTTAATGGCAGGAAAAATAGAAATCTCCAGAAATTATAAAGGAAGCGGGATTCACTCAATTGGTGAAGCATTATACACAGGCAGATTGTATCATTATGTTAATAAAAAACAACAACATCTTGTCCCTGATTTGTTTAGTACTCTGCAAAATATGGAGAAACAGGGAGAAATACAAAAAATTATAGATACAACAGTTAATGACATGACCAAAAATTAATTTTTAATTAAACGGTATGAAATTGTGTTTCAATGATCTGAATCTGAATGGAAAATTAAAAAAAAAATTCAATTATGAATATAATTAAATCAAACAGCATCCGGCATCGATTTACTTTTGCCTTAGCGACTGTAATCACATTGGTCATGTTGGTATTTTCTGTGGGAGTTATTCTCTATAACAGCCAATCTGTCGAAAAAGATTTGCATAAACAGATGAACAAGCTCACAGTTTTTTCAACGGAAAGCTTATCAATTGCTCTATGGCAATTTAATTATGGCTATATCAAAGACTATATTAATTCCTTGTTATTGTATGAAGATATAGCTTTCGCAAGCGTTCTTGTTAAAAACAAGGAAATCGTCAAAAAAGTTCGTCCTGGTTTCAAAGAATTATTATTTTCAGAGTTCAGCACATCATCAAGATTTATTTCAAAGGAAACCGCTATAATCCATAATGGTGTTTCCGTCGGTGTGATGCGTTTGGTAATTTCCAGAGGCCGTATCCGAAATCTTATCATTTCAACCAGTACACTGACAATTTTGACTTTGCTACTCGTAAATTTGACAGTTTTTGGAACCAATTATTTCTTATCAAACTGGTATCTGTTTAAACCCTTGGCCAAATTGGAAGGATCTGTAAAGGAAATTTCTTCCGGAAAATTAGATTCACCTATTGATGTTAGCGGCAATGACGAGATAGGGCAACTGGCTCAATCCTTTAAACATATGATGGACAACATTAAAAACATTACAGCATCACGTGATGAATTGAACCATGAAATCCAAGAACGAAAACAAGCAGTAAATCTGATCAAAGCCGCACTAAAAGAAAAAGAGGTTCTTTTTAAAGAAATTCATCACCGTGTAAAAAATAACATGCAGATCATTCAAAGTCTTCTTAGTTTACAATCTAATAAAATTTTTGACCCAAAACATAAAAAACCACTCATTGATTCAAATAATCGGATTAAATCCATGGCCTTGATTCATGAAATACTATACCGGTCAGATAATATGGCAGTGCTGGATATACAAACTTATTTTAATGAGATCGTGCAGCATCTTTTCAGAATTTATCGTGAACCAGGATGTAATGTGGCCTTTAATTTAGATATAGATACCGTCCAAATGGGCATGGATATGAGCATTGCCTGCGGCCTTATCCTCAATGAACTGGTCAGTAATGCCTTGAAATATGCATTTATCTCAGATTCAAAAGGCGATCTGTTCATATCTTTAAAAACAATATCCGCCAATGAAGTGTTGATGACAGTCAAGGATAATGGGCCAGGTCTCCCCACAGATTTAGATTTGAATACCAGCGATAGTCTTGGTTTGAAAATTGTAAAAATACTTGTTGCAGGACAATTAAAAGGTAATGTAAAAGTAAAGAATGATAAAGGCGCTTTATTTGAAATTTGTTTTCCTTTTTCAATAGGATAAAAGAGAGTGTGTGGAATGAAAAAAACTAAAATTCTGATTGTAGAAGACAATCCAATTGTTGCTGAAGATCTAAAAATCAAGCTGACTCATCTGGGATACGATATCACAGAAATAGCCTATTCAGGTGAGCATGCCCTTGAATCTGTAGAACGTCAAAAACCTGATATTGCTCTAATGGATATAAGACTGGGTAAAGGCATGAATGGCATTGAAACTGCTTCAAAATTAAAAAAGATCCATTCTATTTCAGTGATTTATCTTACAGCCCATGCCGATGACGATACAATTTCTCAAGCAAAACTTACAGAACCATATGGCTATATTGTTAAGCCATTTGATGACACACAAATAAAATCAGTGATAGAGATTGCTGTATTCAAGCAACAATCAGATCGTAGATTAAGAGAAAGCGAACAATGGTTTCAGACAACCCTGAGCAGCATTGGAGATGGTGTTATTGCAACGGATATGTCTGGTTGTGTCTCCTTTATGAACCCAGTAGCAGAAACGCTTACGGGATGGGTGCATTCGGATGCCATAGGAAAGCCTTTGGATGAGGTATTCAATATTATTAATGAAGAGACCCGGGAAACTTGTGAAAATCCTGTATTAAAGGTGATCGAAACCGGCCAAATTGTTGGATTGGCTAATCACACCCTGTTGGTATCCCGTGATGGCATAGAAAGGCCTATCAAGGATAGTGGAGCCCCAATTTTGCTGGACGGAAGCGATCCAGTCGGCGTAATTTTGGTCTTCCAGGATGATTCAAAGGCAAGAAAAGCGGAAGCAGCTCTCAGGCAAAGCCAGAAACTGGAAGCCATTGGAAACCTGGCAGGTGGAATAGCACATGATTTTAACAATATCTTAACATCCATTATGGGGTTCACTGAACTTTCATTGCAGGATCTTCAACATGAAACGGAACTGCACGACAATCTCACAGAAGTCCTTACCGCCGGAAAAAGAGCCAAAAGTCTGGTAAAACAGATTCTTACATTCAGCAGAAAAGGTGAGCAGGAAAAACACAACATTCAAATGAATTCAATATTGGTTGAAAATATGAAGATGCTTCGATCAACTATCCCATCCAATATTACAATTACTGAAGAAATAAGTTCTGAGCCGATCACAATACATGCGAATGCTTCTCAAATGAATCAGGTGATAATGAATCTCGTTACAAATGCTGTCCATGCGATAAATGATAACGGGCTTATAGACATAGGTCTTGAGTTGATACAACTTGATAAAAGTAATGTGGAACAATATCCGGATATGATGCCGGGAAGTTATGCCAAAATATATGTCAGCGATACAGGATGCGGTATATCAAAAGAAAATTTAAATGCTATTTTTGATCCGTATTTCACAACAAAAACACCGGATAAGGGAACGGGATTAGGATTGGCTGTTGTGCATGGAATTGTGAAAATTCATGACGGCCACATTACCGTTTATAGTGAGCCTGGGAATGGAACAACATTCCACGTGTACCTTCCCACAACAACACAATCTTTTAAAAAACCCGCTATTCAGACCGAAACAGATATCCCCCAGGGGTGTGAGCGAATCCTGTTTGTCGATGATGAACCGGCTATCACAAAACTGCAAAAAAGATTTTTGGAACGACTGGGGTATGCTGTTACAGCTAAAACCAGCAGCCTTGATGCTTTAAAAACCTTTCGCCGGAACCCGGATCTGTTCCAACTGGTGATCACAGACATGACCATGCCTGAAATGACGGGAGATCAACTGTGCCAGGCGGTAAAAGAAATCAAGCCGGACATACCTGTAATTTTGTGCACAGGATTCAGTGAAAAAATTAATGAAAAAACTGCTTTGGATTTCCCAGTTGATGGTTTTTTAATGAAACCTATCGATATAAAAAAAATGGCGGAAACTGTTCGAAATGTATTGGATAAAAAATGAAAAACTTATTTTTATTAATGATCTTTTTATTGTTCTTTACCGGCTCCGTTGTTTATGCCGGCGAACCTTTAAAAATTTATGCTCCACCGTCAATATGGGCACAAAAAGACGGTCAGATACTCACCGGTCCGATTATTGATCTGGTCGTAGAACTATTTGACGAATTCAACATAAGGGTAGAAACTCAAATTCTCCCATGGGCAAGGGCCATTGATCAGATGAAATCTGGTGAACTGGATTTGATTCCGGTTATTTTTCATACACATGAAAGGGCTAAATTTATGGAATTCACAATTCCATACGTCGATGTTCCGACTGCTGTCTTTGTACCTCCTGGAAAGTCATTTCAGTTTAACACACTCGACGATTTAAGAGGTCGCCGAGGGCTGATGGTGAGAGAGGACAGCATATCAGCGGAGTTCAAAGCCTTTGAACCCGAATTAAACATTGTCAAGGTGACAGATTATGAACAAATTTTTAAGATGCTGGGTGATAACCGTGCAGATTATGCGGTTGCAGCAAAATATGGATTTATTATCCATGCAAAAAAATTAGGTTATGAAGATAAGATAGAGCTATTACCCGTGCCTGTTGCCATCAGAAACCTTTATTTTGCTTTTTCAAAAAAATCAAAATTTTTAACCTTTTTACCTGCAATAAATGAAAAGCTGAAGCAACAAAAAATTAATGGAAGTGTGGAAAAGATGGTAGAAGAGGCGATTCGTTTAGCTTCAGAACGATAAGTAAAGAATAGTACACTGTGAATCGGTGTAATGAAATTTGCGTTTTATGCTTAATATTTTATTTGTCGATTTTCGCGTGAAGTGTCGGTCTGGAAATATTCAACAATTTGGCAGCCTGGGAACGATTACCATTGGTTGTTTTAAGAGCTTATTTAATCAGGTAAAAAAATGACTATTCGCAATAACGTCAGCGATAAAATCGCTATCTTGGATATCACATTGGATGAGTCTATCTATCCAAGAGAAAAAATTGATCATAAGCGTGTCCATATTTTTTCTGAAATAGAAATTAAAATACAAATTGGAATGGGGAAAATTGTTTGATTGGGTAAGACACCTTTTTGGTTTTCCAGATTTTTCATCGACAAAAAGACTTGTTACATCATTGGCTTTGTAGGGTCATTAATACCTCTACCCTTGGCAGCCAGCTGAATCTGCTTATATTATTTCGATGATCTGATTTTGTTGGGACGAAAACATGATTTTAATTTCACATAAATAGTATTAACAGGATTCCATGGACCCTTTCCTCTTATCACTTGAAGCCACGAGATCACTCGTTTTTAAAATGGGATCTATAATGTTCATAAGTCTTTTCGGGATCGAACTGTTCATGCAAATGGGCTTGATGAAATACCTTAAACCCATTGGAACGCCAGTGGCAAAACTTGCAAATCTACCCTCTGAAAGTGCATTAAGCTTTCTGGCAGCAATCGGGTCGATGATTGCTGCCCATACGATGTCCGCTCAATTTTATGCGGATAAAAAGATCTCAGACCGTGAACTTTTGTTGACCGGAGTTTTGAATACTGTTCCTTTTCACTTTAAAGAGACGCTGACATTTCAGTTACCCATTGTCCTCCCACTTTTAGGGTTCCGCCTATGCATGATTTATATTGCAGCTTTCTGGTTGACTGGAATACTTAAACTTGGGTTTGTCATTTTATGGGGACGCATCCGTCTGCAACCCGCTGTGCAATCTGGGGATGCTTTCGATAACCCGGAATGTGATCCAATGGATTCTGATTGTGTTCCCAGATCGTTAAAACAATTATTAGTGGACACATGGTTTGCCCGGAAAAAGATGTATATTCGCATGGTAACGCTTCTGGCGAGTGTCACTTTTTTGATTCAACTCCTTTTGAATTCTGGACTGTTGGGCAGGCTTGAAGGATTGATAGCTCCCATAACATCTGTGTTTGATCTTCCTGCTGCAGTGATCGGTCCGATAAGTGCCTACATCTTCAGCCCGACAGTAGGAATCACCTATATGTCGAATCTGATGGGCCAACATGTGGTGACCTCTTATCAGGCCATTGTTTCACTTTTGGCCGGCGGACTTCTGATGATACCGGTGACCCGGATCAGGCGGACCCTTCCCAGGTATACTGCTATCTACGGACTTAAAAATGGGACTACCATATGTGCTCTTACCACAGGTTTCAGTATGCTGGCAAGGATACTCATTCTGATCGGGGTCCTGATCTTTTTTTAAGATTAATAATAATTTCTTAATTTCGGGTCATTCAGACGACCTGCTTCTTCAAACGGTATTCTTGGAAAGGCCTTTGTAAAAGCTTTTGCAAATAGCCCTGTACCGTTTTTCCGGATTTTGCCGTCATCACCATAAACTCTGATCCGGTACAATCCGCTGCTGGGTGATTTGCTTCTGAAAATAAATCCACACAGATCTTCTTTGGCCAGTTTTTCTAATCGGCCCTTAATCCAGGTCTTCATTTGATCGGTTTTATCCACAGAAGTTTTCTGGGTCACGAGTCTCGGATTTTCAGTGGATCCCACCAGCCGAACAGCCTCTCTTGGGATTGGCATACCGCACTCAACTTCCGGGCATACCGGTACATATTCCGTAAATAGTCCAAGTGTTTGTGTGAGATACCGATCATGGCTGTGTCCGCCGTCATACCGGACTTTGTTTCCCAGCAGACAGGAACTAATGCCGATTTTAATGGGTGCAAACATTTGATTCTCCTGTACCAATGATGTAAACCTGCTTTGATTTATAGTGTCGCTATAAACTATCGCATTGACAGTATGGTATTCAGTATATAAGTTTTAAGTATTATTGACACTCATTTTTATGATGCATCATTTCTTTTTTGTCAATATGCGTGGGGTAGTCTCGTATGATTAACTTAATTTTACTGATGTCTGATTAAAAAGGAACCGATATGAATAAAAAAATTCAAATTCCTGTTTTGGTAACAGGCGCAACAGGATATGTTGCCGGTCGGCTGATTCCACTTTTATTGACATCAGGTTACCGGGTAAGGGCCATGGGCCGTTCCATAGCAAAAATGGCTGACCGCTATTGGGGACAAGATCCTAATGTCGAATTGGTAAAAGGTGATATTCTTGATGTCGACTCACTACGGAAGGCAGTAAATGGGTGTGGGACAATTTATTATCTTGTCCATTCAATGATTTCTCAAAAAGGGGAATACCGGCATGCGGATCGGATTGGTGCAAAAAACATGGTTCAAGCGGCTGCAGATGAACATGCACACCACTTGATCTATTTAGGTGGCCTCGGCGACATACATCATAAAAACATCAGCAAACACCTGATTTCCAGAAACGAAGTGGGACAGATTCTTCTTTCCGGTTCGGTCCCGGCAACGGTACTAAGGGCTGCAATGATATTGGGATCAGGCAGTGCCAGTTTTGAAATTTTAAGATACCTGGCTGAACGGTTGCCGGTCATGGTTACGCCCAAATGGGTTAGTATGCCGACTCAACCCATTTCCATTACAAATATACTGGGGTATCTTAAAGGTTGCATGGAACATCCGGAAACCAGAGGGAAAACGTTTGATATCGGCGGTCCAGATATTGTCGCATATCGGGATCTGTTCCGTATCTTTGCCAAAGAAGCCGGATTGCCGTCCCCTTTCATGATACCGGTTCCGGTACTGACACCCAGATTATCATCCCTATGGATCCATCTGGTGACACCGGTTCCAGCCGCCATTGCTCAACCATTGACAGAAGGGTTAAGTCTTCCGACCACATGTACAGAAAACAGTATCACTCAAATTATTCCACAAAAATTGGTCAGCTGCCAGGAGGCAATTGCCAGAGCTCTTGATCGGATTAATCAAGAACAGGTTGATACGTGCTGGACTGATGCCGGAGAAATCACATATCCGGAATGGACCTATTGGGGAGATTCATCGTACTCCGGTGGAACCATCCTTAAATGCGGGTATCGGGCTAGTGTAAACGGAAGCACTCATGCTCTATGGGCCTCTGTTGTAAAGCTGGGTGGAGAGACGGGTTATTATGGTGCCGATTTTTTGTGGAAGATTCGTGGTGTTATTGATGTGTTTACAGGTGGTGTTGGCTTGTCCCGTGGCAGGCGTTCAAAAGAAAGGCTCCAAGTAGGTGATGCACTTGATTTTTGGAGGGTATTAAACCTTGAGGATCCTTCAAAACTATTGTTGCTGGCAGAAATGAAAACACCAGGTGAGGCATTATTGGAGATTAATATCAATGATCTGGGAAATGCTCAAAGCGAAATTGTGCTGCTATCCCGATTTTTGCCCAAAGGGTTGATGGGCATCATTTATTGGTATGTGCTCTATCCCTTTCATCAATATGTCTTTACCCGGATGATCAAAGGCATGGTTAATACATCGGGATTGAAATTCGTAACCCGTCCTGAAAGATTCACGCCCAAAATAACGAAAACATGTACCCTGTCGGATTAATTTTCAGACAAATTATTTTAAGACCAGGAAAGAAATATGAATGATAAACAAAAATAGGCATTGGCACAGCTCAAAACATTTTCGACTGATCCCGCAAATGCAATGGTCTGTGTTCGTGTAGATACTTTCTTTGTGGTCAGTGAATTCCAGAATGTGGTAACAATAAAGGTCTTCCCATGACAAATGGGGCTATCAGATTTGGATTGTGCTGCATATTCAAAGAACAACCGATAAAATTCAGACGGATTACTGCAAAGTATCTCTCAAAGTTCTCAGATGAGGAACAAAGGAATCGATTGTCGGATATTTGTTTATCCAACTCCAGAAATTTATTGAAGGCACTGGCTTTTTGCTATCAACATAAGATAGGCGACTTCAGGATCAACAGCCAGATTCTACCGTTAAAAACCCATCCTCAATTCGGATACGATATTGTACGATTACCAAAGGCAAACCAGATTATTCAGAATTTCCTGGCCTGTGGTGAGTACAGTCGGGAGCATAATATACGAACCACTTTTCATCCGGATCAATTTATTGTTTTATCTTCTCTAAACCCGGATGTTGTAAAACGATCCATTGCAGACCTGGAATATCAGGCAAAAGTTTCGCAATGGGTTAATGCAGATGTGATCAACATCCATGCGGGTGGCGTCTATAATGACAAACCTTCTGCCTTGAACCGGCTCCGCATCGCAATCGACAGCCTGCCCGATGCGGTTAGAAAACGGCTGACCCTGGAAAATGACGATAAAAGTTATACCCCAGAAGATCTTTTACCGGTCTGCAGAGATATGGAAGTTCCATTGGTTTATGATGTCCACCACCACAGGTGTTTAAACGACAATCTGACGATCAGGCAAGCAACGTATCTATCGGTCGATACCTGGAATCGGGAACCACTGTTTCATTTATCATCCCCCATTAATGGATGGTATTCACCCGATATAAGAAAGCATCATGATTTTATAGATCTGAACGATTTTCCCCGAATTTGGATGTCCATGAAGATCACTGTAGAAGTGGAAGCAAAAGCAAAAGAGGTGGGAGTTTTAAAATTAATGGAAGAATTATCTTTTAAAAAAAAATAAGGCAGAGCTTCAAAGACGCTCTGCCTTTTTAGGGTTCACTTATCCGGCTACGTCTATTCCAGGGTCACATCCAAGGCTTTCATCAGGGTTTTCACATTCGAAATTATTATGTCTTGTATCTACGTGGCCTTCACTTGTTTCCTTATTATTTTCTACGTAATCTTCTAATTTGTTAGTCATTTTATCACCTCATGTATTTATTTAAATTTTATCATTTTCCTTTAAGCCTCTGCCTTTTTCTTTGTGCTTGACTATAATGTATGATTTTATATTGATTTTTCAATAAGAGATAAATAAGAGTTTAATGATAGTTAAATACTATCATTAACGTGAAGACATTGATAAAAGAAATGATCGAAGATTGGCCTGCCTGTTTCTCAGTCCCAGCTTATGACGCAGGTTTTTCCTGTGAAAACTAATGGTTGTTTCAGAAACAAACAAGATGTCAGCTATTTCTGATGTGGTCTTTCCATCCTTGACCAGTGAAGCCACCTGAAGCTCCTGGGGAGTAAGCATAACACCCGCATTGTTAAAATTCTGCATCAAAGGAGAAATAATATCCTTCAAATGATCATCAAGAATATTGACGAGGGTTCTATCCTTCTCACTCAAACGTCCCTCCCTTTCCCGGTTAATAATCTGCCTTATCCCAGAGGCAACTGCCATAGCATCTTTGATCCCATCACCAACCGCAGCTTCACAAATATCCAGGTAGTTCATCTGATTAAAGTTGACGTTTTCAGGGCGACCATTTGCCATGGAAAAATTTTTCCAAGCTTGGTTCGTCTCAAGGATAAACCATTTTTTGACAAGATATTTAGCATAGATTGGTATTTTCTGGTCATTCAGGAAACGAGTTGTCTATAATGCAGTAAGATGAGGCAGTATTTAAAGGCGTGTGCTGGCTTTTGTAAGACTCAGGCAAAACAAATTAAAGACACCCCACATATGGTATATGACCTTTTTTCAACCTTAAAATTTCAATTCAATTTTATAAACCTGTGATGGTGTTCCGGTTATTTTACCACAGTGTTTTTTATATATATACATCACATTTCTTCAAATTCAGGGAAAATTATTTCCATAGCTTGAAGCAAAATTTCCTCTATCTCAATAAAATTTAAAAATTTTTTGCCTACACTTGCCCCTAAAGCAGGATTTTAAAACTATATTTGTTTAAATAGTTTTGAAGAGGCACAAAGAATTGTCTTTAAATATATTAAAATATATTATATCAAAAGAAGGAAACATTCCGCTAATGGCAGGAAATTGACTGCTCATAATGAGCAGAAATGGTACAACCTTAAAAAATGTGGTTTAACTTTGTCTTCATTTTTTTTGGCTATCTTAATAGCTCAAAAAGTATCAGTGAATATTTATTTAACTGGGGAGTATACATGAAATCTAACGTCAAACACTTCATCGCAACGATTTGTTTCATTTTTTTATTTGCAGCTAATGCCAGTGCAGTAGTTCCTTCCGCACCAATATTAACCGCTACCACAAGTGGCTTGGCAGTTAGCCTTTCATGGAGTGCCGTCGCTGGGGCAACTGGCTATATTTTATATTACGCTCCATATCCGGCTGCAACAACTATTGGTAGCGCGGATATGGGTTCACAAACGAGTTTTTCAACAACGCTTCCCAATGGATCAGCGTATTACATTGCGATCAAAGCCTACAATAGCAGCGGAAGTAGTGAGTACTCCAATATATCTAACTTTACCATTTCCACTTCCACATCTTCAACGGTAACCGACAATGAAGGCAACGTTTATAATACGGTAACCATAGGTTCCCAGGTATGGATGAAAGAGAACTTGAGAACAACCAAATACCGTGACGGCACTGCCATAGGCACGATCACATCAACCAGTTCGATTTCTAGCGAGATCTCGCCAAAATACCAATGGGTGTATCTTGATAATGAGAGCAATGCGTCAACTTATGGCAGGTTATATACCTGGTATGCCGCAACGGACAGCCGAGGTCTATGCCCTCCAAACTGGCACCTGCCAACCGATACAGAATGGACCACGCTCATTGATTATCTGGGAGGAGAAAGTGTTGCGGGCGGCAAGATGAAAGAAGCCGGAACAACTCACTGGACTAGCCCCAATAAAGGAGCAGACAACAGTAGTGGATTCACAGGGCTTCCGGGTGCTTACCGCAGCCCCAATGGACAATTCGTCTCAGGCGGCAGCGATGGTTACTGGTGGTCGGCCACGGACTACACCAAGATTTCATTTGCGTGGTACCGCAACTTGAGTATCTACAGTGGCACAGCATGGCTTAGTTACAGCTCAAAGCAAACGGGTATGAGTATTCGCTGTCTCCAGGATTGACTATTTGCCTAATTGTTTAGTTAGGGTTTGAAAAAGACGGCCTATCCAGAAACGGTAGGCCGTTTTTGTGTTCAAGCAGATTAACGTTTACCGTTTCTATCTTTTGCCGGACAAAGAGAGAGAATCAAGTTGGTCTCCGTGAACGGCATCTTGAAAAATTTGATTTTGAATTTTCCTGTGTTGAATTTCCCATCAAGGCCTAAAAAACAGTCCATACCAGATATGGTATTTTGGAAATATTCAAAAAGCCTGGACTGGTAAAAGAAATGCTCAGTAGTTTGTCGAATTTGACTCCTGACAAATGGCCAAAAGAATGTCAGATTACTGGGATTGGTTACATAGATAATAAAGTTTTTATTTTCATACCATATAAAAAATCCTTGACATATAGTTTGATATTTAGCATAAAAATTTTGATTCTAGGTGCCTTTTAGAAAAGGCTTAAAAGGGAACCTTGTGAAAATCAAGGACGGACCCGCCGCTGTAATCGGAGACGAACGCTGCAAACGTGTCACTGGTCATTTGACTGGGAAGGCGCAGCAAGTAGGATGAACCGAAAGTCAGAAGACCTACCTGGGAATTTATAAAAGGTTATATTGACGGTAACAACATAACCTTAATTTATGGATAAAAAACGCTATCCTGACCAATCTATATTTGATTGGTCAGGATTTTTTTTTGCCTGAGTCTGATGGATTTCACTGCATTGCCCTGGCGGGAAGGTAAGCGGGTAAAATAAATCTGATTCACGCTAAGTGTATAAAGGAGAAAAAAATGAAACAAAAAAAATGGGTTTTAATTTTAGCAATCACAGCTTTATTCCTTTCTGCTGCCTGTTGCTATGCATCCGACGGTCATGGGCATGAACAGAACAAAAAAGTGGGTATTCTTCTGGTGGCTTTCGGCTCCAGCGAAGCATCTGCACAAATTTCTTTTGAAAAAATTGATGATCGGGTTAAGGCCAGGTACCCTGGGATTCCTGTTAACTGGGCATATACATCCCATATTATTCGCAATAAACTTGCTAAACAGGGAAAATATCTGGACTCTCCTGAAGTGGCTTTGGCCAAAATGATGGACCAAAAGTATACCCATGTGGCGGTTCAGTCCCTCCACACCATCATTGGAGCTGAATATGATGATTTAAAGAAGACCATCAATGCGTATAAAGTGATGGAAGGGTTTCAGAAAATTATTTTAGGCTATCCCTTGATGGCAACCCAACAGGATATGGAACGAACCGTTGATGCTGTTTTAGCGACCATTCCCAAAGAAAGAAAAAAAGATGAAGCCATTGTATTAATGGGACATGGTACCCATCACCCGGCCAATGCCTTTTATGCCGCCTTGATGTTTCAGCTTCAACTCAAAGATCCCAATATCTTTGTGGGAACAGTTGAAGGATATCCTGAAATTGATATGATCCAGGGATTGTTACAGAAAAAAAATCTAAAGAAAGTCTGGTTGATGCCGTTGATGTCCGTTGCGGGCGATCATGCAAAAAATGATATGGCCGGAGATGAAGAGGACTCCTGGAAATCTATCTTAACAAAAGCAGGTATTCAATGCATTCCGGTTCTAAAAGGGACTGCTGAGTATGATGTTTTTGCCGATATTTGGGTTGATCACATTGCCGGGCCGTTGCAGCACTTTTAGAATAATAAGTCTGTAAATAATTTATTTTACTGAGTAAATATTATCATATACTAAGATACAAATGTGTTGAATTGACGTTTTCAGGTGCCTTGGTAAAGGCTTAAAAGGGAACCCTGTGAGAGTCAGGGACGGACCCTCCGCTGTAATCGAAGACGAACGCTGCAAAAATGTCACTGGTCATTTGACTGGGAAGGCGCAGCAAGTAGGATGACGAGAAAGTCAGAAGACCTACCTGGAAAATGTGAGACCGTTGGAGTTGAGTATTCTGTAGAAGAGATGTTCAATCAGTTAAACTTGCCAGGATATTTTGCCGGGTACAAAAAGTTTATTATCTCGAATGCAGCGGTCTTGTGAAGTGTTTTTGCAGGGGAATGCAGACCTTCATATCATCTCATGGATAAAAAAGGGAAATCCACGGATTGACATACTATCGGTTCGTGGATTTTTTGCGTTTATTGTCATAGCATGTTGGTTAATTGTTAGGTGATGTCAGGCTCAGAATTGAAGCATTATATTTTCGGGAGCGTTTGAAATGGATAAAGGTTTGTTGATTGTGAATACCGGTAATGGAAAAGGAAAAACAACTGCAGCCCTTGGTCAGGCATTCAGGGCTATAGGGCACAGAAAAAAAGTGTGTGTGATTCAGTTCATTAAAGGTTCGGAAACATATGGAGAGCTTTTAGCTGTGGAAAAATATAAGGATCTTATTGACATATTTGTCACGGGAAATGGTTTCACCTGGCAATCCGACGATGCTGCAGCGGACCAGGCATGCGCAATGAAGGGATGGCAACTGGCAAAACAGCAACTCAATTCGTCGGAATATTTTATGGTGATCCTGGATGAACTGACCTATCTGATGACCTTTGGGTTTCTCGGAACAGATGTAATTTTGAAGAACATCAAACAAAGAAGAGAGGATCTTCACGTGGTGGTGACTGGACGATACGCGCCAGATAAACTCATTGAAGCCGCCGATTTAGTGACGGAGATGCAGGAAATAAAACATCCATATAGGATGGGGGTGATGGCCCAGGAAGGAATAGAATTTTAGCATTTTATTAAATATAACCTGAAAACAATTAATGTATTGAAGTTTAAGGAGAAAAGATGAAAAAATTAGTGACCATTGTTGCAACTATCGCAGTGTTAATTAGCTCTGCCCATGCCGCAGATTGGAATTTTTACGGTTCTGTCATGGTCAGCACCTTTTATGAAAATGTGGATATTTCAGGCGCAGATACCACAAATCTTGCTATGGGACTAAATAGTGACTCCGTCATCGGTGCCGAGGTTAATGTAAATGATGAAGTGGGCGGTGTGTTTGAATTTGAAGCCGGTAACGGAAATGTAGAAATAAGCTATTTATACGGAGTCTGGAATTTTGGTTATGGTTCTTTGCTTATCGGATTGGATGACGGTCCCCTACAACTCCCGGGGTCTGACCAGGCCTATGCTGACAATGCCGGACTTGGCGGTTGGGGTGAGATGGCAAGCCCTGGAAAAGGCCAGATAAAACTTATATTTGATGCCTTTAGACTGGCGTTTCGTACGCCCAGTGTTGATTACAATGACGGTACAGATAATGTGGACATTAATACAGAAGTGATGCGTCCTTCCATTGAGGCCAGTTATTGGTTTGCCGGGGAGAACTACAATCTTGGTATAACAGCTGGATACGGTACGTTCGAAGTCGGTAAAACTAATAAAAAAGATATTGATTCCTATGTGATTGGTATCGGCGGTGATGTGACCTTTGGCAGAGTAATCTTGGGTGCCGGCGTGTTTGGTGGTGAGAACGTGGGAAACCTGGTTGACACAGATGTAAACGGAGGCGATACCGGTGCCGGGCTGGCCAGATTTGACGGAACTCAGGTCATTAACAACAAGGCACTTGCCTGGAAAATCCATGCAACTTATATTTTTAATGACATGTTCGGTATTCAAGCTGGTTACGGATATATGGAAACCGAACTGGACAAACAGACCAAAGACGAAGTGAAATCCTACTATGTACAGTTCCCCATTACGCTCGCAGATGGCGTGTCCATTGTTCCAGAAATTGGTACGATAGATTACAGTGAAGTGGGACAAAGCAAAACAGACTATTTTGGCGCTAAATGGCAAATCGATTTTTAGTTTGAATTAGAATAGTTCCCATGCTATCAGCACTGAAAAGAAGGCCTGGTGATATTAGCCGGGCCTTCCAACCGGTGCAAGATAAAGTCCGCAGTCTCTTGGACAGGACGTTATTGAATAATTCATTTGCATAGGAACTTTTGTTCGGGTAACCTATTTATTGAATAGTCTTTGGGTATTCAATAAATTTAGTTTTCGGGAGAGTGAATTTATGGGGAAATGGATTCTTTTAGGGGCTTTTCTAGGCTTTTTTATTTTTCATCCCTTTGTGATGATTATTAATCACATTATGAATGAACCAATGGTGATTCCTGGCCACTCTCTGTTAGATATTATTTTCTTAGAAGTGAAAATGATATTTTCTTCAAAAATGCTGACATGGAGCTTATCCTTTACAATTGCGGGTGCTATTATTGGCCTTCTATATGGCAACGTCAAACAAACTATGGCTGCTTTAAAAATTTCAAAAAAGAAATATAGCGATATTTTTTATAATATTCCGGGTATGGTCTATAGGGGAAAACATGACTGGTCAACGCAAATCATTGTGAATAGTGAAATGATTTGCGGTTATCTCCCGAATGAAATTGAAGACAAAAAAATAGGCTGGCCAAACCTCATCCACCCATATGACAAACAGAACGTTTTTAAAGAAGCAGTCAAGATAACAGAAAAAGCGTTGTCTATAACCCAAGAGTATCGAATCTTAGCAAAAGATGGGAGTACGCAGTGGGTCAGTGATCACAAAACATCGTTTTTTAAACCGGATGGGTCTTTTGCAGGTGTTGACGGCATTGTTTACAATATCACTGAACGAAAACATCTGGAAGAAAAATTGAAATCCTATAGTGAGCATCTTGAAGATCTGGTCAAAGAACGAACCGCTGAAATCAAAAACACCTACCACTCACTAGAAAAAAGTGAAAAAAGTACAGGCTCCTTGCCGATAATGCAGCAGATGTTATTTATACAATCAATTTAGAAACCGAAAAGATAACATATACAAGCCCATCAATAAAAAAAATGTTAGGTTACACGACCGAGGAATGTCTTTCCCTCAGTGCTAAAGATGTTGTAACCACTGAATCATATACCATACAACGACAAAAACTATTAGAGGCCCTCATAAATACAAAACAAGAGCCTGAATTTATGGAACTTGAGGCGATGCACAAAGATGGCCATATAATTCCTGTCGAAATCCATGTCAGCATTGTATTTGACAAACAGGGCAATCCTGTTGAGATTTTAGGGGTATCACGTGATATAACCAAGCGTAAAAAGGCAGAAAAAAAATATCGAACCTTAGTAAATACCATGCAAGAAGGTTTAGTTGGAGTTGATGCAAACTGGAATATTAATTTCGTTAACGATCGGTTTGTAGAAATTATTGGTTATCCAAAAGAACAATTAATTGGTAACTCATTTTATAAGTTAATTAGTAAAGATACTGTATCGGTTGCTGAGAAACAGCATGAATTGAGGATTGATGGGAAAAATAGTTTATATGAGCTTGAGTTGATTACCTCTGATAAAAAGAAACTGTCCGTGCTTTGCTCTCCAAATCCGTCATATGACATTAACTGTAACTATCTTGGTGGCTTCGGCTTAATTTCAGACATCACGGAGCGTAAGATCATTGAAAAGGAAAAAGAGGAGAGCCAAAAATAATAATTATTATATATCTGGCTTTTCAAGGCTTACAGAAATTGCAGAATAGCAGGAGCATCAGTTTGATTTTTTAATTAAAATCTGTCTCAATATCTTGTGTCTGGTAAAAATAATATTTTGTCCTCCGGCATTCCACTGAACCAAAACCATTGTCATAAGCCGTTCTTTCATATTCCAGTTAATGTATATTCATCCAAATTAAAAAATTATTCCTCGGATCTACACAATAATGTTTTTGATCTCCAATTATACAATAATGGAATCTTGATTGATTTTATTATCCCCTTCTCCGTATAGGGGATGGCTGAAAAAATAAAATTCAAAATACCAGATGTTGTGATTTGTATTTTTCCCACAAACTGTTAAATGTTCAAAACAGATTTTTAATTTAAAGGTTCCCTAAATGATTAAAAACAAGATCCTTTTGCTTAATTTATTTTTTTTATTGTTTTTATTTCCATCAATTTCTCATGCATCGTCCACCATAAAGAAAATATTAATTCTGTATTCTTTTCAGCCACGCATGCCCGCCTACGAATTATTGGATAAAAATTTTCGTGATATCCATTTAAATAAAGACACCCGTGTGAAGTATTTTACGGAATATTTGGAGCAATCCAGATTCAGAGATGAAAAAAGTCTTAAGAAACAAGCTGATTTGATAAATCACAAATACAGAATTAATAAACCCGACATCGTCATTGCTGTAATGTCTCCAGCTTTAGATTTTATCCAAAAATATTGCAATGATACTTTTTTCAAAACCCCTGTCCTTTATGCATTAATCGATGAAAAAATAGATCATAAGAAATTACAGATTAAAGCCACTGGTGTTAATCTGCATATTGATTTGGTTAAGACATTAAACACAGCCTTATCCGTTCAACCGGAGACACGTGATGTTTATGTTATCGCAGGGACATCTATACTGGGAAGTTCCTGGCAGGCACAAGCAAAAGAAGAATTCGGACAATCTTACAGTCAATTAAATTTCCACTATTTATCAAATTTATCGTGGGAGTGATCCGGGATATCACCGAGGACAAGCGGGCTGGAAAAGAAAAAATCCAATTGGAAACCCAACTTAAGCAAGCACAAAAAATGGAATCTATAGGCACTCTTGCAGGAGGTATTGCCCATGATTTTAATAATATCATGGCTATTATTCTTGGAAACACGGAGCTGGCTTTAGATGATGTTCCAAAATGGAATTCTGCTCATTCCAGCCTTGAAGAGATCAAGAAAGCCAGTCTCAGGGCAAAAAATATTGTCAAGCAGCTTTTAAGTTTCAGTCGTAAGACCGACCAGAAACTGCAACCCATTCAAATTACTTCAGTCATTAAAGATGCACTCAAATTTTTGCGGTCAACGATTCCAACCACCATAAATATTCACCGGGACATTCAAACCACTGAAGAAACGATCCTTGCTGACCCGACCCAGATCAACCAGATCATAATGAACCTGTGCATCAATGCTTCCCAGGCCATGGAACAGACCGGGGGAGACCTTAACGTCACAGTTGCAAAGGTAATTTTGGATAATAATTCAGCCAAAGACTATCCTGACTTGAAAAGCGGCGATCATGTCAAGATAATGATAAGCGATACAGGCCCGGGCATAGATCCTGAAATCATCGGTCAAATTTTTGATCCCTATTTTACAACCAAGGAAGTCAGCAAAGGTTCCGGCATGGGGCTGTCCATTGTGCACGGCATTGTCAAGAGTCATAGCGGAACAATTGCTGTTGACAGCAGCCAGGGTAAAGGCACTAAATTCATTATATTTTTTCCTTTGGCTACAGAAAAACCAATGGTTGAAGCCCAGACAATCCATGATATTCCCCGAGGAAATGAAACCATATTATTTGTGGATGATGAACTATCCATTACAAAGATGGTGCAAAGGATGTTTGAACGACTGGGATACAAAGTTGAAACCACCACAACACCGCGAGATGCTTTGGAACGATTCAGCTTAAATCCTGATAATTTCGATCTTGTCATAACTGACATGACAATGCCCCAGATGACTGGTGTTAAATTAGCTAAAAAGTTAATGGATATTCGAGAAGATATTCCCATTATCGTCTGTGCAGGTCACAGTACCCTTGTTAATGAAGAGAAGGCAAAAGAACTGAGTTTGGCAGCCTATATCATGAAACCAATTGACATGCAGGAAACAGCACAGACTATTCGAAAAGTGCTGGATAAAAAGTAAAATCCCTTTTAATGGAAAAATTTCGGGGCCAAACCATTATTAACGAAGCCTATGCCATAAACTGGATTGTAACTAAAAAACCGGGGTTTATCCCGGAACTCTTGATTTTACCCTGTTTATAATGGTAGTTTCCCTTTCATGAACACGGCTGCATCAAGAATATCACTTCACGGGGGGCACAGCGGTCAATTTTGTACCCATGCCAGGGATTTACTCGAAGATATCATCCTGCGATATATAGACCTTGGATTCAAACAAGTTGGAATCACTGAACATATTCCGCCCATTAATGATGCTTTTTTATATCCTGATGAAAAAGCTATTCATCTCACAGCTGTTGACCTGTACAAAAGATTTGAACATTATTTTAAAGTGCTCAAGGAGTTGAAACAAAAATATGCATCTAAAATAAAAATCTTTGTGGGGATGGAAACAGAATCCTATACAGGCTATGTCCGGCATATTAATAAACTCATCTCAAGGTTTAAACCGGATTATATTGTCGGGTCTGTCCATCATATTGATGATATCTGTTTTGATTATTCCAGAGAAGACTATGAAAAGATCGTTTCTTTGTGCGGTTCCCATGACGCTTTATATGAAAAATATTTTGATCGGCAATATGAAATGATAAAGGCGCTTAAGCCTTTTGTTGTAGGCCATTTTGATTTGATCAGAATCTATGATCAGGCCTATACCAAAAGACTTTTAAACCCGGACATACAGCTCAAAATCCTGCGGAATCTAAAGCTTATCAAATCCTTGAACCTTGTCATGGATTTTAATCTGCGGCCCTTTACCAGGGGAGAAAAAAAACCCTATATAGCGGACTCGATCCTTTTGCAAGCAAAAAAAATGGATATACCCGTGGTTCCGGGAGATGATTCCCATGGCGTTAACGAGGCAGGCAAAAATATTGACATGGCAATCAAGATACTAAAGTCCAGAGGGTTTAACACGCTTTGGCCTAAGCCTGTACTTTTAACCTGATATCCAAAAAGAAAATAGAGAGATAACATAAGAAATGACCCCAGAAAACCTTTCAATCATTCTTGTTGAGCCCCAGGGACCAATTAATATCGGTTCTGTTTGCAGAACCATGATGAATTTTGGTTTTACACAGCTTCGGCTGGTAAATCCCACAAAACATTATAAATCCCTTTTGGCAAAAAAAATGGCTTTAACCGCCTTCACCGTTCTTGAGGATGCTTTGATTTTTGAGGATCTTCAGTCTGCCCTTTCAGATATACAGATCGCCTTTGGCACCACCAGGCGGTTTGGTAAATACAGAAAAAATTTTTTTACGCCATCAGGAGCTGCCAAAAAGATAAGGCAAACTTATGAGTCTATCAGTTGTGCCCTGGTATTGGGCCCTGAAGACACGGGCCTTGAGACAAAAGACCTTGATCTTTGTCAGCATTTTATCACCATCCCCACACATGATGCCTACAAGTCCATGAACCTGAGCCATGCCCTGGCTGTACTATTATACGAAATATCCTTAAAATCCGACATTGGAGATAAATTTTTTGATCCTCAACCGAAAAAACTTGCCCAAGGTGAAGAAATTGAACATATGTTTCAGCACATGAAAAAAAGCCTTCTGAATATTGATTTTCTTGACAAACAGAATCCCGAACACCTGTTAAGAACGTTCAGACGTATTTTTGGTGAGGCAGGACTCACATCCAGGGAAGTTAAAATTATCAGGGGAATGATGAGCCGTATAGACTGGACAGAAGAGCAAAGAAGGGAAATGACCCATGTTCACGATAGATGATCTTCTAGAAATTGCCATAAAGATGGAAGAAAATGCCGGGGATATTTACATCCGTTCCAGTAAAAAAATCCATAATAAAGAATTAAAATCCATGTTGAAATGGATGGCTGATCAAGAAACAAACCATGTTTTATGGTTTGCAAATCTGAAAAATAAATTTTCTCTTGAAATTAAAGAAGCCGATCTCAAGGAAATGGCCCCCAAAGTATTGCAGGACATGATGGGAGAAAAAACTCTCTCCCTTGAGGATGTGGATTTCAGTAAAATAAAAACAATTTCAAAACTGTTGGAAACCTTTATTTATTTTGAAAATGAAACCATCATGTTTTATGAACTTCTTGAAATGTTCATCCAGGAAACTGATGTACTAAAGGGATTAGAACAAATTATTCTTGAAGAAAGAAAACATGTCAAAGAACTAAAAAAGATGGTGTCATCCCTGCCTGAAGAATCAATCTGATTTTTAAGGATGGGGCCGTACCTGATTGAAGACCTGTCCCAAATAATCGCAAATCATTTTTGGATCATCAATAAATGTTTTTCCTGTTACAAAACTTTTTTTAGCACCAAAAGGTGGTTTTACGCTTTCATCAAGAACCAGAACAGGACAGCCCTGATTCTCCTCTCCCAGACATTCAATGACCTTTTGACGCGGTTTTTCATAGTCAACCCAAATGATTTCAATTTTGTCTCTCACTTCTGGCGAATAGGCAAAAAAACCCTCCACAACACCACAGTCGGGACAATAAAAAGGACCTTGATTATTTTCTTCAACCCAGGGGTTAAGCATGAAAAGAACGTGCTTGCCCATTTTTCAATCTCCTCAATATATATTTTTAAAGGTTCCAGTCCGGGGCCAGGTATTTGCCAAACACCCGGACTGATCATTTGTTTCTTAAGCCTTTCAGGCTTTAATCCTTTTCATTTCAGGATCATAGAAAGGCTTAAGAGACACTTTGGCCGGATAAATTGTCCCGGCAATATTAATTTCCCATTTCCCTTTGTCAATATAATCCTGATCAACGGGTTCATCTGCCTCGATCATAAACAATCCAACTGCGCCACCAAGGGTGTAGCCATAAGAGCCGGATCTGACATAGCCTGCCGCCTTTCCATTCCTGCTGACAACTTCAGCGTGGAAGATCAATGGTTCAGGGTCTTTTACCATCACCTGGGCCAGACGTCTTGTCATTCCTTTCTGGGACTTTTTCTTAATACAGGCCTCTTTGCCGATAAATCCGGCTGGTTTGTCTAATTTAATGGTAAAGCCCAGCCCTGTTTCGTAAGGGTCATCCATATTGTCCATGTCATGACCATAATCTCTATACCCTTTTTCCATTCTTAAACTGCCAAGCGCCTTCAGACCTGCGTGACAAAGACCAAATTTTCCCCCGGCTTCAACAATAGTGTCATACACATGGACAGCCTGTTCCGTGGGAATATAGAGTTCATAACCCAGTTCACCCAGATAGGTCATCCTGACACAAATGGCACGTCCGTATCCAATGGCAATTTCCTGTACGTGTCTATAAGGGAAGGCCTCATTTGAAACATCTGAAGGTGTGATGGACTGCAAAAGCTCACGTGATTTGGGCCCCTGAATATTTAGTTGAGCATAGGCCGATGTCATATCCGTAACAAAGGCATGGGCATCAGCCGGAATATGCCGCTTTAACCAGGTTTCAGCATGGCGGTGCATGGTATCTGTAACAACAACCAGAAATTTTTCTTGTTCCAGCTTTGCAACCGTGAGATCTGCTTCAAGTTTACCATCCTCATTCAGCCAGGGCGTATAGGTAATCTGGTTAAGTTTGCCATCAACCTCGTTTGCTGAAATATAATTCAGCACTTTGCCGGCATCCCTGCCCTGGACGTAAAATTTTGACATAAAGGACATGTCCATAATGATCACGTTCTCACGGGCAGCCTTATGCTCTTTTTCCCAGTAGGCAAACCAGTCAGCTTTACCCCAGGAATGGTTTTCAATTTTGGCTTGTTTTCCTTTAGGCGCAAACCAGTCTGCACCTTCCCAGCCGCTGACATCCTTAAAATAAGCGCCCTGATCTTTTAAACGATCATAAACAGCAGATTTTTTAGCTCCCCTGGCCGTGATCATGGATTTATAAGGATAATGGGCTTTATATACCGTACCAAGGGATTCAACAGTTCTATGCTTTCTATATTCAGGGTTATTCTGAAAGGTGTGCAGGCGATCAATATTAAAGCCTGTAATATCGACATCGGGTTTTCCGTTCATGATCCAGTGGGCCATCATCTTTCCCAAACCCGGGCCCATGATAATGCCGACGGAATTTAATCCTGCAGTCACAAAATAATTTTTCAACTCAGGAGCTTCACCAATGATGGCCGAAAGATCAGCCGTAAAACTTTCCGGGCCGCAGAAAAATTTCTTAATACCCAGTTCTTTGGTTATGGGCACCCTTGACATGGCTTTTTCCAGAAAAGGTCCCATTCGATCCCAGTCCGGTTCAATCTCGCCAAAGGAAAAGGTATTGGGAACATGTTTGATTTTCCATGGGGCACATACGGGTTCAAAAAGGCCGATCATAAGCCCGCCCACTTCTTCCCGATAATATCCATAGTGAGACGGGTCTTCCAAAACCGGCATATTTTTCGGGATATTGTCGATCTCTTCTGTGATCAGATAATAATGCTCCGCTGCCTGGTTGGGGATATTAATGCCGTCAACCTCTCCTATCTGCCTTGCCCACATTCCTGCACAATTGACAACAACATCAGCCGCAATATCCCCATGGTCGGTTTTTACTCCAGCAACCTCACCGTTCTTTTTGATAACACGGGTTGCAGATACCCCTTCAATGATATTGACACCCTGATTCCTTGCACCCTTGGCCAAAGCAATGGTGGCGTCCACAGGATTGACCCGCCCATCCTCTTTTACATAAAACCCTGCCAGAAGATCATCCACCTGGGCTAAAGGGAAGAGGTCCTTGATCTCTTTTGGTGAAATTTCATTTACATCAATACCGCAGTATCGGTTAAATGCCGCCACCCGGCGATATTCTTCCAACCGGTCTTTGTTGCTTGCCGCTTCAATAAAGCCAACGGGCTTAAAACCTGTTGTCAATCCCGTCTCAGCTTCCAGACTATTATAAAGATCCCGGCCATAAAGGCGCATTTCACAGGCTGTTTCAGACAAAGAACCAAATGTCACCATCAGTCCTGCTGCATGCCAGGTAGTTCCCGAGGTTAATTCATCCCGCTCTAAAAGCACCACGTCTTTGCAGCCCATATGGCCCAGATGATAGGCAATTGAACAGCCGATGATACCACCACCGATGATGACAACTTTCGCTTGTTTGGGTAAGTTTATATTTTTTTTATTCATTGATTTTCCTTTCGCATACGGGGTCAGGCTTCGCTTATTGTGGTTATTGAAATCAATAACCACAATAAGCGAAGCCTGACCCCTTTTTTTGTTAAATCCCCATTTGTTTTTCCGTTTCCACAACAATGGACCGGATCTTTGCAAGTACATCATCTGAAAGCTTTTCCGGTTTATGATTTTCCAGGATATATCTGACCTTTTCCATGGCTCTGTCATAAGCTGACATTGCACCTGCCTTTTCCCAGGTTCCCCTCATTTTGCGATCAATCAATTCAGGTTTAGACTGGCTCCTCATATGTTTGAATGTGTGTTCGTGCATGAGATAATCCCCGCCCGGTCCCACCTCCTTGATAGGATCAATGGCAAGTGTCTCGTCATTTACAGGAACACCCTCAATTGTATGTTTAATCATACGAGCAAATTCACAATCTAAAACCAGCTGGCCGTAATCAAAAGTGATGCCGCTTTCAAGCATCCCGGCCCCATAAATCATATTGGCACCTGCCAATGCGGGTATAAGTCCGGTAAGGGTTTTTTCATGGCCAGTCTGGGTATCTGATATTTTACTGTCGCCCTACTGCCCGGCCACATAGCTTGGCAGGGCATAATATCGGGCAAGACGCGCCACTGCACCACTTATCACCGCACACTCAGGTGTGCCCACACTGGCTGAGGCAAGTTTTAAATCCATTGCAGTGGTGGAGCTTCCGTAAATAACAGGGGTTCCTCTCCGGGTAAGCTGTGCCAGCGTGATTCCGGAAAGAATTTCCGCATTATGATTCACAAGGGTGCCTGCCAGAGTTACAGGGGCTGTCCCGCCGGCCATGGCCATGGATAAAATATTACAGACCACATTGTTTTTCGCAGCTTCCATGATGATTTCACAACAGTCGGAAATCAGTTTTAACGGGCTCACAGGACAGGTTGTAAAAGAAACAAGAGGGCGTTTTTTAAATTCATTTACACCGCCGGCAATGGCTTCACCCATTTTAATGATTTTCTTTAAAAACTTACCGTTCCCCGGACCAAAAGCACAATGTTTTGTGGTATGGGTCAGATAAGCTTCAGCATTGTGAAGGGGTACCGTATTCTGATTGACATCATGAGCACCAAGGGCTTTTTCGCAAAAATCAATTTCAGGAAGCGCATCAATTACTCTGGCGGAATCAATCAAGTCTGATTTTACAGGACTTCTATTTTCTCCTGTATATGGATCATTTACCATGACGCCTTCACTGAAATTGGTAAAATAAACCCGGGTGGTTTCCAGAACAATATCATGTCTGGGGTCACGGCCATACAGCACAACCTTGGGAGGCGCAGACCGAATGGCATCTTCCACCATTATTGGTGGAATCTTTACAATTTTTGTATCACGGTGAACAACAGCTCCACCCTCTTCAAAAAGATCCAGGGCATTTTCATCTTCCACAAAAATGCCTGTTTCATTGAGCACTTCAAGGGTTCCATAGTGAATCTCTTCCAGTTCATCATCTGTCAGAATATTGAGACTCAATCCGGATCCAAGCTGCCTTCCCGCATGAAAATTACGTTTCATTTGGTTTTTACCTCGCAACTATCTGGTTAATAATTTTAAGATCTCCATTTTCAAATGGTTGAAATAAAGACTCTTTTTACTTTATGTAAAAAAAATATATGTTACTACTGTCAGGGTAACATTATTCTTGTTTTTTATTAACAAACTCTCTATATTTATGTCAAGTTCAAAACAATCTATGGAATGTAAAAAGAGGGGAATAATACAGCCGGCTCTTTTCTATACGCCGGACCAAAGGTTTTTATGGTAAAATTAAATACACAATTAAAACTTGGACTGTCGGATTATGCACTTACCGCCTATATTTCTCTGACATCCAACCACCCGGTTAACGGTTCCCAGCTCAGCCGTCAGTCCGGAATCCCCCGTGCCAGGATATATGATGTTTTAGAAACATTAATTGCCAAAGGTTTTGTTATTGAGTCCAGCAAAAGTATGTACACACCCATTCCTTCCGAAGAATTTATTGGAAGGCTGCGCCAGGATTTTGAAGCCGTATTATCTTCCCTTGAAAAAAAAATCAAAAAAGCCCGACAAAAACCAGAAATTGATGTCATCTGGACAATAAAAGGATATTCCGCTGCAATGGGCAAGGCTAAAGAGATGATAAATAATGCAAAAATAGAAATTTATATCAGGTTATCGCCAAAAGAAGGGCATTATCTGGATTCAAAGCTATTGGCAGCCGAGTTGCGAGGTGTACAGGTCAAATATATTGCCATGGCACCTATCCCTCAAAAATTTAAATTTCAAATAATTCATCCTTGCCCTGAACCTTGCGAACAGGATTCAACAACAAGATTTTTTGATATTGTTGTTGATAAAGAAGAAATTTTATGTGGAATGTTTATTGAGGGAGATGATGAAGGCTCAGTTATCAACTGGGGTCAAAATAAAAGGTTTGTATTGTCCGGCAGAGACAGCCTGCGACATGATTTTTTCCATTATTTTCTTCATAAGATCCAGAACGAAAAAAAAATACTCACCCGTAAAGAAAATCTTCTTTACGAATTTATCCAGAAAGATATTTAGAAACATTTAGTTTCACTATCAATCTTGTGCAAGATTTTTGGCCCTGGACAGGTCAAAAAAGATATTGGTAATTTACTATTGCCAGGAATGCAAAAAAACATTAGATATAATATAAAATTTTCAATTTCCTTTTTTTTATTAATTGACTCCTCAATTTCTTTTTCTTTATTAATTTACATGGGAGGTTTATTTTGCAGCAATATTGCCCATTAGAAGGGTTTAAAATTTTTAACAAACCTGAGTGGATTGATCAAAAGGTCAGCGATCGACTTGCGGTAAATTATTGGATACTTGGCGAGTCTGTTGTCTATGCAAGACCAAAAGGATTTTCTGACTTGCCGGGAGTTAAAAATGCAATGGCTTTAAATGAGGATGTTGCATCTTTTGTGTCATCGGGAAAAAATCCTTACATCCAAATCGAAGATTATTTATTTTTAAAAGGTTCTAGTTCTAAAGCAAGAAAATACTTTATTGAGAAAATCAATAAAGACAATCGCAGGAAATCCATAATTTTCTGTAATACAACTCTTCCATTTAACGTTGCAATTAAACTGGCGCAAAAATTCAATACAACTAAAAAATATGTTCATGTTGCTAAAAATTATAAAGATGCAATTGGGCATGCGAAAACACTATCTGATTATGTGCAAAAACCGGTTGACCCTCTAATTTCAAATATATTGGAAAATTATAATTATAATGGCAATTCATTATCACCGGTTGAGATACAATCTGAAAAAAACTGGCAAATCAAAACCCCTGAATTTTCAAATCATGCTCTTGTAATCAATAAAAATATTTTACATTCAACATCCACTGGATTTTTAAGATCAAATCATATACCGCTAGTTGATAAGATGCGTTATCAATGCCTTAGCGATTTGCCGGAAAATTCCAGCTTGGACTACATCATTATAAACGGCGGCGAATTAAAAGGCACCAGCCGATCAGCAAGATTTAAATTCATGCAGTCATTAAAGGAATGGCACAAGAAGTTTCCATTTCAAATGTATATTACCTACAATGCAAATATATTTACCCGGACTGCATTCCATATAGCAGGAACGGTGATGCCTTTTAAATTGAGAGTCGCACAAAATCTAAAGCATGCACTAAAATTGGTTCATGATGATCAAAAAAAATCTTTACCCATAGAAATAAAAGAAACAAAAGCCGCTCCAATAGACCAAAGAGATATTGAGAACCTGCTCGCTATGATAGGTAACATGAATTGGGAGGTTGAAGGATTTGAAAATTCTTTTAAAATATCTGAGGATCACCCATTTTTCTACGTTTATCAATCTATCAAGTTGATTAAAGAAGAACTGGATGATCTTTTTGCCGACAGGACTAGGCTTGAAGCTCAATTGCAACAATCTCAAAAAATGGAATCCATCGGAACCCTGTCCGGAGGCATTGCCCATGATTTTAATAATATTATGGGTATTATTCTTGGAAACACTGAGCTTGCCTTAGAAGATGTTCCTGAGTCAAACCCTTCTTATAAGTACCTTAGCGAGATTAAAAAAGCAAGTTTGAGGGCTTCCAATATTGTAAAGCAGCTTTTAAGCTTTAGCCGCAAGACCCATCATAAACCGCAAATCATTCAAATTGCTACGCACATTAAAGATTCACTCAAATTTTTGCGATCAACTATTCCAACTCTTATAAATATTGAGCAGAATATTTTAATATCGGATGAAACCATTCTTGCAGACCCAATTCAAATCAACCAGATCGTCATGAACCTGTGCCTCAATGCTTCCCATGCCATGGAACAAACCGGGGGAACCCTTACCCTTTCCATTGAAAAAGTGATTCTAGATGATCATTCAGTCAAAGACTATTCTGGTTTGAAGAGTGGTGATCATGTCAAGATAATGATAGGCGACACAGGCCCGGGTATAGATCCCAAATTCATTGACAAAATTTTTGATCCCTATTTTACAACCAAGGAAATAGGAAAAGGTTCTGGCATGGGCCTGGCCGTGGTGCACGGTATCGTCAAGAATCACAATGGCGCGATCAGCGTTGAAAGTAGCCCAGGTAAAGGGTGTAAATTCAATATACTTTTTCCTATGACAAAATAAAATCCAATTATTGATACCCAATGCAAGGCGACAAGAAGTGACGAAAGAGGCCTAAGTCATACTCCCCAGGGAGGAACGACCGCAGTCAACGTAGCAGGTGGTACCTTGATGAAGGATCAGGGAACAAGTTTTAAAATCCCTTGACATCTGAAGGTGTTCTTTATACGTATCTTGGTTAGTAAAAACTACTCGGCCATTGATGTTTGTAATAAATTTAAAAGAACACTCCCGTAACAATTTGTTCCGGGATAATAAAAATCAATAGAAGATGAACAGGAGATTAATCATGAAAAAAATGTTTCAAATCTGGGCTATGATCTCAGTGGTATTTCTTTTTTTTGCAGGCAATGCCATTGCTGGAAAATCCGCTCTTGAAGAAATCTATGCGGCCAAGACAATCGTTGTATCTACAGATGCCAACTACGCACCCCAAAGCTTTCTAAATGATAAAGGGGAGTTGGAAGGATTTGATGTCAGCGTTGCAAAGGAAGTTGCTAAAAGACTTGGAGTAAAGGTAAAATTCATTACCCCTGACTGGGATCTCATCACAGCCGGGAAATGGGGAAAACGATGGGATATTTCCATTGGATCCATGACCCCTACCAAGGAAAGAAAAAATGCTCTTTTGTTCACCCTGCCCTATTATAGTTCTCCAGCTCAGTTTGCCATTCATAAAGATAACACTGACATAAAAACTTTGGCTGATCTTGCGGGCAAACGAATTGGAATTGCCGGTGAAACAACCAATGAAAGATATCTTCAAAGAGATCTTTCCATTGAAGATGTTAAAATTGTTTATCAGGACTGGAAACCAGGCAAGCTTCAAACCTATCCTACTGATGCCAATCACATAGAAGATTTATCCCTTGGAGACGGGCTGAGACTGGATGCAATTTTTTCTTCCAAACAAACCATTGCCGAGGCTATCCGTTCCGGATGCGGCAAAGGCTGCCCCATGAAAATGATAGGAGAACCTCCCTATTATGAACCCCTTAGTTTTGCCCTGGATAAAAGCCGGGCCAACAGCCAGACCCTGGTTGACAAACTCAACGAAGTTATAAAATCCATGAATGAAGACGGTACTTTGGTCAAGCTGTCTGAAAAATTCTATGGGACCAATTTGATCCCAAAATTATAAAATAAGAACCTTGAAGCGGTTTTTGATAAGGACCGCAAATGAAATAAGTTGAGCAGAAATAGCGCAGGATTTTGGCCCATATACAAGGCGCATTAAAGGTTGCATACTATACGTATTCGGCCTTTGATGCAACAAAGTAGATGGGCCAAAAGACAAGCAATTTCGTTCAAGTTATAAACTTTGTGGTCCTAAGCCAGAATACATGGATTATTGGAGACCGCTTCTTTCTTTCCTTTATCAAGTCCCACCATTAAGATATAAGGAGCAGTGAATGATGGCCAAGACAATGCACCCTGGAGCAGCCGGCATTCCTCTGGAAGCCCAACAGGTCCTACAGCAAATTGAAACAAAAAAAACGAAATACAAACGAAATATGGCTATTGCTTTTGCTGTTTTGTTTGTTTTTATGATAACCGGCCTTATTGTTCTGGGACTTGATTTTAAGTTCATGGCAAAATGGCTTCCCTTTATCCTTGCCGGAAGCGGTTATACATTTCTGGTAGCCTTTCTGGCCATATCCCTGGCCTGCATTCTTGCTGTGGTGGGAGCTCTGGGCCGGCTTTCAAAAAACCCTATTTTTAACAGTATCGCCACATCCTATGTATCCCTTATTCGAGGAACTCCTCTTCTGGTCCAGATTTACATGTGGTATCTGGCTCTGCCTCAGATAGGCAAAGCTCTGGAAGGGTATGGTATTCCTGGTATTCAGCGCCTCTTAACACTTCCTGCTGTGCCGGCAGGTATCCTGGCCCTTGGGGTCTGTTATGGTGCCTATATGACGGAAACCGTTCGTGCCGGTATCCAGTCCATAAAAATCGGTCAGACTGAAGCTGCAAAAGCTTTGGGCATGACCACTTCCCAGACCATGAAAAGGATAATTTTTCCCCAGGCATTACGGGTAATTATTCCACCGGTTTCCAATGAGTTTATTGCCATGATCAAGGATTCTTCCATGGTTTCTCTTATGGGGGTGTGGGAGATGTCCTATAGGGCACTAAAGATTGGAAGACGTCATTTCCAATCCCTTGAGATGCTGATCATGGTGGCATTTATTTACTGGATCATGTGCGTTCTTTTACAATTTTGCCAGGAAAAAATTGAAAAACACATGGCCCGGGGCGACAGGAGGATATCATGATGGAAAATTCAACTACCATGGTAAAAATCACAAATGTTCACAAGGTGTTTGGTAAAAAACTTCATGTACTTTGCGGAATCAATCTTGAAGTGAAGAAAGGTGAGACTGTTGTTATTCTTGGCGCTTCAGGTTCAGGAAAAAGTACGCTTTTGCGGTGCATCAATTTCCTTGAAGAACCAACGGCCGGAACTATTGAAGTAGATGGGATTACCATTACTGCCGGCGAAGATGATAAGAAACGGGAGAATCATATTCTGGACATCCGTAAAAAAACAGGTATGTGTTTTCAGTCGTTTAATCTTTTCCCCCATATGACAGTATTGGAAAACATTATTGAAGGACCCATAACCGTGCTGGGCCAGAAAAAAAAGCAGGCTGTTCTTTATGCTGAAGAACTTCTTGACTGGGTGGGACTGACTGAAAAACGCGAGGAACACCCTTCCCGTCTCTCCGGCGGCCAGCAGCAGCGGGTCGCCATTGCCAGAAGTCTTGCCATGAAGCCCAAAGTCATGCTGTTTGATGAGCCCACATCTGCACTGGACCCCGAACTTGTGGGTGAGGTAGTAGATGTGATGGAGCGTCTTGCCAAGGAAGGTATGACAATTATTGCAGTAACACACGAAATGCATTTTGCCAGGGATGTGGCTGACCGAGTCCTGATTATGGACGAAGGGGTCTGGATCGAAGAAGGGACTCCGGAAAAAATTTTCAATAATCCCGATCAAGAAAGAACCCGACAATTTCTGGCCCATATACTTTAGCCAAAAAACGGATTAAGGAAAACACCATGTTTGACGTGAAACCAGAGATAAGGGTAATGAACCGGGAACAGACTCAAAAGGTTCATAATGATGCGCTGGCGATCCTTGAGAAAACCGGTATTATGGTTGATGATCCCAAGGCTTTGGCCTTGTTTGAAAAAGCCATTGGGAAACAAAGCAAGAATCATCGCATCCGGATTCCCGAAGAGCTTGTCCAATGGGCAATAAATGCTGCCCCATGTGAAACAAAAATTTTTGACCGTCTGGGCAATCCATGTTTTACGCTTAATGGAGATGGAACAAGGGAAGCAGTTTTTGGGATCGGTGTAACCAACCTCCATTATCAAGACCCGCTTAAAAATGATATCCAGCCATTTTTCCGGCATCACATGGCTGCTGCCACAGGCCTGGGAAATAGTCTTGATAACTTTGATTTTATTTCAACGCCTGGGGTAATCCAGGATATTTCTTCTGAAACAGCCGATCTATATGGCGTCTTAGAAATGATGGCCAATACCACCAAACCTTTGGTGATACTTATTTCCGATTGGGATTCTTTTAATCCGGCTTTGGATCTTTGTGAACATCTTGTGGGTGATATATCCACACATCCATTTCTTATACCCTATGTAAACCCGATTACGCCGCTCACCTTAAATTCTGAAACCACAATGAAAATGGATGCATCTATTAAAAGAGGACTACCCCTTATTTTTTCCAATTATGGCATGTCCGGGGCCACCTGCCCGATAACACCGGCTGGAACCCTGGCTCTTCTTACGGCGGAACTACTTGCAGGATTAACGTATAGTCAACTTGTGAAAGAAGGTGCCCCCATCATTTTAGGAAGCCTTCCTGCTGCCTTTGACATGAAGAAAGCCGGAAGTTTTTACTCTCCTGCCACATTATTATTGAATCTGGCCTGCGCAGAAATGATGACCTCCTATAAGATTCCCCACTGCGGGACCTCTGGTAGCGCTAATGGCTGGGGTGCTGATCTTCTTGCCGGGACAACCCTTTGTATCAACCATTTTTCAAGCTGTCTGGGCAAAGCCGGCATGATTCCTTTTGTGGGCGGCAGTTTTGACTCTCTGGTTTTTTCCCCTGAACTTGTGGTATATAGCGACGATGTGATTCACCAGTCAAGACTGTTTGCTTCAGGGTTTTCTCTGGATGATGACGCAGTGGGGTTTTCAGACATATCCAATATCGGGCCAAAAGGTAATTTTCTTTTATCAGACCTTACAGCCAAACATTTCAAGGATTCACAGTTTTCAAGTACAATCTGGCCGTTTTTAAGCCTTGATAAATGGAGAGAAAAACATGAACCTGATGCTAAAAAAATATTAAAAGACAAAACGATAGAACTATTGAACAACCCTGTTGCCCCAAAAGACAAAGATGAGATCCTATTAAAAGGTGAAGCGTTTTTAAAAAATTAGGGGTCAAAAATTAGGGGTCAGGCTTTCCTTATTGTCGTTGTTGAGTTCAACAACGACAATAAGGAAAGCCTGACCCCCTTTTCACTGACCCCCTTTTCACCTTTTCATGCGCGTTATTTTTTTCGTTCCAAAATAACGGCCATGCCCTGACCACCACCAATACAAAGTGTTGCCAGACCATATCGCGAACTTCGCGCTTTCATTTCATATAAAAGTTTTGTTAAAATAGCGCCGCCTGAGGCAGATACTGGATGACCCAGTGCTATGGCGCCGCCATTTACATTAACCTTGTCAATATCCATTTTCAACTCACGCATACAAGCCAGTGCCTGGGAGGCAAATGCTTCGTTCAGCTCAATGAGATCAATATCATCAATGGTCAACCCTGCTTTTTCAAGGGCCATCTTTGTGGCCGGGATAGGACCAATTCCCATGTAAGCTGGATCAACACCGGCAGAGGCATAGGAAACGATTGTTGCCATGGGCGATAGACCCAGTTCATCTGCTTTCTCCTTTGACATGACAACCAGTGCCGAGGCACCGTCATTCATACCGGATGCACTTCCTGCCGTAACAGTGCCCCCTTTTCTGAATGGGGGTTTCAATTTTTGCAGTGCTTCAATGGTGGTACCGAATCTGGGATGCTCGTCAGTATCAAATATTTTCGGATCACCTTTTCTCTGGGGAATTTCAACAGGAACGATCTGGTCTTTAAATTTTCCTTCTTTTATTGCTCGTTCAGCAAGCTTCTGGCTTCTCAAACCAAATTCATCCTGATCTTCTCTTGACACATTATATTTTTCTGCAACATTTTCAGCTGTTTCTCCCATAGTGTTTCCACTTAAGGGATCAAAAAGAATCAATTGATCCTGAAGCTGTCCATGTCCAAGTCGGTAACCCCATCTGGCTTTTTTCAACATAAATGTTGCATTGCTCATACTCTCCATACCACCTGCAACAATAATATCTGCATCACCGGATTTAATCACCTGGGCTGCCAGGGTAACTGCCTTGATACTTCCGGCACAGGCTTTGCTGATGGTAAATTGGGGTTTTTCCACGGGGATCCCTGCTTTTACTGCCACAACCCGTGCTGAGTTAATAGGAAGATCCCCAGTTCTATATCCTGATGCATAAATGACCTCATCAATCTGATCTCCGGTCAAACCTGCTCTTTTAATAACCTCTTTTATGGGAATGGGACCGAAATCAATATCGGTCAACGGAGCAAGGGAACCACCAAATCCACCGATTGCAGTTCTGCAGGCACTGACAATTACAACTTCTTTCATTTCTCCTCCTGAAAATATAACATTAAATACTTTATCTTAAACATAGCTTTAATATAGCTGTAATATAAATAGTTGAGCGTGTCAACCAAAAACATTTGCGCATATATAGTTAATAATTTGTCGGTTTTATAAAGACTGAACTATTACTCTAATCCCAGGCATTTTTGACAAACCCGTTAAAAAAGTTATCCCATGGCCAGGTAGCAAATGAAAATTTAATGGTGGATTTGGGCTGAATAATTACAGGCCTTTAATCGTATCAGTTGCCGGGATAATATGATGCTATTGCTTCTATACTTTCTCTAAGAGCTAAAGCCACTTTTTCATCAGCATTCTGTTTGGCATTCATTGCTGTAACAATAACAGCATGGTGTCTTTTCAATCGTTCTTCATAATCTTTCTGGCTTGTTTTGACCCGTTGAGTCAAAAAATAATCACTGATTGTAAAGATTACATTCTGTGCATGTTTTTCTTTATTCATTACCCACCGGACCAGTTGATTCTGTGATTGTGCATCTGTCTTGCCTGATAATTTTACAATCATACTGGTGGCCTTTAGAACAGTTGTACTGTCTTCCAACATTTGTTCTATTCTTGCATGATCATTATAGATTCCGCAAGGTACCTGGCAATGGGCATATACTATATTAATCATAACAAACATGAGACACCAATTGATTATAAATGCTAACAACATCTTTTTAAGAGATAATTTTTTCATGTCTAATTCCTTGGTTGGTTATAAAAATTTTATCCGGCCCAATCCTTAGGACCGCAAATCTTAGGATTTTGGCGATTTAATATGGCTCAATCAGAAAAAAACCACATTGTTCCTTCCGTTTTGCTTGGCTTTATACATTGCCTGATCTGCCCTTTTGATAAAATCATCTTTGGTTTCTTCTTCTACATACTGAGTTAGTCCAAAGCTGCAGGTCACCTGGGTTTTGACTGAAAATGAATATTCTTCAATTAATTTTCGAAGCTTTTCGGCAAAAGGAACAATTGCAGCCCTGTCATTTTCAGGAGCAAGGATGATGAATTCTTCTCCTCCCCACCGGGCAAGGACATCAGAATCCCGGATTATTGCCAGACATAAAAAAGAAAGTTCTTTGAGAACCATGTCTCCTGAAAGATGTCCAAAAGTATCGTTTATATTTTTAAACCTGTCAATATCAAAAACAATGAGTGAAAGCGATGATCCATACCGTCTTGAGCGTTCCATTTCATTATTAAGACAACGATTAAAATATTCCCGGTTATAAAGGGTTGTTAAAGGGTCGGTTGTTGCTTTGATTTGCAAGACTTCATTAACCCTTACCAATTCATCCTGCTGATCTTTCTGGGTCTTTTTATAGCCTTGAAAAATAAAATTAATCCCTTTTGAGAAAAAATATCCCATGCAAAGGAAAATACAGCCGACAATTATTATAAAATACATGAAATATCGAATGGTATTATTAATTTCAAGCTTCAAATTTTCCTGGAGATGGCCAACTTTTTCGTCCAGAGAGTCAAGATAGGCGCCTTTTGCCACAATCCAGTTCCATTCAGGATAATATTTAAAATAGCTCAATTTTTTGCCCATCTCTTCTGAGCCTGATTTTTTATAATGATAGGTGACAAAGGCTTCCCCACTGTCCCGAATACCCTTGATCATTTCCCTGCGGAACATCTTGCCTTTTGCATCTTTATAATTATCTGAAATTTTTTTACCAAGAAGATCCGGACGATTCGGATTAACCAGCATGGTGGCAAAGTCGTCTCCGCCATTAATATCATGTACCTTGTAGATAAAAATGTATCCCGGAAGCTTTGACTCATAATCATTTTGATTAAGATTGTTGACAATGGAGTCTTGTATCCTGGCTTTAATTTTGTCCAGATAATCCCCACTGCCAATCACCCAGTCATAGGGCTTAAAATACTTGACAAAGGTAACTTTATCAAATCGCTGCTGTTCATCAATACCTGGTTTGTGCCATGAGTAGTTCAAAAAACCTTCGCCAGACCCTTTGGCAATTGAAAATATTTTATTAAAAAGGTCTATTGTGTATTTGTGAGGGTTTAAATAGATATTCTTGTCTTCCCAGTCAGTGTCCGGCGGATAAAGGACAGGGGTACCTTTTCCAGACCAGATAAAAAAATAACCATCACCATTATTGAACCTGATAGGGCGTATGGCTTCGCGAATAATAGCTTTTATTTCACCGGAATTTTTAATTTTCTCATTATTTTTCAGAAATAAATTTTGGGCAATGGCATGGGCTTCGTAAACTCTTTTTCTAATGTCGGCTCTAATGTCTGCTTCATTTATCCTACGACTGGCGCCAATCCTTTTAATCTGTTTATTAACTTCAGTCTCGAGCTGCTCTTTCTGGGAGTTCAGATAATTTATTTCCACCCGCTGATAATCTTTTTCAAACTTGCCGTAAGTATTCTGAATAAAGACAAAACCAAGGGTGGACGTGAGCAGAACAATAATTACAATTGAACTTATAAAACTAATTTTACCTATATTCTCTTCATTGATGAACGGCATAGGATAGTCTTGAACATTCCTTTTTATAACATCTGTACTGAGACTTATATAAATCTAATTTTCAAAAAATATAAAAGAATTGGCGGACAAAAGCAAGAAAGAAAACCCTGATCCTTCATCAAAGTACCACCTGCGGTGTTGACTGCGGTCGTTCCTCTAAAACTTGTACTACCCTTTTGAACTGTTGCTCTGCCCTTGTTTTCATATCTTCTGCAAGCTTAATGGTCTGATGTTTGAAGTTTTCATCAGTGATGTCTGTCAAATTAATCATGACATTTTTATATGCGCCCCAGATACCCGTTTCCATGGCTTTTGCTCCCACTTCAATATCTGATTTTGATGCTATATTGCCATGTTCAGCAATTCCTATCATTGCATCCCATGCAGCATCGGCAAGTTTCATTGTGGTCAAAGGAACATCAATTGCCTTTTTCAAACCCTGTTGCAATCTTTCCTGTTTTACATTTTTTTCTTCTTTTGTAACAAAAGGCAGACGTAACGCTTCAACATAGTCCTTAAAGGCATCTGTATCAGCATCAATCATGGGTATAAGTGCGTTGGCAGCATGGTGAAGCGGCCCTGCATGCTTACGCATTTTAGCATCCAGGTCTTCAAATTTACGAACACCCAGGGTCAATTTCGCCACCATGGATCCGAGCCCTGCACCCATAGCTGCAATGGCAGCAGAGGCAGAACCGCCCCCCGGGGCTGAACTTCTTGAGGCAACTTCTTCAATAAATTCTCTTACCGTCATGCCTGCCAGTGGTTCATTCTTTTCTTGGGCAATTTTATATTCAATAATTTTCTCTTTCGGATTAAAAGGAGCAACGGAAGAAAGGCCCAGCCGTTCAATGGCAAGTCTGACTTTCTGGTCCTCATCCAGAATAAAAAGATTCTCTTTTTCAATATAATAATCGGCTGCCATAAGGATGGCTTCCATGGGAACAACGCCGACAATTTCAGAGCCGGTAACAGCCACGCTAAGATCTTTTGCATCCTTTTTGACTTCTTCAAACAACACATGGGGGGGTGTGACATGATAATTGTTCAAATTGACAGTTACCTGGGCAAGATTATAGTCATCCACATACCACCCCATTCCTTTAACCTCTTTTAGTCGACCGGGCTCATCCGGTCCGCGACCTGCCTCACGAAGATTAAGTGCAATTCTGTGGGCCTGGTTAGGTGTAGATAAAAGATTTACATTATAAGCAATCAGAAAAAACCTTGCCCCGGTTACCGTTGCCCCCCATTCTGGAACAAATTCAGCGGGTCCAAAATCCGGTTTCCACTCTTTGGTTATGATCCTTTCTTTTATTCCCTCATACTGTCCTTCCCTGATCTGGGGAAGTTTTTTACGATATTCAAGGGTTGCGGATTCTTCATAAAGATAAATGGGTATGCCCAGTTCTTCAGCAGCCCGCCTGCCAAATTCCCTGGAAATATCAATGCATTCTTCCATGGTCACGTTGGCCACGGGAATAAAGGGACAGACATCCATAGCGCCCATGCGATGATGCCCCCCCTGATGTGTCTGCATATCGATTTTTTTTCTTGCCACACGGGCACAGTTTAAAGCACCTTCAATAACAGCTTTGGGAGAACCCACAAAGGTATAAACGGTTCTATTGGTGGATTTCCCCGGATCAACGTCCAGAAGACGGCATCCTTTGGTCTGTTCAATGGCTTTAGCTATTGCCTCTATGGTATCCTTATTTCGGCCCTCACTAAAATTCGGCACACATTCTACTATTTTTTTCATATCAATTTATTCCCTTTATACTGTTTGACATTAGGACCGCAAAGTTTATCACTTGAACGAAATTGCTTGTCTTTTGGCTCAACTTATTTCATTTGCGATCCTTATCTATATTTATCCTGGTTTATCATAAATCAACCAGCTTGTATATACATGTACGATATAGAACGGGCAATCGCATGTAGTTTCCTTATGATTCATACATACCCGTTCAGGGCAGTTTACCTTTCCTTCGCTGGATGGGACATGTTGACAGGCTCTTATTCGGGCTACACTTGTGGCGGGAAAACTTAGCTTCTCTCAAACACTTCCCGCCACTTAACGTTTTGCCCGCCAGAGCCTGTACCAACAGGTCCCAAAATGCTCATCCAAGGCAAACTGACCTGAACTAGTTGCGGTGCCGACAATTACAATCATTGTAGCGGATAGCAAAGCAAAATATTGTTTACATGGGTTGGGCCTGTGATATAGCATTATAGATCCTGGTTTTTTATAGAACCTTCTTAATTATAAAAGCAAGAATATCTGCTAAGGCACTTCTTTTAATGCATATGACTTTTTTTGCATCTGCCTGTTGTATAATTTTCGTTTCCAGGCAGTCGTTTGTAACAAGTGCTTTGACCTTGCTGGTATCCGGGAAAAGAAAGGGGCGTTTGACACATTCTCTAAAGACTTCAATCTTATCGTATGGACCGCTGATCCAGCCTTCAATCAGAACGATATCCAGGTGGCTGTAATAGCTTTGAATAAGTGTGGCAGGTGTCATACCCGGGGATCTGGACAGATAAACGGCAGCCATATCCCGGGTCATCATGGCTGCGGGTGCAGCACCGGCTTTCCTTTGTAAAAATGAGTCTTTTCCGGGTTTGTCCAGTTCGTGAGTATGAGCACTGTGTTTTATTGTGCCGACACTAATATTCTGCCGGCACAATTCTTTGACAATATCTGTAACCAGAGTGGTTTTTCCTGAACCCGGCTGGCCGATGATATGTAAGACTTTCACCTGTCCCCCTTTTTATTATCCAGCCTTTCCAAAAGAACAGGCCGGAAAAGTGCAGGTTTTGCAATTCAGGCAGAGTCCGCCGTGGGATAACTTTGCAAGATCCCTCTGGGTGGGTTTTTCCCCGGCCATGAGCCTGGGCAGTATCAGATCAAAAATAGTTATTCGATGATAGAGCCCACAGGCGGGAAGTCCCATGATAGAAGTTTTTTCATGATAGCCCAGAAGGAACATGGCACCAGGAAGCACGGCAGAAGAATAAATTGTCTCCTCAAATCCGGAATTCTCAATCCCGGCTCTTGTAACATCATCCGGATCAACAGACATGCCGCCTGTTGTTATGATAAGGTCTGTGTCTTTTTCAAGATAGGTTTGTATCTGCCGGCTGATTATCTCTTCATCATCCGGAAGAATGACTGCTTCTTCCAGTGTGGCTCCAAGGGCGCTTATTTTTTTTCGGACAATATCTTGAAATTTATCTTTAATTAACCCCTTGTATACCTCATTGCCTGTGATAGCCAGTCTGACCTTCAGGGGATTGAACATTTTAACACAAAATATTGGATAGTGTTCTTTGGCAAGGTCAACCGCTCTTTGAAGCTCATCTTTATGGATGACAAGGGGGATGGCCCGTGTTGCGGCAAGGCTGTTATTTGTCTTAACACTTGTATTGTTATGGATGGCGGCACACATGACGTCCTGAATCATATTAAATTTTGTTAACGCCTCTATATTGACCTTGAAAAGGCCGGGATAAGAAGCTCTAAGTTCCAGTTTTCCCTCACTGGGGGAACCGGAAAAAATAACACCCGGCCCTGCAAGTGCAGCGGCAAGTTCATTGACTGCTTCATCTTCATGGACCTGATCATCCTTTAAATCCAGAACAAAAAGATTATTCTTCCCCATGCGCATTAAACGGCATACATCACTATCTGTCACCTTGTGACCTTTTTTAAATGCCGGACCCTTAGATTCTCCCGGTATGATTTCGGTCATATCGTGGGCCAGTGTGGTACCGACAGCCTCGGCAACAGGGATGGTTTTAAACGGCAGATTTTTTTTTGAGTTGCACATGATGACTTCCCTTATTATGTGTGTTTTTTTTTACAGGTTGATAATAGGTGCCAAGGGCACAGGGACGACACAGGATTTTGTCATTTTTCATGACTTCTTTTTTATCTCTGACCACCTGGCCGCAGCTTGAACAGGTTTGTTTGAATCTTGTAGGACCGGGATAATCGCAGGCCGGCACATCAACTTTTACTTCTTCTATATCAAAAAGATCCTTAATATCCATCTTTTTATAGGCCGAAAGCTGCTGTTCTCTCTTATCAGACATTTTTGGCGCATAAATTTGGGCAAGGTCCCTTGCTTTTTCTGTAGAGACTATTCTAAAGGCTTTGCCCGTTTCAAGATTGACAAAGGTTGCAGCCATTATACCGTTATCCACAAATTTTAAAGACCTTCTACCCAGCCGGACTCCAGTAACAAAACATATGGCATCAGTTGCACATCTGTCCATTTCCACATAAACAATGAGTTTTTTTATCTGGGGCATCTTGGCCGGGTTGTCCAGACCAATGAGACGGCAGCCCTCCATGGCCATACGTACCCCTACCACCTGGCCGGGGCAAAGGTGCCCATGGGCGTTTGAAGATCCTTTAAGCAGGGTTTCAAAATCTTCCATTCTTAATTTCCTGATTTTAGGTAAGGGCTCACTAAAAAATAACGTTACATTTTGGTAATTAATTTTTGAGTGGACCCTAAGCAATATTAAATTAAAAATTCACTTAGGCCTTATGTTAATTTCAACATAAGGCTTCTTATCCTTATGTTGAAATTAACATAAGGTCAAGAGTTTTTATAAAAATAATTCAAAAAAGGACTGTGTACACTAAAATCAAAAAGGTGTATAAAAAGTTTTGGACGTAAAAATAATGTCAATGAATAAGGGATATAATGAAATTCAGGTCCAGTCAGTTGGTTTTAAATAATAACGGTGAAATTATTCTGGGTGCGGGAAGAATGAAAATCCTTGAATCCATTGATCAGACAGGATCTATAAACAAGACTGCTAAAGCCTTGAAAATGTCCTATAAAACTGTTTGGAGCAAGATAAAATCAACGGAAAAAAACTTTGGGAAACCAGTTGTTCTGGCTGATAAGCAAACCGGCACAACACTGACTGACGACGGCAGGCTTTTGCTGGAAAAATACAGGCAATTGAAACAGCGCTGTATAAAAGCTGATGATATTATTTTTGATGATATTTTTTCCAGCCAAATGGAAATCGATATTTAATTTAAATTACAATTATAAGGTAAACTGACCAGAACGGGTATGGCATAATCCTAAAAAAGTTACATGCGATTACCCTGTTGTAAGAACCAGGCCTTATCAACTTTCAAAAATTCCCTGTGCCATTAAAGTTTTTAACTTATATTTTGCAGAGAAGGGAATCGAGAGCTGTCTGTGTGGGGAAAAAACTTGGCACCGGAAAACATATTCATAAATTCCTGGTTAACATTAAGCTCAATATAGGTAATGGATTGTCGAATCTTTATAATCCTTTCAAATGCATCCGGATTTTTCAGCAATTCCATTGCTCCACCAAGAGAACTATTTCCTAAGACCTCAAAGGTTTTAAGTGGAATATCTGGGAGCATACCTATGGATATGGCTGACACTGGGTTAATGAATGATCCGAAAGTTCCTGCTATGTAAAATTTTTCAAGATCTTCAAATTCAAGTCCTGCTGTATTTTTTACAATCACTTCCAGGATAGTATACATGGCAGCCTTTGAACTGGTCAGGGAGTTTAAGTCCACCTGGCTTAAACAAATGGGTTCTCCTGTGCCGGAATGATTTTTATCAACAATAATGAAATAATTGATCCCATCTTTTTCAAACAGGTTTTTCCCACATGCCTGTCGAGAAAATTTTCCTCTGATATCGATTCTTTTTGATAAAAAAAGGCTTGCGGCAAGATCAATCATCCCTGATCCACAGATGCCGACAGGCTTTTTTTCATCTATTGTATGAATCATAAGGTCCCGGGAATCAGGGTCAATCCATACCTGATCAATCACTCCCGGTTTTGCCGTCATACCCATTTTACTGACCCCGCCCTCCAGTGCAGGTCCTGCTGCACCGGCACAGGCAATGAGCCAGTCACTATTTCCCACCACAATCTCTGCATTGGTGCCCACATCCACCATGATGCAGGGAGCCTGTTTTTGATCAAGATCTGAAAAAAGGATACCTGCAATCAGATCGCCGCCAAAATATGACCCAATATTGGGGAATAGAAAGGCCACACCATTTTCATTTATATCAAGGGCTAAATTTTTTGAAGGCTGGGTATCCGGGATGTTCACACAGGGGATATAGGGTTCTTTTATGATTTCAATGGGCTCTATCCCTAAAAACAAATGGGTCATGGCAGTATTGCCGGCACCCGTAAAAAGGTAAACATCTTCTTTTTGAAATCCATGTTCTTTACAAAGAGCTGATATATTAAAATTTACAGAGTCGATAACAAGAGAGTTCAACTCTTCCAACCCCGTATTTTGATCCATAGTTTGACTAAACTTTTGACCAGATTTTTGACCAAGTTTTTGATTGGAATAATGGATTCTTGCAAGGACATCCGGCCCAATAGCTGCCTGGGGGTTATCAAACCCTTTCTGGCCTATCTCAAATCCCGTTTCAAGATCAATCAGGGATACCACAATTCTTGTGGTGCCTATATCAACGGCCGCTCCAAGCACAGAGCGGTTAGACAAAGGATTCAAAAGATCCACCAATATCCATGAGCACCGGTCTTTAAACAGGACTGCCTTTGCCTTAAACTCCCATGATCTTAAATTTGAAGGCAACTTTTTTAAAACAGGCAACGGAATCCTGATGTAATCCGTACTCAACTCATTTAAAAGGCATTTTTCCAGCCTTTGGGCATCTGCTGTATTATTATTTAAACTCGGGGGTTCAACTAAAATCCTGCGGACAAACCCTTTTTGGGGTGTCATTTGTTCAGCTTCTCCAAACGCGCTTTTACTTTTGGGAAATCATTGAGTTCTGTATGGGGTAAAAATAATGACCCCATATAGTGGTCCATATAGGATGGAGTTGAAGCCAGTTCAAAGTTGGTCATCATATTGACAACATTTGCCACATCACGGCGAAGTGCATTGGTTAATGAATTTATCTTACAACCCAAAAGAGAACCATTGCCAAGATAAGTAACTTTTTCGGGATCCATTTCAGGAAGCAGGCCAATGGTGATGGCACTTTCAAGCTCAACATAACTGCCAAACCCACCGGCAAGAATGATTTTTTCAATATCATTAATTTTCAGCCCGATTTCTTCAAGCAGGGTCAGTGCAGCACTGTACATGGCTCCCTTGGCCCTGATTAAATTGTCAAGATCAGGCTCTGTTATGGTAATATCCCTTTCTATCTGAGTGTTCTCTTTATATACAATAACATATTCCCATATATCGTCTGTCTTGCGAATTCTTTCTGTATCAAGGGCCTGGTTAAACTTTCCTCTGGAATCAATGACACCGGCTTCCAAAAGCTTTGCCGCAAGGGTAATCATGCCGGAACCGCAGATCCCCTTTGCCTTTTTATTCCCAACAGTTATAATCATGGGTTCAAAGGTTACAGGATTTATGGCAAAATCCTCAATAGCTCCTTTGGTTGCCCTCATGCCGAATTTGACTCCTCCTCCCTCAAAGGCAGGGCCGGCAGAGGCTGCAGTGCAGACCATCCAGTCTTTATGTCCAATAACGATTTCCGCATTGGTCCCTATATCCATGTACAAGGTCAGTTCGCTTGTTCTGTACATACCCGAAGCCATAACACCTGCAATAATATCGCCGCCAACATAGCTTGAAACTCCGGGATAGATCAGAGCAATGGTATGGTCTGCCAGATCTATGTCTATCTGTTTTGCATGGAATGGCGGATACATTATGGATGCCGGCACATAGGGATCACGCCGAATATAACTGGGATTAATTTTCAAAAGCAGCTGGGTCATGGTGGAGTTCCCGGCAAGGGTAATGGTTGTCACCTCATGTCGGCCGATTTTAGCTTTTTTAAGAATCTTCTCAATTATTGCATTGATGTTTTCAGTCACTTTTTGATGAAGAATTTCAAGCCCTCCATCCTTTTCTGCAAAGATAATCCTTGAAATGACATCTTCCCCATAACTGATCTGGCTGTTGAATTCACCGTGTTCGGAAAGAACCTCGCCTGTGTGAAGATCAAGGGCCTGTCCATAAACAGTGGTTGTTCCTATATCCATTGCAATGGCAAAATTCCTGGCGCTGGTGTCAAATGGTTCAATATTTACGATTTCATTTTTACCATCTTTTCTTACGGGTCTGACAATGGTTGCAGTAACCTTGAAATCCCCCTGCCTGATAATATCAGGAATCTTTCTTATAAGATTCAAATCCATGGTAAGACGATGCTCATCATGTTTCATACGAAGATGTTGGATAATTCTTGTCGTATCAGCCTGATTATTTTCAGCAGTTGCAGGATCAAGTTCAAGATATATTTTTTCCACAGGCGGAATAAACAAGCCGTCCTGCCTGAGTTCGTCAATATTTGAGTACATAACTTTTGCAGTATGCCGGCTGCCGGCATTGGCGTTTAAACGACTGGTATCAATCTCAGACTCTATGGGAATTCTCACCACAAGATCACAAATAACTTCGGACAGACAGGCAAGTCTATAGCCTTTTTCCAGGTCTTCTTTTGAAATGTGTTCTGAAATACCCCCTTCAACATTTCCTTTATCAATCATCACCCTGCATTTACCACAGGTACCGTTACCACCGCAGGATGCGTTAATGTGAACCCCGGCATCCATGGCAGCCCTGATCAAGCTTGTATTATCATCCACCTTGACACTGGTATTATAAGGCAGAAATTTTACAGAATTTGTCATATTGACATCCTTATTATAAATATCTTTATCTAAACCTTTTAAACAAAAAAGAACATATCCATTCTCTCACAGTTTTGGCTACCGGACAATGGGATATTTTTTTGTCTTCCAGTCTAAAATACCATATTTCAGGTTAAAAATTTTATTAAAACCTGAATCAATTAATATTTTTGAAGCAACAGTGCTCCTGTTCCCGGATGCACAATAAATCAGTATGGCATTATTTTTATAGACATCTAATTCATTGATACGCTTTTGAAGTTCCTGAACAGGAATCAAAATTGAATTTTCAAGATGTCCTTTTGCATACTCTTTTTGAGTTCTGACATCCAGAATAAGAGGTTTGTAAGTTTTTATATACCCATCAGCATCTTTGGATGACAACGTCTTGTAACTTGCCTGATGGTATTCTATTACTGTGATCTTCCCTTTCATAGACCTGATGTGAAAAGGATAGATGCCCCTATGTTTCATTTTGAAGTAGGCAGTCGTTTTAAGATCCCGGGTAAGCTGTTTTTTTTCTTTCAGTGAGGGAAAAACAGCTTCAGCTTCACCCATTTTTTCCGGCAGCC
>JABGOU010000018.1 GCA_018645325.1 Desulfobacula sp.
CAGAACGATCCCAATCAGTACCAGAATGATCCTAACCAGTACCAGAATGATCCTAACCAGTACCAGAATGATCCTAACCAGTACCAGAATGATCCTAACCAGAACCAGAATGATCCTAACCAGTACCAGAACGATCCTAACCAGAACCAGAATCCGCCAGTGGATCCTCCTCCAGTGGACCCCCCGCCAGTGGACCCCAGCGCTTAAACTTAACTATCAATCGGCTTTAGAATAAAGACCCCAAAACCGAACCAGAGATTAATTTACTCTGGTTCGGTTTATTACGAGAAAGGGCACAGCAGCATCTCATTCCTGAATTAACTTCCTGGATATCCCTGAAAAGATTTATAAAGAGCTGAGTAAGTGTATAAAAATTAGAGAAAATATATTTTCCAATTATAAAATAAGCAGGTTTGCCAAATTATCATCCAGAGGATAACTCTGGCCGTTAATCATTATAGATCCGTTTACAGTTGTGAGCTGCATTGTAGTGAGGCTAAGGTTTACCTCAATCTGATTATAGTAGAGTTCGTAAGGCTGACCTGAATAGGTAGCATTAATGGGGCCGCCATCCATAGTAATTTTAACATAAGTCGGAGACAACATTGAGTCAAACGTAAGAGTTGTGTTTATAGTACCACTAAAGAAAAGCCCTGGAGCAGTCTGATAATTCGTATAAATAAAAGTAAAATTTCCTGAACTGTTACAAAAATTTCCGTCAACCTGGCAAGAACCGCCATGTTCCCCGGGAAGGTTAACAGAAAGAGGATAACAGGCTTGAAAAAATGCAATGTTCTCTTCCTCTGAATTGTTGGCGATAAACTCTGACAAAGCAGTAGAAAACTGTCCTGCCTGAAGCTGGGTTGCCCCACCAATTAACAAAAAAAGAAATACTAAAAATAGCCTCTTCATAATTCTCACTCCTATTCTAAGTTTTAAAAGTAACTATTGACCTGTCCTGCCCCTGGCACTATGCCAGCCATGATTTGACAGGTATCTTTTATAAAAAATATTGTATCACCCTGGTTTTTTATTTGTCAAGCTGGGGTGGGGAAATTGCCTTTTTTATCTGCCTGGCTTTATCAATAAAGCCCTGGATATCCGTATTCAACATTAAAGGTAGTATTTGCTCTATGTCCTCATTTTTGAAATTCCACCATTCTAACATCAGCAGTTGTTGAATAATTCTTTCATCAAATCTTTTTTTTAGAAAAAAAGCAGGATTTCCCGCATAGATTGAGTATGGTTCTATATCTTTTGTGATTACAGCGCGTGCTCCCACAATGGCACCATCGCCGATTTTTACACCAGACATAATTATCGCCTCCGTGCCTATCCAGACGTCATTTCCAATTATAACATCTCCTTTTGTCATGGGGTGACCCATTATATGTCGACCAGTTTTCCACAAAAGGCTAAACGGATATGTTGTTACCCAGTCCATCCTGTGTTCTCCTCCCAAATAAATCTTAACCCCTGCAGCAATCGAACAAAATGAACCGACTTTTAAGGTAGCACCTTCATCCCATGTAAATATTTCAGGAGATCCATAAGTGCCACGTCCGATATCATATTCAGGATATTTTTTATATAATTCCTTTACCTTCTTCTTACGTAGCTTTTTGATAAATTTTTTAATTAACTTGATTGTTTTCATCATTGCCATTGAAATTAAACTTTATGGTGCCGCTGCATAAATCATTGATAATTTAATAAGATCCAATCCGGATTGTTTGAAAATGTTGATTAATATCAATCTTTATAATTGATGTAAAGAAATATTACTTTTAGCAGATTAAGTATAATTCCCCATTTTTTTAATAGATAGTTTATGAAAATTTAATAAACTGTTCAAAAAGGAAAGATATTTTATCAAAGTAAGTCAAAACCAGGCACTGACGAAAAAGCAGTTCTGGATGAGGTTGACATTTTCCAGAATAAACCTGAAAATGTTGTCAGTTTCCACAACCTTACTGTTTAATGACAGGAACCAAAACAGGTATTTAAAAAATATCTTATTTAAAAGAGGCAATGAATGAATTATAAACTAACAGCTTTCGGTGATCTCAAAGTCGGTCAGAAAGCATATTTAAAGAAAACAATAACTCAAGAAGATTTAACCCATTTTATAGTTATAACAGATGATAAGAATCCTCTGCATATTGATGAATCCTTTGCTGAAAAAACATTTTTCGGTCAAAGAATTGCCCATGGTATGTTATCTGCCTCATTGTTTTCAACTTTAGTTGGAATGCATATTCCAGGTACCGGTGCAATTTATAAATCCCAGACTTTAGAATTTTTACGGCCGGTTTTTATAGGTGATACTCTTTATGCCTGGTTTGAAATTATTGATATTGATCCTGATAGTGAGGAAATTGTAATAAAAAGTTGGATTGAAAACCAGGATGGTAAAAATGTAATTGAGGGAAAGACTGTAGCAAGTCTTCTAAGAGGTCTTAAAAAATAAAAAAGTTTTCAACAAAACAATGAAAGCCTTGATATTTAAGTTGAGATCCCACTGGGAATCGAATCCCGGTTTCCGGCGGGAGATAACTTTAATATCACCCTGTAAAAGCTGAAACACCTAATCTTTCGCTGCAAAGGATACAAGAAAATACATCAGATACATAGCGTTTTGTCGTTTGCCAATATAGGATCATGAAACAATATCAGCGATATTGCAGGTTTTTCAAAATTAATTGTCAATGCCAAATGAACCTGATATTCAGTTGGGCTTCTTGCTGAAATTTTTAATAAGGGGCATAAAGATAATGTATCGGGTGTTAATCCGGCTGTTGACTTTTCAGTTCGTAATAATTCAGATCCTGTTCAAATCAAAAAATCACCTTGTTTTGGAAACGATAGAACTGCGGCAGCAATTAGTGATTTACCAGACAAAGAAAGAAGATTCTAAAAATATCACTGATCTAACCCGTTCGTTGTTAGTCGCATTAAAAAGGGCCTGGCCAAAATGGATGGATTCTCTGATAATCGTTAAACCAGAAACAGTGGTCTACTGGCAGCAGAGACGTTTTAAAAAATATTGGGCTGAAAAGTCAGCTAAAAAGAATAAGCCCGGTAGGCCGTCAATAAAACTGGAAATTCGTGAACTGATAAAAAGGATGGCATCAGAAAATTTGAGCTGGGGTGCTCCAAGAATATACTCTGAGCTGTTAATGCTTGGCTATACCAAAAAACAGGTTTCTCAAAGAACGGTATCTCGATATCTAAAAAAGATTAGAGTCGAGGACCCCGATAATATCAAGAAAAGAAGACAACAATGGAAAGTATTTTTAAAAAATCATCGTGAATACATAATGGCCATGGATTTTTTCACTGTCCCAACCATTAGCTTCAAGATTCTTTACGTATATTTCATCATCGATCATACCAGGAGAAAAATCGTTCATGTCAATATCACTGAACGCCCAACATCCAAATGGGTGATTCAGCAATTGAAAAATGCATTTCCTTTTGAAAGTGCACCAAAGTATTTGATCTTTGACCGGGATTCCATCTTTTCTGCCCGGGTGAAGCAATTAATAACGAATATGGGCACAAAACCAAAAGTGACCGGTTACAAATGCCCGTGGCAAAATGGCGTGGCAGAACGTTATGTTCTTTCGGTTCGAGAAGATGCATTAAATCGAATGGTGATTTTCAACGAAAAACAGTTACGTTATCTTATGAAACAATATGTTGAATATTACAATAATGACAGATGTCATTTGTCAGTAGGTCGGGATTCTCCAACCGGGCGAGAAATTCAAAACAAACCATTTGGGCCTGCAAGGGTTATTTCCTTGCCCAGAATCGGTGGATTTCACCATGTATATAAATGGGAAAACGCTGCTTAAATTTATTTTTTTTTCAAATAATTAAAAAATTGCAATGCAATCGGGGTATAGCTGCGTCTTTTATTTGAAAATTTCTCTCATTTCCAAAACCTGTTTCGATTCTGCAAATAAAATTTGATCAGATTTCAAACCTTGAGCTGACTATAGCAGTCGTTCAAGATCAAATTCTCATATTTTTTGTCCTTGATTTGTTTTTGGCAAACCACAGCCCTTGAAGAAGGATTAAAAGAACCAGCAAAGATTATACCGTTTGAAAAGAAAAAAGCTTCAGGGCAGTAATTCTGAAGCCTTTTTGTGTCCGGGTTTTGTGTCCGGACAATTTGAAACTATCTATATCACTATAACCAATTGATTTAATTGGTGATCCCACGGGGAATCGAACCCCGGTTTCCGGCGTGAGAGGCCAGCGTCCTAACCGCTAGACGATGGGACCAAAAAAAGTATCTATACTTATACTAAATCCGGCAAATAGTCAAATAAAATTGCCGTTTTATGCAGGCTTGTTGCGTTGTCCTTTTTTAAAACCAAAGATAAGATATATCAACCAGCCTATGATGGGGATTATGGCAATAAAGTGCCATATGATTTTAGCTTTTAATGATCCGAAATCTTTAAGTATGATATCGATTAAAGCCAGCATGGTCAAGCCGAAGGATATGGTTGCAATAAACAGGACATATAAAATGGTTTGGTCCATAAAGGAAAACTTATCCCTTTAGCTTGTCTGAAATTTTTAACAGAGTGTCTACATAATAGTTGCTGTGATTGTACCTGAACAGTACCTCATGTTGTTTCTGTCTTGCAATACCTGGTTTCCACCCATGATGTTTCAGGTAATTGGCGACACTGGAAATAGCATCGGCATGCGTAAAAAGGTCAATCTTACCATCGTTGTTCCCGTCTTTGGCAAGTCTAAGCGCATTGGAAGGCATGAACTGGGAAATCCCCATGGCACCGGCATAGGACCCTTTCAGGGATTCAGTAGCAACTCCCTCTTGTTTTGTATATTTGATAAGAGCCTTGAGTTCTGCATATCCCCATTTTGATCTCTTGGCAACCTTTTTAATGAAGGTTGCTTTCTTGGGTTTCTTCTTGTCGGGAATGGAGTCCCATATCCTCTCTCTCAATGATTCATCTGTCAGGGCAGCCATAGTGGAAAGAGTGTTAATAACTATTCGTTTCCCAAGGTATGTTCCAAGTCGTGTTTCAACAAGCAAAATTGCAGTGATAATGGTTTTATCAACACCATATATTTTTTGTGCACGATCAAGTTCATCTTTATACTTATCCATATATTTTATTGCTGCTGCAAGTGATTTTTTTGATGTGAACTGGTCATAGTTAAGGCTTGACTCTGTATGGATAAAAAAACTGGAAACACCTTCGGGAGTAAAAAAAACAGCTTTATTGGAAAACAGCTGTTCTATTGGTTCTTTTTCAAATCCATCATGGATAAGTCTCTGGATCAGTTTATCAAACTCATTGCCTTTTACGGTTTCATTGCCTGATAAAGGAGAAGACAGGATTAAAATGACCAAAAAAATTATAAAAATCTTAAACCCTGTGTGTAATGGTGACAACTTCATTTCCATAATTTTTTGCCTGCCCCTTTTTATTTTTCAACCCTTGTCAAAATATCGCAAATTAGAAAACTTTCCATAGGATTGCAATTTTTATTCTTATAGCCTATTTTTTTTCAGATTGCATTAAAAAAATCAAAAGAGGAATAACCACCTGGAGGGATTTGCTGGAAACACCCGGCCACCAGCATTTTCAATGACCGGATGTTTCTCAATATTGATATTTTATTAAGGGTTAAATATCATAGTAAAGATAAAATTCATGGGGATGAGGTCGACTGATAACAGGTTTGACCTCATTTTCCATTTTATAGTCAATCCAGTATTCAATGACATCTTTTGTAAATACATCCCCTTTGAGCAAAAAGTCATGATCATGTTTCAGGGCATCCAACGCTTCTTCCAGAGACCCGGGTGCGGATTCCATTTCAGCAAGTTCTTCAGGAGGAAGATCATAAATATTTTTATCCATTGGATCACCTGGATCAATCTTGTTCTGAATACCATCAATCATGGCCATTGCAATGGCTGCAAAGGCCATATATCCGTTGCAAGAGGGATCAGGAGTCCTAAATTCGATACGTTTGGCTTTGGGAGATCCTGAATACATGGGCAGCCGGATGGCAGCGCTTCTGTTCCGGCTTGAATATGCAAGGTTAATGGGTGCTTCAAACCCTGGAACTAGTCTTTTGTAGGAGTTGGTTGTGGGGTTGGTTATAGCACATAGGGCTTTACAGTGTTTCATGATGCCGCCGATGGCGTAGAGAGCATCCTGTGACATGCCGGCATATTTGTTGCCTGCAAATAAAGGAACCCCGTCTTTCCAGAAACTCATGTGGGTGTGCATACCGGTTCCATTGTCACCATACAATGGTTTTGGCATGAATGTAACCGTATGATCATATTTGGCAGCAACATTTCTAAGGACATATTTGAACCAGGCAAGGCTATCCCCCATTTTTAGCAGAGAATCAAATCGAAGATCAATTTCAGACTGGCCGGCAGCACCGACTTCATGGTGCTGGCATTCCATTGCAATCCCGAGATCTTCCAGGGTAATCATCATCTCTGTTCTCATGTCCTGGTATTTGTCAGCAGGCGGTAAAGGGAAATATCCGCTTTTGGGACGAATTTTGTATCCAAGGTTGGGCATTTCCTCGGCACCTGTGTTCCAATGGGCTTCAGGAGAATCAATCTCGAAAAAGGATGCATTTGGTTCTGAAGAATAGCGGATACTGCCGAAGATGAAAAATTCAGGTTCAGGACCAACATAAATGGTATCTCCAATGCCTGTGCTTTTTATGTATTGTTCCACTTTTTTAGCGATGCCTCTTGGATCGCGGCTATAGGCTTCCATGGTGATGGGGTCATGGATATTTCCGATAATGGCCAGAGTCGGAACCTTGAAAAAGGGATCAATTTTAGCAGTCCCGGGTTCCGGAATAACGAGCATGTCAGAGTTATCAATATTCTGCCAGGCACGCATACTTGAGCCGTCAAACCCAAATCCATCTTCAAATGCAGACTCTCCAAACTCACAAATCGGGACTGAAAAATGTTGCCATGTGCCGATGAAATCCATATACCGAAGATCAACAACTTTTACATTATTTTCTTTTATCATTGCTAAAACATCTTTTGGTGTCATTTTATTCCCTTTCAAATTTAGTATTAAAATATTTTAAAGTGCTTCTGTTCCAGTTTCACCGGTCCTTACCCGGACCACTTGTTCAATATTTGATATAAAAATTTTCCCATCTCCAATTTTTCCGCTGTTGGCAGCATTTCTAACTGTTTCAATTGCTTCCTCCGCCCTTTCATCACTGACAACAATCTCAACTTTTATTTTGGGTACAAAGTCCACAACATATTCTGCACCCCTGTAGATTTCCTTATGCCCCTTTTGACGTCCATAACCATTAACTTCTGTTACGGTCATCCCATAAATTCCAATCTCGCTTAAGGCTTCTTTTACATCATCCAGCTTGAATGGTTTTATGATTGCTTCAACTTTTTTCATTATTCATCTCCTTTTTTTGTAATATGCGGAAGGCTTTTTAAAATTTTATTTTTTACCAACGAAAGTCCCTGTTCATTTTCAATTTTTGAACCATTTTCAAGGCTTTTTACATAAAATACATCAACTACCTGATCCACTTTTGTGGCGACCATGGCCACATCAACATTTAATTGACTTCGATACAATGCATTGGTAATGGCAAATAAAAGCCCGGCAAAGTCATAGGTAAATACTTCAATAATAGTAAAAAAACTGGATGTTTCATTATCGATGCGGATTGTATTGGGCCTGGGATTTTTTCCAGATGACACCTGGATTGAACGGGGTATTTTAACAAGAGCATTATCTAAAAAATGATCGTCATTAATTGCATGGACAAGGTCTTTTTGTGCTTTTTCCCATTTTTCCTTTTCAAAAATTTTGTCTTTAGGTGGTTTGACTTTAAAAATATCTATCACATGTTCTTCCCCAAACGAATACGCTTGGGAAGCAACGATATCCAAATTGTTTAAAAAGAAAACCCCGGCAATTTTTGAATAAAACCCAGGCTTATCTTTTCCGCAAATAGATACTGTACGAATATCTGAGTTGTTTTCCTTTGATATCCGCCAGATAAAATCTTTGCCCTTAAGATTCCTGTAAAGATTTATATGGCAGACAATACTTTGCGCAGGGACATTGACCAGATATCTTTTTGGCATAGATTCAAGCTGAGCGTTTATTTCATTCTCACTCCACGTTTTCTTTAACAACCTCAGGACATTTTTTTTCCTTTTGTCGATGATGCGCTGGGATTTTTTTGATGCCAGTTCTCCTTTTTTAAAAATTCCCATGGTTTTTAAAAAAAGATCCTTTAAAAGATTTTCAGTCCACTCATTCCAGGCTTTAGGCCCTGTTGCCTGGGAATCTGCCACGGTCAGAAGATAAAGCATCCTTAACAATCTGATTTTGCCGATTTTATGGGCCATATACACTGCAGTTTCTTCGTCTGATATATCTCTGCGGGTAGCTGTCTTTATAAAAATAAGGTGGTTTTCAATTAAAAACACACCATCATTTACTTCTGTTGAATTGAAACCAAATCTTTTAAAAATGGGTTTTGCTATCTTCGCACCTGTCTTTGAATGCTCCTTTGCAGGGTCTGATTTACCGATATCATGGAGCAGAGCTGTAAAAAACAGGATGTTTTTATTTCTGACTTCCCGGAAAACGGAATAATACAGAGATTTTGTGGGTGACCCTTTGAAGTCTTTATAGCTGTTAATGACCTGAACACATCTAATGCAGTGTTTATCCACTGGAAACAGATGATAATGATTATATTGAATTTTGTTAACAAGGGCGGAAAATTCCGGGATTAGTTTTTCAAGGATACCGGTTGCCAGCATAACGTTCAATACATTGAATTCCCAGTATGACTGGGACATGATTTTTTTAAATATTCTTATACAGTCTGGATCTTTTTTAATTTTACTATCAACAAGATGTAAGAATTCACTGACAATTCTTCTGGCCTCAATGGATAATGGAATTTTTCTAAGCCCGCTTTCAAGAAAAATCTTTAATAAAAGATCCGGTTTTTGCAAAACCGCCACTGTATTTGCAAAATAAAGCCTCCTTTTTTTAACCACCAGCCCGTCTATCTTTGTCAAGCGAAATTCACTGGTTCCTTTTCCAATACGAGTGCTTCCAAGGATATCTTCAAAGGTAATCTGGTTAATTTGTTTTAAAAAATCCAACCGCTTATGGAGGTCTCCTAAAAAACCTTCAACATCGGGCTGTCGATTTTTGGTTCGATAGCCCAAAAGGCCTGCCAGTTCGGTCTGGTATTCAAAATAAAGGGTATCGCATTTTCTTTTTGTTATGGAATGCAAAAAATTTCTTATTTTCCAAATATCTGTTAAAGACTCTGTCAACGATAAATATTCAAAATGGGAAAGAAATCCATAATATTCCAGGTCTCTTCTTGTCTTGATGCCGGATTTTATTTTTGCATACCATAAAAGAGTATGATAATCCCGCAATCCACCGAATCCGGACTTTAAATCAGGGGCAATAAGATAGGTTGAATCACCAAAATCAAAATGCCTTTTTTCGCCATGCTCATACAGATAATTCAGAGTATGTTTCAGGTGTTTAGCATCAAGATCCGACCTGAATTTTTCCATAAATGCAGTGTAAATCAATGATGCACCACAAATAAACCTTGCATCCAGTATAGTGGTTAAAATATCAAATCTTTCAAAAGCCATTTCAAGACATTCGGTGACATTTCTGACTGCATACCCGACTTCAAACCGAGCATCCCACAAAGGGTAAAGTAATTCCTGTAAAAAGGCTTCCACTTCAGGGGGGATTTTTTTTTCAAACAAGATTAAGAGATCTATATCAGAATGAATACACTGCTCTTTTCTGCCATAACCTCCCAGTGCAATGATAGCAAAAGGTGATCCTGCCATCGTCATTTTTCTTGCAGTAATACTTTTTTCAAATACTGTCAGAAAATATTCATCCAGAACAGATGTGTGTTTTTCAAGAAACCCAGAGCCATCTCCGCTAAGAAATTGTCCTATTAATGCCTCTCGTTTTTTAATAAATATGTCTGTATTTTTTTTATCCATGGTTTTATTATTACTTTTTGGTTTAAACATATAAGCAATGGGCGTGCCAGAGTAGGCAGGACCTGATCTTCACAGGCTGGAGATAAAAACATGAGGGATAAATAACAATATATAAAATCTTTATCACAAAAATGTTACAAATTGTACGATATTAATTTCAACATTGCAATTTATTAATTAAATATTAAAGAATAGGCTCGGATATTCAATAGCTTTAAAGGAAAGAGTGGCAAAAAAGGGTTGGTGCAGCCGCACTTTTATTCAAAGCAGGCTGCATTGAATTATAAAAATATTATTTACTTTCAATCTTTTTCAATTTTTCCCGGCTCATCTTCTTTGTCCTCGACCTTAGGATCGTTAGTGGCTTTTTTGAAATTTTTAATTCCTTTGCCCAAACCAGCGCCTATTTCAGGAAGCTTTCCTGCGCCGAATATAATAAGGATAATTACGAGGATAATTATCAGTTCCGGCATTCCTAATCCCATCATAGCATACTCCTATTCGCTTCATGCTGTTATTAAATCAAATAAAAAGTCTTAACACTAAGTATGTAAGGTGTCAATCTTTTAGAATTTCTATGTGAAATTTGAAATTACATTTTTGTTGTATTCTTTTAAAATACTCGTTTTTAGAACTGTTTTAAAAAAACTGTTTTAAAAAAAACTTGTGGGCGGCTATTTTGTGATTATTATTAACACTTAAATTTATTTTAAAAACTTAACTCAACTATATATGGAGATGCTTTATGTATCAGGAACCAAATACAGAATTTCAGGGTGCTAAAAAATATGTCCTTGATCAGGAACTGGCTTCAATAGTCAATATATCAATGAAGTTAGAAATGCCTCTGCTCCTCAAGGGAGAACCCGGAACCGGCAAAACTATGCTGGCCCATGCCATTACAGAGAATTTAAACATGCCCTTAATTGTTCTGAATGTAAAATCCAGCATGAAACTGGTTGAGGCATTATATCAATATGATACCCTTACCCGTTTGAATGATTCCCGGTTTGGTGATTCCAAAAGGGATGTCAGCAATATTGATGAGTACATCAAAATGGGCAAGATCGGCCAGGCCTTTTGTGCCGATAAAAGAACGGTATTGCTGATAGATGAAATTGACAAGGCTGATACAGACTTCCAGGATGATATGCTGGATGTACTGGACCAGATGCAGTTTGATATAATTGAAACTGATAAAACCATAAAAGCCATACACCGGCCGGTTATCATTATAACATCCAATGCAAAAAAAGATCTGTCCGATCCATTTTTGGGCAGGTGTAATTTCCATCACATTGCATTTCCCGATCCTAAAATGATGAGAAAAATCATAGGGGTTCATTTTGAAAATATTGATTCAACGCTTGCAAAAAATGCCATTGATGCCTTTTACAGCATGAGGGAAATAGATTCCATAGAAAAAAAACCTGCCACAAGGGAACTTATAAACTGGATCAGGGCTTTAAATGCAGATCCGGATTTCAGAGCAAAGGACCTTGTTAAAGGCAGGCTTCCATTTTTAGGGGTTTTATTTAAAAAGAGTCCTGACTATGAAAGAGCAACAAATCTGGCATCCAAAAGACGAATGTTTTAATTGAAGGCCATCTATGTTTTTAAAATTTTTCTATACCTTAAAAGAGATTGGAATTCCCGTATCTCCCACTTCTTTTCTCACCTTGCAAAAGGCATTACACCAGGGAATTATAAATAATCTGGATGATTTTTATACCTGTGCCAGATCCATTCTTGTCAAAAGTGAAAGGTACTTTGACCTTTACGATCAGGTGTTTGCCCACCATTTTGAAGGGGTTCCTTTACCCGAAAATGAAGGATTTGAAATTGATGAAATTGCACGGGGTATGTTGGATGAGTGGCTTAAAAACCCTAAGGCGCTGGCAGATGCAATGGGTATTGATGAAAAAGAACTTAATAAAATGTCACCTGAAGAGTTAATCGAATATTTCAAAGAAAGGCTCAAAGATCAGGAAGGAGAACATCGCGGCGGTCGAAAGTGGATCGGTACCGGCGGATATTCGCCCGTGGGTCATTCCGGCTATCACCCGGGCGGCATGCGGGTTGGGGGTCAATCCAGAAATAAATCTGCTGTAAAAGTTGCCAATGAAAGGCGGTATAAAGATTATTCAACCACAGGACCTTTAACCCAGGCAAAAATGAGTGAGGCACTCAAACGGTTAAGAAACTTGATTCCGGCAGGACCCAGGGATATGATCAATATTGATGACACCATAAAGGAAACCCTGAGAAATGGCGGAGAAATAGAGCTTGTTTTTGACAGAGCATTAAAGGACAGGCTCAGTGTTATCCTGGCCATAGATAACGGCGGCTGGTCAATGGACCCTTATATCCAGGTAGTTCAAACACTTTTTGACTATGCCAGATCCCAGTTCAAGGAAGTCAAAACCTATTTTTTCCATAATACGATCTATGACCATGTCTGGGAAGATCCTGCAAGGTATAGGAAGCCCAAGAATATTATGGAATTTTCGCGTCTTGACCCTGATACCAGACTTATAGTTGTCGGAGATGCCAGCATGGCGCCCTATGAACTTATGGCCCAGGACGGCTCCATCCATATCTCGGAAAGAAGTGGCCTGCCCAGCATAGAGCAATTGCATTTTTTGAATAAAACTTTTCCACACTCTGTATGGCTGAATCCGGTTTCAGAGGGTATGTGGGGATATACCCATACCATAATGACCATCGAAAAAGTTTTCCCCATGTATGAATTATCCCTGGATGGCCTTGAAAAGGCTGTTGCCAAACTCATGCAAAAAAATTAATGGCCGGACTTTTTTTGTACAAGGGGCTAAAAATCAACCTTGTAAAGAGTCCTGGTATTATTATATACAGCTTGCGAAAGAACTTCAGGCTCTTCATTTCTAATTTCCGCAAGTCTAATCAGGACTGATTTTACAAAAGATGGTTCGTTACGGCGAAACTTATTTTTCTGAGGAGCAGGTGTAAGATAAGGCGCATCGGTTTCAATTAGTATACGGTCTTCAGGAATATGAGGTGCAATACTTCTTAAATATTCCCCTCTTTTTTTTAAAGTCAAAATACCTGTAATACCTATATAATATCCCAGATCAAGATACTTGAAAAGTTCTGCTTTTGTACCGGAAAAACAATGTACGACCCCTTTACGGGTTTTGGGTCCCTTGGATTTCAAGATATCATAAAACCTGCCTTTGGAATCCCGTTCATGAAAAATCAATGGCAAATCAAGAATATCTGCAATCTCAAGCTGTCTTATAAAGCAGCTTTCCTGGTCTTTAACAGATGAAAACATTCGGTTAAAATCCAGGCCTGTTTCTCCCCATGCTTTAACACATAAATTATCTCTGGCAATACTTGTCAAAGTGTCCAGATTTTCTTTGGAGCATAACTTTGCATCATGGGGGTGGATACCAACGGAAGTTATAATATTTTTATATGTGGAGGCTATTTTAACAGCTTCGAATGATCTATTGATATCAATACCTACAATCATTATTCCGCATACGTTTTCATTCTTTGCCCTCTCAATAATTTCCTTAAGGTCGTTATCATAGCATTTGTCATCAATATGAGAATGAGAATCAAATAGTTTCATTTTTGTCATTTGCCTTATTCCAATTATTTTCATTTTACTTAAATAAAATTTAAGCCTTCACTGAGTTGGAAGAAGCCGTTTTACGGTAACAGTGAAGGCTCAATGTAAGGAAAACTGTTTTTCAGCACTCCTTGACACAGGCAATTTATAACAGTAAATTCAGTCCCAGTCAATTATGGATGGTCCTGGCAAAAAGAATGTTAAGATATGAAAGAGAAGAAAAAAAAACTCAATGATTCGTTTGTTTAATGTCAGCAAAAGATTTGGTGGGAAACTTGCCTTAAAAAACATTTCACTTGATATTGAACAGGGCGAATTTATTTTTATTTCAGGTCCTTCAGGAGCTGGAAAGTCGACCCTGCTGAAAATATTGTATCTTGCCGACAACATTTTTGAGGGACAGGTCCTGATTGACGGTATGAACCTTTCCCGGATTTCTTCTTCAAAACTACCTGTTTTAAGGCGGAGGTTTGGGATTGTATTCCAGGATTTCAAATTGATCCCCACCCTGACGGTCTATGAAAACATAAGCCTTGTTTTGGAAGCCGCAGGGAAAAAAACCTCTTTTATCAAAAAAAAAGTTATGCAGGTATTAAGAAGTATAGGTATGGAAAAGAAGGCTAAAGCTTTTCCTTTAACACTTTCAGGGGGTGAACAGCAAAGGGTTGCAGTGGCAAGGGCAGTGGTTGGGGAACCTTCCATTATTCTTGCGGACGAACCCACGGGCAGCCTAGATTCAACCTCTGCCCGGGCCATTCTTGATTTTTTAATGGAATACCATAAAAAAGGATCGACCATATTAATTGCAAGTCATGATTTGCATCTAATGAAAAATACTATTAAAGGCAGAAATATTGAACTCAATGCCGGCAGGATTGTAAGCACCGATATCATGTATTAAGATAAAAAGAGACATCAAAATGATCCATTCCCTAAAAAGAGCTTTGACAGATATCCGCTCAAATAAATTTTTAAACTTAATTACGATTATAACAATTTCCCTCTCCATAATGGTGGTCAGTGTTTTTTTACTCTTTTTTGAGAATGCCGGCAGGGTTATTGAATCATGGAATCAGGGCGGGCGGGCAATGATTTATCTTAAAGGTGAATTCAATACAGATATGCTACCCCAGTTAAAAGCAAAAATCAATGCACTGGGTGATATCGATGAAATGGTGTATATTTCAAAAGCAAAAGCACTGGATACGCTTAAAAAAACTTTGGCCTCACAAACCACCTTTTTAAAAACCCTCAAAAAAAATCCTTTACCAGATGCTCTGGAGATAAAAATAAAATCTTATAAAAATTTTCAGGGAGTTCAAACCCTTGCTCAAAATATAAAAGCCATTGATATAGTTGATGACATTGAATACGGCCAGGGCTGGCTGGGTCAATTTTTAAAATTGTTTAAATTGTTTAAAATTACCGGATATGCAATGTGTGGCTTCTTTTTTTTAATTGCCCTGTTTATTACAGCAAATACAGTACGTCTGGCATTTTATTCCCGCAAGCTTGAAGTTGACATAATGCGCCTTGTGGGCGCGACGGAAATTTTTATCAAAGCACCCTTTTATATAGAAGGCCTTGTCCAGGGATTTTTAGGCGGAGTTCTGGGCCTGGGAGCTCTTTTAGCAACCTATTTAATGGTTTCATCAGGAATTACGCAAAGCCTTGCTTCCTATGTATACTTTGATATCCGGTTTCTGTCTGTAAAAATGGTCATGTTAATTATTTTCAGCAGTACTTTCTTAGGTTGGTTTGGATGCTATTTATCCTTAAAACAAATATTCAAATAGCCATTTTTTCTGGATGGCTTATCTTCTTATCATATAGTAGCGGCCTAGCTGTTCAGGATGAGGCTCATGATATCCGTGCTAAAATTCAAACCCAGAAAAAAATGGTGAATACATTTTCTCAAAAAGAAGTTGATATCCTTGACGGATTAAATAAAATTGATCAGGAGTTGAATAAAACGCATATAAAAGCTTTGGCCATGTTACAAGACGTTAAGCTCCGGGAAAAAAAAATATGGCAGCTTGGCCGGGACAAGGATCAATTGCTTAAAAAAATTGGTCTGACTGAAAAATATACGGAAAAAAGACTTATTGCACTATATAAAATGAATATGATTGGCAAGCTGGACGTAGCAGGTAGGCCTTCATCTGTTTTTGATTTTTTTGTTCAGCAAAATTCAATGAAGAGGATAATATACTCTGATTTCAAAATTCTTGAAAATCAGACCTCTGATCTTGAAAAATTTGAAACCCTTGAACAGAAATTGAAAAAAGAAATTCAAGCTAAAATAATTCTTGAGGAAACACTCAATGCCCAAATAAGGCACAATAAAAAAGAAGCTAAAAAAAAAGAAGCTCTTTTAACAGATATTCGCAAAAAAAAAAAATTGTCCCTTGCTATGGTTGATTCCCTTACCCGTGCAGCACAAAAGCTGGATAAGAAGGTTAATCATATTCAAAAGGATAAAAGATCGCCTCCTGGCAATGATTCTTTCTCAAATTATCAAGGCAGATTAATGATTCCGGTACCAGGCAAAATCATTTCAAAATTTGGTCTTTTACGAACCGGAGATTACAATTCCTTCACTTTTCGAAAAGGAATTGATATAAAGGTAAAAAAGGGTGAACCTGTAAAATCCGTATTTAAAGGGAAAATCCTGTTTGCCCATTGGTTGAAAGGTTATGGAAATTTAATGGTAATAGATCACGGCGGAAATTACTATACGCTGTATGCCCATGTTGAAGAGATTTTCAAACAAAAAGGGGAAATAGTTAAAACAGGTGAGATTATTGCAACGGCAGGTGATACAGGATCAATTAAGGGGTCTTGCCTACATTTTGAAATCAGACATCACGGCAAAGCTGTAAACCCTATGAAGTGGTTAAAAAAAGGAGCATGAACATGAAATTCAGACTTTACAACGAGCCCAGGCTTGGTTTTTCCATTGGGATTGCTGTCTGTGTATTTATATCTATTGCAGGATTTAGTACTTTGCAGGCCGATGATAAAACTTATAAATCCTTAAAGCTGTTTACAGATGTTCTGGAAGAGCTGGAAAAAAATTATGTAGATGATGTGGATACGGAAAAATTGATTCACAATGCCATAAAAGGAATGGTGGGCAATCTTGACCCGCATTCAAGCTTTATGCCTCCCCAGGCTTTTGATGAACTCCAGGATGACACAAAAGGTGAATTTTCCGGAATTGGTATTGTTATCACGATGAAAGACTCAATTTTAACCGTGGTATCGCCCATAGAAGGAACTCCTGCCTATAATGCAGGTATTCAGGCTGGAGATATGATCATCAGAATTGATGACAAATCGACAAAAGACATGGAATTGTGGGAAGCTGTTAACCTTATGCGCGGACCCAGACATAAAGCAGTCCTGATCACTGTTATTCGACAGAATGAGCCAAAACCCATTAAATTTTCTCTTATGCGTGATATGATTCCCATGGAAAGTGTCAGAAGCGTGATGCTGAAACCTGGATATGGATACCTTCGCATTACAAATTTCAGGATGAGCACCCTTAACGACATAAAAAACCACCTTGAAAAATTAGAATCTCAAAACAAGGGATTAAAAGGCCTTATAATGGACTTAAGGGATAATCCCGGGGGACTTCTGGATCAGGCCGTTAAAATATCCGATCTCTTCCTTGCCAAAGGGAATATTGTCTCTATTAAAGGAAGGAAGGAAGTAAATACCCAGGTATTTAAAGCATTCCCCAGTGATGAAGACCGCAGCTATCCTGTTGTCGTTCTGATAAACGGCGGATCAGCCTCTGCTTCTGAAATTGTGGCCGGAGCACTTCAGGACCACTCAAGAGCATTGATTTTAGGTACAACTTCATTTGGGAAAGGATCTGTTCAGACAGTTCATCCCTTAAGAGATAAATTTGGAATCAAGTACACCATTGCAAGATATTATACCCCCAATGGAAGATCCATACAGGCCAAAGGAATTGAACCCGATATCGAAGTAGAATACGAAATCCTTACAAAAAAAGAAAAAAAAGATTCTGCCTTTGATAGAATGATAAAGGAAAAAGATTTAAAAAATAGTTTAAAACCCGAAATGACCGATCAGCCGGAAAAACCAAAAAAACAAACCAGGAAACATCAGAGACTTCTTGATACAGAACAGCTTCAACATGATGCTCAAGTTAAAAGAGCCCTTGATATTCTGATAAGCTATGGAGTATTCAGCAAACTAAATGGCAGCTAAAAAAAAGACCGGGTCAAGGATACGGATAAAACGCCAGAAAAATCAAACCCCATCTTTAATCACTGAATTCAAAAAAATTCTTGTGGGAATTATTATTCTTTCTTTTATATGCCTGGCCATTGCAATGACTGCAGATATTTTTCTTGGGGCTCACAGCCTTGAAAAGCAAGGAAAATTGGTTACGGATCATACGGGTCGGATGGAGATTCGTGACATAAAGGGAAAACCGGAAAATATAAGAAAATATGAAATATTTGAAGATATTGATAATACTGTATTAGAGAAACCTGTACAACAACAAAGTAATATCCCCAAAATTGCTATTATTATTGATGACATAGGGTATGACAAAGAAATATCCCTGGCATTATGCAATTTAAATTCAAATATCACATTTTCAGTACTGCCCTTTGCACCATTTGGAAAGCTTCTTTCTGAAAAACTGTATTCAAATGGATCTCAATTGATGCTTCATTTGCCTATGGAACCTGTTGAATATCCAAAATTTAATCCCGGACCGGGTGCAATTTTATCCATGATGCCGCCCGATATCCTTATAAGTCAGCTAAGAGACAACCTTAAAGCTGTCCCCCATATTGCAGGGGTGAACAATCATATGGGTTCAAAGTTAACTTCCAATTCAGACCAGATGAATCAGATTTTTACCATTTTGAAAAAAGAAAATTTATTCTTTGTAGACTCACGGACTTCTGCTAAATCCCAGTGCAAACCTTCTGCAAGGCTTTTAAAAGTCAAATTTGCCCAGAGAGATGTCTTTCTGGATAATTTTCAAACCCCGGAATATATTACCGGGCAATTACAAAAACTCATCGATCTGGCAAAAAAGAATGGATCAGCCATTGGTATAGGACATCCATATCAAGAAACCCTTGAAGCACTGTCAAAAGAATTGCCAACATTAAAGGGTAAAGTAAAAATTGTCCGTGCCAGTTTCCTGACATCTGTTCCAGGATAGGTGATTACCCTGTTTTGAGCCTCTGTAAAATTTTAAATACAGACTGGTTTCCATACATCTTTATTGCACCATATCCTTGAAAAATTTGAACATGGAGGAAGCACTTTTTCAGATAAATTCGATATGTCAATTTTATCATCTGTATCGTACATGGGATCCCAGGGTTCGATAATCACAGGCCCTTTTGAAGACGGAACAAGGCGGGGCGCAATGGGGTCACCCCAGGAACGGGTTTGCATTTCACTTTTCAATTCATGAAAATTATTAAATTTTAACATTTGGGTCAGCGTTACAACGGTAGGCGGGCTCAAGGGGACCCTTCCTTCAAAATTTTGTTCAAGCGCATTTTTAGGTGTAAGCCATATCCCGTTCTTGGTTTCCACATCATCCGGGACACATGTCTGATTTCCAGGCATGAAAACAATAAAAAATCGAGTATCAAATCTTTTTTTCATTAATTCAGGGGTAATCCAGTGGGACCACCTTCCAAGACTTGAAAAGGACAAAACCCATTCTTCTTTCATTATCTTTGTTCTAAACCACGATTTAGGCAGATCCCTGTTTAATCGAAATGTGCAGACATCCTGGAAATCCTTTTTTGTCTTGCCTTTATCAGATGCAATAAAAACCCCTGCCTCCTCAAGTGTTTCCCTTATGGCAGCAATACTGAACCCTGTGACATCTTCTTTAGGGAAGGTAAGCCCCCCACCAAGCTGTTTTTCTATTTGAGTCTGTTTCATATCAATATAGGGAGACCAGGATTCAAGTCCAAAGTCATCAGAATCTGCCACCCCTCCTGGAAAAACATATAACCCACCCATGAATCCTGATTTTGTGCTTCTTCGTAAAAGATATACTTCAAGTTTTTTACCTTTTTCTCTTACAAGAATTACCGTGGAAGCCTGTCGTAAAGGCGGAGAAGTATTTTTTTGATTTGTCATATTATTTCCTATTCATATTGAATTTTCACTTTGGAAAACTATATCTGTCTTTATTAATGAATCCCAACTTTTGATAAAAAGTCAAGATTAATCGGCCCATAAAAAAAAGAAAGCCTTGATATTTTATTGAATAGAGCACCTTGATTTAAAGGTTTTCAACACCTTTCTAATGGCATTTGAAATTAAAAAAAGTTTTTGAATATCATCTCTCAGACTCCTTGAGATTTCCAGTTGAACCCCTTTTTTTCTTATTCCTTTGTTGCAGATGTTGTCAGGATGTGTTCCAGGAAATCTATTTTTTTGTCTTAAAATTTTAATATTTAATTTTTCTAAGATATTTTGAGTATAGGAAGCAAGCTCAATAAAGCAACCACCGACATGTATAACATCTTCTTTGTCAGTGCATGCATGAATTGTGATAACAATATCAGAAGAAGAAATCAGATCTAAGGCTCCTGGCTCGTCAAACAAGTGACTTGTGATATGAAGATCCTGGTTGTTTTTTCCCTTAATGCCCTCAAGACAATAATAATTAAAGGTATTACCGGCAATTAATTTTGTTATCAAAGAGGTTTTGGGTTCAATTAACCCCCCGTGGGGAGCAACAATAGTGATACCCGAACCCAAATCCTGAATCAGGATTTTATAGTCCCGATTTAAAGTTTCATTGGCAGCAAGTGTCTTGAAATCAGAATATTTATCCATTCCCATGAGGTACATTCTTTTTCTTGTAAAACCTGATATATTTCATCCAGGCTCTGACTATTCATCCATCAGATAGATCGGCTCTGCATAATACCGTGTCTGATCATTGGAGAGCTTTTCCATGACCAAATCATAAAGCCATTTGTTTTTTTCATCTATATCTCTGTCAGACTTGAGATATTCAAAGTCTGCATTCAGGCGCATAACGCGGCCGGAAATAATAGATCGTGTTATACCAGCCGGCATAACATTGCCGGCGTCAGTAATCTGGAGCACCTGATCCAGTGTAAAAACAGGAAAAGCCACTACACCGGTCAAGTCAGGAAACTCGTTAATCAGGATATCGATATCTTCATGGAGAGTCCTGGTAACATGACTTGCCTTGATATAGATATCTGTCAACCTGTTCAGGGCATCCAGATGGTTGACACCGGGTTTGGAGTGAATGTGATAAATAGTTTTATCCACGGTCTGAAGATAGCAGAGACCACCGTATTTCACCATTTCAGCCTGAACTGTTTTAAGATCACTTTTTGTCATAGTGATTAGCGGCAGTTCATTCAAAAGATTCATTAGTAACTCTGTATCTACTTTTCGAATGGCATGGAACCAGGTATCCAGTTTGTATTCATCACTATCCTTTAGCACCTGAACAATGATATGTGGATAACCAAGTTTTTTAAAAGCAGAAAACCGTGTGGCTCCATCCAGCACTACATAGTAATCTTTGAAAGGCACCACAATAGGTGGATTGGTGAAAACATCCGAAGCATTGATTTTTTCAATGAGATTCTCCACCCTTCGAGGGTCGATCAGTTCATGGGGGAACACCTTATTAAGAGGAACAACAGCCAGGCCCAACGGATTTTCATATTCCGGCTCAATAAGGATATCAAGAATCTGCTCAGCAATGGCTATTGCCGAAGACTGCTGAGCATCATCAGTGCTAGCTCCTATGTGAGGGGAGACAATGACATTCTCATGGGCAACCAAAAGATTGTCTATGGCAGGTTCAACCTTGAAAACATCCAGGGCGGCCCCGGCAAGAGTTCCTTTGTTCAGTGAATCAAGGAGAGCATCTTCATCCACGACAACTCCACTTGAAGTGTTAATGATATAGGCAGTGGGTTTCATGCAGGATAACTGCTCCAGGCCCACAAAATTGATATTTCCGGGGGTGGCGGGAATGTGCAGGGATACAAAATCAGAAGTGCTGAAAAGAGTTTTCAAATCCACGGTTTTAACGCCTAGTTTAGTATTTTTTTTCGGAGTAGCCCTTCTCTGGGAAACCTGAATATTCATGCCAAAGGCAAGAGCACGAGAAGCTACCTGCCTGGCTATTCTTCCAAAGCCCACAAGACCTAAGGTCTTACCGGCAAGGCCAGTACCCATGAGGTCTTTTTTTTCCCACCGGTTATCTTTGAGACTCCTGTTAGCTCTTGGCAGATGGCGTACCAGGGCAAACATCAGGGCAAATGTATACTCGGCAACAGCCACGGAGTTTGCATCCGGAGAGTTGACAACTGCAATGTCATTTTCTTGGGCAGCCGCGACATCCGTGGTGTCTATTCCAGCACCAGTCAGACCAATAACTTTAAGATTCACTGCACATTCAATGACCGCCCTGGAAAATATGCCTGCCTTTCTTACAACAGCAGCATCATAGCCTGAAATAACCTTTTTAAGTTTATTCTTGTTCAATCCTTTTTGGATATCAACTATGCAATGCTCCTTAAGCATATTAATACCGACTTCAGGAAGAGAATCACAAATAAGAATGCTATATTTTTTTCTTTTCTGGTTCATAGTTTTTTCTCCAGGTTATATAAGCCGTGTATGAAACAGCATCATCCTCTTAAGTCTTTCCTCTGTTTTGAACAATTAGTTATAAAATGATATCTTTAATAATTCAATATATAGTATATTATACAGGTTTTATTTTCATACTGAAAATATAAGTTTTATTTTATTTGTTATATTTATAATCAGTAAAATAGGAAATTAATAATTTTCAAATAGAAACATCAGAATTCAATTGTGGCTAAAATGGAATTAAAATTAATGTGCAATATTTATGCAGCCATGGGTGTATAAGAAGAGAAAACTTTTGTTTTGATTCAATGTCACTGGCTTTATTCTTTTTCATCATAATGGCAAAGCCGATAACTGCGATAAGAAAAATTACTTTTGCAATGATCATTGTCATTGTGTTGCTGCTTGGTTTAAGGTATTCATACCAACAATATTTTCAACGAAAAAAATACAAAACTTTATATTTACAGGATTAAAACTTGTAACACTCTATATGGTGTGTCTTGAAAGATCAGGAAAAAAACTATTAACAGCAGAAAAAACATGAATAAAATAAAGACATCTGAGTTGAGAAAAATTAAAAAACCAGCCTTTTTTTATGGCTACACCATCATCCTGGCTTCTTTTTTTATTCAGGCCATTGCCTGGGGGATCACCAATAGTTTTGGAATATTTTTTGCTCCTTTAATGAATGAATTCAGCTGGTCAAGAGCAACGATCTCAGGTGCAGCATCATTATGTTTCCTGGTGCATGGTTTATCCAGTATGGTCCTGGGAAATCTGAACGACAGGTTGGGACCAAGGTTTATCATGAGTATTTGTGGCATATTCCTTGGGCTGGGATTCTGGCTGATGGCAAAAGTTATTTCTGCCTGGCAGCTATACCTGTTCTATGGACTGGTGGTCGGTATCGGGCTTGGCGGGATAGATGTTATCCCTTTGTCTACTGTAACAAGATGGTTTAAAAAAAAACGAGGGCTGATGACCGGAATCATCAAAGTAGGTACCGGGGTAGGAATGCTTATCATGCCCTTTTTCATCACATGGCTTTTAAAAGGTTATGGGTGGCGTATCTCATTTACCGTGTTAGCCGTTATTATAACGGTATCTGTAATATTTCTTAGCCAGTTCCTGGTGCGGGACCCGATCCGGAAAGCACAATTGATTGATAATGAAAACAGCAACACATCAGGCAATTTAAACAAAACAGAAGAAGGGTTGAATTTTCAGGAAGCCATCCGAACCAGACAATTATGGACAATTTGTGCTATATATTTTATCATTTTATTTTGTGCCTACACCATCTTGATACACATTGTTCAGCATGCAATTGATCTTGGCATCCCGGCGGCAGTTGCAGCCGGAGTCCTTGCCACTGTTGGCGGGGTAAGTATTTCGGGCAGAATTGTGATGGGAGAGGCCGGGGACAAAATCGGAGAAAAACCAGCTTTGGTCGTCTGCCTATTGTTTCTATTAACAGCGCTTTGTTGGCTGCAGATAGCCAATACCTTATGGATGTTTTATTTATTTGCAATATTTTACGGGTTTGCACATGGTGGGTTTTTTTCTCTGGGATCACCATTAATTGCTAAACAGTTCGGTACAAGGATCCATGGTCTTCTTTACGGAATTGTCATTTTTTCCAGCACCATTGGCGGCGCTATTGGTCCCTTTATGGCCGGGTATATATTCGATGTGACCCACAGTTATAAAATCGTTTTTTTGATCCTGGCGGTCCTGTGTATAATTGCCATTTCATTATCAGCATCACTACAGCCGCCCATTAAAGGCAAAAGACTACAAAATGAATTGAATTTATAATTTTAAGGAACATAGATGAAAAGGAAACTGTTTTATAATACAAGCCAAAAAGAATTAATGGACGTTGCTGCCGGGATTCAAAAGGCTGATCTGGTTGTTTCAAACTGTAGAATTTTGAATGTATATACGCGTGAGATCTTGGATGACCATTCAATATATATCAAGGATAAATGGATCGCCTGTATAAGCCGGGATGATGTAAAACGGAAAGGAAAGGCAACCCAGGTAGTAGATGCAGAGGGGATGGTGGTAATTCCCGGCTTAATTGACGGGCATACCCATCTTGCCAACTACTTTAACGCAAAGGAGTTTTTAAGCTATGCCATTGCCGGCGGCACCACCTGTCTTGTGACCGAAACTCTTGAGGCCTATTCTGTTGGAGGACTTGAAGGGGTTATTGATTTTATTGAATCTTACCAGGATCAGCCGGTCAAAGTTTTCAACACTGCACCTGTGATGGTTTCTCCCAGCAAAAAAACCAATGGTATTTCTGAAGATGACCTGGAAAAACTGTTAAAAAGGGATGATGTTCTGGGCCTGGGAGAGGTGTACTGGCAGGCCACATTCCAGGAACCGGAAAGTATCCTGCCTTTAATGACCCGGGCTCTTTCCATGGGAAAAATTGTGGAAGGCCATTCTGCCGGTGCATCCAGGGGGAAACTGGCCGCCTATGTTGGGTCGGGAGTGTCATCCTGCCATGAACCAATTACCATGGACCAGGCCCTGGAAAGATTAAGGCTGGGACTGTATGTCATGGTAAGGGAAGGCGGTGTTCGTAAAGACCTTGAAGCCATTTCAAAAATCAAGGATCAAGAGGTGGATCTGAGACGGATGGTTTTGGTGACCGACAGTGTGTCCCCGGAATTTCTGATCAAAAATGGAACCCTGGAACATGTGCTCCAAAAAGCGATTAACCTGGGATTTGATCCTGTGGATGCGATCAGGATGGTAACATTAAATGTGGCAGAACATTTTGGGATTGATAATTTGATCGGTGGTATTGCACCGGGCCGTTTTGCCGACCTGTGTATTATTCCGGATATCCAAAAGATAAACCCTGCATGGGTGATAAGCAATGGAAATGTAATTGCCAGGAACGGGAAATGCATAATCTCCCCGCGAAACCATGAATATTCAAAAAAAAGTCTGAACAGCATAAATCTGAAAAAAATATTCAGAAAAGATGATTTTAAGATATCTGCTCCTTTGGGGATAAAAAAAATAGATGTCAGGGTTATTGAAAAAATTTCCATGCTGGTAACCAAAGAGAAAATAATATCCATGGAAGTTCATGAAGGCCAGATTCTTGGTAATGTTGAAAAAGATATTATTAAAATTGCGGCAGTGGACCGTGTGAATGAATCAAACCAATGTTTCACAGGCCTGATCTCGGGTGTGGGGATGAAAAATGGAGCAATTGCCACAAGTTCATCCTGGGATACAGGGGATATCACTGTTATGGGGGCAAAGGAAGAGGATATGGCTCTGGCGGTGAACCGGATCAAGGATATTAAAGGCGGTGTTGTGGTATGTGCAGGGGGTAAAGTCCTTGCCGAACTACCCATGCCCATTCTGGGCATCATGTCGGATCTTTCCATGGATGAGACTGCAAGGAGAACTAAACAGGTGAATCAGTCGGCAAATGGGCTCGGCATCATTTTTAAGGACCCTATATTATCTTTATCAACAATGACCAGTGCTGCAATTCCATTTTTAAAAATGAGTGAAGAAGGACTTTATAATCTGAAAGACGGAAAGACTCTTGGCCTTTTTATCACATAAGATCATTATTCAAATATCAGGTTTCAGATTATCTATAAAAAAAGTATTATTCAATATCAAAGTATTAGTAATTGATTGATAAATCCAATATGTGATAAGTAAAAAATCGATATTAAAAATAACAGCAAGGATACAAATCTACATGGAAACAGATAATAAAAAAGGGCATTTTATTGAATCAATTATTATTAAAGATATAGAAAACAATAAAAATAAAGGAAAAGTTCTAACGCGTTTTCCACCTGAGCCCAATGGATATCTTCATATCGGGCATGCAAAATCCATCTGTCTAAATTTCAATATGGCAAATAAATTTAATGGCAAATGTAATTTAAGATTTGATGACTCCAACCCGGCAAAAGAAAAACAAGTATATATTGATTCCATTAAATCAACGGTCAACTGGCTGGGATTTGAATTTGGAACCCCTTTATTTGCATCTGACTATTTTGAAAAACTCCATGACTTTGCCGTTGAATTGATTAAAAAGGGCAAAGCTTATGTGTGCAGTCTCAGTGCAGATGACATAAGAAAATATCGCGGCACATTGAAGGAACCAGGGAAAGACAGCCCATACAGGAAAAGATCTGTTGAGGAAAATCTTGATCTTTTTACCCGAATGAAAAACGGTGAGTTTGATGAAGGGGAGCATATCCTCAGGGCAAAAATCGATATGAAATCACCAAATATCAATCTTCGTGATCCCATTATTTACAGAGTAAAAAAAGCCTCTCACCCCAGGACTCACGATAAATGGTGCATATATCCCATGTATGATTTTGCCCATTGTCTTTCCGATTCCCTGGAAGGTATTACCCATTCCCTGTGCAGCCTTGAATTTGAAGATCACAGGCCATTATATGACTGGACTCTGGATGAAATTAAAACCCCCTGCCATCCACAGCAGATTGAATTTGCAAGAATGAATATCAATTATACTGTTTTGAGTAAAAGAAAGCTGCAGCGGCTTGTGGAGGAGAACCTCGTGCAAGGATGGGATGACCCAAGGTTGCCAACCCTGGAAGGTATGAAAAGAAGAGGGTATACTCCTGAATCCATCAGAAATTTCTGCAATACTATCGGCGTTTCCAAAAAAGAAAGCCGCATTGATATGACACTTCTGGAAAACTGCCTGAGAGATGATTTAAACGAAAAAGCGCCCCGGGTTATGGCAGTGTTGCGGCCCTTAAAAGTCACTATTGAAAATTATCCTGCTGACCGGACAGAGGAGCTTACCGCCAAAAACCATCCCCAGAAGGAAGACATGGGTACAAGGAACATTACCTTTTCCAAAGAAATTTATGTGGAAATGGATGATTTTATGGAAGACCCTCCGAAAAAATTTTTCCGTCTGGGACCTGGCCGGGAAGTCCGGCTGAGATATGCTTATCTTGTCACCTGCACAAAGGTTATAAAAGATTCAGCAGGCATTATAAAAGAGTTGATATGCACCTATGATCCTGACTCAAGGGGTGGGAATGCCCCGGATGGAAGAAAGGTAAAAGGTACCATTCACTGGGTCAATGCCAATGATTGCATTGATGCAAAAGTGAGGCTCTATGACCGCTTATTTAAAGATGAAAACCCTGAACAAGGCAAACAGGATTTTATTGAAAATCTGAATCCTGATTCCCTGACTGAGCTTGAATCGTGCAAACTGGAAAAAGGTCTGATAAATGCTGTGCCTGGCAATGTGTATCAATTTGAACGATTGGGATATTTTTGCCTGGATTCCAAAGAGGATAGAAAAAACAACTCTGTATTTAACAGAGCTGTAAGCCTGAGGGATACCTGGGCAAAACGATTAAAAAAATAGATTATTCAAACCGCCAGGTGGTTCCTTCCGGCCCGTCTTCAAGGGTTATATTCTTTGCTTGAAGAAGATCCCTGATCTCATCGGCCCTTGAGAAATTTTTGTTTTTACGTGCTTTGGCCCTTTGCTGGATCAAGTCTTCAATTTCAGAAGGATCAATGGCCATAGCTGTCATGCCCTTGTCTTTTTTGAATTTAAAATATGATGAAGGAGACAACAAAAAGATGCCAAGAATATGGGCGATGGCCTTGATGTCATTATAGAAAAGCACCAGGGTTTTCAGAATATCATCCTTAGGTGTGTCACCGGTTTCATCCAAAAGCCTGTTCCCTTTTTTGACTGATTCAAAAATAAGGCCCAAAGCCTTTGCAGAATTAAAATCATCATTCATTGCAAGGGAAAATTCTTTCCACAATTCCCCTTTTTGGGAAGCATCAACTTTTACACCTGCATTTTCCAGTCTTTCAAGAAAGGCATAAATCCTGTCCAGCCCCAAAGATATTTCTCTCATTGAGTCTTCACTATAATCAATTGGGCTTCTGTAGTGGTTTGACAGAAGAAACATGCGGATCACTTCCGGGGAATATGCTGCAAGGACTTCCTTGATCATGGTAAAATTACCTAGAGATTTTGACATTTTTTCATTATTAATATCCACAAACCCGTTGTGAATCCAATATTTGACAAACTGGACACCAAACACGGCTTCACTCTGAGCGATCTCATTTTCATGATGAGGAAAAATCAGATCTTTGCCACCCCCATGAATATCAAAACTTTCTCCGAGATATTCATAGCTCATGGCTGAACATTCAATATGCCAGCCGGGTCTTCCTTCACCCCAGGGGCTTTCCCAGAAAGGTTCGTCGGGTTTGGCAGGTTTCCACAGAGTAAAATCCAGAGGATTCTTCTTTTTCTCGTCCACTGCAATCCTTGCCCCTGCCCTCATGTCATCGGGGTTTCGGCCGGAAAGTTTTCCATACGTCTTAAAGGAGTCAATGGAGAAATAGACATCTCCTCCATCAACATGATAAGCCTTACCCCTGTCGATGAGCATCTGGATAAAATCAATAATGTGGGGAATGTTTTCCGTGGCTTTGGGTTCAACAACAGGTCTTAATACATTAAGGGCATCCATTTCATTGTGAAATTCATCAATATATTTTTCTGTAATAACAGAGCAGTCCTGCCCAGTCTGATTGGATTTTTTAATGATCTTGTCATCCACATCTGTAAAATTTCTGACATACCTGACATCAAACCCCAGTTTCGTGAGCCACCTGAAAATCGTATCAAAAACAACAACGGAACGGGCATGGCCAATATGGCTGGTATCATATACAGTCGGTCCGCAGACATACATACCGACCTTGCCTTCTTTTATGGGGATAAATTCTTCTTTTTTACCTATTAATGTATTATAAACTTTTAAACTCATTGTTATTTTTCCCGTTATATTTTCAGCCCACAGGCTTTTACCAATATAGTGCACTGGGCTGCAATGCCCTGCTCTTTTCCAATAAAGCCAAGCGTCTCAGTTGTAGTTGCCTTTACATTAACAAGGGTAGAATCCATGTTCAAGGCTCTTGCCATATTCTCTTCCATTTTGTTCTTGCAGGGGCCCATCTTTGGAACCTGGGCAAACACAATACAATCCATATTGACTATATCATATCCCTGTTCTTTCAGCAGCAGCCCGCACTCCTTCAACAGACTGATACTTGAAATCCCTTTATATTGTGGATCACTATCCGGAAAATGATCTCCGATATCTCCTAAACCTGCTGCCCCCAGGATTGCATCACAAACAGCATGAACCAGAACGTCTGCATCTGAGTGGCCCAAAAGCCCCCGGTCAAAATCAAACGCAACGCCGCCAATGATCAGTTTTCTGTCTGGAACAAGCTTGTGGACATCATATCCTGTTCCTATTTTATATCCGAATTGTTCCATATTTTAAAAATTTATCTTTTCATCAATTTAGCCTGGTTGAAAAAATCAAAGGATAATATATTCACTTTCCCCTAAAAAGTCAAAATTTTGCTTTTTCCGGCACCGAATAAATATTCTACAGGCCCTACAATTCAGTCAATTAAATAAGGAATCTTCATGGCTTTTACAACCTTAGGGTTTATTTTTCAAAAGAAAAATGTAAAATATGAATAACACCCGTTAAAATTAAAAAAACAGACACAATTTAAGGAAAAAGAATGGAACGATGTCCCTGGGCAAAAAATGATCCGATTTATATTAAATACCATGACAAAGAATGGGGCGTGCCTGTTCATGATGATAAAAGGCTCTTTGAATTTATCATTCTGGAAGGGGCTCAGGCTGGGCTCTCATGGCTGACAATCCTTAAAAGAAGACCGGGATATAAAAACGCATTTTCCAACTTTGATGTTGAAAAAGTGGCAAGGTTTACGCCCAAAAAAATTGAAACTCTCCTCTTGGATCCCGGCATTATCCGGAACAGGCTGAAAGTCAATGCTGCGGTAAGCAATGCAAGGCAATTTATTAAAATTCAGGAGGAATTTAGTTCCTTTGACAAATACGCCATGCGGTTTGTTGACGGAAAACAAATAATAAACCGATTTAAGACCCAGGACCAGGTACCGGCCACAACCAGAGAATCCGATGCCTTTTCAAAGGATCTAAAACAGCGGGGATTTAAGTTTGTCGGTTCAACCATTATCTACGCCCATATGCAGGCGGTCGGCATGGTCAATGACCACCTTGTCTCCTGTTTCAGGCATAAAGAGGTCATGCAATAATATGAGGTTAAAGCTTTACCATGATCTTGTAAAAGTCATTAAGATCCCATATTCAAGGCATCAATGTTACAGCTGTAGTGGCCTGCCGCAAACCTTGAAAAAATTCTTATGCAATGTTAGGGTTTGCTATGGATGACACCCATGCCTCTGCAAAAAAAGGAACCCTGTCAGGGCGTTCATGGTCAGGCAAATTTAATTACCCGGATACCAAAAGCCTGCTGAATTTAAATGACAGGATCTTTTCCCTTGAACGGTTCAAAGAAAAACGCTGGTGTTATATGGGTATCATACACCCGGACATTATTTTCGGGTGTGCCGTGGTACACCTTGGATACATTTCAAGTGCATTTGCCTTTGGGTTTGATCGGCAGGAGGGGAAAATGATGAACCACTCTCTTGTATTCCCCCCTTTAGGACAGGTTCGATATGATCGGAATCCGGAAACCGGCATCTGCAGTTACAAAAGTCTTCGGGGCAGCTTGATCCTCACCCACGATAAAAAACATGACAAAAAATCCATAGATGTTTCTTTTTATCTGCCGGCTAAATCTCTCAAAGCCGATATTGAAATCATTGAACCGGATGGCGGCATATCTCCCATGCATTTTTTAATGCCAATGGCAAACAACGCATCTGCATTTACAACCAAAATTGCCGGGTTGAATGCCCGGGGAAAAATTATTGTAAATAATAAAAAATTTGATCTTGCACCTGAAAATACCTTTGCCGTCTTTGACTGGACCAATGGATTTTATCCCAGACAAACAGTTTGGAACTGGGCATGCTGCGCAGGCCTTGCCGCTGATGGAACCAGGATAGGGTTTAATTTTTCATCCGGTGTATATGAAAACGGATTATTGGAAAATACCGTCTGGATTAACGGAACTCCTTTAAAACAAGGAGGCATCCTGTTTACATATGATGCAAAAAATCCTGAACAACCGTGGCAGATCAAGAGCAAAGATGGTCTGATCCACCTTACATTCAAACCCGAAGGCATCCGAAGGGCAAATGACAATTTGGGCGTGATTAAAAGCAAATTCATCCAACCCTGTGGATCCTTTGAAGGGTCAATAAAGACAAAAGATAATCTTGATTTTCATCTTCTTTGTGTTGGCGGTGTGGTTGAAGAACATTTTGCCAAATGGTAAAATATCTTGAAATCCATGGCGATCTCATTTACAAAAATGATTTAAGGGAGGAATAACATGTTTCTTGTTACTGCAAATCAAATGCAGGAAATGGATAGAGAGACCATAGAGTCTTTTGGTATCCCCGGGCTTGTTTTAATGGAAAATGCTGGAAGAGGTGCTTTTGATATGCTGATCAGAAAATTTAAGGATAATAAAATCAACAAAGTGGCTGTTTTTGCCGGCCGGGGTAACAATGGCGGGGATGGATTTGTTATTGCCAGATATTTGATGGAAAAAGGAATCATTGTCACCATTTTTTTATTATCTTCAAAAGAAAAGGTGGCGGGTGATGCAAAAATCAATATGGCACTTGCCCAAAAATTATGTGACCGATCCCAGACCTGTTTCATTATTGAGATCCCGGATGGGGATGCCTTTCAGGAACAAAAAGCCTCTATTCTCCTCCATGACCTCTTTATAGATGCTATTTTTGGAACCGGTCTGAATTCAGATGTAAGAGGATTTTTCAAAGATGCCATTGAATTGATAAATTCATCCACCCGGCCTGTTTTTTCTGTTGATATCCCTTCGGGTCTTCATTCAGACACAGGACAACCCCTGGGTATTGCTGTAAAAGCGGATGCCACAGCCACATTTGCTTTTGCCAAAGCTGGCCACATCCTTTATCCGGGGAATCGTTACGCAGGAGACCTTGAAGTCATTGATATCGGTATCCCGGATTTTATTGCCCAGGAAAAAGCCATAAATCTCTTTCTGATTGAAAAAAAAAAGATTGCGGCCTGTTTTGGCACCAGAAAATTTCAAAGCCATAAAGGCAGTTACGGCCATTTACTGGTCATTGCCGGTTCAACAGGCAAGACAGGTGCTGCATCCCTTTGTACCAATGCCGCCATGCGGTGCGGCACAGGTCTTGTCACCCTGGGAATTGCCAAAAGTCTCAACCAGAGTATTGAACCCCAGGTCATTGAACCCATGACCCACCCGTTGCCTGAAACAGGCAAGGGATTTTTATCAGACAATTGTTTCGAGGAAATTATGGGTCTTTTAAAAAACAGACAAGCCCTTGCCTTAGGCCCTGGTATCGGTACCCGGGAAGCCACAAAAAAACTTGTCCTGAGTCTCATTGAAAAAAGTAACGTGCCCATAGTCATAGATGCCGATGCAATCAATTGCATATCGCAAAACACTAATGTTTTAAAGAAGAAAAAAGCTCCGGCTATCTTAACCCCCCACCCAGGTGAAATGGCAAGGCTTTGTAATCTGTCAACCCGGGATATCCAGGAGAACAGGCTGAAAATTGCCTCACAATTTGCAAAAGACCATGATGTTATCCTGGTCTTAAAAGGTGCCCAGACAATTATCTGCCTGACCGATGGAAGATCTTATATATGTCCCACTGGCAACCCCGGCATGGCTTCCGGCGGTATGGGAGATGTACTGACAGGTATGATTGCCGGCTTTTGTGCCCAGGGATTTTCTCCTGAGAATGCAAGCCTTGCCGGTGTTTATATCCATGGCATGTGCGCAGATCGACTTGCCGACGATGTAGGTGGATTCGGCTTTGTTGCTAGAGATATGATTCCAATGATTCCAAAAACCATTCATCGGTATCTTTTATGAAAATCATAGAATCAAAGACTTCAGAACAGACACTTCTTTTTGGTGAACATATGGGGAAAAAAATCTCGAAAGAAATTTGTCTGGGGGTCTCCATTGCCCTTAATGGGGAGCTGGGCGCAGGCAAGACTACCTTTGTCCAGGGTTTCGCAAAAGGGCTTGGAGTGTCTGAAAAATATTATATCACAAGCCCCACATATAACATCATTAATGAATACCCGGCAGGAGCGCTTACGCTCTGTCATCTGGATCTTTACAGGTTAGAATCAGTGGTTGAACTCGAGACCATCGGGTTTGATGATCTCGTTGATGACTCACATATTATCGTTGTTGAATGGCCCAAAATTCTAAAGCGCATCTCTTTTAAATTTGATATTGAAATCAATTTTAAATTTGATGAACACTATAACAGGATATTATCTGTTGTTGCCTCTGGACAACCAGGATCAAATCTGTTAAGCAAACTATTTTTATAAATTTTAATTTTTACCAGTATCGGAGTTAGCATGGCGTTAAGAGTACAAAAATATGGGGGAACCTCTGTTGCAGACATCGGGTGTATCAACCATGTTGCAGACAGGGTAATAAAAACATATGATCAGGGAGACAAGGTTGTTGTTGTCCTCTCTGCCATGTCTGGAGTAACCGACAGTCTTATCGCCCTTGCAAAAGAGGCCTCAAAAACGCCGGACAAAAGGGAGCTTGATGTACTTCTTGCTACAGGTGAACAGACAACTGCTGCCCTTCTTGCCATGATCCTCAAATCAAGAGGGTACAAGGCAAAATCTTTTCTTGGTTTCCAGGCAGGTATTCATACGGATAAAACATCCGGAAAAGCAAGAATTCTAAATATTGACTGCCAAAACATACAAGAGTCCCTTAATGATGGGCATATTGCAGTTGTTGCAGGGTTTCAGGGAGCGGATAAGGATGGTGCCATCACCACCCTTGGCAGGGGCGGGTCTGACACTTCAGCCGTTGCCATTGCATCATCCCTGAAAGCCGATGTATGTGAAATCTTCACAGATGTGGATGGAGTTTACACTACAGACCCCAGAATTTGCAGCAATGCAAGAAAAATCAACAAAATATCCTATGAAGAAATGCTTGAAATGGCCATATTGGGCGCTAAAGTTCTTCAGATCCGTTCGGTTGAATTTGCAAAAAAATATAATGTACCAGTGCATGTAAGGTCATCATTCAGTGAGGAGGAAGGAACAATGGTAGTCAACGAGAGCTCTGATATGGAAAGCGTCATTGTATCAGGTATTACCTGTGATATGAACGAGGCAAGAATAACCTTAAAGAGGGTTCCAGACCAACCCGGTGTTTCGGCAAAAATATTCACCCCTCTTGCTGAAGCGGAAATCAGCGTGGATATGATTATTCAAAACACCCGCTCCGGCGGTGAAACTGACCTAACCTTTACAGTAACCAAAGATGACTTTGAACGGGCAAAAGAAATTTCTCACAAAGTTGCCAAGGAGCTGGGTGCTATTGAAATTCTCACAGCTGAAGAAATTGCCAAAGTTTCTGTTATTGGTCTTGGGATGAAAAGCCATTCCGGTGTTGCAGCCACCATGTTCCAGGCCCTGGCATCTGAAAATATCAATATACGACTTATCAGCACTTCTGAAATCAGAATCTCTTGCGTCATACTGGCAAAATATGCTGAGCTTGCAGTGAGAACACTTCACACAGCATTTGGACTGGATCAAAAAAAATGAATCCCTAAATTAATTTAAAAATCAAGATAATAGTTTAACGCTGACTCAGTGCTGTTTCAACCTCTTGAATAACTTTTCGGACAGCCGCAGCAGGATCCTTGGCATCCCTTATGGGCCTTCCTATGACAATCAGGTCACTGCCAAGGGTAACTGCCTGGCCAGGTGTGGTTACCCTTTTTTGATCGTCATTTTCAAGCAGTGTCCAGGAAGGCCTGATACCCGGTGTGACAGCCAGAAAAGAGTTTCCAAACCTATTTTTTATCTCTCGGGCCTCCCGGCCTGAGCAGACCACTCCTTTGCACCCGGAATCATAGGCCATTTTTGCCCGGCGCATGACCAGAAGATAAGGGTCTTTTACAAACCTGTCCCTGAACCCTGCGGTTTCAATTGCTTTGGCATCATTGTCAGTCAAAAGAGTAACCCCCAGAACCTGTGTCTTACCTTTGCCACCTTCAACAGCTTTTTCAAGCATGGCCCGGGATGAACAATGTACCGTTACAAGATCTACTCCCAGGGTTGCCACCCTTTCCATTGCCCTTTGAACAGTAATTGAAATATCATGAAGCTTGAGATCAAGAAATATTTTTGCCCGACTCTCTTTTTTCACCATCTGTACCACGGACGGCCCCTGATCAATAAAGAGTTCAAGTCCGATTTTAAACATCCCCACCTTGCCATCAAGAAGTTTCACATAGTCTTTTGCATCCTTTACTGAAGAAAAATCCAGAGGAAATACAATATAATCCCGGGCTTGTTTCTGCATAACTTTATCTTCCTCAACCATTTATTCTCCTTGTTCCTCTGTTAAACTTACCGCTTCCCTTTGATTTCCCTTTGGAATAAAAAAACCTTTGATATCCTCAAGGATCATGTAAAGACACGGCACCATCAAAAGCGTGATAAATGTTGCAAACAATATACCGAACCCGAGGGAGATTGCCATGGGAACTAAAAATCTGGCCTGTCTTGAGGTTTCAGTAATAATGGGAGCAAGCCCGCCACAGGTGGTCAATGTGGTCAGTAAAATAGGTCGAAATCTCTGAATCCCTGCCGCCTGCACCGCATATAATGCAGGAATTCCCTCACGACACCTGCGGTTGGCAAAATCGATCAAAACCAGAGAATCATTCACCACCACTCCGGACATGGCAACCAACCCAAAAAGGCTCATGATGGAAAGGGAATATCCCATTATAAGGTGACCGGCAATGGCGCCTATCATGCCAAAGGGTATACAGAACATGATAATAAGGGGTTGGAGATAACTTTTAAAGGGAATGGCCAAAAGGGCAAAAATACAGAGCAGGGCCATTCCAAGACCCTTTAAAAGCGCGGATATACTTTCCTTGATATCTGCCTGCCTGCCTTTAAACCCATAGGACAGCCCGGGGAATTTACCTAAAAGATCCGGCAGGATATCCTTTTTCATATCCTTTAAAACATTTTCTGCCTGGGAAGGCGGCCTGACATTTGCGGTGACAGAGATCTCACGCCGCCCATTGGTTCTTTTTATGGATGTATAGGCTCGGCCTGTAATTGTTTCCACAGCGTTTCGAAGCTGGATTTCTCCTTTTGGCGCCAGGAGCACCAGCTCTTCAAAGGTTGATTCAGACATCCTTTCCTCTTCCGGCAAAAGGATCCTCACCGTGACTTCACTTCTCCCCCGCTGGTTCTTGACGGCGGACACCCCCTGAAAGGCGTGACGGATCTGGTTGGCCACTTCCCTGGAGGTCAGTCCCATCCTCTTTCCTGCAGGACTCAGGGTAATATCAAATTGTTTCTTTCCCTTGGCAGATCCATCATCAATATCATGAACAATTGAATATTCGGAAAGGCTTTTGGCCAGATCCTCCCCTGCCCGGTCCAGCATATTTTTATCCCGGTGACTCAGGCTCACCGTCAAATTTTTACCCGATCCCGGCCCCCCCCTATCCGACTCAAAGGCAATGGTTTCAAGTCCTGGAATCCTACCGGTCTTTTTCCGCCAAATATCTGTGACATCTGAGGTGCTTAACGGGCGAACACCCGGATCTGTCAAATAAAGCCTGACACGAACCTGATTGTCCCGGACACGGGAAAAAACACCTGTGGACAAATGGTCTTCACCGTTTTCTTTGATAACCTCACGGGCTTTTTGGACAAGATGCTGCTCAACCTTTTTTAAGGTGTCAGAAGGTGTACCATAGGGTAAAACAGCCTCACAAAATGCATAATCAGATTCCACCTTGGGGAACATCACCATGCCCATGCGGCCGGAAGAGACAAAACCTGCAGTCATCATGAGCAGGGCAATGCCAAAGGCAATGACAACATATCGATACTGTAACAGCCTGAATAAAAACCCGCCATAATATTTTTTGACAAATCTTTCAAAAAACCGACTGAATTTTTCCTGCCCCTTTTCAAGATAATTCAAGGGGAAAAATAACGCCCTGTTTTTTTTGTGGCTTAAATGGGCCGGCAGGATAAAAAGGCTCTCAATCAAAGAAACCGCAAACACGGCAATAACCACAAAAGGAAGGGTTTTAAACACCTTCCCCATAAAACCCGGAACAAACATCAAGGGAACAAAAACAACCATATTGGTTATCACACTGAATACCACGGGCATGGCAATGTTTTTTGTTCCCTTGACAGCTGCTTCCAGAAACGGAAACCCCTGACGTCTGAAAAAATAAATATTTTCTCCCACGACAACGGCATCGTCCACAACAATACCCAAGGTAACGATAAAGGCGAACATACTGATAATGTTAATGGAAAATGTGGTGGGTGCAAGAAAAAGAAAAGAGCCTAAAAAAGAGATGGGAATCCCGAGACTGACCCAGAATGCCAACCGGATTTCAAGAAAAAGTGCCAGAAAGAAAAATACCAGCCCAAGTCCAATATACGCGTTTCGAAGCAGAAGATCGGCTCTCTGTGAAAAAATTTTTGAAAGATCTCTTTGAACGACCAGGATTACCCCTTCCGGCAGGGACTCATTGATCCTTTTTACAACGGCTTTGCCTGAAGTTGCCACCTGGATCGGGGTCTGGTCACCCACCCGGTAAACCTCTATGATGACAGCCCGTTCCCCGTTAAAAGATGCCCAGTTATCTGTTTCTTCAAATCCTTCGGTAACCTTTGCAATATCTTCAAGCAAAACACGTGATCCATCTTCCTGGGTAATGATGGGCAGCGTTGCATATTGCCTTGCGTAATCCTTACGATCCCTTATGCGTAGAAGGATATCACCTCCCCGGGTTTTGATACTGCCGCCTCCGATCTCCACCGAGGCTCTGGATATGGTGAGTGCCACATCCTGAAGGGTGATCCCATACCGTCTCAGAGTCTGTCTTGAAATTGAAACCTGGATTTCCCGGTCCCTTACCCCGTCAAGCTCAACCTGGGTAATACCCTCATCCGTCAGCAGTTCATCCCGAATCTGATCTGCCAGTGCCCGCAGGGTTGTTTCAGAGGCATCCCCATACAGGGCCAATCTCAAGACTTCTCTTCTCCTGGCTGCAATTGAAATCTGAGGCTCTTCAGCTTCTCCTGGAAAGGTGGAGATGCGGTCCACCTCGCTTTTGATCTCCTGCCACAGGCGATTTATATTGGTTCCTTCAAGTCCCTCAACACTGATAAAACCATATCCTTCATTGGCGGTGGCAGTGATTTCATCTATCCCTTCCAGGTCCTGAATAGCCTCTTCAATGGCTAGAAGGATTCCGGTTTCCACTTCTTCCGGACTTGCACCGGGATAGGCAATAGAGATATTAACAATATCAAGACTGAATTCAGGGAACACCTCCTGTTTGATGTTAAACCCCATGTAAAGCCCACCAACAAGAAGCACGGCCATGATCAGGTTGGCAGCGACTGAATTGCCTGCCATCCATGCAATAGGCCCACGGGTTGGTGTATGGTCAGCGTTTGTCATGAACGATCTCCTGATGAAAGCTGCAGTGCCATACCTTTTACCGGCGCAGGTAAGTCCGATGTAATCACGACATCTCCTGAACTGATACCGGATTTAATAAAAACCCGGCCGTCTTCTTTCCAGGCAAGGCTTACTTTTTTGATCTCAAGAACGCCTGAATTATAAACCCAGACGGTGTTCCCGTCCCTTAAGATGACCCTTGGTATGGAAAAAACATTTTCAAGCAGTTCTCCTGAAATCTTTACATCAACGTGATCATCCAGTAATAGTTTCGGAGTATTTCCCTGGCCATTCAACCCCAGAGGATCAGGCACTAAAATAATCACACCCGCCATCCGGCTTTTGCTGGTCATTTTTCCTGTTGTTCGAACCACCTTCCCATGCCAGGTCTGGTTTGAATACTGGGAACGAATAACGGCCTCACTGCCGGTTTTTTCACTGATTCTGAGTGCAGACAGCCGGTCCGGCGGAACCAATGCTTCAACCCTGTAATTATCTACATCCACAAGGGTGGCAATTGTTCCCTGTGTGGTCACAAGTGATCCTGTATTAACCTGCCTTTCAAGTACAAGCGCATTAAAGGGAACAATGACCTTTGTCCGGGACAGGTTCAACCGGGCCTTTTCAAGATCAGCCCTGGCTCTGTCGACCTCAGCCTTTGCCTGGATCAGCTGTGGCTTTCTCAAGGCAAGATCTGTTGCCTCTACCATTCCCTTGGACGCCTCGTTAATAAGTTTAAGTTCTTCTTTAGCGATCTTTTGGCTGCCCTTTTCAATGGCAAGATAAGATAAGGCTTTATCAAGTGCACTTTTGGCTTTCTGGACTTCTATTCTATAATCTGAACCTTCCAACGTTAAGAGTGTCGCACCCTTTTTCATCACCCCGCCCTGAACAAATTTCGGGGATATGGAAACCACTTCTCCGGATACCTTGGATTTTAATATAATCTCTTTCTCAGGCATGACCCTGCCCATGACCTGGACTGAACTGATATAGTTCCCTGGCTTCATGGAAATCGTTTCCACGACAATGGCCTGTCTTTGAGGCGGCTTTCGTTTCATTTTTGGTTCTTTGGACTTAAAATAATTCCATCCTGCCACACCTGCTAAAATCAGGCAGATCGGCAAAACAATTTTTATCATAAGTTTGACAGCAGAACCCAATTTTTTCAAAACACTCATCTTTTTTGCTCCAGATCTATATATAATCAATACGATACTATCATAAATTTATTTCCACTGGGATGCCAAGTTCCATCCAAGGGCTCTGTGAAGTCTGATTTGCTCTTTAATAAGAGTTGCCCGCTCACCCACCAATTGTCTTTCCAGCCTCTCAATACTGGTCCAGGCAATCAGATAGGACAAATAGCTGCTCTGGCCGTTCTGATATTGTACCATTGCATCTTTCAAGGTCAGTCTTACCACTTCAAGTTCTTCTTCAAGCAATTTGATATAGGCCGCCTGTTTTTGAATATTGACCAGGCGGTCTTCAACCTCACGCATCGCCATTGCAACCGTCCTGGCATAAAGGTTTAATTGTTCCCGGGCAAACGCTTCGGCTCTTTCTATCTCTGCTTTCCGAAATCCTCCGTCAAAAATCGGTCCTGCAATGCTTCCGACAAGTGTTGCGACCCAGTTTTGAAACAACAGATCAAGCTTTCCACTTGAAAACAGGGCCTGGGCTGTCAATTTAAAAGAGGGCAGAAGATCTGCTTTAGCTGCAGCAATTGACCATTGGGATGAAAACAGTCGCATTTTTGCAGCTTGGATATCCGCTCTATCTTCGAGGAGATCCGATGGAATTCCAATCCTGGAAAGCGGTATTGGCTCGGGTAAAACGTTTGTGCTTACCTGGGCCCTGTCAATGGCGGCTTTCCCGGATAAAAAGGCCAGACCATTTAAAAAAAGCTGCTCCTGTTTTTCAAGCAATGGAACCTGGGAACTTGCCGCTGCCAATGCTTCCCGCTGCTGGGACACATCCAGTGCATTTGCTTTTCCGTTGGCAAACCTTAATTTTTGAAGTTTCAGCAGGGTTTTGTTGATCTTTATCTGATTGTATAAAATGTCTTTTTTGTTCCGGGTAGAAATAATATCAATCCAGGTTTCGGCAATATCTGTCTTCAATTCAAGGGCGGACACTCTGAAATCATGGTTTGCCGCCTCAAGGCTTAATACCTGGGCCTGTTTTCCGGCCTTTACCTGGCCCCATACATCAGCAGTATAAGAACCGGTCAACGAACCATCCCAGGAATGGCTGCCATCATAAACGGAACTGCTGCCACTGCTATTTTTGACATGAACCCCTCTTTTCTGCCCTCCAATTGAAAATCCAAAATCAGGTAAAAAAGAGGAGTCTTCTTTTGCAAGTCTGGCCTTGGCCTGGTCTATCCTTGTTTTAAGAATTTTTAAATCAAAATTGCCATCCATAGCCTCGTTAATTAATATATTGAGTTCTTCACTGTTAAAAAATAACCACCCGTTCTCAATGGCATCGCTGGTGCCTGCATCAATAGAAAAAGTGTCGGGAAGCTCTAAAGAAAAAGGAAGCTCTGATTTTGCCTCAAAGGTTTTACAACCTGAAAAAAGCACCATACTTGCCAGAATAACCCAAAAAACCGTTCGCATCGTTCATATTTCCCTGAAGTTTAAACGTTTAAAATACTTCAGAAATAAAGAGATAGCAATACTGAATGCTCTCTTTAAAATTAAGTTTATTAATTGATTTTTTTATCATTTGTTGAAACAGAATAGTGCAAAGGAGGGGCCAAAAGAAATAACATTTTAGAACCTACTGATTTTATAATACATATTTAAAATAAAGTGAATTAAAGTACGCCTATTGCGACTGAAGGGCCACCGCATTTAAATAATAGTAGATTTTATCTTTTACAAGGGGTGGAATTATCTGCACAGCAAGCCGTTCAGGGGGAGGTACCCTATATGAGCGTTTTGAAAAGTGTTGTTAATGGCTTTTTCGGGTGTATCCTTTTTACCCGGGACGATGTATCCAGGTGTATATAAATTACTCACCATCATAATATCGAAAAATTCATTGCCATTTGGAACACAGTCATAAAAATTCTTAACTTTACAAACCCGGCCAGGATTGATACTGATTTAGATCATGATTAAAACAGCCATTATTGTAAATTCCCAGGTGCTTACATGATTTTATAGCTATTGAAACCCTCTAATATTAGGAATTTTATAAAGCCTTATGGACCAGAACAAACATATACTTACCATGCTGGTGGAAAATGAACCCGGCGTAACCGCCAGGATTACAGGACTTTTTGCCGGACGGGGTTATAATATTGAAACAATCTGCGGGGCACCAACAGCCAATCCCAAAATGTCCAGGATCACCATTACAACAAGGGCTCATCCTCTGCTGCTGGAACAATGTAAAAAACAGATTAAACGCCTGGTAAATGTCATCAAACTGAGGGACATGACCGGAGAAAAAGCTGTAAAACGCGAGATGGCACTGATCTGTGTTAAAGTGCCGTCGGGGGAAAAAGAACAACTTAACCAGATTATCAAGACTTTTCAGGGCCGGATAATGGATAAAGGTCCTGAATATTATATTATCGAAGTAACCGGCAATGAAGACACAATTGATGAACTGCTTGATCTGCTTGTACCCTTTGGTATTAAAAAACTTGCAAGATCCGGTGTGTTGGCATTGTATAAGGAATCATAAGATAAAAAAATCTTCAGATAAAGGTTGAAAGCTTTGGATAATTAATGGTATCTAATACTATTTTTTAATAAAAGGTAGAAATGGCCCCTCTGGATAAGCATAGCAGCCTAAAGCATCTGCCAGGTGTTGATCATCTTCTGGATCTTGCGAAAAAAGACGATCGATTTACAGATATCCCCAGAAGCGTTATTATCGATGTCATACGAAAATCCCTTGACCATATAAGACAGGACATCCTTGCAGATATTGAAACTAGTACTGACCATGACAAAATCTTGTTTGGGGCACTCATTCTTGCAAAGGAAAAGATCAAGGCAAAACTTGTTCCTGTAGTCAATGCAACAGGTGTGGTGCTCCATACAAACCTCGGCCGCTCGCTTTTATGTAATGAAGCTTTGATTAACATTAAAAATATTGCCCAATCCTATTCAAATCTTGAATTAAAAATTGAAACCGGTAAAAGAGGAATCCGGTATGAAGCAGTGGACGAACTTATATGTGAACTGACAGGTGCTCAGGGTGCAATAGTCGTAAACAATAATGCCGGAGCTGTATTGCTGACACTTAATACCATTGCCAAAGATACAGATGTAGTGGTATCCAGGGGTGAGCTTGTTGAAATCGGAGGATCTTTCAGAGTACCTGATGTGATGACAAAAAGCGGCTGCATTTTAAAGGAAGTAGGTACCACAAATCGGACCCACTTGAGGGATTATGCAGATGCGGTGTCTAATACCACAGGCCTTTTTTTAAAAGTTCATACCAGTAATTATAAAATTGAAGGATTTACTGCCAGTGTGGCCTTAAAAGATCTGGTATTGCTGGGAAAAGATAAGGACATACCGGTAATGGAAGACCTTGGATCAGGTACCTTAATTGATTTTTCTAAGTATGGTCTGCCTTTAGAACCCACTATTGCCGATTCGGTCCGCTCGGGTGCAGATGTTATAACCTTCAGCGGTGACAAGCTTTTAGGAGGACCCCAGGCTGGTATCATTATAGGACAAAAAAAGACTATTGATCTTATCAAGGAAAATCCTCTAACCCGGGCCCTGAGGATTGATAAACTAACCCTTGCTGCCCTTGAATCCACCTTAAAGCTATATAGGGATGAAAAAACAGCCATCCATAAAATACCCACCTTAAGAATGTTGACCATTCCCTTTAACGATATTTGTAAAAAAGCTGATATCTTATTCAAAAGCATTAAGGGGGCAATAGGCTCAATGGCGGATATTGAGGTCGCCCATCTGAATTCAAGACCGGGAGGAGGATCTTTTCCTGAACTGAAACTTGCGACCAAGTGTATCACTATTAAACCGATAAATATATCAGTATCCAGACTTGAAACGCTCATGCGTCTTTCAATACCATCTATTATCGGGAGGATAGAAGATAATAAATATATTTTGGATACTAGAACGATTCAAGACGGCCAGGATAAAATTATTTCATCAACTTTAACCAAAATACTGGTAAAAAAATGACCCTTAAATTCTCTTCAAAAGAAATTCATTTTCTTAAAACCGATTCTGAAGGTCCGAAAATCAAGCCGCCGGAAAAATATTTTGGAGATCTTCTTCTGGAAAAAACAAAGGCGCTTAAAGTCTTTGAAAAAAAGCTATCTGTGACAAAAATCCCGGGGGGGAAATTTTTATGTGCCTTGATTCAAATTTCATTATCATCCGACAGCATTCTGGATAAAACAAAAGATACATTTAAAAATGTGTTTAACTCCTTTTTCGATCATAAAAAAGGAATTTGGGGGGATTTGAGTAAAGATTTATTTGCACTTGCTTTCTGGGGCTATAAAAATGATAAAAAAGCCTTCCAGCTGATTACCTCCTTAAAAGATCAATTATCAAAAGGACTTAAAGCAGATATTCTTATTGGAGTTGCAACTTTCCCTTTCCATGACTTTTCAAAAGCCCAAACCCTTGCCAATGCAATAAAGGCAGCCGACCACGCCGCTTTTTTCGGACCATACAGCATGGTTCCTTTTGATGCTACATCGCTCAATATCAGTGGTGATAGGCTTTATCAGCTGGACAAATGCGATATGGCGATAAAAGAATATCAAAAAGGACTTGAAATCGAACCCGACAACATTAACCTGATCAACAGCCTTGGGGTATGTTTCGGTGTAATGGGAAAGCTTACCATGGCTAAGCTTGAATTTGAAAAAGCCATAAAGATAAACCCGGATGAACTCATCGTGATTTACAATATTGGACTTGTTTATCAAATTGAAGGGGATATAGACAAGGCTATCCTTTATTTACAAAAAGCCCATAACAATAAACTATCTGTTTTTGAAATCGAAATCCTTATAGGACACCTTCTGATTAAAAAAAAGCTTCATGACCAGGCCATTATCCACCTTGAAAAAGCAAGCCGAATAAACCCGAAGTCAGGACTTACTTTCAGGATGATGGGTGAAATTTATCTGGAGGAAAAACTGCCTGCAAAAGCCGCCCGGGAATTTAACACTGCTATAAAGCTGAACCCCGGTGATGCCGCCTCTTTGTCCGGATATGCAAAATCCCTTGAACTTCAGGGAAGGAACCTTACCATTGCTCTTACCCTTGCAAAGGAAAGTATCATTCTTGAACCTGACAATGAACAATTCAAAAAAAGGTTGAAAACTATCCAGAAAAAAATAAGAGATGCCCGCGTTCCCCAGCAAAAAAAATTAAAACAGCGCCATTAAACAGATTGAAAGAAAGCAAACCATGAAAGACATTATTCAACAATCAGTTGAAGACAGTATCACTGCAAAAAAAAAATTTTTTGCAAAACATATAAAAGAAATTGAATCTTGTGCTTACCTGATGGCCACAGCCCTGCAAGGGGGAAGAAAAATTCTTTTATTTGGAAATGGCGGTAGTGCGGCTGACTGCCAACATATTGCCGCTGAATTTGTCAACCGGTTCCAGATAGAAAGAAAACCATTACCGGCCATTGCGCTTACCACCGACACATCAATTATCACCAGTATTGGCAATGATTATGCCTATGAAGATATATTTTTCAAACAAATCCAGGCTCTGGGAAAAAAAGGAGATATTGCCCTTGGCATCTCAACTTCCGGGAACTCTCCAAACGTTATAAAAGCTGTAGAGGAAGCTAAAGACATAGGAATTTCCATTATTGGTTTCTCGGGAAATAAAGGCAAATTAAAAACCTTAAGTGATATCCCCTTTTGCGTTGATTCAGACACAACAGCAAGAATCCAGGAAGTTCATATCCTGCTTGCTCATATCTTGTGTGATTTGACAGAAAGGATTCTTTTTAATGAATGATTCATTTAAAAATCTGGATTACAGCAAGTTTAAAACCTATTCTTGCAAGGAGAGAGTAAGTAAGGTTAATTGTAAAGACTTTTCAAGACCATGGGAAAAAGGTGGAAGTTTTTCAATTTTTCTGGATAAACTGCCATCCATTCTGGCAGGTAATGATATTCGGTATATTATAAAAGCCATCAGCTGTGCTGCAAAAAAAAAAAAACAAGTCTGCTTTGCCATGGGCGGACACATCATAAAAACAGGAATGTCTCCGATTATCATAGACTTGATGAAAAAAAACGTATTCACCCTGATAGCCATGAACGGGGCAGGCATTATCCACGACCTTGAAACTGCAATGATGGGAAGAACCTCTGAAGATGTTGCCCTGTCCATTGGTAACGGCAGCTTTGGCATGGCAAAAGAGACATCGGCTTTTCTCAACCAGGCCATTAAAAATGCAAAAACCCAATCAATTGGACTGGGAAGGGCAGTTGGGCACATGATCCTTAAAGAAAATCTTGAATTTAAAAATTTAAGTTTAACAGCATCAGGAGCTGCCCTTGATATCCCTGTAACCGTTCATGTAGCCATTGGTACGGATATTATCCATATGCACCCTGATTTTGATGCTGGTGCCTGTGGTGAGGCTTCCCACTATGACTTTAAATGGTTTTCCTCAAATATTAGTAATTTAGAAAATGGGGTCTTTATCAATGCTGGTTCTGCCGTCATCATGCCCGAAGTCTTTTTAAAAGCCGTCTCTCTGGCCAGAAATCTTGGCCACAGGCTTGATGATTTCACAACTGTCAATCTTGATTTTATTCGTCATTACCGTCCCATGACAAATGTGGTAAACCGTCCAACCCTCGGCAAAGGTAAAGGCTTCAATATTGTAGGGCACCATGAGATCCTTATCCCTCTTATTGCCGCCGGTGTGGTTGAATCTCTCTGATAAATTTTTTCTGGAAAAATTATTCAAATATCTTGATGCATATGTTTTGAAAAAAATTTTATATCCTTGTTTTAATTTGTCAACTCACATGCAATTCTATAAAGCTTTAAAATACAGGCTTGAAAATATTCAATTAAATCCTTATATTATCGGTTTAAATAAATAAAATATTAAAGAGGTCAATTAATGCCAATATATGAATATAAATGCAAAGCTTGCGATAAAAAATTTGAAACCCTGGTTATGGGCAGCTCAAGGCCGGAATGTCCCTTTTGTGACAGCCATGATCTGTCACGGCTGATGTCTGCCTGCGGATTTATATCAAAATCATCCGGCCCTGGCAATGAAACCCAGGTTAAATCATCTGCTTCTTCCGGATGTGGAAGCTGTTCATCTTCCAGCTGCTCTTCATGCGGGGTTGCATAAAATTTCATGAAAAAAAACTTATATATCGGCACCAGAGGAAGCCAACTGGCCTTGTGGCAGGCTAACTTTATCAAATCGGAAATCAAGTGCCTCTTCCCAGAAATTAATGTCGAATTAAAAATTATCAAAACAACAGGAGACAGGATCACAGACAGACCCCTTGCCATGGTGGGGGGAAAAGGGCTGTTTGTAAAAGAAATAGAGAATGCACTTTTAAGCAATGATATTGATCTTGCCGTCCACAGCATGAAAGACATGCCAGGGCATTTGCCTGAAGGCCTTATCATTGGTGCAATACCAAAAAGAGAAAACCCCTTTGACGTTCTTATATCAAAAGACAATAGCCAGTTAATTGATTATAAAAATGGGGCTAAAATAGGTACTTCAAGTCTAAGACGCGCCTCACAGATAAAGTATATCAGACCTGATCTCATTATTGAATCCATACGGGGCAACCTGGATACCAGGATTAAAAAACTTAAAGCCGGGGATTATGATGCAATTGTACTTGCTGCAGCAGGTCTCAGACGTCTGGGGCAGGACAGTGAAATCACAGAATACCTTGATGAAACTATCATGCTTCCAGCTGTAGGACAGGGCGCCCTCTGCATTGAGACAAGAGAAAATGATGGCGATATTGCAGAAATCATGAAAAAGCTAGATCATCATGACACAAGGGTCTGTGTAACAGGCGAGCGGGCATTCTTAAAGCAGATAGAAGGCTCTTGTCATATTCCAGTGGCCTGTTTTGGAAAAATTGAAGACGGCAAAGTCATGCTTACAGCTGTTGTTGCCTCAGTGGACGGGAAAGAGTTAATAAAAGAGCACATTATTTCCCCGCTGAATAAGGTTAAACAATCTGGACAGGCCCTAGCCGACCAGGTCCTTGCAAAAGGCGGAAAAAAAATATTGGAGCAATTGAATTCAAATGACGGATAAAACAGGTATAGTATATCTAATTGGGGCAGGCCCTGGTGATCCCGGCCTTTTAACCATTAAGGCAAAAGAATGCATTGAAACAGCAGATGTTGTGGTTTATGATTATCTTGCATCGCCTTTTTTGCTGAATTATGCCAAACGCGATGCCCAGATTATCTATGTGGGTAAAAAAGGTGGAGACCATACACTTTCCCAGGAAAAAATCAACCTTTTGCTGGTGGATAAGGCCAAGCAGGGTTTTGATGTAGCCAGGTTGAAAGGCGGTGACCCATTTGTATTTGGTCGGGGTGGTGAAGAAGCCCAGATGCTTTTGAGCCACAAAGTTCCCTATGAAGTTGTGCCCGGTGTTACCTCGGCAATTGCCGCACCTGCATATGCTGGAATTCCGGTAACCCACAGGGATCATACGTCTTTTGTGTCATTTATTACCGGCCATGAAGATCCTACAAAAAAAGACACCTCCATGCAATGGGATGTATATGCAAAATCCAATGCAACCCTTGTATTTTTAATGGGGGTTAAAAATCTTGAAAATATTGTAAAAAATTTGATTAAGCACGGCAAAAAATCAGACACACCTGTTGCCCTGGTCAGATGGGGCACCACTGCAAGGCAGATGACCGTGACTGGAACCCTTGAAACAATTGCTGAGCGGGTTAAAAAAGTCAAGCTAAAATCCCCGGCTATTATTGTTATCGGTCATGTAGTATCTTTAAGAGATGAGCTTTCCTGGTTTGATAAAAAACCATTGTTTGGAAAACGCATAGTGATTACCAGAGCCAGAGCCCAGGCAAGTGGACTTGTATCAAGACTCTCCAAACTTGGTGCCCAATGTATTGAAATTCCCACCATCCAGATCGTTCCGCCTGAAGAAACAGCCCCTTTAATAAATTCTATTGAAAATATAAAAGATTATGACTGGCTTATTTTTACAAGTGTCAACGGTGTGAAATTCTTTTTTGATGCATTATTTGATATGGGCCATGACGTGAGAATATTGGGACACCTTAAATTTGCATGTATCGGCCCTGTAACAAAGGAACGACTGAAAACTTACTGCATTATCAGTGATATCCTGCCGGCAAGCTATCGAGCTGAAAGTGTAATAGATGCATTTTCAACTGTTAAAATAAAGGGCAAAAAAATATTACTGCCAAGGGCAAAGCAGGCCAGAACAGTCCTTCCCAAAGAATTAACAAAAATGGGAGCCATAGTTGATGATATAGCTGCCTATGAAACCAGGCTTAATACTGATGGGAAAGAAGATCTGATGTCTTTACTGAAAAACAGTGAAATTGACGCCATAACATTTACCAGTTCTTCCACGGTGTCTAATTTTATGTCTCAAATTGAATCAAAAAGTGTTAAAAAATTATTAAAAAATGTAGTAATCGCCAGTATTGGACCGATAACATCTGATACTGCAAGATCACTTGATATTTACCCCGACATTGAAGCAAAAGAGTTTACTATTAAAGGTCTTGTTAATTCACTGTTGGAATACTATGATGGAAAATAAAAAATGATTGCCGGCAACCGCCCCATTAATTATCTTCGCATCTCCGTAACTGACCGGTGTAATTTCAGATGTATGTATTGTGTTCCATCCTCACCATTTGCTGTGATTCCCCATAACAAGATTGCCAGTTATGAAGAAATCCTTAAGATTACCAGGATAGCATGCGAGCTTGGCATAACAAAAGTCAGGATTACCGGGGGAGAACCTTTTGTTAGAAAGGGTATCTTTTCATTCCTGGAACGTTTGTGCAACATTGAAAGCCTTAAAGATATTTCCATTACCACAAATGGGGCATTGCTGAACCGGAAAAAAATAAAAAAACTCACCGCCCTTGGAATAAGGCGGCTGAATTTCAGTCTCGATACTCTGGACCCGGTTAAATTTGCCAGGATAACTGGTCGGAATAGATTCCAGCATGTTGAGAACGCAATTTTTGCAGCCCATGAATTAGGGATATCACCTATAAAAATCAATACTGTTATTTTACGGGGAATTAATGACGATGAAATTGAAGATATAACAGCCTTAACATTAAGCTATCCGTTCCAGGTCCGGTTCATTGAATACATGCCAATGGGAGATTCAGCCGTTGAAAAACAGCAACAGATATTAACCGGGGAGATAAAGGAAAGAATAGAATCCAGATTTGGAAAGCTTGTGTCAATCAAACGAACTACCAATGATGGCCCTGCAAAAAAATTTCAAATTGAAAACGCCATGGGAATTGTTGGGTTTATCACCCCGATCAGTTCTCATTTCTGCAGTGAGTGCAATCGCTTGAGACTGACATCAAGAGGGACATTAAGGCCCTGTCTGTTAAATAACTATGAAAAAAATATTTTAAATCCACTTCGAAATGATGCCTCTGATGACGAATTAAAACAAATCATAACTAACACATTATCAAAAAAACCCTCGTTTCACGGTTTAATGGATCAAGTCGGCAAAGGAGTACCGATAAGCCATATGACATCCATTGGTGGATAATTTACCGACCCCCTATCTTTTTAGATTCTTTTTAGAAAATTAATATTATTTTGAACATTTTTATTTTTCCGGTGTCAATAGCTAATAGAGGAGCAAATATCTTGTAATCGCCCTTTTTTTAATACTAAGATGGAGGAAAAAAATGAAAAAAATAATCGCTACAACTACATCAGTACTGGTATTGACTTTTTTTTCAACGGTATCTGCCCATGCGGACAAAAAGACCGTGGAAGGATTCATGCTGGGCACGGGCATCGCAATATTAAGTGCTGCTATTTATAATGGAATCCAGAAAGATTCCGCCCCCCAATACAAACAAAAACATAGTCGTCATGATAAATACAGTCATAGCGGGAGATATGAACAAAGGAATAATAATCAAAAGAAATACTATCATAAAAAACCCAGAGGATCTTGGACAATTGAAAAAATATGGGTAGACCCTATTTATGAAAAAAAATGGAACCCTGCCCATTATAACCACAGGGGAAAGTGGGTAAGTGGCAGGCATGAAAAATTTCTGGTGCAAAATGGTTTCTGGCAGGAAAAAAAAATATGGGTGTGGAATTAACAAAATACAAATGCAAGATTTAATTTATTGTGAACAAAATAAAAGCCAACGCAGACGATATTAATGAACTGGATCTGGTTGAAAGACTGAAAAAAGGACAGCAATGGGCTTTCGATGTTCTTGTCAAGCAATACCAGAACCGCTTGTTAAAAATTGCCTATGGGATCACCCTTGATCGTGAGGACAGCCTTGAAGTTGTACAGGATGTGTTTATCAGTGTATTTAAAAATATCCATACCTTCAGGCAGGATGCCAGCCTTTCCACCTGGTTGAGGAAAATCACAATAAATCAATGCCTGAACTGGAAAAGAAAATGGAAGAGAAAGTTTAAATGGAACCATGAGTCTATAGAATCAGAAAATGATCAAAATCTATTTGAGGCAAATATAAAAAGTAATGACCCGGAAATACTGTATAGGAAAAAACAGTTTGAAAAAAATCTTATGAAACTAATAAAAAAACTCCCGGAAAAAACAAGAATGGTTCTTGTTTTGAATGCCTTTGAAGGGCTCTCTTATGAAGAAATTGCAAAGACTCTCAATATCAAAAAGGGAACGGTCAGTTCAAGACTTTATTCTGCAAGAAAAAAACTTGTTAATTCATTGGGAATGAGTAATGAAAGGAGGTAATTAATATGGGGAAAAAGTGCAACGTCTATACTTCTGAAGATATCAGCAGGTTTGTTGACAAAGAACTTCCCAAAAATACTTATCATGAAGTGAAACAACATCTGAATATTTGCCTGAAATGTAACCAGAAAGCTGAAGAGTACAGAACCCTTTCTTCTGTTTTTACAGATCATGCACACCAAGAAATATTAAAAATTGATCCTGCCGAACTAAGACATAAATTAGCCCAAACTCAAGAAAATTTAGAAAAAAAATCTTTGAGAAATGTTTTTGGAATCTTTGGCAAAAATATATACTTGAAACTTGCATCCATAGCTGCAATATTAATAATCAGCCTGTACACGTTTCAAGGGGATCATCCTGCAGGACCGAGTGCGATTGTAAAATCTATTGATACAGATTTTGCCTCTGTTGTGATTATTGAGACTCAAAAGGAAAACCATACCATCATCTGGTTTTCTGAAACCTGATAAAAAAAGGGATGCCATGATCAAATTTATAAAAATAATATTACTATTTACAGGAATATCCTACCTTTGTTTTTTCCCACAACATGCTTTTGCAAAAAATAGAATTTTAACAAATGTAAAAGTGATTCATGCATCAACAGGGCCCCAGCATGTTGACCCAAGTCTGAATAAAATTATATCAGGGCTCCAATCTGTATTTAAATATACATCGTATCGGCTTATAAAGGATCAGCAGCTAAATCTTGGCTTTAAGGAGAGTGGCCAGGTGTCTCTGCCCGGAAAAAGGACTCTGGTTGTCATCCCGGCTAATATGGAGGGTAAAAGAATCCGGTATCAAATCAGTATCCAAAAAAATAGACAATCCATTTTTCAAACCCAGGTATTGTTAAAAAATAACAGCAGCATCACCATTGGAGGCCCTCAGTTCAATAATGGAGTTCTTTTGTTAAATATTTCCGGATCAGTGCATTAAGCATTATTTTTTTATTTGTAGAAGCTTGAAAGCTTCTTTATTTGATCCTAATAAAATCGACAGCCACTTTGTTGATTCCCTGCCACTTAAAGCGATTTTTACCCCCATTGTCAAGGGAACAGAGAGTAGCATTCCCACCGGCCCCAGTACCCATCCCCAGAAAGCCAGAGATAAAAATACCACAAGGGCTGAAAGTCCTATTCCCTGACCCATCGCCTTGGGTTCAATAACACTTCCCACCAGTACATTTACAATTAGAAAGCCCATAGTAGCAAAACCTGCAGCCAATGGCCCTAACTGAATGAGAGCAAGAAGAACAGCAGGGACAGCTGCAATGATGGAACCGATATTGGGAATATAATTTAATAAAAAGGCAAACACACCCCACATGACAGGAAAATCCACTCCCTGGACTGCAAGCCATATGGAAATTGTAATTCCCGTCCCAAGGCTGGTCAATGTCTTTATGCCCAGATATCTGTTCACTCCACTTGTGATTTCAGCATATTGCTCTAGATCTGTATTTTTATCATTTACAATAGCGCGTAATTTATTGGGAAACCCGGCAGCTTCTGAAAGAATAAAAATAAGGGTTAAAAAAATAAAAAAGGTATTTGTCAAAACACCTCCCACCCCATTCAAGGTGTTTGCCACAAGTTTAAGGATTCGGCTTGGGTTAAATATTTCCGTAAGCTTGTCTGTTTCGAGTTCAACACCATATTGAGAAAGAAATTGTAAACTTTCAAAGGTTAACATTTTTAACCGGTCCTGGTAAAAAGGAATATTGCCTGAAAAATCTACTATTGAAGAAGAGACAAGGGTGACTAAAAGCATTTGGCTGGCAATTACACCAAACATCAGGATAAGGATTCCCAGTATGCTGGGAATACCATTTTTCTGCATCCAAAATAGTGGCGGCACACAAATAATTGATAAAAATACAGCTAGTAAAAAAGGGACCACTAAAACTGCAGCGGCTTTCATTCCTGCAACAATAATGACAAATGCAGCAAATTTAATTAAAGAATTATTGTGACGAGATATAACTTCCATAGTGATTATACCTTTTATTATCCTTGATTTTAATCATTTGTATGCAAAGTCAAAAGCAAAGTCAAGACAATGGAAAAGACTAATTGATAAATAATAGGTCATCAAAATAATGATTCATATTGACTTTCTCGCCTCGGCAATTTAAAAAAGGCTCATTAAAATAATCAATATGCTATGGAAACCATGACAATTCCAACATCAATTATTGAACGGTTAAAACAAAACGAAATCATTGCCAAAAAATTTCATGAAATTGAAATCAGTATTTTAAGTATTTTAAATTTCCATGATTTTATAGAAAAATTATTATTTGAAATCGGTTCTAAATTTTCTGTCCCCTATACATGGCTATCTATCATTGAGGAAAGCAATATTACAGAACACATTCATAATATTAACAACTCAGAACTCTTAAAACTATCCACTGCATTTGTCTCTAGAAAACAATTCTCAGATATCACCCAAAACCGTTTGAAACCGTTACTATCCAATCAAAATCTTAATAGATTCGATACCTTAATTCCTGAAGCAGCAGAGTATGAAATCGGGTCAATTGCCATTGCACCTATTACAATGGATGGTACCATTGTGGGTAGTATTAACCAGGCAGACAAAAATATTAACCGGTTTGAGCCTGGCATTGATACATCCTTATTGGAACAACTGGCACTTAAGGCATCCTTGTGCCTTTCCAATGTGACAGCACATGAGCAATTAAAATTTCTTGCCTTTCATGACCCATTGACCAAGCTTTTAAACCGGCGGGTAATGGAACGAATTCTTGAAAGAGAATTTCTTCGATCTAAAAGATATCACATAGACCTTGTCCTTCTTTTTATTGACCTGGATGATTTTAAATCCATCAATGACAATTTTGGTCATGACAATGGAGATAAGGCCTTATGCCATACCGCTAACTGCCTGAACAGTCTGAAAAGAGATTCTGATATTGTAGCTAGATTTGCAGGTGATGAATTTGTAGTTATTCTGCCTTCCACAAACATAAATCAAGCTGAAACCTATATTAGCAGGGTGAAGCAAACACTGGCACAAAACCCAATACCTGCAAACAATACAAAATTTTACATTAAACTTAGCCATGGTCTTTCTTCAGTATTTGAAAAAAGGATGGATTCGTCTGCAATGCTTTTAAGGGAAGCAGACAAACGACTTTATAAGGCAAAAAAAAATAAATGATTTTTAAAATTATAAACAAATCATATGAACCAATTTTATTTTATAACCACGCCTACAATCAATTTTAAGTTATTTTTGAAACCTTAAAAAATAAAACAAAAATCCCTGGCACATTTTACCTGCCAGGGATTTGATATTTTCCTATTTACTTAAGTTTAAAATATCAATCGAAAATTAATTCGATCTGGACCATTGGAGCAACATCCCCTTTTCTTGGTCCAAGTTTTATAATTCTTGTATAACCACCCTGCCTAGAATTGAACTTCTCTGATACTTCATTAAATAATGTATGAGCAACATCTTTCTCCCGAATAAAAGCAAGAGCCTGTCTTCTGGCATGCAAGTCCCCTCTTTTTGCAAGGGTCACCATTTTATCAGCAATTTTTCTTAAGCCTTTTGCTTTTGCTTCGGTAGTTTTAATTTTGTCATGTTTGAACAGAGAAGTTACCATGTTTCTGAACATAGCCTTTCTATGGCTTGAGGTTCTGTTTAGTTTTAGTACGGATTTTCTATGTTTCATGGACGTATTCTCCTTCCTGATTGTCCTCGTCTTCTGGTGGCTCAAAACCCTCTAGATCCATGCCTAGTGTAAGATCCATGGAAGTAAGAACTTCCTTTATCTCATTTAAGGATTTTCGACCGAAATTTTTCGTTTTTAGCATTTCACTGTCTGTTTTTTGAACCAATTGATAAATAGTGTGAATTCTGGCATTTTTCAAACAATTAGAGCTTCTAACAGATAATTCCAACTCATCCACTGACCTGTAAATATTCTCGTTAACTCCTTTATCGGCTTCATTTGAATTTGGATCAACATGATCAGGTTCCATATCTTCATCAAAATTAATAAACGGATTCATTTGTTCTTTGAGAATTTTTGCAGCATATGCAACCGAATTATCCGGAGTAACTGAACCATCGGTCCATACTTCAAGGGTGAGCTTGTCATAATCAGTTTTATGTCCGATTCGCGATGTTCCTACAACATATTTCACGCGTTTAATTGGAGAAAACACACTATCAATAGGGATGGTTCCAATAGGGGAGTCCTTGTCTTTGTTAGCAGAAGCAAGAGCATAACCTTTTCCTGTTTTAACAACCATAGTCATGTTTAATACACCATTTTTGGAAAGTGTGGCAATATGCTGCTCAGGATTAAGGACTTCAACTCTGCCATCCGGGCTTACAACATCTGCTCCAGTGACTTCGCATTCACCCTTGACACTCAATGTCAATACCTTGTCTTCAATGTCATCAACCCTAAGTTTCAATTCTTTCAGGTTTAAGATAATTTCGGAAACATCTTCTCTAATATCAGAAATAACACTATATTCATGAAGCGCGTCATCAAATTTAACGGATACAATAGCTGCGCCATAAATAGATGAAAGAATAATACGGCGCAAAGAGTTTCCTATAGTGATACCAAATCCCCGTCCAAGGGGTTCACATACAAATTTACCATATGTTGAAGTTGTTGTAACATCAAGCTTCTCCGGCTTGATCATCTCTCGCCAGTTCACATATGCAAGTTTTTCAGATGACATTTATATCTCCTGAATAAATATTGGAGTAAACCATATCAATGGATTACCTATTTTGAATAAAGCTCTACGATTAATTGTTCCTGTATTGGAAGAGTAATATCTTCACGAACCGGAACGCCGACAACTTCGCCTTTAAAATCTTCTTTTTTTATTTCAAGCCATTGTGGAATACCGCGTCTTACAATGGCATCCAAGGAGTCTGAAATAGTTTGAATTTTTTTCGACTTTTCGCGGAGCTCTATTACATCACCTTTTTTAACCTGGTAAGAAGGTATATTGACTTTTTTACCATTTACAACAAAATGATTATGCCTTACAAAATGCCTGCCCTGGTTTCTGGAATTAACAAATCCCATTCTAAAAACAGTATTATCAAGGCGTGTTTCCAAAAGGCTTAAAAGGTTTGTACCCGTAATTCCCTTTTTCCTATCTGCTTTTTTGAACGAAATCCGGAACTGTTTTTCTGAAACCCCATAAAGCCTTCTGACTTTCTGTTTTTCCCTGAGCTGGATTCCGTAATCAGATAATTTACTCCGTCTCTGTCCATGCTGCCCCGGGGGATAGCCTCTTCTATCAAAACTGCATTTATCTGAAAAGCATCTATCGCCTTTCAAAAAAAGTTTCATATTTTCGCGTCTGCATTGTCGGCAAACAGAACCTCTATAGTGTGACAACGTTTTTCTCCTTTATCAAACCGGTAAACTTATACCCGTCTTCTTTTTGGCGGACGACATCCATTATGGGGAACCGGGGTAACATCTTTGATCATGGATATAGTAAATCCAAGCGCATGCAACGCCCTTAAAGCGGATTCTCGGCCAGGCCCGGGTCCTTTAACATATACACCGATATTTTTCATACCGTGTTCCATTGCTTTTGCACCGGCATCTTCTGCTACCAGCTTGGCGGCAAAAGGTGTACTTTTCCTGGAACCTTTAAACCCCTGTACTCCGGCGCTGGACCATGAAATAGTATTTCCGTTTTCATCGGCAATCGTGACGATTGTATTATTAAAAGTAGATTGAATATGCACAATGCCGGTAGATATATTCTTTCGTATCCGTTTTTTGGATACAACTTTTTTAGACTTTTTTGCCATAATTATTATACCTTTTGAATTATCCTACTTTTTCTTTTTAACCGCTGTCCTTTTTGGACCTTTTCTTGTTCTAGCATTTGTGCTGGTTCTCTGTCCACGACAGGGAAGGCCTTTTCGATGGCGTAATCCTCTGTAACAGCCCAAATCCATGAGCCGCTTAATATTCATGGAAACTTCACTTCTAAGCTCACCTTCAACCTTATACTCTGCATCAATGACTTTTCTGATCTCGTTAACCTGTTCTTCGGTAAGGTCATTTGCTTTTGTAGTAGGATCAATGCTGGTTTTTTGAAGTATTAACTTTGATCTGGTTCTACCTATTCCATAGATATAAGTCAAAGCTATCCATGCATGCTTATCTCTTGGTAAATCTACTCCTGCGATACGTGCCAAATTTCTTTCCCCCTATCCCTGCCTCTGTTTATGGCGTTTGTTAATACAAATTACCCTTATGACACCACGTCTTTTGATTACTTTACAATCTCTACAAATTTTTTTTACAGATGCTCTGACTTTCATCCACTAACTCCTAAACTTATATTTTAATATCGTATAAACTCAAATATTTATTTATATCTATATGTTATTCTACCCCTGCTTAAATCATAGGGTGAAATTTCTACTGTCACCCTGTCTCCAGGTAGAATCTTGATAAAATGCATCCTCATTTTACCTGAGATATGAGCTAACAACACATGCTTGTTTTCGAGCTCAACTTTGAACATGGCATTAGGCAATGTCTCAAGCACTTTTCCGTCAACTTTAATAGGTTCTTCTTTTGCCATAGTTTAAAAATCTCCTGTCGGTTTAGACAGTTTCAAGATCTGCCTTTGATTCTCTTGCTACCAGATCTTCCCAAAAATCCTTCATAATTACCACTAATCAGGTGAGACTCTATCTGGGAGATAGTATCAATGGCCACACCCACAACAATCAAAAGGGCAGTGCCTCCAAAATAAAATGGAACATTAAATTTACTCATCAAAAAGGTTGGCAGCACACAGACGGCAGAAACATAGAGAGCACCGCCTAGCGTAATTCTTGTCAACACTCTATCAATGTATTCGGATGTCCTTTTTCCAGGTCTGATACCTGGAATATATCCACCATTCTTTTTCATATTTTCGGCAACATCTTCTGGGTTGAACTGTACGGCTGTGTAGAAAAAACAAAAGAATATAATAAATCCAACATAAAGAAGATAATACCAAATAGTACCAGGACTGAACATAGCTGCCACTGTTGTCATAACCGGTAAATTGGTAAATTGCGCCAAAGTAGTTGGAAACATAATGATAGAAGATGCAAAAATTGGGGGTATAACACCGGCAGTATTTATTTTTAATGGCAAATGAGAAGTTTGTCCTCCATACATTTTTCGACCCACGACACGTTTAGCATAATGCACCGGTATCCGACGCTGTGCCTGCTCCATATAAATAATTGCTGCAATAACAGCAACCATGAGAACAATTAGGATAATAAGGAGAAAAATTCCCATCTCTCCGGTTGTCATCAATCTTATAGTGTTTCCCATTGCAGATGGCATCTGCGCAACAATGCCTGCAAAAATAATCAGGGAGATACCATTTCCAATTCCCCTTTCAGTAATCTGCTCACCAAGCCACATGATAAAGGAAGTACCAGCGGTAAGCGTAATAATGGTAACCAATCTGAAAGCCCAGCCTGGATATGGAACAATTGCCACACCAGCTGGGGATGTCATTGATTCAAGTCCTACACTTATACCCAACCCCTGTATAATACTCAGCAGAACAGTTCCATACCGGGTATACTGGGTTTTCTTTTTACGCCCTGCGTCGCCCTCTTTTTTAAGTTGTGCAAGGTGCGGTACAACTACCGTCATCAGTTCTAAAATAATGGAAGCACTGATATAAGGCATTATTCCTAATGCAAATATGGAAAATCTTTCCAATGCGCCACCTGAGAACATATTGAACATTGAAAATAAGGTTCCTTGAGCAGAAGCAAAAAAAGAGGAAAGTGCCGCACCATCGACTCCGGGTGTTGGGACATGAATCCCGACACGGTAAACAAACAGCAATGCTAGTGTAATAAAAATTTTTCTTTTAAGCTCAGGAAGTTTAAATAAATTCTGGTAGCTGTTCTCGATCATTTATAGGTCCGTCCCTTATATCGTTTTTATTCTGAAGTTATTCAATACTTCCACCGGTAGATTCGATTTTTTCTTTAGCAGTCTTGGAAACAAGAATTTTTATTAATTTAAATTTCTTAGTTATTTCACCCATACCAAGAATTTTAACGCCATCAACTCGGCCTTTGACCATTCCTGCCTCTCTTAAGGCATCAATATCAATGGTTGCCCCATCTTCAAATCTATCCAGATCTGTTATATTTAAAACAGCATTGTTTGTTTTAAATATATTAAAGAAACCTCTTTTGGGGAGTCTTCTATAAATTGGCATCTGACCGCCTTCAAATCCGGGTCTTACGCTGCCACCTGATCTTGCTTTCAGACCTTTGTGACCGCGGGTACTGGTTTTACCCATTCCAGAGCCCGGGCCTCGACCAACTTTCTTCCTGTTTTTCCTGGAACCGGGTGCAGGTGCTAAATCATGAAGCTGCATATTACACCTCCTCTACTTTAACAAGGTGAATTACTTTTTTAACCTGTCCCAGGATAACCGGGTCAGCATTATGTTCAACCGTATGATTCATTTTTCTCAACCCAAGAGATCGAATAATCCGACCATGTTTGGCAGGTCTTCCTATTGTGCTTTTAATTTGTGTAATTCTTATTTTATCAGCCATTTTTCACAACCTTTTATATATCTTCAGGTCTAAGACCACGACGTTTTGCTACTTCTTCTTTTGTGCAAAGTGATTGAAGGCCAGCCATCGTTGCCCGGACAATATTTTGGGTATTATGTGTTCCAATGCATTTTGTCAGGATATCGGTCACTCCGACAGCCTCAAGGACTGCACGGATTCCGCCGCCGGCAATCAGGCCGGTACCAGGAGAAGCAGGCTTCAGCAATACTCGACCGGCACCTGCCTTACCAACAACTTCAAAAGGAACAGTCCCATCAAGTAAAGAAATTTTAACCATATTTCTTTTTGCCTTTTCCAAGCCTTTTTTAATTGCTTCAGGAACTTCTGTTGCCTTGCCTAGGCCGTAACCAACACTGCCCTCACCATCACCAACAACTACGAGTGCACTAAATCGGAAATTTCTACCGCCTTTTACAACTTTTGCAACACGGTTGATCCTGACAACCTTATCAATTAATCCATTATCTTCCATCTGCTGTCTTGCCAAGGGTTTGTCCTCCAAAATTTAAAAATTCAATCCGGCTTCGCGGGCTCCGTCTGAAAGCGATTTTATACGTCCATGATATAAAAATCCGTTCCTGTCCAGGACCACTTTTTTAATTCCTTGATCAAGAGCTCTCTTGCCGATGAGGTTTCCAACTGCCTTTGCAATTTCCACCTTTTTCCCCTCTACCTTTTCTTTTTTAAACTCTTTATCAAGGGTAGATGCAGATACAAGTGTGCTGCCTTTGATATCATCAACGATCTGGGCATATATATGTTTTGAACTTCTGAACACACTTAATCTAGGACGATCCTGATTACCAAAAATATTTTTTCTGATTCTTTTCTTTCTTTTAAGCCTTGCTTTAAGCCTTGGTGCTGTATTTCCCATAATCTTATATCCCGCCTTTTAGTCCTTACCTGCAGTCTTACCAGCTTTTCTCATAATTCTTTCATCTGCATACATAATGCCTTTACCCTTATAAGGCTCAGGCGGTCTTATTTTTCTAATGTTTGCCGCTGCCTGGCCAAGGGTTTCTTTATTGATTCCCGACAAAACAATCTGAGTATTATTTTCAACACTGGCTAAAATCCCCTCAGGAATTTTAAATTCAACCGGGTTGGAATATCCAACATTAAGTATAAGGCTTTTACCTTTTACCTCTGCACGATAACCGATACCGGAAAGTTGAAGTTTTTTCTCATATCCTGCAGTAACGCCGGTCACCATATTAAAAATCAGAGATCTGAATAGTCCTTGCAAAGCAACTTTTTTCTTGTCGCTTACATCTGTTTTAACAGTTACAATATCATCATTTACGCTTATTTCGATAGCCGGATGCACTTGTCGTTCAAGATGTCCTTTTGGGCCTTTAATGGACATCATATCACCATTAAGGACAAATTGGACCTTATCTGGAAGCTGTACCGGCTTTTTTCCTATTCTAGACATATATTACTCCTGTACTACCATACGTTACAAAGAATTTCACCGCCGACATTTGCTTCTTTAGCCTGTTTATCAGTCATCAACCCTTTTGATGTTGAGACAATAGATATACCCAGGCCATTTAAAACCGGCTTCAGTTGTTTTGATTTATAGTAAACCCTGCAAGATGGCTTACTCACTCTTTCAATACCAAAAATTGTGGGTTGCCCCTCGGATACATATTTTATGTAAACACGAAGACTTCCTTGTGTTTCATCCTCAAGAAATTTATAATCCTTGATATACCCTTGTTCTTTAAGCACCCGCACCATTTCCAACTTAATTTTTGATCCGGGGATATCCACCTTAACAAACCCTGCTTTACCACCATTTCTTATGATTGTCAGCATGTCTGCAATTGGATCACTACTTGCCATTTGAAATCTCCTTAAAATCCGCTGATATAATTTCGTTTAAAAAGTTTTTGCCTTACCAACTTGATTTAGTAACGCCTGGTAGCTTGCCTTCGGATGCAAGTTTCCTAAAACAGATTCTACAAATACCAGCTTTTCTAATAAATCCTCTTGGTCTACCGCATAAGGGACATCTGTTATATGCACGTACTGAAAACTTTGGTTTTCTTTGTGCCTTTGTGATTAAAGCTTTTTTAGCCAAGCTTTCCTCCTTAAGATCCTTGATTTTTGAAAGGCATTCCCAACAACTTCAAGAATACTTTGCCTTCCTCATCAGTTTTAGCTGTCGTTACAATAGTAATATTCAGCCCTTTAATGCTTTCAGTCTTATCATAATCTATTTCAGGGAATATAATATGTTCTGTGATCCCTAGACTGTAATTGCCCCTGCCATCAAACGCTTTTGGCGATATTCCTCGAAAGTCTCTGACACGTGGTAAAGCGATATTTACAAGTCTTTCAAAAAAATCGAACATTTTTTTACGCCGTAATGTAACCTTGCACCCTATGGGCAGATCAGCACGAAGTTTAAAATTTGCAATCGGTTTTTTTGCTCTTGTAATGACGGCTTTCTGACCAGCAATTAATGCTAGTTCAGATGCTGCCGATTCAACTATCTTGGGATTTCTTACCGCTTCACCAAGTCCCATATTTAAAACAATTTTCTCAAGCTTTGGCACCTGAAATTCATTAATGTAATTAAAGGTTTTCTTAAGCTGAGGAACAACCTCGTTATTATACTTTTCCTTAAGGGTTGACATGTATTCTCTCCACCTTTGGTCTTAAGAATCTATCTGCTGATTGCATTTTTTGCAGATTCTTACCCGTTTTCCATTTTCCAATAATTTCATTCCAATCCTTGTTGGTTTAACACATGCATTGCACATTACCATCAGGTTGGAAATTTGAATCGGCATGGTTTTATCCACGATACCTCCTTGTGGATTCGCCTGTGTTGGTCTTTGATGAACTTTAACTACATTCATATTTTCAACAAGGACTCGGTCAGTCTTTTTAACGACTTTCAGAACTTTGCCGATTTTTCCCTTATCTTTACCGACCAGTATTTTAACCTTGTCATCTTTTTTGATTCTAATTTTCATTGTTCCCATAGGATTTTTTCTCCAAAACCCAAATAATTAAAGCACATCAGGAGCCAGAGAGACAATTTTCATAAATCGTTTTGCCCTTAACTCTCTTGCTACCGGACCAAAGATACGCGTACCAACCGGTTCGTTTGATTTTGATAAAATAACAGCTGAATTATCATCAAATCTGATCATTGAGCCATCAGGTCTGGATATTTCCTTCTTTGTCCTGACAATCACTGCCTGAACAATGTCCCCTTTGCTGACTTTTGCATTGGGAATTGCTTCTTTAACAGAGCAGGTAATGATATCACCAATACTTGCATATCGTCTTTTTGATCCGCCTAGTACCTTTATACAGTACAATTCCTTCGCACCGGAGTTGTCAGCCACAGTTAATCTAGTCTCGTTCTGAATCATTTCTCAACTCCTTTAATCAAACGGTTTTTTTAACGATTTCACTGACTCTGAAACGTTTTAGTTTGCTCAAAGGTCTTGTCTCGATAATTTTAACTGTATCACCGATACTACAAACGTTTTTTTCATCATGAGCATGGTATTTTTTATACCGTTTCATAAATTTTTTATAAACCTTGTGTTGAACAAATCTTTCGACCTGAACGACTACCGATTTATCCATTTTGTCTGATATTATAAGACCTATCAGCTCTCTTTTATTTTTTTGAATATTTTCCATAGTAGTTTCTTCGCAAATTAGCTTATGTTTACATTCATTTCATTAAATATTGTGTAAAACCTTGCAATATCTTTTTTAACATTTGAAAGTGTTGCTGTGTTCTCAAGCTGGCCGACATTGTTCTGAAAGCGTAAATTAAAAAGCTCTTTCTTTAATTCAACAAGCTTTTCTTTGATCTTATCTGCTCCCATCTCTCTGATTTCAATAGCTTTCATTTTTATTTACTCCTTTCCACAAAACGAGTCTTTACGGAAAGTTTTCTAGCAGCAAGTTTCATGGCTTCTTTGGCAACTTCTCTTGTTATACCTTCCATTTCATAAAGAATTTTACCAGGTTTTACTCTGGCGACCCAAGCATCTGTTGCACCTTTACCTTTCCCCATTCTGACTTCTGCAGGTTTTTTGGTAACAGGATGGTCAGGGAAAAATCTAATCCAGCTTTTACCCGCTCTTTTTGCATGCCTGGTTAAGGCAACCCTTGCTGCTTCAATCTGTCTTGCATTTACGTAACCGCATTCAATTGCCTGGAGGCCGAAGTCACCAAAACTAAGCGTATTACCTCTGTCTGGTGAGCCCTTTGTTCTGCCTCGAAACTGTTTGCGATATTTCATATTTTTTGGACTAAGCATTTTTTATCTCTCCCAACTTTATCTCTCTTGGTCGCCTCTATTTAACCAACGCTTGTTCACCAGGATTTAATACTTCACCTTTAAATATAAAGGTTTTAATTCCAATGGTTCCGTATGTGGTTCTTGCTTCAGTAAAACCGTAATCAACATCAGCTCTTAAGGTGTGAAGAGGAATACGTCCTTCTTTATACCACTCCGTTCTTGCCATTTCAGCGCCCCCGAGACGACCTGCACAAATGATTTTTATTCCCTTTGCACCAAACCGCATGGCAGAGGAGACACTACGCTTCATCGCACGCCTGAAAGCAATTCTTCTTTCCAGCTGAAGGGCTATATTCTCAGCCACCAGCTGGGCATCAATTTCAGGCCTTCTGACTTCTTTAATATCAATGAGCACTGAAGGATCTAACATTTTTTCAAGTTCCTGTTTGAGAAGCGCAATCTCTGATCCTTTTTTGCCGATAATAATACCTGGTCTTGCTGCGAACACTCTCAGTCGAATTTGTTTAGAAAAACGTTCTATTTCAATTTTTGAAATACCTGCATGAAAAAGCTTCTTTTTCAAAAATTTCCTGACTTTAAAATCTTCTTCAACAAAAGAGGCATAATCTTTATCCGCATACCATCTGGAATCCCAAGTCCTGATGATGCCTAATCTTAAACTGGTAGGATGTACTTTCTGGCCCAAGCTTATTTCCTCCTATTTGTCAATTGCTTCAACAATTACTGTTAAATGACTGCTTCTTTTCAAAATTCTGGCTGCTCTTCCCCTGGCTCTCGGTCTGAACCGTTTCATGGTAGGACCATGATCAACAAAAATATTTTTGACCACCAGTTTATCCACATCAAGCTCATTATTATGCTCAGCATTAGCAACAGCGGACTGTAAGGTTTTATGTATAATTCCTGCAGCCTTGAGCGGCATAAATTTTAAAAGGGTAAGCGCCTGTCCCGCATTTTTGCCTTTTACTTCATCAATGGGCAACCTAAGTTTAAATGGCGAAATTCTTGTATATCTTGTAGTTGCTTTAACTTCCATATCAATATCCTTTAATCAAACAAGAGATTATCTCTTAGATCTTTTATCTCCAGCATGACCCCAAAATGTTCTTGTGGGTGAAAATTCACCAAGTTTGTGACCGACCATATTTTCTGAAACAAAGACGGGTATGAATTTTTTACCGTTATGTACAGCAAATGTGACACCTACCATTTCAGGAAATATTGTGGATCTACGTGACCAGGTCTTTATAACTTTGTTGCGTGGGGAATTACCTGCATCCAAAACTTTTTTCATGAGTTGCGGAGCAATGTAGGGTCCTTTTTTCAATGATCTTGGCATAATTTATCACCTATTTATTTTCTCTTAGCTCTTCTTTTAACAATATACCGATCTGTTCTGGCATTGTTCCTGGTTCTCTTACCTTTAGTTGGAACTCCCCAAGGAGTACAAGGCTGCCTACCGCCTGAAGATCTACCTTCACCACCGCCCATAGGATGATCAACCGGGTTCATAGCCACGCCACGAACAGAGGGCCTTTTCCCCATCCATCTGGATCGACCGGCTTTTCCGATCTTAACGTCACCGTGTTTCTCATTACCAACTCGACCAACAGTGGCTTTACATTTCAGATGAATCATCCTTACTTCACCTGAAGGCAGAAGAACCTGAGCATAGGTTCCTTCTTTTGCCATAAGCCGTGCGTATGCACCGGCGCTTCTGACAATCTGCCCGCCTTTGTTCTGTTTCAATTCTATATTATGAATTCTTGTACCCAAAGGAATGCTTTCAAGAGCCATACAGTTACCCGGTTTAATATCCGCCTCCGATCCTGTTTCCAGAACATCACCGACTTTTACTTCCAAAGGTGCTAGAATATATCTTTTCTCACCATCTGCATAAACCAGAAGGGCAATTCTTGCACTTCTGTTCGGGTCATACTCAATTGCTGAGACCTTAGCCGGGATACCATCTTTATCTCTTTTGAAATCAATAATTCGATACTTCTTTTTTGCTCCGCCACCTCTGTGTCTGGATGTAATTCTTCCGTACGAGTTTCGACCAGCACGTTTATTTAGCTTTTTAGTCAGTTGTCTTTCAGGCTTAGTTTTGGTAATTTCGTCAAAAGAAAGGTATTCCTGAGAGCGTCGACCTGGAGATGTCGGCTTTGTCTTAATTATTGTTGACATATATATACCTCTTTAAACACCTTCAAAAAAATCAATTCTTTGTCCTGGCATCAGTGTAACTACCGCTTTTTTCCAGTCTTTTCTTTTGCCAATTATTCTGCCGCGTTGTTTTACTTTTCCTTTTACCTGCAAGGTTCTTACCTGCTTTACCTTGGTATTGAAACTTTTCTCAACAGCGTTTTTGATTTCAACCCGATTTGCTTTTTTATCAACAATTATTGTAACCTGGTTGTTTAACTCTTTTTGAAGGGTAGTTTTTTCTGTAACTACAGGACCCCTGATAATGTCATAATGTTCCATTTTAGCTCAACCTCCCTTCGATATTTTTAATACTTGATTCTACTAAAAGAAGGTTTTTAAATTTTAAAATATCATACACGTTAAGACCCTCTGTTTTTATCACTTTTACATCTGGAATATTTCTGGAAGAAAGTAAAATAGTCGCTTCTTCGGAATCAGAAACAATCAACAGATCAGAAAGATTTAATGCGTTGAGTACACTGACAAATTCCTTGGTTTTGATGCTTTCAATCTTGAAATCATCAATTACATAAATGTTATTGTCTTCCACTTTTGAGCTTAACGCCATTTTTAAAGCAAGTTTTTTTACTTTTTTGGGTACCTTAATCGCATAAGATCTCTGCGAGGGTCCAAAAATTACCCCGCCACCCTTTCTTAAAGGGGATTTTACACTACCGGCACGTGCATTACCGGTTCCTTTCTGTCTAAAGAGTTTTTTTGTACTCCCTCTCACCATACCCCTGGTTTTACACGCAGCGGTCCCTTCTCGTTTTGCAACAAGCTGGGACCGAACAACCTCGTGAAGAACACTTTTTTTGACGGGTGTGTTGAAAATTCCCTCAGAAAGCACAATTTCAGACACTTTTTTACCTGCACTGTTTAATACATCTACAGTAGCCATATTCTTCCTCATAAATTTTGATCAGCTATGCATCACTGCGATAAACTTGCAATACCCATAGCCGCATTTTAATCCTACATTAAGCTGTAAAACACGAACGTTTTAGTTGTGAGGAGCATTTTCCCAACACTTCTCAAATTCCAATATTCAAATTTTACTACTTTTTATCAGTTTTTTGCACTTCCAATATTCCTGTTTTAAAACCAGGCAACGGGCCTTTAACCAACAGGAGATTATCTTCATGCTTAATATCAACAATTGTGAGATTCTTTACAGTTTCTCTATTTGTACCCATGTGACCTGGAAGTTTCTTTCCCTTAAAAACTTTTCCAGGCCAGGCACT
>JABGOU010000019.1 GCA_018645325.1 Desulfobacula sp.
CTGATCTTTCTTTCTCGATTCCAAATGCAATATATCAATCTTTAACAGGCGATGTTAATTTAGAGACAAACTTTAAATTTTTCAGCGATCAAAATGCTAAACTCCTTTGGGAGCTAAATAGTTACACCATAAAATAATCTTACAGAACAAACACCTTAGCGCAATCGCATGTAGTTTCCTTATGATTTGTCCGTACCCGTTCAGGTCAGTTTACCTTTCCTTCGCTGGATGGGACATGTTGACAGGCTCTATGTCGGGCTACACCTGTGGCGGAAAAACTCGCTTCCCTCAAACAGTTCCCGCCACCTATGGTTACGCCTGCCAGAGCCTGTAACAACAGGTCCCAAAATGCTCATCCAAGGCAAATTGACCTGAACTAGTTGCTGTGCCGACAATTACAATCATTGTAAGGAATAACAGAACAAAATATTGTTTACATGCATTGGCCCTGATTTCATTCTCAATTTTTGTTTCTTCTTTGTTAAATCTTTGTTGTTGTCAATTGTTGAATCTGTTATAAAATAATTATCTGTTTAATACCTGATAAAAGATACATAAAATTAAGAAATATTGCATTTTTTTTAATAGCTCAAGTGATGAGACTGACAAATTTAAGGAATAATTCAAATGGATAAGGCCCGCCTGAAAAAAATAAAAAAGACCGTTCAGAAAATGGAAACCCTGGTTTTTGATCAACTGAGTCAAAAGCAGGAAAAGCAACTTTTTAAATTCAATGAAAACTATAAAAAATTTTTAAATAAATCCAAGACTGAAAGAAAGGCAGCCATACAAATTGTCAAAGCCTCCGAGGCTCAAGGTTTTGTAAATATTGATACATTGTTAACAAAAAAATCAAAAAATATTAATAAGGTTTATAAGGTTTTTCAAGGTCGTTGTGTAGCCCTGGCCATTTTAGGGAAAAAACCGCTTCTTTCAGGCGCCAACATAATCGCTTCCCACATTGATTCACCCAGACTTGATTTAAAACAGGTTCCATTTTATGAAGACTTGAGTATGGGATTAATAAAAACTCATTATTATGGCGGTATTAGAAAATACCATTGGCTTGCCATCCCTTTGGCGCTTCACGGAACAATTATAACATCCAATAATAAAAATATTGAAATTACCATTGGTGAAGACCCTGATGATCCGGTTTTCACAGTGACTGATCTTCTGCCGCATCTGGCTGGAAAAATCCAGGCAAACACAAAATTATCAGAAGCCTTTGAGGGTGAAAAATTAAATCTTATTGCCGGCAGCATACCTCTGGGTAATGATGAAGAAAAAAATCGATTTAAATTAGGTTTATTAAATCTTTTATATAAAAAATATGATTTTACTGAAGAAGATTTCGTCAGTGCGGAAATTGAGGCAGTTCCTGCTGAGAAGGCAAGAGATATTGGCTTTGACAGATCAATGATCGGTTCTTATGGCCAGGATGACAGGGTGTGTGCCTATACGAGCCTCGAGGCTATTTTGAATACCCAACCTCCAGATAAAACCGCCATTGCTCTATTTTTTGACAAGGAAGAAATAGGCAGTGAAGGGAGCAGTGGTGCTAAATCGAATTTTCTTGAAGACTTTATGTCTGATCTGCTCTTTATCAGTGGGCAGGGCACTGACAATAGATCCCTTAGAAAATCCTTGATCAACTCATCTTGTCTTTCAGCTGATGTAAATGCAGCTATGGACCCTGATTTTAAAGACGTTCATGAGACAATGAATGCGGCAAAATTAGGGTTTGGTATCTGTATAACAAAATTTACCGGAACGGGCGGAAAATCCGGATCAAGTGATGCCAGTGCTGAATTTGTAGGTAAAATCAGACAGATATTCAATAAAAATAAAATAGTATGGCAAACAGGGGAACTTGGAAAAATTGACCAGGGCGGGGGCGGTACTGTTGCTAAATTCCTTGCAAAATTTGGGATGAATGTTCTTGACTGCGGGCCTGCAATACTTTCAATGCATTCACCCTTTGAAGTATCAAGCAAGGCAGATGTTTATATGACCTATCTTGGATATAAAGCGTTTTATTCTGATAATGATTGATGACGTCGTAAAAAGTCTCCATCGACTGCGTTGCGGTGCCTGACCGGAAGTTCGACATACTGCATATGTATGCCTTCACTCCCGATCAGGCTCCACGCCTTGTAGATGAAGATTTTTACTTAGCCATCGATTTGACTTTTTATGGTCGATTTGACTTTTTATGAGTGCATCATGATTAATATAAGAATAACTATCGTTTCTATTTTTCTTTTCACTATTTTTACTATCGGGTTATTTATAAACCCATGTATTTATGCAAAAGATTTGAACCCAGGCATTGTTCTGGCAGATGACCATGGGAATATTCTTTATGCCCAAAACAGGGAAAAGCTGTTTGTACCCGCCTCAATTTTAAAAATCCTCACCAGCCTTGCCGCCATTAATATCCTTGGAGAAGATTATCGTTTTCCAACAGATTATTTTTTTGATAAACACTCCAAAAATCTTTATATCAAAGGATTTGGAGACCCTTTATTTATTTCAGAAGTTATTGATCAATTCTGTCGTGAAATTATTTTAAAAACAAAGGCCACACAAATTCATAATATCATTCTTGATCAAACTTATTTTTTTGAACTAATCAAAGTTCCGGGCAAAGGAATTTCTTTAAACCCCTATGATGCTCCTGTTGGGGCTTTATCTGCTAATTTCAATACAATTATGTTTAAATGGAGTTTGAACAAAAAAGGATTTGTCAGTGCCGAGGCACAGACACCTCTGCTTGATTTCTTTCATTCCAGCATTAAAAAAGCCGGGGTTAAAAAGGGGCGGATCATACTTACAAAACAGCAGAGCCTTTTTTATCCAGGGCTTTTGATCGAATATTTTTTTAAACAAAACAATATTAATATCACAGGTTCAGTATTACAGGGAAAGTTTGAAGTAAGCAAAGGGGAAAAATACTCTTTTCTTTCTCAGTTTGAAATAAAAGAAGTTGTGCAAAGACTTTTAGAATACTCCAGCAATTATATTGCCAATCAGCTTTTGTTAACCATTGGTGCAAAAAAATATGGAGCACCGGCCACAATTGAAAAAGGTATTAAAGCAATTAAGGATTTTTCAAAACAAAATTTAAAACTGGACGGGATTACTATTGTTGAAGGGTCTGGTCTTTCAAGGTTAAACCAGGTCTCTGCTGATGAGATGCTGAAAATTCTTATTGAATTTATGCCCTTCCATTCATTATTAAAAAACCATGGAAATGATTTTTTTAAAACAGGAACTCTTCATGGAGTAAGAACCCGTGCAGGCTATATTTCAGGAAAGGATCAAAGGCTTTACCCCTATGTAATTATGGTGAATCAGAAAAATAAAGGGTATGAATCCATTCGAAAAGATCTAAACTACAGGGTTTCTCAAGTGGTTCAGCAGTCCATAGGTCAATGATAAAAAAAGTAAAGTGCCCGTATTCAGTATCTGGGTATCAAACATCCCGCCTAAAAAAAGAACAATGCAAGCAGAAAAGACAAAATATCCAAGAGCTGTGTTCCTTAAGCGCCAGGAAGTCTTAAACATTTTCCAGAAAAGCCAGAAACAGGCTGCAATACCGAGAATTCCATAGCTTGCACCCATATAGAGAAAATTATTGTGGGGATGAGTCACCAGGTGTCCTCTTGCTTTTGTCGGTTCAGTAATACTTCCTGTACCAATGCCCATAAAGGGATGTGCCATAATAATCCTGACAGATTCACGAACCATAAAAAACCGGGAAAGCTCAACAACGTATTCACCCTTTAGAATGTTTTCCTTTTGTTCATTTAACTTGACAAAGGTTCCCTTTACCTCTTCTTTGACAATAGGAGATAGTAAAAGAAAACAGACAAGAATTACAGCAACTGCAATTTTAATTTTCCGGGAAAACTTGTACATCAAATTATTGGCAACAAAGGGAGAGATAATTCCAAAGATCAGATAACCGGTTCTGCCCCTGAGCACTGCCAGGTGAAATAAAAATGCAAGGATCAGAAAAAGAAATACAAAGCGGCCATTCCAGGATCCTGTGTTTTTAAAATAGAATGAAGCAGTAAGGATTCCCGTTATAAGGTACATGCACAAAAGGGTATGCACAATACCAAACCCAAGATACTCTTGTTGGATCGGAGTCACAATTCCCATAACCTGTATCAGTGCAAGAAAGGCACCCATTAAGAGACCGGCCCAGAACCATTTCAAAAGTATAAACACCTTTTCTTCATCAAAAGCAAACCCTGCCGTTATGAATATCACAAGCCAATACTTTGTCTTTAGTGCATAATCCATTCCAAGGTCAGTATTTTGTGAGTACAAAAGCCCTATCCAGGGTAAGACTAAAAACGGTATCACAGGATAAAACCAGGGTTGCATGATGATTTTCTTAATATGGGCTATTTTTCCTGAAACCAGCCATATCAATGCGGCCAGTCCAATAGCAATCAAAGGGGGAGCAGTTCCAGTGGGTAAGGCAAAGAATGTTAAAACTATAAAATAAAAAATTAAATCGTTTGGTTTAATGGTCAATAATCGCTGCTTTAAATTCTGCATAAAAAATTCAATTACGAAATCAAGGATTTTTCAATATAGGCATAGGCGCTGTGATTATGTATGGATTCAAAATTTTCAGCACTTACGGAAAACCAGGTGATATTTTCATCTGCCATTAATTCTTTTGCCACATCTCTTGCGATATCTTCCACAAATTTAGGATTTTCATAGGCTTTTTCAGTGACAAACTTTTCATCCTGTCTTTTTAAAACGGAAAAAATATCACAGGAAGCTGTGGCCTCAACAAGATTGACAATTTCTTCTATCCAGATAAACTTGTCAAACCTTGTACTGACCAGCACTTCACCACGCTGATTATGGGCACCATATTCACTTATTTCTTTTGAACATGGACAAACAGATGTAATGGGAACCGCAACCTTTAAAACAATATCCGTATCTGATTTTCCATTGGACGACCCTATGATGGAGCAGGTATAGTCCATAAGCCCCTTGGAATTTGTCAAAGGAGATTGTTTTTCAATAAAATAGGGAAAGGTAATTTCAATATGAGATGATTTAGCCCCGAGAATTTTCTTCATATCTTCCAGGATATTGGTCAAAGACTCCAAAGAGACCTTAGTTCTAAACAGGTGTAAAATTTCAACAAACCTGCTCATATGTGTGCCCTTGCAGTGGTGGGGCAGATCAACATACATGTTGATCTGGGCAACAGTTGATTGAAGTCCCGTGGTCTTATCCAGAACTTTAACAGGATATTTCAATCCTTTTATCCCGACTTTATCAATTGGAATCTTCCTAAAATCAGGTAGATTTTGAATGTCTTTCATTTTTTATGTCTATAAGATAATCAGTTGCAACACTACTCATTGCGCTGAATATATTACCTTTAATATTTTTATTATGTTTATTTACCCTTGGGCTTTTCATCCTTTTTTTCAATAACCCTGCCTGCGGCGATCTCTCTTAAAACTGTAACAACGTCTTCATTGTTGGATGATTTAACTAAAAGGTCCGAGCCTTCTCTTACCTGTCTTACCCTTTTTGCCGCAAGGTGAACAAGGGTAAATCTATTGTCAACATTTTTCAAACAATCTTCAATGGTAACTCTTGCCAAAACTTGTACCTCCTCTATGTTTAGAGAATATCTATTATCTCATATATTCTTTTTCCGCCGGGAGCCTGCACTATTGCTTCATCTCCCGGCTTTTTACCTATCAATGCACTGCCTAAAGGAGAAGATACTGAAATTTTCCCCTTTTTTATATCAGCTTCGTCTGCACCTACAAGCATGTATTCAATTTTCTCTCCTGAATCCAGATTTTCAACAAGGACCCGGCATGCAAACCTTACACAATCTTTTGGTACGGTTTCAGGATCAATAATTTTAGCAGTTCCAAGCTTATAGCCTATTTCGCCGATCCTGCCTTCTAAAAATGACTGCCTTTCCTTGGCAGCATGATATTCAGCATTTTCAGACAGATCGCCATGGGCCCTTGCCACTTCAATGGCCTTGATATTTTCAGGCCTCTCAATAGTTTTTAATCTTTCGAATTCTTTTTTTAAGGCTGCATAGCCTTGTTTTGTAATGGGTATTTGTTCCAACTTACACCTGACTTTATATGATTTATTTTTCCTAAAACCCTTTATCAACCCGGGCTGTTTTGTCTTTTTTTGAATATTTCTGAAAAACCAGTGCCAAGACAGGTCCTGACACAACATATGTCAAGGATACTGCAAACAGCAGTATGGAAGGTTCCGTGGCAATGGCAACAAGAACGAGAATGAGTCCTGCAAGCCTGTTAAATTTCATGCTTTTAAAAACAAACCCTTTTTTAAAACTTTTATATCTAAAAGAACTCACCATACAAAAAGAAAGTATGAACATCAGTACAAGAATAACCAGTTTAAAAGGCTCCGGGTTTATTTCCAGCCTGGAAAAAAACAATACCACGGAAACATTCATTGCAGCAGCTGCCGGGATGGGCAAGCCCTCAAAATCACTGCTGGATGAAGTACTGCTATTAAATCTGGCAAGTCTTAATGCCCCGCATATGATAAATAAAAACGCAGCTGACCAGCCCGGTCTGCCGGCAGATTCAAGTACCCATAAAAACATTAAAACTGCAGGTGCAAGCCCAAAGCTAATCAGATCTGCTAATGAATCATATTCAACACCAAATTTACTGGTAGTATTGGTGGCTCTTGCAATTTTACCGTCTAAAAGATCAAACACACCGCCAATTATTATTGCAATGGCAGCATCAACAAATCGCTGCTGGATAGATGCCGTAATTGCATAGTAACCGCAGAACAAATTTATGGATGTCAATAAATTAGGAAGAATATAAATACTTTTTTTAACATTATTATTATGCATATGTTTTTTACCCTTCCCTATTGCATATATCCGATTATAGTAGACCCTGCCTTTGTTTTTTCGCCGATCTTAACAGCTATCTTAAAATCTTCTGGTAAATATAAATCAAGGCGGGAACCGAACTGAATCATACCATACCGATCCCCTTTTTTTACTGTTTCTCCCTCTTTAACACAATTTACTATCCTTCTGGCTACAAGACCTGCTATCTGGACTACTGCAAAACTTTTATCATCATCAGTTCTAATCATTAAGGCATTTCTCTCATTATGACTAGATGCTTTATCAAAGGATGCATTCATAAATTTTCCAGGATGATATTCAACCTTTTGAACCTTCCCATTAAAGGGAATTCGATTCACATGAACATTGAACACATTCATAAAAATACTGACCTTGATGCACGGGCCTTTCAAATAGTCACATTGTCCCTGTTTTTCAAGAATAATAATCTTTCCGTCAGCAGGAGATATAAGACAGTTTTCCTCTTCAGGGGCGGCCCGGTCAGGATCTCGAAAAAACCAGCAGATAAATAATGTAACGGCAAAAAAGATCCAGGCAGATAAAATCCACCCAAAATAAAAAAGCATCCCCGTAAAGAGGATGGTAATTAATATAAACTTCAGGCCTGGTTGCGCAATAGGTAAAATTGCGCGTACCGGCCACTTAGAACTATCCATAATTTAATGTTCCGCAGCTGTAATCATTTTATAAGCCTGTCAATATAGCAAAATATTCATTACAATGTCAATATTCTTATTTTTCCATCTAATCAACACCCGTGCCGGTCTGCTCACCTTACAATTTCTGGTGCCTGAACGGGTAAAGCAATTCTCGGTGGCAAATAATTATCAACTCGAATTATGAAGAATTTTGTATGCTGTATTAAATATTGGTGGTCATTACCCGTTCCGGACTGCTTACCCTGCATTCGCTGGCTGGACAGTTTGACAAGATCTAATTTCACTTCTCTAAACAGCAAAAACTGCGGGCAGGTGTGTCCTCAAACAATTTGCTGTTCTTAACGTTCCGCTTCATTAAGACCTTGTAACAAACTGATCCAAATGCTCATTACAAGGTAAGCAGACCGGAACTGGAAGCTGTTTGTGTAATTGCTGGCACTGCAACTAGTTCAGGTCAATTTGACTTGGATAACCATTTTGGGACCTGTCAATTATTCCCATCCAGCGATGGAAAGTCAAACTGGCCTGACCCCATGCCTTAGTTGCGCATCCGACTTTCTAATATATGAAGGATTAAGAATATTTTTGGGGTTATCTAAAAAATTGTCGTTGGATGAAAGGGACAAAACCAATGCCGCTGCATTAACAGAATCTAAAAAACTGTGGGCAATTAAAGATTGACCTGCAGTTTGTTCAATTATGTCTTTATAGACTTTTGATCCTGACCCTGCAAACAATGTGGGCCCCTTTGTCATTTTTACGGCTTGTTCAGGGCTGACAACTTTTTCCCGGCTTTTGAAAACAAGACAGCCATTATCAAATTGATAGGTTGCACAATAAACTTCGTTTCTTCTGGCATCCATCATGATGCATACGGGCATGGATGAATAAGCAAAACGAAAGGCTATACCGTCAAGACTTGAAACACCAATGCCTGGTTTTCCCATGGCAAATGCCAGGCCTTTGATTACACTTATGCCGATACGAAGTCCGGTAAAGCTGCCCGGCCCTTTTGCAGCAATAAAGGCATCAATATCAGAAAGTTCCATGCCCGCTCTTTTTTCAAGCAAATGTTCAATCATTGTTAAAAGCCGTTTGGAATGGGTCTGCCTGATTTCCCAGAACTCTTCACAAACAGGAGCATCCCCGTTAATAATCGCCAGGCTGCATCCTTGTTCAGCAGTGCTCAGACAAAGGAATTTCACTTTGTTTATGCCTTTTTGGGTTCAATTTTCTCTTCAAGGGCAATTTCAAGAACCTCCCTGATATCCTTAACACAGGTAAACTTTATTTTCTTCTTGATCACCTTTGGCATATCATATAAATCATTCTTATTTTTTTCCGGAATGATTATGTGATCAATCCCGGCCCTTAAAGCACCAAGGGCTTTTTCTTTAAGTCCGCCAATAGGCAAAACTCTTCCCCTCAGAGAAATTTCGCCAGTCATGCCGACTTTATTGTTTACTTTACGTCCTGTAAATGCGGAAATCAATGCAGTAGCCATGGCTATTCCGGCTGAAGGGCCGTCTTTTGGAATTGCCCCTGCCGGCACGTGAATATGTATATCGTTACTATCAATATCTTCTTTACTTATATCAAATTTATCTGCATTGGCTTTTGTATATGTAAGTGCTGCCCTGGCAGACTCCTGCATAACTTCACCAATCTGTCCTGTGACAAGCAATTCTCCTTTCCCCTGATAAAGAGACACTTCAATATAAAGCTGCTCCCCGCCGACTTCAGTCCAGGCAAGCCCGGTTGCAAGACCCACCTGGCTTTCTTCCTGGTCAAGCTCAGAAAGATATTTTGGCGGTCCCAGATATTTTGTGAGATTTTGCTTGGTTATTGAGAACTTACCTTTTTTTCCCTCTGCAATCTTTCTTGCAATTTTTCTACAAATCGCGTCCAGGTTTCTTTCAAGACCCCTTAAGCCCGCTTCCAATGTATAGTCTGCAATAATTGACTCCATGGCGCCCGAACTTATATGGATTGATCTTCGAATAAGGCCATTATCCTTTAATTTTCTTGGAAACAGATGTCTTTGTGCAATCACCTTTTTTTCCTGGCGCGTATATCCTGAGATTCTTATCACCTCCATCCTGTCCAGCAAGGCTGAGGGAATCGTATCTGACATATTGGCTGTTAAAATAAACAGCACCTTGGAAAGGTCAAAGGGCATATTCAGATAATGATCTGAAAATTCAAAGTTCTGTTCAGGATCAAGTGCCTCTAAGAGGGCAGAAGAAGGATCTCCCCTGAAATCATTTCCCAGCTTGTCTATTTCATCTAACATAAATACGGGGTTATTTGTCTTACATTGTCTTAATCCCTGTAAAATTCTTCCCGGCATGGAACCGATATAGGTTCTTCGATGCCCTCTGATTTCAGCCTCATCCCTGATTCCACCCAAAGACACCCGATGAAATTTTCGTTTCATAGCTTTGGCTATGGCTTGTCCAAGAGATGTTTTGCCAACACCCGGAGGACCGACAAAACAAATAATCTGGCCCTTTTTTTTAGGGTTTAATTTTCTGACACTCAAATATTCAAGAATTCTTTCTTTGACCTTATCCAGACCAAAATGGTTTGTATCCAAAACTTCTTCTGATTTTTTAATATCAAGAAAATCTTTTGTTGATTTGCTCCATGGCAATTCAACTATACAGTCAAGATAGGTTCTGACAACCGAAGCTTCAGAGGAGTCAGAATGCATCTGTTCAAGACGTTTAAGCTGTTTTTTAGTCTCTTTTTCACAGTCCAGGGGCATTTTGCATTTTTTTATCTTTGCTTTGAATTCTTTTATTTCAGCAAGCTTTTCATCACTCTCTCCAAGCTCCCTGTGAATTGCCTTAACCTGTTCTCTAAGATAATAATCTCTTTGATTTCTGGAAATCTCATCCTTGACATCTATTTGAATTTTGGCTTGAACAGTTGAAAGATCCAGCTCTCTTGCCAAAAGGTCATTCACCTTTTTCAAGCGTTCGGTTCCATCCATAATTTCAAGTAAAATCTGCGCATCCTCAACCTTTAAATTTATATTAGAAGCAACCAGGTCGGCAAGTTTACCCGGAGATTCAATATGAGACAGCAAATCGCCTACATCCCCTGAAAGCTCCCCTTTGAGAGCCAGTAATTTTTCACTGGCCTCTTTAACATTCCGCATCAAAGCTTCCTCTTCGATATTGAGTTCCAGGGGATCTGCATCCTTTAAAATTTCAATATCAACTTTGAAAAAAGGTTTCTTTTTAACACACTCCAATACTTTTGCCTTGGCTAATCCTTGAACCAGAGCCTTAATTCTGCCATCGGGCAACTTGATCATTTTTTGAATTCTACCAATAGTACCGACTGAATAAAGATCCTCCAATCCTGGATTCTCCAGTTCAGAATCTTTCTGAGCTGCAAGGAAAATGTAACGGTCATATTCAACACACTCCTCAACTGCCCTAATGGATTTTTTACGGCCGACAAACAACGGCAAGAGCATATCGGTAAACACAACTATGTCTCTTACCGGCATCATGGGAAGACTTTTGGGAATTTTTTCTAAATTGCTTTCTTTTTCAATGATTTCAATCAGATCATCAATATCTGCTTCAGCCATTTTAACTCCTTTATTTATAAAGTGGAGTCAGGCTTGCGTTTATAAAGTGGGGTCAGGCTTGCGTAGTTGCGCTTATTGAATGATAAGCACAACTACGCAAGCCTGACCCCATATATTTTACGCAACAACGCAAGCCTGACCCCATATATTTGGCTCTCTAAGTTCTTTTTTATTTGCTCCTTTACAATAAAACATATTTTTTATTTTACAACATCCTTGGAAAAATATTTTTAAGGTATTATATAAAGAAAAATCACAAACTAAAGGGAAACAATAAAATGATTATATTTGGCCACACTTCCTATTTTGCCGTATTTATTTTTATCATTGGCGCTTGCATTGGAAGCTTTTTAAATGTTTGTATTTACAGGATTCCTGAAAATAATTCCATTATTACTCCGGGTTCATTCTGTCCTGCCTGTAAAAAAGGTATTCCTTTTTACTGCAATATTCCCGTTTTAAGCTATTTATTTTTAAAAGGCCGATGCAAGTTCTGCCATAAGCCTATTTCCATACGATACCCTATAATTGAGATTTTGGCCGGTATGTTTGCAGTGGTGCTGTTCTATAAATTCGGCATAGGGCAGGTCATGGTTTACTGGTTTATCTTCACAAGTGTTTTGATCACCATTTCCTTTATTGATATAGACCATCAGATTATTCCGGATGTAATATCGCTTCCCGGTATCCTGGTATTTGCATCTTCTTTTTATTTTTTACCTGAAATGACACTTAAAAATACCCTGCTGGGTATTGTTGCCGGCGGCGGCAGTTTATATGCCGTGGCTTTTTTATACTACCTGTTGAAAAAACAGGAAGGCATGGGCGGCGGGGACATAAAACTTCTGGCCATGATCGGGGCGGCAATTGGAATTAAAGGTGTTTTTTTTACTATTTTTGCAGGGTCATTATTTGGTACATTTTTCGGACTTTTAATCATGATTTATACCAAAATAGCCGATTCAAAGTTAAAAATTCCTTTTGGACCATTCCTGTCCATGGGTGCGATTTTATATATTTTTTTTGGAGAACAATTAATCCTTTGGTATTTAGGAATTTTAAGAACTTAAAACCCCTTGCCACCATGATTTTTATCAATTTCATGTTTTTCTTTTTCATTCTTGCGAGAAATTTCAAAAAAAATGTGAATAAATACTTGACACACACTTCTCAACGACGTAACGTACGCTAAATGCAGGTTTCAGTTAACTTTATTTTAGAAAATCATTTTAAGTATGGATTTTGAAAATTTCTAAAACCTAAAAAAAGGAGTGTTAAGATGAACAAAGGTGATTTAATCAACAAGGTTTCAGAAGTGCTCAGCAGTAAAAAAGAAGCCCAGGCTGCAGTTGATCAAACAATCAAAGCAATCACAGAAGCACTTTCCGGTAATGACTCAGTTACACTGGTTGGCTTTGGAACATTTAAAACAGCCAATAGAAAAGCCAGAAAGGGAAGAAATCCCCAGACAGGCAAAGAAATTAACATCCCTGCCAGAAACGTTCCCAAATTTGTCCCTGGAAAAGCATTAAAAGACGCAGTAAAATAAGCTATTCAAAACTCATTCAGGCAGTATTTACTCATCAAGATACTGCCTGAATATTTTATTACCCTGAATATTTTATTATACGGATTACAGGGCTTCAATATATTTTTTTAACCACCCGAGCATACTTTTTGTTTCCTGATCAGGATTTAAAAGAGATTGTCTTGTTGTTTCCAAATCGTCCAATCCTTGTCTGCGATTAAATTTTATGTCATTTCTGTATCCGATTATATGATCTTTTTCCATGGAAGATTTAAGTCTGTTTACGTGTTGACGATATTCTGTCTGGTCAGTATGTCCTGAAATATTATTGCAATTTCGTGCCAGAATACGATTTGCCAGAATTTTAATCCTTTGGCTTTTTATTTTATTTATGGTTTTCGTTTTATCAGGATTTAAATTCGTCAATATCAAATTTGAAAAAGTTTGATGAAACAAATTAATTTCTTGTTTCTCCTTAAAAGAAAAAAACCCATCCTGATAAAGGGCTGCATCAGGGTCCATATCAGGAATAAAAGGATATTTGTAATTCAGATGATATTGAATAAATTTGAAAAATTTTTCCTTGTGGGAGCCAATTTTCATTATATTTTCCCTGACCGTCTGCCTGGATTCTTCCGACAGTTTATCTAAAAATCTTTCAAGAGCCGGTAACACGATCAAGGCATCTGCGGCCTTTTTTCGCAGAACAAAGGTCTCCTTTATATCCAGACCTGCATTTATCCCTAAAATATCATCTGAATCAAGCCTCAGCCAGAGACTTTGATTTTTATATGCCAAAGATGATCCAAGGTGAATAACCTGCGCCATATAATTACTTTTTGAGCCGAAAGATGCCGACATCATGATGCAATGCCTGAATGGAGTATTTTGAATATTCAGTGTTTTATTAATATTATTTATTCTGATCTCATCCCGTGTTTTATTAAAAAAATCCAGAGAATAATTCCAGATATCTTTTTGAAAAAACATTTTTTTACTCAATTCAATCACAGCTTCAACATCGTTCAGAGCCTCGTGGGCCCTGCCAGTTGTTACAAAGTTATTTTCCCGGCTTATTAAATCAAGTTTCAAACTTGGTTTCCCATCAATATGAGGCCAGTTTAAACTATCTTTTTGAAATATCCTGAAAAGAACGGTGATGGGCAGAATATCCATTCTGGAACAACCATTGGCATATTGATGGGTATATGGGTCCAAAAGATTACGATAAAACAAGAACCTTAAAAAATCATCGTCAAATCCCAGTGAATTATATCCCAGGCTTATGGTATCGGGTGTATTTAATATTTTATGTATTTTAAGTGCAGCTTCATACTCATTGATTCCGCAAGATAATTCATCAAAGGTTAAGCCGTGAGTTAAAAAAGCCTGTGGTGAAGGAACAATATCCTTTCGGAGGCGAATGGTGATGGTCTGCCTTTTGATCTCATTGAGACCCGGGTCGGTCCGTATGCATGCAAAGGTTAAAATCTGATCAAAAGCAGGATTTAATCCGCTGGTTTCAACATCATAAAACAAAAATGTCTTCATTTTTTATTCCCATCACAAAAAGGGGCTAAAGAATTCTCTTTGCCCCCCATGGTATATAAATTTGATATAATAAATAATTTTTGAAATATATATAAAAACTATCTTTTTGAAAACTGAAAGCTTGCTCTTGCGCCTTTTTTCCCGTATTTTTTTCGTTCTTTTGTTCTTGAATCCCTTGTCAGAAATCCTGCACTTTTTAAAACGCCTCGAAGGTCAGGATCTAAAAGGACAAGCGCTTTGGACACACCAAGACGAATAGCACCAGCCTGGCCGGATTTACCACCGCCCATTACTCTCACTTTAATATCAAAGTCATTGCTTTTTTCAGTGAGGACCAAAGGAGATGAAAGCAAATCCCTTGTTACATTCAATTCAAAGTATTCATCCAGATCTCTATTATTGACCACAATCTTACCATTGCCGGGTATTAACCATACTTTGGCTACAGAATCTTTTCTCTTACCCGTCGCATAAAACACGTTTCCACTTTCCATTGATAATTATCGCGTCCTTTTTTACTTAAATTTCAACAGGCTCTGGTTTTTGAGCAACATGGGGATGCTGATCACCTGAGTATACAAATAATTTTTTGCCAAGTTTTCGACCCAGTCGATTTTTCGGGAGCATCCCTATAATCGCCTTTTTAACAACCTCATTAGGTTTTTTCTCTAACAATTCTTTTGCTGTATCAGATTTAAGACTGCCTATATATCCTGAATGGCGGTAATATCTTTTCTGATCCAATTTATTCCCTGTCAGGCGAATTTTATCTGCATTGATAATAATAACCCAGTCCCCAGTGTCTACATGGGGTGTAAAAAGCGGGTTATGTTTCCCCCGGATTCTGTATGCTACCTGGGAAGCCAGCCTGCCAAGAATTTTATCCTTTGCATCAATAACACACCAATTTTCTTTATTATCTGATCTTTTTGCACTATATGTATATTTTTTCAATTTTTTCAATGCTCCTAATTCATAAACACAATCTGCGAACTTTACATAAATTTCATACCGATGTCAAGCAGAATTTAGGCTTCCACTTCTTTTAATTTACCATGCCCAAAGACAGGCTGATCTTTTATTTCTGATAAACTGTTAGTTGTCTTGCAAGACACTTCGGCATTCAAAATTCCACCATTTTCAACAATCAGATCTTTACACCTCACTTTGCCTGCACAAATCCCTGTGGAAAGGACAATTAATTCTTTGGATGCAGTCAGATCCCCTTGAAAATTTCCCGCAATGGTAATGCTGGATACTTTTGTGTCACTGGAGTTCACCCGTCCATCCTCGGCAATAATCACCACATCTCCTTTAATTGTCCCGATAACATGGCCCTTTATAATTAATTTGCCTGTGCTTGATACAGACCCTTCAATTTGAAGTTCTCGATCAATTATTGAAAGGTTTTTATAATTTTTCTTCCCCACTTCATTTCTCCTCGCTTGCCAGTTATTTATTGCCCGGCCTGAAGCCATCAAATTTCGAAATTATTTTTCCGGGGTTATATTTTATCCTGCTTATTCAACGGAATCAGTAATATTGATCAATTTCTCAAAAATCAAATCTTCCTGTTCATTAAAAACAAAAACAGATGCTCTTTTATAAAAATCAGAATATCCGGGATGCTTGACCCTGAATTTAACCGGTTTAAAATGGGCTATAGAAAAATATTGTCCTTTCCTATATTCAGAAGGGATACCATTTATTATGGCTGATTTTGGCACCACCAGCCATTGATCTTCATAATCATTATCAGGTTTTAATACTGTAAATATTCTTCCGGAAACATCTCCGGCTTTCTTGGAAATATTTCGTATATCAAATCGAACCAGAATATCTCCTGTTTCACCATCCTTTACTACAGTGAATTTCTCAAGGTCAACGGTTTTTTCAATTATCCTTGGAGATTCAGTCTCAAACGGCGTGTCAGATAAATCATCCATTTTGTTTAAAGGGGTATTCATCTTTATTTTTTCATGATCTTCCTTTAAAGGATCATTTATCCGATCCTCTCCTTCAGGCACGGGAGAGGCAGGAAATTTTTCTTCAATGGTTGCAACAGGAAGGGCCTCTTCCTTTTCTTTTGCAATCACAGGATCTTTCCCTGACAAAACAAGCCTTGCCATTAATATTTCTTTTTCCCGGGTCAGCTCAAAGACCTTTTTTTCCGCTAAGGTAAGTCTTTCTTTAATAATGCGTGTTTCCCGGGATAACCCGGTATAAAAATGATAAAACAGTGAACCTGCTAAAATACAGACACAAGAAATAATAGATAAAAGCTTAACAAAAAACTTTAAATATTCACCGGATTTCATCTCTCCAAAATCATCAACAATAATAATTCTTGCCCTGCGATTCTGCTTGTAGGGTTTTGGTCTGGATTGGCCTGTTTCTATTTGCTTCACTTTTGACCTATTGTCCATAATCCACCTTTAGTGTTTATATTCACAATGAAGGTTTGATCTTAAAATGTAGATATGCTTTTTCCGAAGCTCTTCTGCCGCTTGAGGTTCGAAGTACCATTCCTATTTTTAATAAAAAAGGTTCCACAACATCCACAAGAGTGTCTGTTTCTTCCTGCAATGTTGCTGCTATGGCTTCAATCCCCACAGGCCCTCCCTTGTAAAAATCTATTATCGTTTTTAGATAATGCCTGTCAAGAGATGTCAACCCAAGCCCGTCAATCCCTTCAAGTTCAAGGGCAGCCTGCACACTTTGTCTTGTTACTCGCCCATGTGATTTTACCTGTGAATAATCCCTGACCCGCTTTAATAACCTGTTGGCGATCCTGGGCGTTCCCCTGGACCGCCTGGCAAGTTCATTAGCGCCGTTTTCAGAAATAATCGTATCCAAGATAGCTGCAGACCGCTTAATAATAATAACCAATTGCTCCACCGAATAAAAATCAAGGGTGCGAAAAAGACCGAATCGATCCCTGAGAGGAGAGGACAAAAGACCTACCCTGGTGGTTGCACCTATAAGGACAAACTGCTTTAGCCGATATCGATGGCTCCTTGCATGAATCCCTTTATCAAATATAAAATCAACGGCGAAATCTTCCATGGCAGGATATAAAAACTCCTCAACAATCTTTGGGATTCGGTGAATTTCATCTATAAAAAAAATATCGCCTTCTCCTAGATTGGTTAATATACCGATGAGATCTCCCCCTTTTTCCAGGGCTGGTCCTGAAGTAACGACTAAATTTTTTTCCATTTCATTGGCAATGATATGAGAAATGGTCGTCTTGCCTAAACCAGGAGGGCCGTGCAGTAATATGTGGTCTAAGGATTCACTTCTCATTTTGGCCGCCTGTATGGCTATTTTAAGGGTTTCCACCGTATCATCCTGGCCAATATATTCTTTAAAACTATTGGGTCTTAAAGATACTATTTCAGCGGATAGATCATCTTTTGTATTTATTGATGTAACAATGCCTTTTTTATCTGAAAGATGGGTTTTATCAGAAGAATAGGAAATAATATCATCACTCATTATTTATCTTTTCTCCTTAAAGATTTCATCAAAAAGATCTTCAGGAGTCAAAATGGCAGTGTTTCTTTCATAGGCTTCTTTGATCATTCTTTTAGCAGAGGCAGAAGAATGGCCCAGCTGCTCGATTAAAACATCTGCAACTTGTTGATTTATTGTATTCATCTCAACAGGAAATTTTTCCTTGTCCATGATATTTGTATGATCTGTCAAGGCAATAAAACTTTCCATTTTTCCATGGAGGGTGGCAATAATTTTTTCCGCTGTTCTTTTACCGATCCCGTTTAAGCCTGTTAAAAATTTAACATCCTTTTTTTCAATGGCATTTGCTATCTCACCCACAGACCTTGACATGGCTTTCACAGCTTTCATGGGCCCTATGGCAGCAACTGTAATAAAGGTTTGAAAAAACGCTTTGTCTCCAATTGTCTCAAAACCAATAAGAACAGGTTTTGGCTGTCTTTCAGTCAAGTGATAATAAATATATAAGGACACTTCACTTGTCTCAGCAGACCTCAGTTTTTCAATCATTTGCGGGGTCAATACAATTTCATATCCAATATCACCTGTCAGCAGTAAAATGCCATCAGACTCAAAATGAAGAATAATGCCTTTAAGAAATCCGATCATAGTCTTCTTTTATACCTGAAATATCCAGTTATGGCCAGCCCCAGGGCATCTGACGCATGGAAAGGCCGGATAGGTTCCTTGTGCTTTAATAAGTTCCTAACAGCCCTTTCCATTTGAAATTTATCAGCACTTCCATTGCCGGAAATAATTTTTTTTACTTCCCTTACGGGAATTTCTTCTACATCCAGCCCTGCTTTGTATGCTGCCAAGAGTAGAACACCTGAAACTTTGCCAAGAATAATACCGGATCTAGGATATTTTTCAAGGGAGAATATATCTTCAATAACCACGTATTCCGGTTGAATCTTGCAAAGCAATTCCAGTGTTTTGGAATAAATCCTGTTAAGCCTGAAAGGGATCGGATCTTTTACATCCGTTGAGATGCTGCCAAATGAATACCCGCATATCTCTTTTGAATTCCCCTCTATTACTCCAATGCCCGTACCTGCTAATCCAGGATCAATACCGACAATTTTTATCCCAGACATTAATTACTTCACTTTAATTTTTTTAATTTTTCCCGGGCATATTTTGCTTCGTTTGTGTCGGGATGTTTTTTTATTAATTCTTTTAAAATCAGCCTGGCATTTGCCTTTTCCCCCAGCTCAGCAAAAGCATATCCCTGTTTCAGTCTTGCTGCAGCAAGTTTGTTGCTGTCTGGATATTCTTCCATTACTTTCTGGTACTCCAGAATGGCTTTTTCAAACCATTTTTCTACATAATAACTGTCGGCAATCCAAAATCTTGCATTATCTGCATTATCAGAATCAGGATGTTTATTGATAAAATTTTCAAACTGAATGCGTGCATTTTCATGATCCCCACTATCAAAAATATTTTTAGCAGCATTATATGATTGCTGGGCAGAACTTTTTTCAGATCCTGTTGACGGCTGGGTTTTTTCGTTCAACTCTCCTGCAACTGAAGGCTCAAATCCCATATATTTTTCCAGTTTGATCACTCGTTCATAATTTTTAGAAATAGCCTGATCAAGCCGTTCCATTTTCTCCTCAATGGTTCCACCAGTACTTTCCCTTTGTCCTGTAAAACTATGCTTCATTTCTTCAATCTGCCCGTCAAGACGTTGAAGTCCTTCTTTAAGTGATTTAATTGTGTAGTTTAGTTCTGCATAGTCTTCCTGGGTGATCGTATTTCGATCACTTAACCTTTTTTCCAGGGCATCTATCTTTAACTGATTCTGCCGACTTAAAATGGCAGAGGCGTTTAATTTTTCCTTTTGCATGGAAAGCTGCTGTTCATTTTCCTTTTCCAGGACTGCCACCTTGGTTTCAAGGGCAACAAACTGCTGGGGTTCCACACATCCTAAAAGAAGAACAATAACAATAATACTAAAAAAAATATGCATTCTTTTCATAAGCAAGCTCCAAAGTGATTGTACTGTGGGGTCACGCAAGCCTGACCCCACTGTGTGCACTACGCATGTAACCCCTTTTATTCACTGAATTAATTTGTTTTTACACCAAATTAATTAATTGCAAAATGGGCACGCCTGTTTTTTCTAAAAGCACTTTCAGTTTTCCCGGAATCTATGGGCATTTCTTCCCCATAACTGATGGTTTTCAAGCGGTAAGCTGCAACACCCAGATTACCCATATAACTTTTAACAGTGTTTGCACGGCGGTCACCAAGAGCAAGATTATATTCCGTTGTACCACGCTCGTCACAATGTCCTTCTATGGATACAATTACCGAAGGATTTGCCTTTAACCATACAGCCTTTTCCTTCAGTCCTGTCTTTGCCATGGCAGTTAATTGTGAACTGTCATATTCAAAATGAATGTCCTGGTTTACAAAACGTTTTTTTGCAGCCAGAACCTGAGCTTCCTTCTGCGCTTTATCATTGGCCATCTGATCTACAAGCTTCTGCTGGGCAATACGCTCAGCCTCTTTTTTTGCATCAGCCTCAAGTTTGGCTTTTGCATCAGCTTCAAGTTTGGCTTTTTCCTGATCTTCTATGGTTGTTGCATCAGTCACAACGGTTTTTTTTGCACATGAGGCAGTTAAAAAAAGCCCTGCCACAAGAATTGCCATTAAAAGATTAATCCACACTCTGTTTTTCATTCCCTTATCTCCTCTTTTAATTAAATATCTAAAATCAATTTTCCGTACCTTTTGATAAAGACCAGTCCGGCTGGGTCTGTCTGCCTTTCAAGCTCAGAAGTCTTCTCGGGTCTGAACCTGATGCATTCATGACAAAAATTCTTGAGACACCTCCTTCCCTTGTAGTTGTAAACGCCAGCATACTTCCATCCGGCGACCAGGAAGGATCTTCATTGTCTCCTTGATTCATGGTCAATTGAACCGGTGTACCCGTATCAAGGGGCATCACAAAAATATCAATATTGTTATCTTCTATTCCAACATAGGCGATCTTCTTGCCGTCCGGTGACCAGGCTGGAGATGTATTATTCTTCCCATTAAAGGTAAGCCTTATCGGACGATCTGATTCAAAATCTTTTATATATATCTGAGGAGTTCCCGACCTTTTTGAGCTGAACACTATTTTTTTACCATCCGGTGAAAAATCAGGTGACACATCAATTCCCCAGCTTTTTGTTATTCTTTTAATAATTTCTCCCTTTAGGGTCAATAAATAAATTTCCTGGTCCCCTGAAAAACTTAATGCTGCCGCAAGTTTTTTCTGACCGGGCATCCAGTCCGGAGAAATATTCATTCCCTTGTAATTTATAATCGACCCACGCTTTTCTTCAAGGTTTTTAATAAAAAGATCTGGTTTACCATTTGCATAGGATACATAGGCAAGCCATTTACCGTCGGAAGACCAGGATGGAGAAAGGGATATGCTTTTATGACTGGTTATCTGTTTGATGTTATGTCCATCAAAATCACAGGAAAATATTTCTTTTTTTCCATTTATCGTTGAAACAAAAGCTATCTTACTATTAAATATTCCCCATTTTCCCGTGAGCTGATAGGATATTTCACTGCAAAAAAGGTGAATCATTTTTCTAACCTGGGATTGGGGGCCTGTATATATCTTGCCAATAAGAAGTTTTGTATTAAAGGTATCAAAAAGTCTTAATTTAAGAGTTATTTTTCCATCGACTTCACTAATCCCCCCGGTAATTAAGAGGTCAGCCCCAATACCTGTCCAGTCCCGAAAATTGATTTGACCCAGCTGGATTCCGGATTCAGCCGGGTTTGATAAAAAAGCAACGGGATTCATTGTTTTAAGATATCCGGTAAAATCAAGGGCTTCTTTTAAAATGCCAATTGCTGTTTTCCCTATGTTTAACTCTTCAGCGTGGCCGTTGAAAGTCTTAAAATCAGTCACAGCCACTGGAGTTTTCTTTAAAAAGGGGTTTGTGACATTGATATAGTCATAATCCCTGGCATATAAGGGGACTAAGAAAAACAGGTGCAGGCCCAGACAATAAAAGAGTGTATACAAAATAATTTTATTAACCATATGCCAGCTACAATAGCGTTTATTCATTGTAAAAGAAACCATTTTTATTTCAGCCCTTTAGGTGTAAAAATCACAACCACATCATAGGAATACATTCCAGGGGGTAATGGTGGCAAAGGATTTGTCTTTTTAATTGCTTTTTTTGCAGATTCATCAAGGTATCGATTTCCAGACCTGGTTTCATAAATAATATCTCTTACTTCCCCGCTTTTTAATATCTTGATCAGGATTCTGACTTCAAGTTTCTGATCCAGCTTGGCAAGTACTTCATTGAATACCCAGTTTTGTTCTATTTTTTGGCCCAACACCATTTTATACAGGTCAATGGGTTTATAGCCCTTTTTACCTGCAGTTTCATGACTTCCCTTTCCCTGTTTTGTTGTACTCTGGCCCTTTACCTTTTTTTGAAGACGGCTTAAGGCCTGGGCAATTGTATTTTTGTCCTGATTTTCAATTTTCTTTTCCAGAGCCTTATCAGTATCAATGTTTTTTTTGGGTTTTAGAACCGGTTTTTTCTCTTTTTTCTTATCAGGCAGTTTCTTTTTTTTCTCCTGCTGAGCCATCAAATCTTTTAAATTTTTAGGTTTTGTTTTTAAACTGATATCTGGTTTAATACTGGGAATTTCCCGGACCTTGGGAGTGGGCGGGAGTGGGGTTACAGGTATTGCGTCTTCTTTAGGAATCTCTTCTAAAATTTCTTCTTTCACTGGTGCTTCTTGAATCACAGGCTCTTCTGAAAAAGAAACCAGATCCACCTGGATGACAGGCGGCAGGGGTTTGGGCAGTCTAAATCCCTGGAAAAAAATTATTCCATAAAAAGACAGGGCATGCAAAATCAGAGAAATACAAAAAAAAATAAACCCAATTTTCCTGTTTCCATCAAAAGATGCGGAAAGAAATTGCCTTCCGGTTATAAAATTTTCTGGAGAACTCATACGCATTAATCAGGATTCATCTTTATTTTCAGGAAGTGTAATCATCCCCAGGCTGTCTACTCCTGCCTTTTTTATCTTTGAAATTACATTGACAACAATGCCATATGGTACCTTTTTATCTGCCCTGAGATAAACATTCTTTTTATCAAAATTTTCCAGTATGGCCCCCAGTTTCTGAGTTAAAAATTCCACACTGACAACCTGCTCGTTAATAAATACTTTATGGGCATCATCAATGGAGATAATCAAACGATCCTCGCTGCCTTTCAAGGCTTTTGAGGTGGCCTTGGGCAAGTCCACATCAACCCCCTGAACCATCATGGGAGCGGTCACCATAAAAATAATCAAAAGAACCAGCATCACATCCACAAAAGGGGTAACATTAATCTCGGACATGAGCTGATCATTACCAGAACCTAATTGCATTATCCCTCCATCTGCTTTTGAACATCACGTTCAATTATATTTAACAAATCTGCAGAATAGCTCTGCCATTCAGAATCCAGGGCCCTTATCTTATCAGTAAAATAATTGTAGGCAATAACTGAAGGGATTGCCACTGCAAGTCCTGCTGCAGTTGCAATGAGTGCTTCTGAAATACCGGGAGCGACAACAGCCAGACTTGCAGACCCGCTTAATCCTATTTCGTGGAAGGTTCCCATGATACCCCATACCGTTCCAAAAAGACCGATAAAAGGGGCAGTATTACCTGCTGTAGCTAAAAAGGGAACCAATTGAACCAGCCTTCTGATTTCAACACCGATGGATCTGTTTAATGATCGTTTTATACTGCCTATAATTTGAAAATAGGAATTTTCTGTTCTTTTTCTCTGTATGTTTTTCTTGTCTTTATTTTCAGACCTTGCCATTTCCATATATGCGGCAATAAAAATTCTTGCCGCAGGACTTGATCTCAGTCCCTTTGCCTTTGAAAATGCATCGGAAAGATTTTGGCTCTGCCAGAACATATCCGTGAAATCGTTAGATTCCTTAAATGCTTTTCGGATATACCTGAACTTAATAAATATAATGGCCCATGATGTTATTGAAAAAAATAACAAAAGCAGCATGACGGATTTAACAACCGGCCCGGCATCACTCAACATGTAAAACAATCCAATGGTTTCCGTGGTCATATACCCTCTCTTACAAATTTAGAATCGGAAATGAAAATAATAAATAAAATTTAATAAAACTAAGTATATGAGCCAGCATTTCATGTCAAGTTCTTATTAAATAACAAAGCCCCTGCACATAATTATATGCGCAGGGGCTTTTTTCAACTTAATAACAGGAGGGTTCGGGTTTGCGGTGCTGCGTTTATTGCTCAATCATACGCAAACCTGAACCCACTCAAATTACATCATTCCTGGCATTCCGCCCATTCCGCCCATTCCGCCGCCGGGCATTCCGCCGCCACCAGGCATTCCGCCACCTGCATTTTCTTCCGGTTTATCAGCGATCATGGCTTCTGTGGTCAACATGACAGATGCAACACTGGCTGCATTCTGAAGTGCAAAACGAACCACTTTTTTCGGATCCATAACACCGGCTGCAATAAGGTCTTCATAAACATTTGTCAGGGCATTGTAACCAAAGGCGCCTTTACCCTCTTTAACTTTATTGATGACAACAGAACCTTCAACACCGGCATTGTCTGCAATTTTTCTAAGGGGCTCTTCAATTGCTCTTGCAATGACAGCTACTCCCAGTTTTTCTTCGCCTTCAAGCTTAAGTTCTTCAAGGGCTTTAATGCATCTGACAAGAGCAACACCACCGCCAGGCACGATACCTTCTTCAACTGCTGCACGGGTTGCATTAAGGGCATCTTCTACTCGTGCTTTCTTTTCTTTCATCTCAGTTTCAGTGGCTGCACCAACATTTATAACTGCAACACCGCCAACCAGTTTGGCAAGTCTTTCCTGGAGTTTTTCTCTATCATAATCTGAAGATGTTTCTTCAACCTGAGCACGGATCATTTTTACACGGCCTTCAAGGGCTTCTCTTGAACCTGCTCCATCCACGATAGTTGTGTTATCTTTATCAATTGTAACGGATTTTGCCTGACCCAGATCCTGAAGTGTTACGTTTTCAAGTTTGATTCCGATATCTTCTGAAACAACCTGGCCACCAGTTAAAACTGCGATATCTTCCAGCATGGCTTTTCTTCTGTCACCAAAGCCGGGAGCTTTGACAGCAGCAACATTTAATGTGCCGCGAAGTTTATTGACAACAAGAGTAGCAAGGGCTTCTCCATCCACGTCTTCGGCAACGATAACAAGAGGTTTGCCTGATTTTGCAGTCTCTTCAAGAACGGGAAGAAGATCTTTCATGGAAGAAATCTTTTTTTCGCAAATTAAAATATACGGATTTTCAAGGGATACATTCATTTTTTCTGCATTGGTTACAAAATAGGGAGAAAGATAACCGCGATCAAATTGCATACCTTCTACAACTTCTAAAGTGGTATCCATTGATTTGGCTTCTTCTACAGTGATAACACCCTCTTTACCTACTTTATCCATTGCTTCTGCAATGATGTTACCAATGGTTGCATCATTGTTTGCAGAGATGGTTCCAACCTGAGCGATTTCATTCTGATCTTTGGTTGGTTTTGTCATTGCTTCAAGGGCTTCCACAATTTTGGTTACTGCTTTGTCAATGCCTCTTTTAATCCCCATGGGATTATTTCCGGCAACAACCAGTTTCTGGCCGTTTTCATAGATTGCACGGGCAAGAACTGTTGCTGTTGTGGTACCATCACCAGCCATATCAGAGGTTTTACTGGACACTTCTTTTACCATCTGAGCGCCCATATTTTCAAATTTATCCTCAAGTTCAACTTCTTTTGCAACGGTTACTCCATCTTTGGTTACTGTGGGTGAGCCCCAGGATTTTTCAATAACAACGTTTCTGCCTTTTGGTCCAAGAGTAACCACAACTGCATCTGCAAGGGCTTGTACACCCCTAAGCATTGCTTCACGGGCCTTAGCATCATATTTAATTTCTTTTGCCATCTTCAATAATCTCCATATTATATCGTTAAATTTATATTGTTAACTTATTCAATTACCCCAAGAACATCATCCTGACGCAGGATAAGATAATCACTGCCATCAATTTTCACGTCTGTTCCGCCATATTTGCTGAAAAGAATACGGTCTCCAACTTTTACATCCATTGGAATCAGTTTTCCATCTTCACCCATGCGGCCATTACCCATGGAAACAATCTTTCCCTCTGCCGGTTTTTCTTTTGCTGTATCAGGGATGATAATACCGCCTTTGGTTTTTGCATCCTCTTCAACACGCTCAACTAGAATTCTGTCACTAAGTGGTCTTAAACTCATGTTAATTTCTCCTTTACAAATTGTTTGTTGTCTTTACACATTGTTTGTTGTGTTAATGTAATCGATGTATTTTTTCAACTTCACTTTTTTGGTTCTGATATTTTTTTTGAAGTTGTTTTAGATTCTTTTACTTCTTTTTTTTGAGTATCAGATTTTGTGTCGGCTTTAGTTCCTGGTTTTGTGTCTGCTTCTGTATCAGATTTTGTTTCCGGTTTTGTTTCCAAAGGATTTTTCGCTCCACCATAATCCGTCACATACCATCCGGAACCTTTCAGATGAAACGTGCTTTGAGATATAAGTTTTTTTAAATGTCCCTTACAATGTGAGCAGGTTTCAAGAGGTGAATCAGAAATTTTTTGAAGTGCTTCTTCGATTTGTCCACACTCTTTACATTGATATTCATAAACTGGCATTTCACGTCTCTCCGTTCTTCATTTAGTCTTCTTGAAAAATCAAAGATAAAATAGTAAGTCTTTCACCCTTGTCAAGCAGGTTTTTCCAATTTTTTTAACTATGTTTTAGATTCTGGATTCTTAAGCCAATCTTTATAAAATTCACATACTTTGCTTAAGCCCGGAACAGACACCGACTTTAAAATAGTATGGGTTAAAACATGCACTTTTCTTTCTTCATCCAATGTTACATCAACTTCATTCTTGTTTTCATATCTTTGTTTAAATTTTGAGAACCTGACAATATGAATCAGTTCATGGGTCAGTATATATAAAAGGAAAGGCTCCAAGAAAAGGTCATCATTTTTTAAAACCATTGCAAGAATGGCATTGTCCTGAAGGCAAACCTTGTAAAGACTGAATGAAGAAGACCCGAGAGAAACGTCTTTTTTACGGCCTTCATATTTGATGACCTGGGCAAAAGGGCCGTCAATACATTCATGGAGTGCAAGATCTTTGGCAGTTTTTATATCATACCTGTTTTTAAGCCACTGCCCGGAAGACATTTTAAAATAATTATTGACCAGTTCTTCCGAAGCTTTTACAGCTCCATCAACCTTTGAAAGTTCTTCTGTATTAAAGCGTTTTAATCCTTGCATCAGGGTCTTTTGATCTACAATAAAAAAGTGGACATTTAAACAAATATTATGCTATAGTTCTTAGTTAGCTAATTTAAAATAATATAATCAGACCTAAAGGAGGTGATTTTTTTGAGTAGTGTAATGAAAAAAAGAAAAAAGAAGATGAGGAAGCATAAACACAGAAAACTCCTTGCTAAGACCAGACATCAGAGAAATAAAAAATAGCGGTTAAAATATTTTGGAGTATTGAGTTAAAGGCTATTCAACTCAATACTCCAAAAGGTGTCTTACTATTCAATTCCTTTAAAATATTTCATAAAATCAGAATCTGTTGAAAGAACCAGTGAGGTATCTTTTTTCAAAGTTTCCTTATAGACTTCCATTGTCTTTACAAATGCATAAAATTCAGGATCCTTACTATAGGCATCTGCATAAATCTTTGTGGCTGTAGCATCGGCTTCACCCTTAATCGTCTGAGAGTCTTTATAGGCCTGGGATTTGATGACCTGAAGTTCTTTTTCTTTCTCACCCCTTATATTACTTGCTTCACCCTGACCTTCTGCACGATACTTTTCTGCAATCTGATTTCTTTCGGCAATCATCCTGTTATAGACAGCGTCCCGAACATTTTCAATATAGTTAATCCGTTTAATTTTCACATCGACAAGTTCAATACCAAACTGGGTAAGTTTTTCGCTGGCCTGTTTTAAGATTCGTTTTGTAATCTCATCCCGGCCCAAATCAACTTTATATTGTACCCGTTCTTTGTGTTCATCCACCATAGATTCCAAAGTATCCATCCGTCGATCCGTGTTCCGTACGCTTTCGACCAATGGATAGGAGGTCACAAGATTCCTCATGGCAGGATCAATAAGATCATCCAGACGTTCAATGGCGGCAATTTCATGGGTAACTGTCTGAAAATATTTTATAGGGTCAACAATCTTCCATCTTGCAAAGGCATCCACCCAGATATAGGTTTTGTCTTTTGTGGGCACCTGACCTGGTTCACCATCCCAGGTCAACAGATTTTTCGGGAAAAAATTGGCGACTTGTAAAAACGGCAGCTTGAATTTTAAACCGGGCAAGGTCACAGGTTTACCCACTACTCTACCAAACTGGGTGATCAATACCTGCTCAGTTTCATCAACAACATAGGCAGCGCTATACACCAATAGGATACCAGCTGCGATGACAATCAAAAATAAAGTTTTAATAATACTGTTCATTTTTTACTCGCTTTTTTTAAGGAAACTATTTTGAGAGATTGCAGTGGAAGAGCCCACACCCATATTTAAAAAGGGCAATACATTTTTCTGGTCAGAATCAATAATATACTTTGTTCCAAGGTTAGGAAAAATTTCCAGCATTGATTCCAGATACATCCGCTTTTTTGTAACATCCTTTGCCAGGGCATAAGCCTTATAAACAGCTAAAAATTTGGTGGCATCCCCCTGGGCGCGGTTAATCCGGTCAATGGCATACCCTTCTGCATCCTTTATCACTCTTTTGGCTTCACCACGGGCTAAAGGCACTGCTTTATTATATTCTTCCCTTGCCTTATAAATGGTTTGTTCTTTTTCCTGGATGGCCTGGTTCACTTCATTAAAAGAAGACTGAACCGGTCCTGGAACATTTGTCTTTTTCATTTCAAGGTTAACAATTTTAATACCGGACTCTGCGGAATCCATCTCTTTTTGAAGCATATCTTTGGCAGCCAAAGCGATCTCTTCACGCTTGCTGATAACCTCATTAATGCTTCTATCCCCCACAACCGTTCTCATGGTGGCCTCTGACATATCCCTTAAAATGGCTCTTACGTCTTTGACCTTGAATAGATAATCACTGGGATTGGAAATTTTGTATTGTACTATCCAGGGAACCACTGCTACGTTCAGGTCACCGGTTAGCATCAGGCTGCTTCCCTGAGAAGAACTCTCACTGGCTGACCTGTAATTACTGGAAGTACTGTCCGACTGTAACCCGAACTCTTCCTTATATATTCTTTTCACCTTTACCTTGGTGACTTTTTCAATACCCGAGGGTAATTTAAAGTTCAAGCCGGGCTGTGCAATTCTCTTGTATTTCCCAAACCGCTGGATAACGCCGACTTCTTCTGTTTTTATTGTAAAAAAAGTGGACGATCCGAAAAATAAAACCAAAAGGACAATCACAATAAGAAAAATCCCCGGTAATTTAAAGTTTTTAAATTTGTTCAAAAGTTCATCCATCTGGGGAGGCATCGGCGGCATACTGGGCCCACCACCCTCTCTCTTGTTCTCAAACTTCTGTTGATTTTGTCTTAGTTTTTCCCAATCCCAATTCATAAAATAATCCCTGTAAATTAATATTGTTTAAAGCTGCATTCTCGAAGTAAGGTATAACCATATTTATATTTATCAACCTAAAAAGGCAATATTTATTTAAATGCAATTGTAATAATGGTATTTAAAAGGCTTCCACTCTAAAACATCAGGGCAATCACATGGTGTGTTTTTTATGATCAGCTTTATACCCGTTCTGGCCAGTTTACCTTTCCATCGCTGGATGGTAAATATTGACAGGCTCTATGTCGGGCTACACTTGTGGCGGAAAAACTTAGGTTCCCTCAAACAGTTCCCGCCATTTAACGTTACGCCCGCCAGAGCCTTTAACAACACGTTCCAAAATGCTCATCCAAGGCAAATTGACCTGAACTAGTTGCTGTGCCTACAATTACAATCATTGTAGCGGATAGCAGAGCAAAATATTGTTTACATGCTTTAAAACCAGTATAAAATATCTTTCTGGTATATTCAGATTAAATAATATGCTATGGAACTAAATTAGAAAAATGATCCTTAATTTAAGGCCTATTCAATTGAACAAAAAGAATAAAGACGGTGACCTGATTCACATCAGTGACATATTGGCGTCTGCTCTTGGCAGATACAGGCCTGCCATGGATACTCAAATGACAAGGATCTGGGATGTCTGGGATGAGGCTGTTGGAAAACCCATTGCCATGAATGCTAAACCGGATTCTTTTAAGGAAGGGATACTCATTGTCAATGTGTCAAGCTCTGCCTGGATTCATCAGTTAAAATTTCTTGAAAAAGAAATGATCTTGAATATCAATAAAAAACTTGACCATATCCTGGTCAAACAGCTTCGGTTTAAAATTGGAAAAATTCTCAGCTGATCTTTTATTCAGCTCCCAAAAAAAAATATCCCAGCCTGAAAAAGGCTATCGTTTTTCCTTGGATTCATTTATCCTGGCTGCCCATATTAAACCAAAGGGTTTTGAAAAAATCATTGATGTTGGATGTGGCTGTGGAATCATGCCTTTGATCCTGGCCGCAAGATATCCAGATCTTAGAATCACAGGTATTGAAATTCAAAAAGAACTATATAAGTTTGCCAGAAAAAACATCCTTGCAAACAAACTGGAAAATAAAATATATATTATTCATGAAAACATTAAAAATATAATGCCTTCCGACATAAAGGGGAAAGCAGATATCATAATTTCAAACCCTCCCTATAAAAAGAAAAATTCCGGCAGACTTAACCCTGATCCTCAAAAAGCAATTGCGCGCCATGAAATCACCCTTGATATTGATTTATTGTTTAAATGTTCAAAAAGACTGCTCAATGAACAGGGCCGCTTATACATTATTTTTCCTGCGCAAAGGTTTTCCAGCCTGATACAGACAATGGGACAATATAAATTTGTCCCTGAATTTATCAGGTTTGTCCATATAAAAAAAAACGCAGCGGCAAAAAGAGTTATTATCCGTGCGGCAAAAAATAGTGGTAAGCCCTGTACCACAGCCCCGCCCTTTTACATATATGGTTCTGACAACAAATATACAAATGACTATGCTTGTCTGTTTAAACCTTGACACTTTACCAAAAAGATACTATTTTGCGTTGAATTAATTTAATGAGGAGAGGTGACCGAGCGGCTGAAGGTGCACGCCTGGAAAGCGTGTGTATCCTAACCGGGTACCGAGGGTTCGAATCCCTCCCTCTCCGCCACTTATCATAATGGCTCATATTAAGATAACATGTCATACCAAGTATTAGCATTAAAATATCGGCCCCAGACATTTGATGACGTTGTAGGCCAGGCACATGTTACAACCACCCTTTCCAATGCAATTTCTTCTGACAGGGTTGCCCATGCCATTCTTTTCACAGGGCCCAGGGGTACTGGAAAAACAACCATTGCAAGGATTTTAGCCAAGGCAATGAATTGTAAAAAAGGGCCGACACCACTTCCCTGCAACACGTGTAAAACGTGTTTAGATATTATTGAAGGGCATTGCACAGATGTTTTTGAGATAGACGGTGCATCAAACAACAGTGTTGATCAAATCAGGGATTTAAGGGAAAATGTCACTTATATGCCTTCATCGGCAGCCTATAAAATATATATTATCGATGAAGTACATATGCTTTCTACTGCTGCATTTAATGCCCTGCTTAAAACTCTTGAAGAACCGCCTGAACATGTAATGTTCATTTTTGCAACAACGGAAGTACACAAAATCCCTGCTACCATACTTTCAAGATGTCAGCGCCATGACCTTGGCAGAATTTCCCTGGAAATGATTTCAAATCATTTACAAAAACTTTGCAAAGATGAAGGGTTCAATATTGAAAAACAGGCCCTTGATCTGATTGCCCAGGAAGCTGACGGCTCCATCAGAGATGCCTTAAGCCTTCTTGACAGGGTTTTATCTGCCTCTTTAAACAAAGAGATCAAACTTGATTTTGTGCTGGACAGTCTTGGCATCCAGGATCTACAAGTCATGCACGACATATCAGGGGCGATCTTTGAAAATAATGGCTCCCGGCTCATAGAGATTATAGAACGAGTAAACGACTCAGGAATTGACCTTAAAAAATTTTATGCTGATATTATTTCCCATTTCAGGAATCTGAATGTCATTAAACTCTGCGGTAAAGAAAGCCTTTGTGTTAATATCACAGATTCTGAAAAAGAAAAAATTTTCCTGACTGTTGCATCATTGTCCAGCGGCTTTATCAATACTATTTTACAAATTCTTTTAGATGAAGAATCCATTATCAAATATTCATCCCATACAAGAACGGCAATTGAAATGGTCCTGTTAAAACTGCTTCAAGTAAACCCGGGGGCCCAGATCGACAATATCATCAGCAAGCTCGATATACTTGCCGCAAAGATAGGTTCGAACAAAACAGTCTCAAACCCGATGCATTCAAAACCCTCAACCCTGCCCCAGGGATTAAAACCTGCACAAAAGGCTTTTGTGAAAGAGTCTTTGCCCGGGAATAAGGAGGTTCATGAAGTCCGGGAATCAATTCCCACACCCGGATATCAAACAGATTTGCCTCCTTCACCAGAAAGCGATAAAAAAAGCCGAACATGGCAGGATTTTTTAAACAAGATAGAACCTGAATATCCATTTATGTTTGCCCTGTTTTCCAAAGGAAAGGTAATTGAAAAAAGCCCTGGAGAACTTATGGTTGAAATTAAAAACGGCTCGTCCTTTGATAAGAAAAGACTTGAAAAAAAAAGGGTGGGGCTGCAAAATATTTGCAAACAATTTCTTGGAAAAAATCTTACAATCAAGATAATTTCTAAAAAAAACAAGACTGTTCAAACCAATAACAAGAGAAAAAAAAGAAAAGCCCTACAGGAAGCCTTAAACCATCCCCTGGTTATTGAAGCTCAAAAAATATTTGATGGCGAGATAATCAATCAATAAGATAGGAGTAATAAATGATGAAAAATATGAACTCAATGATGAAGCAGGCCCAGAATCTTCAGAAAAAAATGATGAAAACTCAAGCAGAACTTGCAAAAAAAACAGTTGAAGCATCTTCTGGCGGAGGCATGGTAAAGGTCATTGCCAATGGCGGCCAGAAAATCGAATCCATTATTTTTGAAAAAGAAATAATTGATCCAGATGATATTGAAATGCTCCAGGATCTTGTTTTAGCTGCAGTAAATGATGCATTAAACAAATCCCAGGAAATGGTATCCGCTGAAATGGGTAAACTTACAGGTGGACTCAATATTCCCGGTCTGTAAAAAAAATGGTAACTATTCAGCTCTTATTCTTGAAACCGCCCTATCCGATAGATATTTGTTTCGATGCTAAACGCTTAACCTCCTTCAAATATCCATCAGACAGGGCTTTAAGATTACTTCTTTTAACGGGCTAAACAATTACAAAAAATGAATCATTATCCAAAACCCATTTTAAACCTCATTAACAGCCTGTCAAAGCTTCCTGGTATTGGGAAAAATACGGCAGAACGACTTGCACTGCACATTCTCCATGCCCCGAATCATGAGGCCGCCAACCTGGCCTGTGACATAATTGAATTGAAAAACAGCATTCAAATATGTTCAGTTTGCTTTTCCCTGAGTGACAAGGATAAATGCCGGATATGTAATGATCCGCAAAGGGACCAGACCTGTATCTGTGTTGTAGAGAATCCGGCAGACATGGCAGCCATAGAAAAATCAAATTCTTTTTTTGGAACCTACCATATATTGGGAGGTGCACTGTCTCCCATTGACGGTATCGGACCGGATGACATAAGGATAAAAGAGTTATTTCAAAGAGCTAAGTCCCGGACAATCAAAGAAATCATCCTTGCCACCAAAACAAATGTTGAAGGAGAAACCACTGCTTCCTATATTCTTGAAAAGCTTAAAAAGACCAGGGTCAAACTCACAAGAATAGCATCCGGCATCCCCATGGGGGGTGATTTGCAGTATATTGACCGATTGACTATGCAAAAAGCAATGGAAAAAAGATATAATGCCTGAGAATAAAACCGGAATTGATATTTTTGAATGCCGGCTCTGCGGGGAGTGCTGCAAAGGATTTGGAGGTACTTATGTTACAAGGCAGGATATCATAAATATCTCAACATTTATTAATTTTGATCCTGAAAAGTTTATCGCCCGATATTGTGACAAATCCGGGTCCCGAAATGTTTTGACCCGGGGTAAGGACGGGTATTGTATTTTTTTTGACAAGATCAAACAATGTACGATCCATCCGGTAAAGCCTTATATGTGCAAAGCCTGGCCATATATACAAGTAATCCTTGACCATCCTGAAAACTGGAATGCCATGGCCAATTCCTGTCCGGGCATGAAAAAGGATGTCCCTGATAAAGATCTTCAAAAGATTGTGGCCGCAGAAAAACAAAGATTGGATAATCCTTCACAGGACATATCATCCCAGAACTAAAAGGCCCTCTATCCATAACCCGTTCCGGTCTGCTTTTGAATATCCCTCATGAATCGCCTTGGTATCCTCCAGGGCAGGATTGCCATGATCTTGAGGATCGATCCGAGGACAATTTATCACCATTTAGGGAAAATGGCGGTACTGTCATTTTCCCTAAATGGTGATTTACCCTTAGAAGAATACCTTGAATTTATAGCGACTTTTTGAATCCTGAAAAATTTAAGCTACTATCCAGAATGGGCCGCTTCAATTTGTTAGTAAGTTTAGTGAGAAAAAATGGTCTATTTGAAATTTTATATAAAATTGAATTTCCTTGAATGCCAGATTCTCAACCTTATGGAGACTTAAAATCATTTTTAAAACTCAATCTCATTCAATTTTTTGAAAATATTAGCAAAATTATATATTGGTTGGAACGGGATCTTGCTGAGGAGGCAGGGGTATGGGTTGCAGACCATCGTTGATTGGCCTTCTGTACAGGATCTTAACGCAGTGGAGCTTTAAGACTGCCAAGTGTTTGAGCGATAGCGAGTTTTGGCGGTCAGCGCAACGGAGGTTAGAGCCTGTAAGAAGTTCAAATCGGATGAGCCGCAACCCATGCCACTGCCGGGTTAATGCAAAATAAACATTTTAAAACATATCCTTTTTTATATGGAATTACCTGGGCAAGCGATTGAGACAGTGGGGTTAAATTATTCACTCAACTTTCGGAGCTGCCGGATTTGAGTGAGGACAGGCTTGCAAGGATTTAAGGTCTAAAATTGAGTTATTCAGAATAATCGTTCATCCACCATTCGTCCCAACTGGTTTCCATAATATTCTTTGCTATGTTTTTACCCATATCTGTTTTAAGTCTTTGCATTACAACAGGCAGCCATTTTTCAGGACCTTTTGCCCCAGTATCCTTTAATTTTTTTAATTCAAGAATAAAAGATATCTGGTCTGCATCCTGCACAAGTTTTGCTTCTTTTGTCTCACTTAAATTAAACTCTTCTATAAGATTTTTAATATCCTTTCCAAATGGAATATTTTTTACCAAATGAGAAATTGCTTTATCTTCATCAATTATTGAATATTTTTTTTCAACATAATTAAAATCTCCTGTCCTTGCTTCGGCAATATCGTGAACCAGGGCCATTGTCACAAGCTTTTCAGTATCAATATCTGCATCTATTTTTGCCATGGCAAGGCAAATAAAGGCTGTCATAAAACTGTGCTCAGCTATACTTTCTTTGCCTGTCCCTAAAAAAGCATATCCAGATCTGACAATATCCTTTAGTATCCTCACCTCAAACAAAAGGTTGGCAATATGTTTCATTTTCAATCCAATCCCTTAATAACAGTAACAATTCTTGACTTTTTATAGAACAGGCAGTTAAATAAAGTCAAGAATTGACGAACAAACAAAAACAGAGCAGGAGTATATTATGTCAGGCAAAAAAACAATGGCAGCCCTATTCGTGTTAATTTTTTGGATACTTGTTTTTTGTTCAACAGGACTTGCCCAGGTGGAAACTAAATTTATACCAGGAGAAAACTCAGGGTTTTATTACACCATAAAAAAAGGGGATACATTGTGGAATTTATCTGAAAAATTCTACCATTCACAATGGGACTGGCCCGGGCTCTGGGAGATGAATAAAGATATTAAAAATCCCCATTGGATATATCCCGGACAAAAGATACAAGTTTTTTTAAAGGAAAAAACAATTTTAAGACCAAAACTTGCAAATAATCCGGAATCCCCGAAAAAAGACTATCCTGTTAAGGTTGAAACCAGTTTTTCTTTTTCTAAAATGGATCATCTGGGATTTCTTAAAAATAGGGCAGAACCCTCTCTGGGTCAGATTATCAAAGCGCATGACGACAAATTGATGATGTCTGCCAATGATATTGTTTATATAAAACCTTCGACTAAAGATGCCTTGATTTTGGGTAAGACATATCACATTTTTACAATGGAGACGGTGAAAAAAAAAATCAACCATAATGTGTTTAAGGGAGTAAAGCACATCATAAAAGCCCAGGTTAAAATACTTGAGCATAAACAAAACTATGTCATAGGTTCCATAACTCATGCATACAGGCCTGTAAACAAAGACGACCTGATTATGGAATACTATGAGCGGGTTCCTGTTTTAACTGTTAAAGATAACCCTGCCCCCATAGATGCAAGACTTATCTGTTCTGAAGATAATCATATCATGATAAATGACTATGTGATTGCTTTTATTGATGCAGGCAGTGCCAGAGTTAAACCAGGACAAATATATTCAATTCTCAGAAAAAATAAAATTAAAGACAACAACCAATGGTCTTTAATAAAGGAGAAAACTATTCAGCTTGAGAATCTTGAATCCGGGAAATTAATTGTTCTTCATACGGAAGAAACCGCCTCCACAGTCATGATTCTATCTTCAAAGCATGCTATTTTCCCCAATGACATTATAAATTAGTTGGGGACTATTGGGGGATTATTATTCTGCTTTTTCTCTTAAAGCCCTGTAGAGTTTTTGGGTGATCTCTCCTGGTTTACCTTTACCCAATGGCACGCCGTCAATTGTTTTTATCCCGAGAATTTCAGTAATCGTGCCAGTTAAGAATGCTTCCTGGGCAGAAAAAAGTTCTGTTTTTGAAATAAATTTTTCTTGAATCTTTATTCCTATATTGCGGGCGAGATCCATTATTACCATTCTGGTTATGCCGGGAAGAATATTCTTTGTCAAAGGATGGGTTATGATATTACCATCTTTGACAAGAAAAAAATTTGAACTGGTTCCCTCCCTTACGATTCCGTCCTTTGAAACAAAAATTGCATCAAAGGCGCCCTGATCTTTGGCTTTTTGTTTAGCCATGGAATTGAAAAGAATCTGTACCGTCTTGATATCACAATTTGACCATCTTTCATCCTGCACAGTGATTATGTCTATTCCTTTTTTTCTTATTTCAGGATCAAGCTCATTCACCTTTTTTATGGTCATTATTATCTGCAGTTTTATATCTTTTTCCCAGGCATGATCCCTTGGTGCAACCCCCCTTGAAATCTGGATATAAATACCGGCTCTTTGCATGCCGGCTTTTTTAAAAAGATCATGAACAGCACTTTCTATAAACTCTTTGTCCAGTTTTGGGAATGACAGACCTTCCATGGACTTTTGCAGCCTGTCCAAATGTTCTTTCAGACAAAAAAGCTTTCCATTGTAACTTGCTATAAATTCATAAACGGCATCTCCAAACTGATACCCTCTGTCCTCAATTGGGACATAGGTCTCTTTAATGGGGCGTATGTCCCCGTTTAGATAGGCTAATTCAGGCATATTTTACTCCTTAAAAAATTTTCAGCTCTTATGATTGAAACCGCCCTGTCTGATAGATATTTGTTTCGATGCTAAACGCTTAACCTCCTGCAAATATCCATCAGACAAGGCTTTGGGTATAACTTTTTTTAAGGGCTGAACAATTACAAATAAACTTTAATTAAAAAATTCTATTATTGAGGATTTTATTGTTTTAACCAGAATCTCCATCTCTTCATCTTTAATAATATAAGGAGGGGCGATTACAAGGGCATCCCCATCAACACCTGCAAGCCCGCTGGATTTATATATTATATAGCCTTTTTCAAAAAGATTATCCCAGATACCTTCCACAATTTTTAACGAACGTTTAAAGGGCTGTTTTGTTTTCTTATCCTTTACAATCTCAATGCCCCACATAAACCCTTTGCCCCGGACATCTCCCACCTGGGGTATGGGCAACAAATGTTTTTTAAGCAAATCCCCTAATTTTTGACCCTTTAATTTCACTCTTTGAACAAGTTTTTCCTTTTCAAGAATTTCAAATAAAGCAAGTCCGGCTGCTGCTGCAACACTGTGGTGAGTAAAGGTTCCACCATGCATAAAACCGCCGCTATTGTCCTTAATCGTATTAAAATGACTTTCTTTAACCCCAAAGGCGGAAAGCGCCATGACGCCGCCGGCAAGCCCTTTGCCAAGGGTTACAATATCCGGAACAACATCAAAGTGATTACAGGCAAAAAATTCACCTGTCCTGCCCATGCCACACATTACCTCATCTAAAATAAGAAGTACATTATGGTGCTGACAAATTTTAGCAATTGTATCTAAATATTCTTTAGGCGGGAAACAAGCTGCTATGGTTGCTCCTGGAACAGTTTCTGCAATAAAGGCCGATATTGTCTGGGGTCCTGCATTTTCAATCATCTCATCTAGGGCCAAGGCGCATCTCAACTTGCATGAAGGATATTTAAGGCCATAGGCGCACCTATAACAATAGGGAGCCGGGATATGCAGATTTTCCTTTAAAAGTGGGGTAAAATAAGTCTTAAAACTTGTCCTTCCCATGGCTGCAAGTGAACCCAGGGTTAATCCATGGTATGACTTCCATCTTCCAATAAGACGATACTTAGTTTCATCACCATGTTCAATATGAATCTGCCGGGCAAGCTTTATGGCTGCCTCATTGGCTTCAGACCCGCCTGAAAAAAAATAGAACCGGTTAATATCTCCGGGAGCTTTTTTAGCAAGACTTTTTGCAAGCATCTCAACAGGTTTGGATGCAAACATGGTGGGATGGATATAATCATGGGATAAGACCTGATTATAAATGGCCTTTGCAATCGTTTGTCTGCCATGGCCTGCATTAACCACAACAGCTCCCCCGCTTGCGTCCATATATTTTTTGCCGTTTTCATCCTCAATATAAATACCATGGGCGCTTTTAGCCATTGGCAGGCATGTATCTAATCTTCTATGAAACACATTTCCCGGAATTTCTAACATTTCTTATCCTTTTATGTAGGTGGGGTCAGGCTTAAACCAAGGATTTGTCTTGCCTCATCCGGTGTTGCAATTTCTCTGTCCAATATTCCACTTATCTGAGCAATGCGCTTTACGAGCTGCTCATTGGAAGCAAGCTTTCCCTTGCTGAAATAAATGCAATCTTCAAGCCCTACTCTCACATGCCCACCCATATTTATGGCATGGACAGACATGGGCAGCTGGCTTGCCCCGATCCCGGCCACCGTCCATGTTGACCCTTTAGGGATGCTGTTTTTAAGGTGGACCAGGTTTTCTATTGTTGCGGGAATCGCACCCTTTAAACCCATGACAAAATCGAAATGTAGGGGCTTGCCCATGATACCCTGATCAGCCAGATCAAGAGCATTTTGAACCATGCTTACGTCAAAAACTTCGATTTCAGGCTTAATACCATATGTTTTCATATCTTTTGCCAAAGCACAAATAAGATCAGGGCTATTGATATAGACAGATGTCGGGAAATTAACAGAGCCTGTTGTTAAACTTGCCATTTCAGGTGCCAGAGATAGTCTTTTACTTCGTTTTTCATACTCCATACCCGCTCTTCCACCCGTGGAAATCTGAAGGATTAGATTTGTTTCCTTTTTAAGACCTTGATAGATTTGTCTAAAAATATGGAAATCTGTTGATGCAGTTTCATCAACGGGATTTCGGGCATGAATATGAATTATGGATGCCCCGGCTTTTTCACATAAAATTCCTGTTTGAATAATTTCATCCGGGCTTATGGGTACATGTGGATTATTTTTTTTTGTGGGAAGTGAACCGGTTGGTGCAATGGTTATAATTAATTTTTCCATGTTTACCTTAATTTTATATAAGCTGAAATAATAGTTTTTTAACAATCTCTATCATTGTCAGGAGCTATATTAAATCCAAATCAAAGTTGTCAATAACAAACTTATGTTTCATTATTTTATAAAATTTTCATCTTATATTTCAAATAAATTATAAAATTTTTAAAGAACTTAAAACCGCCTTTGACTTAGATAGCGCTCGTAAAGAAGCGCAACGCTTTTATTCATGCGGTGATCCATTCGGCAAATTCAGGACCTGCTGGTTCTGTCTGCCCTGTGAAATAGAGTGCCCCAATGATGCACTTTATGTTGAAATTCCGTATTTGATGCGATAAAAGGGTTCAAAATTTACAAATGATTGAAAATAAAGAAATTGGTTGTTTGAAAATCAGAACCATCTGGCCTTTTCCCGAAGATAAAATTAAATTGTGACAAATTACAAAACAATTAAAGGAAATTAAAATGAAGTTAGCCAAAAGAATGGATATTATTCCATTTCAACGGATCAGAATAATCGTTGAAGAAGTAACCCGCCGTGAACGCCTGGGTGAAAAAATTATTCACCTGGAAATAGGAAGACCTGATTTTGACACGCCTTCCCATATAAAGGAAGCCGCTATTGAAGCCATTTCAAAAGGGAAAGTACATTATACCTCCAATTATGGAATTATAGAACTCAGAAATGAGATTGCCGCCAAGTTTAAACAGGATAATGGCCTTACCTATGACCCTTTAGATGAGATAATTGTTACTGTTGGTGCTACGGAAGGCATATTTTTGTCCATGATGGCTCTTTTAGACCCAGGTGATGAAGTGCTCATTTTCAGCCCATCATTTCCTGCTTATGCCCAATGCGCCAACATGATAGAAGCCATTCCGGTTTTTGTCCCCTTAAAACAGGATAACGATTTTGAACCCATTATTGAAGATTTAAAGTCCAAAATCACATCTAAGACTAAGATGATTGTTATCAATACTCCCCACAATCCCACGGGGGCTGTTTATTCAGAAAAAACGCTGACAGCGCTTGCTCAGATTGCCTTAGAGAATGATCTTCTTGTACTCTCAGATGAAATTTATGAAAAAAATATTTATGATGGTTATGAACATTTTTCCATTGCAAGTTTACCGGGAATGCAGGAACGAACCATTACCTTGAACGGATTTTCCAAAAGTCATTGCATGACAGGCTGGCGCCTTGGCTATCTTGCATCCAGTAAAGAAATTATAGGCGGACTTATACGCATCCATCAGTATGCAACGGTCTGTGCTACAAGTTTTGCCCAGCATGGTGCTGTGGCAGCCCTGAAAGGCCCCCAGGATGATGTTGAGCTAATGGGCAAAGAGTTCAGCAGAAGAAGGGTGATGATGGTGGAACGTCTTCAAAAAATGCCGGGTCTTTCAGTATTCAAGCCCAAGGGAGCTTTCTATATTTTTATTAATGTTGAAAAACTTGGAATGACATCCCAGAAACTTGCCACATATCTTTTGGATGAAGCAACCATGGCAGTTGTACCATGGGGAGACAAGAACATTAGAATTTCCTATGCCAATTCCTATGAAAACCTTGAAAAAGCAATGGACAATATGGAAGCCGCTCTGAAAAAATTAAAAATTAATTATCAAAAATAAGGAGAACAAACTTGTTTACAAGAGCTATCGTTAAAACACCCTGCAAAAATATGGTCAATGGAATCAGCACGGCTAACCTTGGTAAGCCGGATTATACGCTTGCCCAGGATCAGCATAAAGGCTATATTGATGCCCTTAAAAAATGCGGTCTTAAAGTAACCATACTTGATTCGGACGAAAATTTCCCGGATTCAACCTTTATTGAAGACGTCTGTCTTATAACACCTAAATGCGCTATCATCACTAATCCTGGGGCTGCATCAAGAAGGGGGGAAACCATAGAGATTTCAAAAGCCATTGAAGAACTGGACCTGCCTGTGGAAAGAATCCAAAATTCCGGAACCCTTGATGCAGGGGATATTATGATGGTAAATGATCATTATTTTGCAGGATTATCTGATCGGACAAACATTGAAGGGGCATCCCAGTTAAACCTTATATTGAAAAAATATGGATACACTTCATCAAATATTACCCTTAAAAGCGTTCTTCATTTAAAAACAGGTATTTCTTATCTGGAAAACAACAATTTGCTTGCCTTTGGTGAATTTTTAAACCACCCTGCCCTGTCTGTTTTTAATCTCCTTGCGGTTGATCCGGATGAATCCTATGCAGCCAACTCTGTCTGGATTAATGGAAAAGTACTTGTTCCAATGGGATTTTCTAAAACTAATGAAATGATAAAAGCTGCAGGGTATCAGACCATTGAAGTTAATGTGTCGGAATTTAGAAAACTTGACGGAGGATTAAGTTGCCTGTCTCTCAGGTTCTAAAAACATCATGTAGATTTTAAAACAAGCGCTATAAAAATATTACAAGCAACCTGATCGTTGTGACAAAAAGTTAAAATAAGAAATGCCGGGAAATGGTAACCATACCCGGCATTTTATCTATTGTCAGAAGCTTTGTTGTGAATCAGTCTTCTTCAACTACAATAGCATCTTCTTCACAAACTTCCACGCAGCTTTCGCAGCCCATGCATTCTTCAGCATTTACTGGAACTGATTTGTCATTTTCCATTTCAAAAACTTCCACTGGACATACGTCTACACATTCTTCGCAACCAACACATTTTTCTTGGTCAACAATTGGATTAAATGCCATATTAATAGCCTCCTTAAAAAATTAACATTATTATATTGCAAACTCATTCTTAAAATATAATTTGTATAAAAAACGCTTTTATAACATTATATTAATTAAAATCAAGTTTTTTATCACTTTAATTTAATCAAACATACAAATATTTGTTTACCTGAGTAATTAAAGAGTTTGCAAATATCATTCCCGGAAAAGACACACAATTTGATTTGCCCTGAAAAAGAACAATTATCATTTACTTCAGGCAGTTGATTTTCCCGGCTGACAACTCCCTGAACTGCACGAGTCAAATAATCAAAAAACTGATCTTGCCACTCGCTTTTATTGCCACATCCATTCTCATGCACTTTTATCCTGTCAATGTCAAGGGCATTTACAACATCTTTACAATTCGACTCAAGATAGTTAAATACGGCATCACTGCTAGTCATAAATAATGGTGTGTCTCCTTCAGGATTCAATCCACCCATCCGGGCCATGCATCTTGACCAAGCGCAGATCCGCTGCCGGGTCATGACAGCTCCCACATCTTTACCTTCCAAAGGTTTTCTTTCTTCAGCTTCATCTGGAAAGCTTTCTAATCCTCGCAGGTTTGAAATCAATTTGCCGTGACTTATATCCATATCGTTCAAGACCAGATCAATGCCTTCATTCTGTTCATCATATAATTTCGCCATCTTTAAAAACAAAAGGTCCTGCATCAGTGCTGATTCATCGTGCAAAGCAAATTCCAGGTTTTCTTTTTCACCTTTACCCTTCTTGAGCTGTGATTTAATGGCTGTCACATCTGAATCATCTGTAAAATAAGGGGTATTCTTTAAAAGTGATTTAAGATTTACTTCATTCCCCTTGTGTATACTTGCCCAGGAAAGATACTGCTCAAGGTTTTGATCTATAGTCACAGCCTGGTCATCAGATAAAAAAAACGGTGTAACCTTACCCTGTCCAAGCAATTTGTGCAATTTTGGATGAAGTTCAAAATTTTGTGTCATGGGTAGATATTCAAAGGACTTGAAAAAAGTCAAAACGGTGTCCAACTTGTTTCCAGAGATATGGGTGAAGGGGAAAAATAATAATCTTATTGCCATTGGTTAACCTTTTTATCGTGAACATTGATACCTAAATTTGTCAATCGTTTCCTTATCTTATCAGCCAGTTGAAAATCATTTTGCTGTCTTGCCAGGTTCCGCTCTTTTATAAGATTTTTAATTTGCCTTGAATATTCCATTTTTTCTTCAAAACTGAAGATCTTAAGAACAGAATCTATTTCTTTAAAACAGCATACAAATTTTTGAGCGTCTTCAGCATTGATTTTATTTTGGTTGATAAGTTTGTTGATGGTTTTAACATTTGCCAGCATTGAAGAAATAACTCCTGAAATTTTTAAATCATCTTCCATGGACTGAAAAAAAGCAGATTTCATATCATATATAAATTGATCTGTTTCTTCAAATCCAGATCCGTTTTCAATTATACTTAGAGTGGAAATGCACCGATTGATTTTATCCAGAGTATATCGGGCCTGTTTCAGAGCCTGCTCTGATAAAATCAAGGTTTTCCGATAATGATTGGAAATCATCCATAATCGGATAGTTTTTAATTCCCATCCCATGTTAACAAGGGTTTCAAGGGTTAAAGATTCCATACTATGGTCACCTAAAGAGCCATCATATCTCACTGGATCACAATGCAGCCAATACCTTGCCAGGGTTACTCCATTGCAAGCCCTTGCAATGGCAACTTCGTTTTCATGATGAGGGAAGATAAGTTCACGGCTTCCAGTCTGAATATCAAACTTTTCTCCAAAAAATTTCATGGCAATGGCAGCACATTGCAAATGAAGAGAAGGACGTACATTACCCCATTGGGTCTTAATTCCGATGCCCCTTTTCAATTCTGAAAGGCGAACTCTTTTCAATAATGTAAAATCCTTTGGGTTACCCTTTTCATAGGCATCAAGATCCACTGTAGCACCGGATTTGATTTTATCCAGATTTGTACTTGAAAAGTCGCCATACTCTTTCTGACTGGCAATATCAAAATACAGAGAATGCAATTTTTCATAAGCATGTCTTTTTGATTGGAGTTGTCTTGCCACATCAATCATTTCATCAAAATGATCTGATACTTTTGGATAGGCATCTGCCGGGCGGATATTTAAATTTGAAAGGTCTTGTTTAAACAGATCAATAAAGGTTTGTGTGAACTTTGAAAGTGGTTCCCCAGCCTTTAAAGACCCCTGGATTGTCTTGTCATCATAATCAGTAATATTTACCACATGATTGACTGCAATCTTATGATATTCAATATATCTTATCAGCAAATCAGTAAATGCATATCTTCGTAACCGACCGACATCTATCCTTTCATGAACAGTTGGCCCGCAGGTATAAATAGATATTTTTCCTTTTTCCAGCGGTTTAAATGGCATCTTGGATTTCGAAAGCGTATTAAAAAGGGACAGGGCAATATGATTTTTTACCGAAAAGAGATTAGTGGACAGATACCTTTCTCCGCCGTCGGGAAAAATAACGACAATACAGCCTTTTTTAATCTGATGCGCTTCTTCAAGTGCTGCAGCCATGGCAGCACCACTGCTCATCCCAACAAAAATGCCTTCCTTTATTGCAAGACTTCGTACATTATCAAAAGCTGTTTCATCATCAATATTAATTTTTTGGTCAAAACGATTTTTTTCCATAATCTCAGGGATATAAGATTCCTTCAGATTTTTAAGCCCCTGGATCTTATGTCCGAGATAGGGTTCTACACATACAATCCTGATATCTTTATTATACTCTTTTAATTTTCTGGAAACCCCCATCAGGGTACCGGTTGTCCCTATGGTTGCAACAAGAGAAGAAATCTTTCCATGGGTCTGTTCAAAAATTTCAGGTCCTGTGGTTTCATAATGTGCCTTCCAATTAGATTCATTATTATACTGGTCAGTCAAAAAATACTTATCAGGATTTTCTCTTGCAAGTCTGTATGCTTCTTCGATGGCACCATCAGATCCCAGATGTCTTGGGGTTAGAATAATCTGTGCTCCTCTTGCGCGTAAAATATTTTTACGTTCTTCACTTGCATTTTCCGCCATGGTCAGCGCAAGTTTGTAACCTTTGACAGCACAAATCATGGCAAGCCCGATCCCTGTATTCCCGCTGGTGGCTTCGATAACAATTTTATCTTTGGTCAACTCCCCGGACTTTTCCGCTGCATTAATCATATACAGAGCCGGTCGATCTTTAACTGAACCACCCGGATTCATATATTCAAGCTTTGCAAAAATTTTAACCCCTTTTACAGGATTCATTTTTGTTATCTCAACAATAGGGGTGTTGCCTATGGCATCTATAACTGAAACTGTCATTTAAACACTTTTTATCCTTTGCCATGATGAAGCCATCAATTCATATATTCTGTCTTGACTTTTAAAATATAAAATGGCTTTATACAGTAATTTTAAGAGATGCGCAATTTTTTTACTGGAAAGAACATGTTCTGTTTATTGAAACAAAAGCTTTTATCATTTTTTGTATTCTCTGTTTTTTTTCTCTCATTCATATCCTTAAATGGGGTTGCAGCAGCAAGCGGGTTACCTGAAAACCCTGAACAAATTGCCTGGCATATATCTGCCCGGGCAGTAACCTTTGATAATAAAAAAAACCTTTACATTGCCGAAGAAGATGTAGTCATAACCGGTGGTAAAACAAGACTTGAAGCCGAATATATCGAATTTTCCAATAAAACAAAAGACGCTTTTGCCAGGGGCAATGTTCTTTTAATATCTGGAGAAGATTTTATATCCTGCAATGCAATGAATATAAACCTTGCAACCCAGACCGGCACCATAACCAAAGGTACTATTTTTATCCAGAAAAATAATTTCTATATTAATGGTGAAAATATTAAAAAACTCGGCAAATTTTCCTATAGCGCAGATAAAGGGTCCATAACATCCTGTTCCGGCGAATCTCCAGACTGGAAAATTTCCGCCAGGGACATAAAAGTCACAATTGAAGGATACGGCACTGCCAGGGATACTATTCTCTGGGCTAAAAATATCCCCGCATTATACAGCCCGTTTCTCTGGTTTCCAGTCCAGACCAAACGACAGACAGGCTTTTTAATCCCCAGGGTTACTTCCTCGGACAGAAAAGGATTTGGATATGAGCAGCCTTTATTTCTAGCAGTTTCAAGGAATATGGATGCAACAATTTATGCAGACTATATGACTGACCGCGGCACAAAAATTGGATCAGAATTCAGATATATCCTGGATAATAAAACAAAGGGCTCAATATTTTTAGATTTTCTTGAAGATGATAAAATTGATGACGCAACTGATAAGACAAAAAATTATAGTTTTTCCACAACCCCCCAGAGGACAAACTCAGACAGGTTCTGGTTCAGGATGAAACACGACCAGGACCTTGGCTATGGATTTACAGGCAAGCTTGATATTGATGTGGTTGGTGATGAAGATTATCTTCAAGAGTTTAAGGATGGATTCACAGGCTATTATGAAACCAAGGAATATTTTGAAAAAGAATTTGGCCGGAGTCTTGATGAATATGATAACAATATCCGGAAAAACCAATTGAATATAAATAAATCCTGGTCCACTTATTCTTTTATATTTGATGCGGTGTGGTATGACAATATTTATGCCCGGAGGCAGAATATTGATGATACAATCCTGCAGACACTTCCAAGCATTCAGTTTGATGCCTTTATGCAGCAAATCGGTCCTTCAAAATTCTTTTATTCACTGGGTAGCGAATACACTTCTTTTTACAGACAAGATACAAGTACATCGCTTGTGAACGGGCAAAGACTAGACATATATCCTAAAGTTTTTCTACCCATAAAACTTGGCAAATTTTTTAATTTCGAACCTTATGCTGGTGTAAGGCAGACTATCTGGCATACCACTGAATTCACGGATATTAACAGTAATTCAGACGACTTCAGGACAAGGCAGATGTATGATATAGGTGCACAATTATCCACAAAACTTATAAAAATATTTGATCTCAATAATAATTTTGCAGATAAAATTAAACAAGAGATCATCCCGGAACTTGAATATGCATTCATCCCGGGCATCATTCAAGATGATCTGCCTTATTTTGATGATCTGGACAAGATTGAAGAGAAAAATACCCTCACCTGGTCCTTGACAAGCAATTTTACTTCCAAAAAATCAAGGATATCACCTAAGGGAAAAGAAATAACCGACTATCGTGATATTGCTTACATAAAACTTTTCCAAAGTTATGATATTAAAAAAGAACGGGACAAGGAAACAAGGCCTTTTTCAGAAATAGGACTGGAAACTGAACTTGCTCCAAACGATTTTATCTCTCTTGATATGGATGTTTTCTGGTCTCCATATGACAGCCATTTTAAAACCTTAAACATTGGGAATACACTTAAAGACAAAAGAGGCGACAGTTTAAGGACTGAATATAGATATACCAGCAACACATCAGAATCCCTGTATTCTAAAATTGATATCAACCTTACCAATGAGTTAAGTGCATTTTATTCCATTGAAAAAAATATAGAGGTAAAAAAAACAATTGAAACAAGGGCTGGAATTGGTTTTAAAAAACCCTGCTGGGCATTGAATCTTTATTTTTTAAAATCCAGCGATGAACAGAGTATTACCTTTCTTATAAAACTTAATGGAATCGGAGAGTTTGGTATATAATGAGTAAAAACCTAAATTGGTTTGCCCTTTTGACACGGAGCAACTTTGAGCAAACAGTGTACACTGCTATTGTTAATAAAAAAATTGAAGCATTTTTGCCTAAAATGAAGCGGAAAAGCAGTCGTAAAGATAGAAATCTCATGATAGAAACCCCTCTTTTTCCGGGATATCTTTTTGTGAAATCAAACTTTGAAGCTGCAAATCAGCTGCAAATTTTAAAAACGGTGGGTGCTGTCAGGCTATTGGGGAACCAATCCGGACCACTTTCCATACCTCCGGCCCAGATTGAGTCCTTGAAAATACTGACAAGTACCAGCATGGACCTTATCACAGGAGTAAATATCCGCTTAAAAAAAGGGGACCCTGTGATGATCATAAAAGGCCCCATGGCAGGGGCAAAAGGTGAATTTTCACGGCATAAAGGTCGAGGACGTGTTGTTATCAAAATAGACGTTTTAGGACAATATGCAGGTGTTGAGGTTGATGGAAATAATGTTGAAAAACTCCCTGAGTTTTTATCATAACCCCTTGACTTTTTATCAAATTTTAATTAGGGTCATATAAAAAAAATACTGAAATTCGATTATTTAATATAAAAGAGGCCGCATGAATAAACTTGAATTGATTTCCACATTAAAAGAAAAAGCAAACCTGACAAAAAGTGAAGCGGCAGAGGTCATTAAAATATTTTTTGATTCGCTTTCCGATTCATTTGTAAAAGGAGAAAGGGTTGAAATAAGAGGTTTTTGCAGTTTCCATATCAAACGATACAAAAGCTACACAGGCCGAAACCCTAAAAGCAGCCAAAAAGTAATTATACCACCCAAACGTCTTCCATTTTTCAAATGCGGAAAAGAATTAAAGGAGCGGGTGGATTATTAACAAATGGGTATTGATCAAACCATGTATGATTTTGATCAAATGCAATACCAAACCCGTGCCGTATCTGAATTAACAGGACTCATTCAGGCAAAAAAAATTCCAAACGCCATTCTTTTCATGGGAAATGAAAATATTGGAAAAAAAGAGGCAGCCTTTTTTTTTGCCAAAGGATGTAATTGTTCGAGCAAAGAACAATTTGTCTGCAATAATTGTAAGTCCTGCCGCAAGATAAATGCAAAAACTCACCCTGATATCCTTTGTATCCATCTCAAGAAAGGTAAAAAAATAATTTCCATTTCCCAGATTCGTGAGATGGGATTGACCATTTCCTCTAAACCCAACGAAGCTAAATTCAGGATGGTTCTGATTTCAAACGCCGAACTAATGAATGTCCAGGCACAGAATGCACTATTAAAAAGGCTTGAAGAACCTCCTGAAAAAACATTTTTCATTTTAATTGCCTCCAAAATTTCTTTTCTTTTGCCCACCATTATTTCAAGGTGTCGCATCATTAGATTTAAGCCATTGACAGACAAATTCATTGAACAATATCTGATCAACGAATTCAAAGCAGACAGACAAATGGCAATGATCGCATCAAAAACTGCTGATTCCGATCTGAAAAAGGCAATGATATATTTAGATTTAAGCACTGATAATGAAAGCCTCAATTGGATAAACAAAAGAAAATGGATACTGAATAGTCTTACAGATATTATTAAAACAGACACTTGCGACTGCATATCAAAAGGATTGATGCTGTCACAAAAATTAAGTACTGAGCCTGGCCTTATAGATGATGCTATTGCCATAATGAAGACTTTTTTCCGGGATTTGATAATTTTTCCATTTCATCCAAAAAAAATAGTTAACCTTGATTTTTCTGATTTTTTTGCTGATATTGGTCAGAGAATTGAAACAAAAAAAACGGATGAATGGATCAAAGAGCTTTTTGAAACTGAAAAAAGGATAAACTCAAACAGCACACTGAGATTAGCATTGGATAGCTTTTTCCTTAAAATTATTACTCACAAAGGAAACCTGATTTATGGTTAAAATTGCTGGTGTGAAATTTAAAACAGCAGGTAAAATATATGATTTCAATAGCAGCGCTTTTGTGCTGAAGGAAGGCGACCCTGTTATAGTAGAAACAGAACAGGGTCTTGGCTTTGGTAGAATTGCCATCCCGCCTGTTGAAGTTGAGAATACAAAAAAAAAATTAAAACAGATTGTCCGTGTTGCCACTGAAGATGATTTTCTCAGAAGAGAAGAAATTAAAAAAACTGAAAAAAAAGCCTTTGAATTTTGCCTCGGATGCATTGATGATTTAGGTCTTCTCATGAACCTGTTCAGTGTTGAAAGTACGTTCGACCAAAAAAAATTGACCTTTTTTTATACTGCTGACGGCAGGATTGATTTCAGGGAGTTAATTAAACTTCTGGTAAAAAATTTTTCTATTCGAATTGAAATGCGCCAGGTGGGCATTCGTAACCTTTCTAAGCACTGCGGTGGTTTGGGCAAATGCGGAAGAGAGATTTGCTGTTCTTCTTTCATGCATACCTTTGAACCGGTTTCCATAAAAATGGCAAAAGAGCAGGGATTGTCATTGAATCCTGCAAAAATATCCGGGGTTTGCGGCCGTTTAATGTGCTGCCTGACCTTTGAAAACGATACCTATAAACGTCTTAAATATGAAATGCCAAAGCTTGGAAAAAAAATCACCCTGGAAGAAGGAAAAGGAAAAATAGTCAGACAGAATGTATTAAAAGAGAGCGTGACTATTCGTTTAGAAGATAATACTGAAATAGAAAAAAAAATAAAACAACTGGACAACTCCATTACAGGAATAAAAAAATAATGACGACAAAAAAACAATTTTTTACCACCCCCATATATTATGTTAATGCCAAGCCCCACCTGGGGCATGCATATACTTCCATTGCAACTGATGTTGCGACAAGATTCAAACAAATGGATAATCATGAAACTTTTTTTCTGACGGGAACAGATGAGCACGGGGACAAGATTGTTCAGGCAGCACAGGCCCAGGGAAATACACCTAAAGAGTATGCTGATCAAATCAGCACGCTTTTTCAAAACCTTCTGCCAAAATTAAATGTTAAAAACAATCATTTTATCAGAACAACTGATCCGGACCATATCAATGTTGTTAAAAAGGTTCTTTCCAAAATTTATGATTCAGGGGATATTTATTTTTCAAATTATGAGGGACTTTATTGTTTTGGCTGCGAGAGGTTTTACCAGGAAAGGGAACTTACAGATGGTAAATGTCCGGACCATGGAAAAGCTCCCACTGTCATCAAAGAGTCTAATTATTTTTTCAAGATGAGCAAATATCAGGAATGGCTCATAAACCACATAAAAACTAATCCAGACTTTATTCGGCCTGCGCAGTACAAGAAAGAGCTGCTCTCCTTTTTAAAAGAACCTTTGGAAGATCTTTGCATTTCACGTCCGAAATCCCGTCTGACCTGGGGAATAACCCTGCCGTTTGATGAAGATTATGTGACTTATGTATGGTTTGATGCTCTTGTAAATTATATTTCAGCTCTGGGGTATCCTGATGGTGAGTTGTTTAAAAAATTCTGGGCAGATACCCGGCATTTTGTTGCAAAAGATATTATAAAACCCCATGGAATTTACTGGCCCATTATGCTTAAAGCTGCAGGCATACCGATTTATAAGGGATTAAACGTTCATGGATTCTGGAACGTCAAAGGAAGCAAAATGTCAAAAAGTATCGGCAATGTTACAGATCCTGTAAAAGTAACCGATATTTATGGAATCGACTCGTTCAGATATTTTCTGATGAGGGAAATGGTCTTTGGCCTGGATGCAAATTTCACCGAAGAAACCATAATATCAAGAATTAACGCTGACCTTGCCAATGATCTTGGGAACACTTTTTCACGGATACTTTCCATGAACCTGCGATATTTTGATGGTGAAGTTAAAGGTTATGACAGCAAAATTGAAAAAGACAAAGGACTGTCTTTGTCGTCTGATGCAAGCCTCGCTATTGATGAGTTTAAAAAGGCAATGGAATTGTGCGAATTTCACAAAGGGATTGGAGCCATCTGGCAATTTATCAGCACCATGAATAAATATATAGATAAAAATAAACCCTGGACTCTGGCCAAGGATGAAGCAAATATTCGCGTTCTTGAAACTATTCTCTATAATCTTGTCGAGGGATTAAGGGTTGTTTCATGCCTGATCTACCCCATTATGCCCCAGACGTCTTTTAAAATGCAAAAAGCCCTTTCTATGGAAAAAGAAAATAAGGGGTTTTATACACTCGACGAAATATCTGCCTGGGGACAGGTTAAAAAAGGCACCCTGATTGCAAAGCCGGATAGTTTATTTCCCAGGATTGAAAAGGATAAAATCAAACCCAAAGAAACCGCCGGACAAACCAAAATGTTTAAACCGGCGTTAAAAGAGGAAATCACAATTGATGATTTTGCAAAAATTGATTTAAGAACCGGTACTGTAATAAGTGCTGAAAAGATTGAAAAATCAAATAAACTTTTAAAGCTCAAGGTAGATCTTGGTGCCCAAACAAGACAAATTATTGCCGGTATTGCAAAAAATTATAATCCAGACCAGATTATCGGCAAACAGGTCATTGTAGTTGCCAATTTAAAAGAAGCAACGCTTATGGGAGAAACATCCCAGGGAATGATCCTTGCAACTGATAATAAAAAAAAGCTGGTATTATCAGGTTTTGATAAAGAAATCCTACCTGGAAATCCGGTAAAATGAGCGAAAACTCATGGCGTAATTTTCAATCCGGCTATATTTTAGGTGAAAAAAAGAAATCTCTTTTTTGTAAATCCAAAAAATCCATAATAGGAATGATAGTCTTTCTGATTTTAATTCCAGGCATTTTTTATTTTAAAATCAATACCCCGGAAAAAAAAGATATTCTTCCAAAGGCCATTAAGAAACAAGTTCAATTATCAAAAAACCAATTAAGCCAGATCATAAGCAATACAAAATTTAACAAAATTGATAAAAACATCTTTATTGAGGATACACCTGAAGGCAAGTATAAAATTACCACAAGCATTGATGTTTATCTTCAGCAATATTTACTATCCCTGATGGATCGTCTCAAGCCCCTTACCCGTGGGAAACCCCAGCGGATTGCACTGGTTGTCATGGAACCTGATACGGGGAAAATTATTGCCATGACAGGGTTTGATCTAAAAAACCCTGATACCAATCCCTGTATGGAATCAGATTATCCTGCAGCAAGTATCTTTAAGATTGTAACGGCTGCGGCTGCGGTTGAAACCCTGGGCTACAAGCCTAATACGAAATTGTATTTCAACGGAAACAAGCACACCTTATATAAACGTCAGCTCAAGGATGTTAAGAATAAATACACCAGTAAAACAACATTTTCCAGGGCTTTTGCAGAATCAATAAACCCGATATTCGGAAAAATAGGCAAAAACTATCTTGGGAAAGAAAAATTAGACCACTATGCCGGGGCTTTTGGATTTAACCAGGTTATTCCTGCTGAATTTGCCTTTGAGTCAGGCACATTTAAATCCGACGGCAATGAATACCATCTGGCTGAACTTGGATGCGGGTTTAACACTGATACAACCATTTCGCCGATATTTGGGGCTATGCTTATCTCTGCAATTGTTAATTCCGGCAATATCATTTTGCCCAGTATTGTTGAACATGTAAATGGTTCTGATGGCCAAATCATTTACAAAAATAAAACAACGCCCTATAAAGAAGCCTTACAGCCCCAAACTGCAGCAATCATGATGAAGTTGATGGAAAGAACTATAACAAAAGGGACTGCTAAAAAATCATTCCGAGGAGTTAAAAGAGATAAAGTACTTTCAAAAATTTTGATTGGAGGAAAAACAGGATCACTGTATAACAAGGGCCATACTATAAAATATGACTGGTTTACAGGCTTTGGAAAAGAAAAAACAACGGATCGAAAAATTGTTTTATCCATTGTTGTCGGCCATGGAAAATATATCGGAACAAGGGCAAGTGCTTATGCAAAGATGATTTTAAAACAATATTTTAAAAAAACCTTGGATGCCACAGCTAAATTATAATCAAATAAATGGGGTCAATAATGCTTTTAATAAAGCTGATTAAAAAATTATTTTCAATCAATGTTGAAATAGGCAAACAGATAAACCAGGTAAAAGAAAACTCCATACTATTCTTCCCAATCCAACCGAATACAGTTTCATGCGGCATTTCCGCATTTATAGCATTTAAAGGCAGCAATCCTTGCCAGTCCATTAATTTAATGCCAATTGAAAATATGGTGATTTCATTAAAGGCAAAAGGATTATTGGATACGAAAAAGCCTGTTCAGGATAATTTTTTCGAAAGCCATGACCTTTTATGTGAATTGTTTGAAGCCTGCCGGGAATTGAAACAGGAAGCTGTTTTTTCTGACCTCTTCTTTAATAAAAGCAAAATTAAAACCCTTTTATCCATTTCACAAACCATTGAGCAATTAATACTGGATCAGACTGCTGCATTTAATAAAAAATTTGCATTTCTTTCTTCTTCGGATATTGATGCCATTTCCTCGGACCTTGAAAACCTCCAGGATATTTCCTGGTGCCTTAAAAAGGAGATATTGAAAAATATCCATGATATCGGCAACCTTTCCATGGGCTTGGAAAGGTCCCACAATAATGAGGGTTTAAAAATATTCAAAAGGATTAATGCAGTACTCAACAGTATTGACCGGCTTGAAGTCAGGGGAAGAGATTCTGCCGGAATTTCAATAATGTTTACATTGACCAAAAAGGAATTTGAAAAATTTTTGGAAAGTCTTTCAATAGACGGTCTTTCAGAACGGTTTAAAAAAAGGACAAATCATCTGGTATTATCCAACAATAGTATTACCATCAAAGATAGCTTTGCCGAAAACGGCAGCCACTTTGTAACTATTTCATTTGCCTATAAATTTGCAGCAGAAATCGGTGCGCTTGGAGACAATGTATCCTTTATCCGAAGCCAGATCAAAAATGATTCCATGCTTCAACACCTTTCAAATTATCACTTTGCTGCCAATTCCATATCAGCTCACACCCGTTGGGCTTCTGTTGGAGATATTACAATTGCCAACTGCCATCCCCAGGACAACACCCCGACGGACAGGGAACTTGGCAGCACTGGAATCATTCATGTCTGCCTGAATGGAGATATTGACAATTATCTTGAATTAAAGACAGAGTATGAGGCAAGATATGATCAAATTCATAAAGACATTAATACGGATACCAAACTGATTCCTCTCCAGATCGAGCATTACCTGAAACAAAATAATACCATTGAAGAGGCCTTCAGGTTAGCAGTCAATGACTTTGAAGGTTCACATGCCATCAGCATGCATTCAAATCTTGCACCAGGTAAATTATTTTTAGCCCAGAAGGGCAGCGGCCAGGCTATTTTCGTCGGAATTGCCAAAGACCACTATATTGCAGCATCAGAGCTCTATGGTATTGTGGAACAAACCCCTGTTTACATCAAGCTCAATGGTGAAGACAAAGGACAGATTGTCATTCTGGATCAAAACTCATCAGGTGGAGTATCCGGAATTCACTCTTTTTGTTACGATAATACCCCAATTACAATACTGGACAGCCATGTATTGACAAGCCAGATAACATCAAGGGACATTGACCGGCAAAATTTCCCCCACTATTTTTTAAAAGAAATTTGTGAATCCCCGAATTCCGTTAAAAAAACCCTGGAAAATAAGATCAGATTTTTAAATGAGTCAAACCTGTTTACCACAAACCTTTCCAAAACAATGCTTCCAAAAACAATTGAAGGTGAGTTTAAAAATAAAAGGATAAAAAAAGTCTATTTTATTGGCCAGGGGACTGCAGGAATTGCAGCTCAGGGCTGTGCTGATCTGTTAAATTACTATCTGGGTGATAAAGATATTGACATCAGGGCATTAAAATCATCAGAACTCTCCGGATTCAATATTGTTGAAGGAAAAAACAAAAAAAAATCAATGACAAATATCCTTGTCGTGGCGATCAGCCAGTCCGGTACCACAACTGATACAAACAGGACCATTGACATGGTAAAAGCTTGTGGCGCAAAAACTCTGGCTATTGTGAACAGGAGAGATTCCGATCTGACCTTTAAAACGGATGGAGTATTATATACAAGCTCCGGGCGCGACATTGAGATGTCTGTGGCTTCGACAAAAGCCTTTTATTCACAGATTACTGCCGGAGCCATTTTAGGCCTTCACATAGCCGGCATAACTCAATCAAGATCCAGTGAGTTTATAGCAGAACAGATCAATGAAATTATGAGTCTGCCGGATAAAATGCAAACCATACTTGGGATGAAAGATCAAATCAAAGATTCTGCCTTCAGGCTTGCTGTCTCAAAAGATTATTGGGCAACGGTAGGATCAGGATCAAACAAGACATCTGCCGATGAAATCAGGATCAAACTAAGTGAGCTTTGTTATAAAACCATTTCGTCTGATTTTATTGAAGACAAAAAACATATAGATCTTTCCAGCGAACCTTTGATCATCATCTGTGCTGCAGGAACAAGGGAAAGTGTATTGGGTGATATAATAAAGGACACAGCCATCTTCCATGCTCATAAGGCAACCCCTGTGGTTATCACCACCATTGGAGAAGACAGGTTTGATATATATGCCAGGGATGTATTTAAAATTCCTGAAACAAAAGAACATTTTGCACCTATACTGAATACACTTGTCGGACATATCTGGGGATATTATGCCGCCCTTGCTATTAATGAGGGTTCAAAATTTATGTTTAAAGGAAGGAACGAAATAAAGGATCTTCTGGACGAATATAGCGGTATGGGGCATGATGTCTATGAAATTCTTCTGGAGAAACGATTCAGGGAAGCAATTGCGCAATTTTACAACATCTTTTCAAAAAAACGGCGTCAGGGAGCCTTCCCGGCTGTTATGGGGCTTGATACCGTTGCTAATATCACCCTGTTGTTAAAATATCTGTCAGGCAGACTGCCGGTTTCTGATTTTGAAATTGATTTTGGAGTAAAAGGCACTCCTTCCAATATGATAAATGCTTTTTTTGATAATATTGGTCACGCCATAAACACCCTGGCAAGACCGGTTGATGCCATAAAACACCAGGCCAAAACAGTTACTGTCGGCACCAGCAGAATCAGTGAAAAATTTGAGGGAATTATCTTTGATGCACTTGCTGCCAATAATATTCAATTGTCCCAGATTACCAATAAAAATGTTCTGGTGATCAAAAACCTCCAGGAAGTTATTTCCAAAGTCAAAGGTGCATTTCTATATCGTATTTCAGGCCTGAGCCTGCTAGGCGAGGTCACGGCTGAGACCAAAATAAAAATAGAAAATAAAACCGGGGCCTTAAAAGACGATACTTCAAGAGTGGAAACAGATCCCAGACTAAAAGGAACTAAAAATATTATTGTAAGAGAAGGAAATGTCTATATTGGAAAAGGCAGGAAAGACAATAAAAATATTCTGGTAATCCCGGGTATTTCTTCAAACCCTGCCACCCCCAACATTATTGAATATATCCTGTCTTTAAATATAAGTTTTAATACTTCAAGTGAGGTCTCGCTATTAAAAAAGATCAAGGCTCTGGGCGGCAAATATAACAGGCTTAAAGACTGGATACTGGAAAGTGATAATATCCTGTGGGATGATAAATATCTAAATCTCATTGAAGTTGAAACCCTGTTTGGGGATACTGCTGAAAAAGTAGTTGAAAAAATAATAGAAAAAATTAAATAGAAAAAGATCGCTGAATGCCTGATTATAAAAAAAAACAGATGTATTTCTATCTGATTGTTTTAAGTGTTTGTTCCACAGCAGGGCTTCAATGCTGGCAAACCCTTTTTGACAATTTCAGTGTTAATGTTGTAGGCCTTGACGGTCACCATATAGGGGCTTTGCAGTCTGTTCGTGAAATTCCGGGATTTCTTGCTTTACTTGTCACCTACGTGATTTTAATCATTAAAGAACACAAATTGTCTGCCCTGTCTATTATCATCCTTGGGGCAGGCCTTTTTGCAACCGGATTTTTACCAAGCTTTTCCGGCCTTATTTTAACAACTATGATAATGAGTTTCGGGTTCCACTATTTTGAAACAACAAACAAGTCGCTGACACTCCAGTATTTTGACAAACTTTCATCCCCTCTTGTTTTAAGCGCACAAAGAAGCTATGCCGCAGGTGCAAGTGTTGTGGTCGGCATCATTATATTCTTGATCGCTCCAATATTAAGCTATAAAACCATGTATATTATTTTTGGCAGTATAATCATAGTCTGCGGTTTATGGGCCATCACAAAGAATCCTTCAAAAAAAGATATCATTCCCCAGAAAAAACAATTGGTATTGAAAAAAGAGTACTGGCTCTATTATTTTTTAACTTTCATGGCAGGTGCGAGGCGACAGATTTTTATGGCATTTGCCATATTTTTACTGGTAAAAAAATTTGGATTTTCAGTTCAGGATATAACCCTGCTCTTTCTTTTAAACAATGGGATCAATTTTTTCATCAATCCTTTAATCGGAAAATTTATCGTAAAATATGGAGAACGCAAACTTCTTTCAATGGAATATTTTTTCCTTATACTGGTTTTTATCTCCTATGCTTATGTTGACTCAAGATCTTTAGTCGCAATCTTATATATCCTTGATCACATGTTTTTTAATTTTTCCACGGCCATTAATACCTATTTCCAAAAAATTGCTGATCCCCGGGATATTGCATCCAGTGCTGCAGTTGGGTTTACCATAAACCATATTGCAGCCGTGATCCTGCCCGTAATAGGAGGATTGTTATGGATAGTCGATTATAAAATCCCTTTTTTGGTCGGAGCTTTCTTCAGTCTTATATCTCTTGTTTTTGTACAGTTTATAAGGACTGAAAAGATATCTGCATAGAAAAATTATTGTATATATATAGCCTTTACTCCCTCTTATTTTAAACAATATGAGTTTATCTATTGACCAAGTAATTCAGCATTGCTAAAGATTACTCGTGCAAATAATAATCAAATGCAAAACCAGGAATGGTGAAACACAGGGATAAAATTCTCCGGCTGGAACGATAGTCAGATTGGTTTCAGGATATTCAGTTTTTTTAATATGGGAAAAGAAATGAAAAAGAAACTCTTTGTAGGATTAGCTGCAGGATTATTTATACTTGGAATGTTTGGACTTGCCGGGGCAAATAGTATAGTCATAAATGATCATTTTGATGACAATACATTGGATCCTTCCTGGTCAACCAGTTTTGAAAAAGCCACAGGGTGGTCTTATACAGAAAGCGGAACCAGCTTAAAAGTCACAGATATGATAACTACTGCCCCGGGATGGGCCAGCGTTAATCTAACCCAGTATATCACTCCGCTATCAGACTTTAACATTAGTTTTAAATTTTCATGGGACTCAGAAAACAATGTCAAGGCTGTTCAGAACGTGATAATTCAAGCATATGCTCAGGATGGTACAAAAATCGCTGAGGCAGGGTTTTCAGATGGATGGATTAATTCGGAAGGGGCAGGATATGGTATGATAGAAGGTAACCAATATGATACGGGACCAGATTCCTTAAGTTCTTCTGGTTCTGCAGTGGTTACCATCGCCCGGAAAGGCAATGATATAAAGATTTTGTGGGATGGCGCCATTTTAATTGAAGGTACGAGCAGTGACTTACTCTATAGAGTCGATTTGGTTTTTTCACATAATTTAATGGCTGATTCTTTTTTTGGGAATGAGGCAATAGATGCAGTAAAGGTGGAGGGGTCTTACACCCCTGTATCAGAACCCTCCACAAATTCAACTTCAATCAGTCAGATTTATACCATAGCTCCGGCCAGTAACGAAACACTCAGTTTCGGGTCTGCAAATGGCCAGTTGGCATTCGCATTCAGTAAAATAACAGATGCAACAAAATATTTGCTCACCCTTCAAATGAATGACTTGATCAATTCTACCATGGCTCCAATATCAATTGAGCTCGTTCCAGAGGTGAGTGGAACCTTGTTTTTGCCACCAACAGCAGCCACCCCAGGATTTTCTGAAACTTTCCTTGGAATGACTTACAATCTCCCGCTTGACAAGGCAACATGGGATTCAATGGCATTGTATAAAATAAAATGGGGAATTGAAGCCTATAATAGTTCAGACGTCTTAATTGGATCTACATATAAATCCTTGGTTCCGGATAAATATGCCTGTAGTTTTAAGCTTCTATCTAGTACAGCAATAGCAATGACCAGCCCTGCTCCGGGATCTGAACTTAACCTGTCTGATTCACCACCCGTATTTAAATGGGATCTTTATTCAGGCGTTGCCGAATATGAACTAATTCTTGCAAGAGTGGATGGAGCATCATTTTCTCCTGTTATTCCCTTTTCAAACCTAACCTTTAATCTTCTGACAATGGATGCTGCAACATGGCAGTCAATGCCGGCAGGCACCTGGTATTGGACTGTTCTTGGATCTGATCCTATGGGGAATAAAATGCCATCAAAGTTTACAATGTTTGACTTTGAAGTTTCAGGAACCCCCGTGACAACTCCGACAAATCCCAGTACCAGCTCCAATTCCCTGGGTATGGACTTTGTTTACATCGCTCCAGGAGCCTTTATGATGGGCTCAACTTTGGATAAACCGGGTATGAATGGCGATGAGACTCTACATCAAGAGACTCTGACCAAGGGTTATTACATGCAAACCACGGAAGTCAGCCAGTCCCAGTGGGAGGCCTTGATGGGCAGCAATCCATCGTTTTTCAAATGCTCAGATTGTCCTGTGGAGCAAGTCTCCTGGAATGATGCACAAGTGTTCATTCAAAAATTGAATCAAAAAGGAGAAGGCACGTATATGCTGCCAACAGAGGCCCAGTGGGAATATGCTGCCCGGGCAGGCTCTACTTCATCCTTTGCCAACGGGGCAATTACAGCAACCGGATCTGGGTATGATCCAAATCTTGATGCCATGGGCTGGTATACATATAATTCAAATTCTATGACCAACCCAGTTGCACAAAAAATGCCCAACGCCTGGGGATTATATGATATGCATGGCAATGTTCTGGAGTGGTGCCAGGACTGGTATGGCAGCTATAATTCAGGATCTGTAACGGATTCGGTTGGTCCATCATCGGGATCAACTCGTGTTATACGGGGTGGAAGCTGGGTCAATGATTCAGAGGGCTGCCCCTCAGCTGTCCGATACTATGGCAACCCGGAAGGTTCGATCAACCTTCTTGGCTTTCGGCTTGCCCTTGCCCTGGATAAGCAATAAAACAGAAAAAAATTATTAGATCCTGAATAGCCGTTTGTAAAAATCAGCTTGAGAATAAAATGATTTATAATAAATTCTGTGCTAAAATAGAATTTATCAGCATACCTTTCCAATAGATGGGAACTATGAAAAAAATTATTTTTCTTTTTTTAATAACTCAACTCTCTTTTTTATTGCCCTGCAATGCCGTCACAGGGAGTCAAGATCCTGTCCCTGATATAAAGGTCAATGGCTCTGATTCCTCTGTAATAGTTTCATCAACCGATACGATTACCATCAGTATCAGCCTGTCACCCGGTGATCAGACAGGTCAGATGGCTGATTGGTGGATTCTTGCCGATACCCCCATGGGCCAGTTTTCCTGGGTAAATCCAGGTGGCTGGACATCCGGGAACATTCAGGCAATTCAGCACCCACTGCTTTATTTACCGGCATTCACTATTTTTAATAGTCTCCTCCCGCAAGGAGATTATCTGATCAAATTCAGCATTGACAACACCCCTGATCAAACCAATGATAACAACTGGTTTGATGCAGTGACCATCACAGTCAGCGATAATTCGTCAAATGACAACAGCACAAATACGCCGGCAAACCAGACTTGTGCAGACAATGACCCAGGAAATGGTGATACAATTATTTCCGGTCCTTCAGGGCCCGGCAGTAATGGGGCAGATAATGATTCGCCATTCAGGTCTTTAACTATACATCCAGACAATCCAGATATTGTGATACTCGGCACGGAGCGTAATGGGTTTGTAAAGAGCATGGATGGTGGATTAACCTGGAACAGGTTTAGAAAGGGATTACGCCATGAACAATGGGGATACCCGGAAATATATGATATTGCCATGTCATCTGCCAACCCTGATATCATTTATGCAGCTAGTGTGGAATCTCCCGGCCCCTTATACGGAAATTATCCCAGCACAAATGCCGGTGTATACAAAAGTGTGGACCAGGGTCAGACATGGCAGAGAAAAAATTGCGGGATAAAAAACGCGAGGGTCACTTCAGTCTATGTCAGCCCTTTGGACCCGGATATTTCAATCATTGCCGCTGCAGGTGGATATCCATCTTTCACAGGGACAGATGTAGATGGAAAGTATTTTGAGGGCGGATTGTTAAAAACAATAGACGGAGGGAATTCCTGGTCAAAAATAATAATCCATAATGATGACAATTACAATGAATTCAGGACAATCATACAACCAAATTCCGCAACAAATACAGTCTATACTTTTGGATTAAATAATAATGATTTAAGCTTAAATGTCGGATTTGTAAAAAGCCTGGATGGAGGTAACACCTGGCAGCAGTTTGCACCGTTTTTGATAAACAAACACGTATCTTACTTTGATGTATCAAGTGATGGCAATGTGATATATGCTGTTGAAAGAGACTTGATGAAAATAGCAAAATCTTCGGATGGAGGGAAAAACTGGACAGAACTGCCTATTTATTCTTCCGGATATGCCCTGGCCATGAGTCCATCAGACCCGGACCGGGTTTTGTACAGCACCTATAACAGTCTCTATCTTTCCACGGATGGACTGAAAACCAGCACCCCGATTTTGGAAAATTTAAATCATCCTGTATCGGATATTGTTTTTGCTCCTTCCAATAACGATATTGTTTACGCTATCATAAGTGGATATATCCTTTATAAAAGTACTGATAAAGGGAATAGTTTCAACAAAATTATTGATATAAGAAACGATATTTTGAATACAATACCTTAACTGCCCACACCCTGCCATAACTAGTGTAAAAGGAGTTAAATCACTTTTTGCGGATAGACAAACAAGGAATAGCAGAATCCTTGACACAGAATTCATCATGTGTTTATTCTCAAATTACAGAATCATGAAAACATTTTTAGGACGCTCTATTTAAGATTAGAGAGGCAAAATGAAAAAAGCCATATTGATCGTGGGAATACTCTTTTTTGGACTGGAAGCACATGCCCGGATGACGGCTGAAACCATAGTAAAAAATGCCTTTGATTATTGGCGGGGGAAAGCCTGTGTCTCAACTATAATCATGACCGTTCACCGTCCTGACTGGGAGCGCGTAATGACCATCAAGACATGGACCCGGGGCGAATCTGACTCTTTATTCGTTATTACCAGACCTGCAAAAGATAAAGGAAACGGCACCCTTAAAATTGACAAAGGAATGTGGATGTATAACCCAAAAGTAAACCGGGTTATCAAACTTCCTCCTTCCATGATGTCTCAAGGCTGGCAGGGATCGGATTTTTCCAACAACGACCTTGCAAAAAGCGATAGCCTTATCAAAGATTATGTGCATACTTTAGAAGACACAAAAATTGATCAGGGTAAAAAAATATATTTTATAAAATCAATGCCCAAACCCGAAGCCCCGGTTATCTGGGGCATGATCAAACTTGTCGTACGTGAAGACAATATCCTTTTAAGTGAAGAATTTTTTGATGAAGATCTTAAGGCCGTAAAAATAATGACGGCATGGGATATCCAAATGGCAGGAGACAAACTTTTCCCATTAAAATGGAAAATGCAGAAATCAGATGCTAAAGACGAGTATACCCAGTTTGTTTACGAGAAGATTGATTTTAAAAAAAGTTTGAGCAAAAATATTTTTACCAGGACCAATCTTAAAAATCCAGGGATTTAAGGGGATACTGCATGTCAATTGAATTTAAAATGGCGTGGCGCAATATATGGCGGAATCCTCGCCGGACATTCCTTACTATTTCAGCAATTGCCTTTGCAAGCATTATTCTTGTGTTTATGCTCTCTTTCCAGCTGGGTTGTTATGAAACCATGATTAATACTTCTGTTAAGATCAGTACAGGCCATCTTCAGATCCAGGCAAAAGGATATCTTAATGATAAAAAAATACATCTTGTAATTAAAGACCCTGATAAGATCGCAAAATTTCTTGACAAGATAGAAGGGATTGATACCTACACCTTCAGGACCAACGCCTTCTGCCTTGTATCCTCTGATAAAAGAACCTATGGGGTTGTTGTGACTGGAATAGATCCAATTAAGGAGTCCCGGGTTTCAACCATAAAATCCCTGATTCGTAAAGGGGGTTATATAGAAGAAAATGATGATTATACAGCCCTTATAGGAGAACACCTTTCAAATAATTTAAAAGTAGATATCAATGATGAGATTACCATACTTGGACAGGGTAGAGACGGTTCAATCGCTGCTGCAGTTCTTACCATAAAAGGTATTTTTAACTCCGGCATTGATGAGTTTGACCGAAATATTATCATGATGGGACTTAAAGGGTTCCAGGAAATTTTTTCAATGGGAAAAACTGTTCATGAAGCTATTATAACTGCAGACTCCCTTGGGGAGGTATCCATGATAAAACAAAAAATCCAGAATATTTTTTTAAACCCTAAAGAAGATGATTTGCTTGCAGTTCCGGACTGGATGGAAATCATGCCGGGGCTGTTACAGGGGATACAAATGGATCTTGTAAGCGGCATCATCATGTATATAATCCTTGTCATAGTTGTTGCCTTCAGCATTTTCAATACATTTTTAATGGCCATACTGGAGAGAACCCGGGAATTCGGCGTAATGATGGCAATTGGGACAGCTCCTTCAAGAATTACAAAACTTGTCATGTTTGAATCCATTTGCATGACTATTGTAGGGATTGGTCTGGGAATAATCTTAGGAAGTCTTGTAACTCTGTATTTTCAAAAACATGGAATTTTTATTGCCGGCACGGAAGACATACTTAAAGAATACGGAATCCCGGAAAGGCTATATCCGAAACTATCCCTGATTTCAGCTTCAGCAGGACCTCTGGTTGTATTATTGATTACCTTTGTATCTTCTGTTTTTCCGGCTTTAAAGATAAGAAAATTAAACCCGATTAAAGCCATGGCCAATGTTTAAGAGATAAAAAATTATGTATTTAATATTAGCATGGAGAAATATCTGGAGAAACCCCAGAAGAACCATTGTAATTCTGCTGGCAGTGATCATAGGTGTATGGAGCATGATTTTTCTGGGTTCACTCATGAGGGGGATGGAAACCGAGATGGTGAGAAATTCCATTTCCTTCCTGACAGGAAGTATCCAGATCCATCACAGAAATTATCGTAATGACCCAGTTGTTGATCATTCCATGGATAATATTGAAAAACTTGAAAAAGCCATTTTGGCAATCAATGATCCGGGCGCCCTTTGGACAAAAAGGGTAAGGGTAAATGCAATTGTTTCCAATGCCAGGCACTCGGGCGGAGTAAGTCTTGTAGGGATAGAACCTGAAAAGGAAGCAAAAATTTCATTTATTGGTAAGAGCTTGATATCAGGGCGGTTTCTTTTAGAGGATGATAAAAATAAGATCATTGTAGGAAAAGCATTCCTTAAAAAATTTAATACAAAGATCGGTAATAAGCTTATTCTCATGTCCCAGGATACCCAAAATGAGATTGCATCCAGAGCTTTCAGGATTGTAGGAATTTTCAGTACAGAATCTGAAGCTATTGAAAAACAATTTGTTTTTGTCCCTATTTCCCAGGCTGCCGGGATGCTTAAAATGGGCAATTCAATATCAGAGATATCCATACTGCTTCCAATACTTGATATTAATTGTAGAAAAGAAACCCTGGCTGCAAAAAAAATAATCGATGCTCTGGATGATGATACCTTTGCTGTTGAAACCTGGCAGCAGGTTTTACCCATGATAAAAGCATATCTTGAGATGTCGGGATTTTTCCTTTATATCTGGTATTTTGTGGTTTTTATTGCAATGGGTTTTGGTATTGTTAATACAACCCTTATGGCCATCTTTGAAAGAATGAGGGAATTTGGTTTGATGAAGGCCCTCGGAATGAGACCTTTCCAGGTTATTAAAGGTGTTGTGACGGAAGCTTTTTTCCTTTTGGTTTTAGGAATACTGGCAGGAAATATAATGGGATTTTTAAGTGTTGCCGCCATTGCAAAAAAAGGGATTGATTTATCAGCCCTGGCAGCAGGCACGGAAATGTGGGGAATCCCGAGAAAACTTTTTCCTGAAATCTGGGTACAGGATGTAGTTGTGGCAGGACTTGTGGTACTTGTTTTAGGTATCTTAGTCAGCTTGTATCCGGCTTTAAAAGCTGCCAGGGTTACACCAACCCAGGCCATGACAAAAAATTAAATGTGGTCAGCATCTGTGGGGTCAGGCTTGCGTAGTGGCGTTATTGCTCCGTAAATGCAACTACGCAAGCCTGACCCCAGAATTTCTACGCAAGCCTGACCCCGGAATATGGAGAAAAATATGGCAATTGTTGAAACAGAAAATATCAAAAAAACATACAGCCAGGGAAAAGTAAAAGTTAATGCCCTTTGTGGTGTCGACCTTATGGTGGATAAGGCTGAATTTGTTGCCCTTGCAGGCCCTTCAGGATCGGGTAAAACAACATTGCTGAATATTATAGGCGGACTTGATCTGCCTGATTCAGGAAGAGTAATTGTTGACAATAATAATTTTGCAGATATGAACCAGGCAAGTCTTGCCTCTTTAAGACTGCATAAAATAGGCTTTGT